>NZ_RYZH01000007.1 GCF_003977685.1 Tautonia sociabilis | reverse complement strand
GATCCGACCCGACCCGACCCGACCCGACCGGCGAGCGTTCCCGAGACATCCTACGATCGGAGGCCAAGCTCCCCGGAAGGACGCCCGTTCGGGGCCGGTTCAGCCCACCCATCCCGCCGCCGCCGTCACCCACTGGATCAGGGGCACCAGCGCCACGTTCGCCGCAAAGATCAGCAGGACCGACGCCACCACCCCTCGTGTGGCCGATCCGCCGATCGCCTCCGTCGACCGCTCCGATCTGAGGCCCTCCCAGCACCCGACCAGCCCGACAATCAGCCCGAAGATCGCCGTCTTGAGCGTGCCGGGCACCACGTCCGCCAACCTCAGGGAGTCAAGGCAGCGCTCGCCGAAGGCTCGAGCCGAGAGCGATCCTCCCAACAGCTCGGCCGCCAGGCCGCCCAGCAGGGCCGAGGCGTCGAGCACCACCGTCAGCAGCGGCACCGCCAGCGTGCAGGCCACCACCCGAGGGGCGACCAGGCTTGGGATCGGAGGAGCCCCGAGCACCTCGGCGGCGTCCAGCTCCTCGGTCAGCACCTTGGAACTCAGCTCCGCCGCCAGCCCCGCCCCCAGCCGGGCCGCCACCAAGAGGGACGCCAGCATCGGTCCCGTCTCCACCAGCACGGCCGCCGCCAGCACGCTCGGCAGGGTCGCCTCCACGCCGTATCGGATCAGCAGCCTCCGGGTCTGCAACCAGGTCACCAGCCCGATGCTCGCCCCCGCCACCGCCACGACCGGCAGGCTCCCCCAGGCCACCCGCTCGAACTGCCGGAGCACGTCCCCCGGCCTCCTGATCGGCGCCAGCGTCGCCGACAGCGTCGCCCTCAGGGCGAACTCGGCGAACCGGCCCAGGCTCATCAGCATCCCCAGGAGCACCGATTCCGCCTCCTCGACCGCGACCACCCCCGGTCTGTTCGGCCCTTCCCCCCCGATCTCAAGGGAGACAGCCCCACCGGCCTCCACGTTCGATGACGGCCCAGGGCCGCCCCCCTTCCCAGAACAGGACCCCGGCCCGCCTCCTGATCGCACCCGTTGCCGGCCCGGCACCGGAACGATCGGGCAAGATGGGATGACCGTGTCGAGTACGGTATGATAGGCTATCCGTGATGGCTTCCCTGGCCGATCCCACGACCGGAAGGCCGAACGCCCGTCCCCTCCCCTCGAGCAGGCCCGCCATGAGCGACCTCCCCCGAGACGACTCCTGGAAGGCGATCCATCACCGGCTCGTCCCCCTGATGCGGCCGGACAACCGCACGAACATTCTCTACCTGGTCAAGGAGTACGTGCTGCTGGGCCTGGTGCTGACCGCCTGCGGCCTTTGCTTCGCGAGGTGGTCCGACGGCCTCCTGCCGACCTGGGCCTTCCTGCCGATCTCGGCGCTGGGGATCTTCGCCGTCGGGGCGATTCAGCACCGCTTCTCGGCCCTGGCCCACGACGCGAGCCACTACGCCCTGTTCCGGAACAAGCTGGCCAACGAGCTGGCCAGCGACCTTCTTCTGATGTTTCCCATCTTCGGGATGACGCAGCGGTTCCGGGCCACGCACCTGGGGCACCACCAGTACCTCAACGACCCGGAACGCGACCCCGACATCGTCCGGCTCAACCACCCCGTCCCGCACCGGTTTCCCATGCCCAAGGGGGCGTTCGTCCGCCGCTATGTGATCGCCGCGGCTCTTTGGCCGCCGGCCACGCTGCGCTACCTGTTCGGCCAGGCGAAGGGGGCCAACTCCAGCCAGGGGGCGGTATCGAACAACCTCCGGACGATCTACCGGTTCCGCCTCGGCCGGCAGCTTCGGGGGGCCTACTGGCTGTCGGTCCTGACGGTCGTGCACGCGATGGGGCTCTGGCCCCAGTTCTTCCTCTACTGGGTGCTCCCGGCGCTGACGATCTTCCCCATGCTCATGCAGCTCCGGGAGATCTCCCACCACAGTAACGCGCCGGGGGAGGACCGGATCTCCGGCTCCCGGATCTTCCGGGTCAACCCGATCTGGGCCGCCTGTGTTTTTCCCTACGGGCAGGACGACCATCTGACCCACCATCTCTTCGCCATGCTGCCGCACTACAACATGAAGGCGGCCAACCGGATTCTGCTCGAAGACCCGAGCATCCGCGACCGGGCCGTGATCTGCCGGGGGTTCTTCTTCCGGACTTTCGGGACCGACGGCCCCTCGGTGCTCGACGTGCTCTCCCGACAGCCCGAGCCCGGCGACCTGATCTGGGACGGCCCTCCCCGACGGCCGGATCCCGATCCCGTTCGGGAGCCGGTTGCCGCCTCCCCGGAGCCCGCCCTCGCCCCTGCCTCGGGGGCCTGACCGATTCCGATCTTCCCGCCAACCCTCGATGCCCCGATGGCCCACGCCCCCCTTTCGGTCGACGACCTGGCCGCACTCCAGTCCGAGCTGCGCTCCGACCTGCTGCGGGTTGCCCTCCGGGACCGCTGGGAACGCCCGCTGCTGGCAATCGGCTGGCTGCACCTGCTTGCCTTCGCGGTCCACCAGGGGGCGGCGATGGCGCTGAACGCGAGCTGGCCCCACCTGATCCTCTGGCCCGCCGAGGTCGCCGCCGACGTGATGCTGCTCCGGCTGATGCTCGGCCCGTCCTGGTGGCGATCGACTCCGCTGGCGGGGGTCCTCGCCCGGGTCTGGATCACCTTCCTGATCCTCTCCTTCAATGCCGTCACGCTGAACGCGATGACCGGCCTGGGCCTCCGCTGGTACTTCCTCGTCTGGGCCGGCCTGGCCTCGTTCGGTTTCGCCACCACCGCCTGGCTTTGCGGGGTCGGGTTCCTGATCCCCGCCTTCGTCATGTATTTCTCCAGCCTGGCGATGGTCCGATGGATCGAGTGGAGCTTCCTGCTCCAGGGGATCACCTGGTGGCTTGTCCTCCAGGGGATCGCCCTCTGGCTCGTCCGACGCCGGCTCCGGTCCGACTCCGGCGCCGACGACTTCGCCTTCGACGGCTGATCGCCCCATGTCTCCCACCGCCGTCCCCGACCCGACGCCCCCCCGCCTGCACGTTGTGCTCTACCAGCCGGAGATCGCCAGCAACGCCGGGTCGATCGGCCGGACGTGCGTGGCGGTTGGGGCCCGGCTCTGGCTGGTCCGGCCGTTGGGGTTCCTGGTCGGCGACCGCCACCTGAAGCGGGCCGGCCTGGACTACTGGGAGCACCTCGACTGGCGCCTTGTCGACGACCTTGACGAGGCGGTCGCGGCCATTTCCCCCGGCCGCCTCTGGTCCTTCAGCACCCGGGCGGGCCGGTCCTACACCAACGCCCGCTACCTCCCCGGCGACGCCCTCCTCTTCGGCCCCGAGAGCCGAGGGCTTCCTCCCCGGCTGGTCGAGGATCGGCCCGAGTTCGCCGTCCGGATCCCCATGCGAGCCGAGGCCCGCAGCCTGAACCTGGCGGTCTCGGCGGCGGTGGGCGCCTTCGAGGCGGTCCGGCAGCTCGACGAGCCGACGGCCGGCTGATCCTCGATCCTCGATCCTCGGCCGGCGCCGTCCGGTCCTCCCCGGCCGGGACACGAGGGCGGGCGGACCCCTCCGACCGACCGCCGGGGAGCCCGCAGACCCCCCGAAGCCTGCCTCCTCCTCGTCCCCGGGCTCGCCAAGCTCGACCCGGCCGCCGGGCCGAACCGACCCGGGGAGCACCCTCGGGCCGACTCGACCGTCGAGCCCACCCGCCGGGAGGCCGCGGAGGCCTCCCGGAACCAGGGGGGCGCCGGCGACGAGGGCCGGGAGTGCCTCGATCGGGGCGGGCCCGGATTCCGAGGCTGGGGAGACGGCGAGACGCCCCGGAAGGCCGGGACGCCTCGTCCTCGGTCACGGCGGGGTCGCCTCAGAGCGCGTGGAGGTCGGCGGCGACGATCGTCACGCCGCTGTCCAGGTGCAGCCGTTCGACGGCCTCCTCGCTGACGGTGAACGTCATGCTGTGCCGAGGAGCCAGGGAGAAGCCGGCGATCATCGACGGGGAGATGTCCGGCTCGGCCGCCGCCCCGGCGACGGCCAGGCCGTTGAGCAGCAGGGGGGAGGCGTTGTCCACCCGCAGCTTGTAGGTCTGGTGGCCGTCGACCTTCTTCCCCTTGGTCACCTGGCCGCGCACCAGGCGGCCGAGGATCCCGCCGGCCAGGTTGTCGGCCAGCTGCTCGGCCGGGGCGTCGGTGGGGATCGCCAGGGAGAACTTGCCCATCGGGGCCCAGGAGCGGGCCTCGGCGTCGCTGGCGTAGACCAGCACGGTCGCCTCCCGGTCGGACCCCTCGGCCGGCGCCTTGTGGAACCGGATCAGGCAGGCGAGCGACGACTCCTCGGGGGAGGCCGGCGCGTCGAGCCCGACCTCCATACCGAACATTCGGGACCCGCCCAAAACCTGGCAGAGCGGCTCGGCAATCGGGTCGCTTCCGTCCATCTCGATGGAGATCCGCCCCGGAGCGGCCAGCGGAGCCTCCTCCCCGGTCCGTTCCAGCCGCTCGACGAACTGGCGGGCCAGGGTCACTTCAAAGCCGTTGGCCCAGCTGCGGGACAGCTCCGACAGCGAGGTCCAGTCCAGGTCATAGATCAGGTGCCAGAGGACCAGCTGGGAGACGGCCTCGGGGGCCTTCTCCAGCGCCAGTTGACGCAAGGCCTTCTGGACCAGGGGGTCGCGTCCCGCGTCGGTCTGGGCGATGTCGGCCAGCCGAAGGGGCTCCCCCTCGCTGGGCAGGACGGCTCGGCCGCCGACCGGCGGGGCCAGGCTCACGGCTCGGGTGCGGAGGTTCCGGGTCTGACCGGGCTGGAGCGCGGCCGTCGGCAGGCCGGTCGGCGGCACCGAGCGGAACCCCCCGCCCATGCCGCCCATGCCCATGCCTCCCATGCCCATACCGCCCATGCCCATGCCGCCCATGCCCATACCGCCCATACCGCCCATCATGCCACCGCCCATCATGCCCATGCCGCCCATCATGAGGGAGGTGTAGTCCCAGGTATCGGGCTCGATCATCCGCATGATCATCATGCCGAGCATCATCATGCCCATCGAGGCCGGCATGGTGCCGCCGCCCATCATGCCACGGCCCATGCCCATACCGCCCATGCCGCCCATACCTCCCATGCCACCCATGCCACCCATACCGCCCATACCCCCGCCGAAGCCACCCATGCCGCCCATACCGCCGCCGAAGCCGCCCATGCCGCCCATACCGCCGCCGAAGCCGCCCATGCCGCCGAACTGGCCGGCGGCGCCGGAGGCGACCAGACCGGGGGGCAGCACCACCCGAAGGGGATGACTTGTGGTGTTGGTGACCGAGATGGTCATCGTCCCGCCCCGGGCTCCCTCGGCGCTCAGGCGGAGCTGACCGGTTCGGGCACCGTCGAGGAGGCCGAGGATCGGGGGGGAGTCATCGGGGACGGGGACCGAGGCGGTGGGGACCGAGGGGGCCTCCACCGTCGGCGACGGAGAGGTCGCGGGATCGTCCCCGTTTCCGGAATGAGACTGCGCCGAGGCGAACGAACCGAGGAACACGCTGAGGCCGCCGATCGCGGCGGCGAAGTATCGAGAGAACGTGCCTGAGGACATCGTTGAGAGGCTCTCGATGGGCAGGGCGATCACGCGCACCGGCGTCGTCGGGGAGAACCGTACCTAGGGCCACCCAGGCCGACGAAACGCTGGAGGGCGGATTGTCGATCACCAGCATTCTACGCGCGAATCCCTCGCCCAAGTCCCACGTCGCGGCCGAGAGGACCGCGACGACAACCCGTCAGTCGATCCGACGATTGGGGACACGTGCTTATTCGCGCCGGAGTCGGTTGCCGATTCCAAGGAGGCCGGCGATTCCGAACGGCCCCCCAAACGCGCAACGACGCCGCCACGGATGCATCCGTGGCGGCGTCGCGGGAGGGACCAACCCGGGTGATCAGTCGATCCGACGATCAGGGGAGGCTCAAAGGCCGCTCAGGTCGGCGGCGACGATCGTCACGCCGCTCTCCAGGTCCAGTCGCTTGACGGATTCCTCGGTGACGGTGAACGTCATGCTCCGGCGGGGGGAGAGGGCGAAGCCGGCGATCATCGCCGGGGAGACATCCGGTGCCGTGGTCGCCCCGGCGACGGCCAGGCCGTTGAGCAGCAGGGGGGAGGCGTTGTCCACCCGCAGCTTGTAGGTCTGGTGGCCGTCGACCTTCTTCCCCTTGGTCACCTGGCCGCGCACCAGGCGGCCGAGGATTCCGCCGGCCAGGTTATCGGCCAGCTGCTCGGCCGGGGCGTCGGCGGGGATCGCCAGGGAGAACTTGCCCATCGGGGCCCAGGAGCGGGCCTCGGCATCGCTGGCGTAGACCAGCACGGTCGCCTCCCGGTCGGACCCCTCGGCCGGCGCCTCATGGGCCCGGATCAGGCAGGCCAGGGCCGGACCCTCGGGGGAGGCCGGCGCGTCGAACTCGACGGCGAGCCCCAGCATCGGCACGCCCTGGAGCACCTCCCGCAGCGAGGCCGACAGCTCCTCGTCCCCCTGGAACTCCAAGTAGAGCGTCGCCGGGGCGATCGGGCTGAGCTCCGACTCCGGCTGGGTGATCCGATCGGCGAACTGCCGAGCCAGGGTCAGCTCCTGCGCGTTGGCCCAGCCGCGGGAGAGCCGGCCGATGGTCGCCCAGTCCAGGTCATAGATCAGGTACCAGAGGACCAGCTGGGAGACGGCCTCGGGGGCCTTCTCCAGCGCCAGTTGACGCAAGGCCTTCTGGACCAGGGGGTCGCGTCCCGCGTCGGTCTGGGCGATGTCGGCCAGCCGAAGGGGCTCCCCCTCGCTGGGCAGGACGGCTCGGCCGTCGACCGGCGGGGCCAGGCTCACGGCTCGGGTGCGGAGGTTCCGGGTCTGACCGGGTTGCAGCGCGGCGGTCGGCAGGCCGGTCGGCGGCACCGAGCGGAACCCCCCGCCCATGCCTCCCATGCCCATGCCGCCCATGCCGCCCATGCCCATGCCGCCCATGCCTCCCATGCCCATGCCGCCCATGCCGCCCATGCCGCCGCCCATCATGCCCATGCCACCCATCATGAGCGAGGAGACGTCCCAGGTGTCGGGCTCGATCATCCGCATGATCATCATGCCGAGCATCATCATGCCCATTGAGGCCGGCATGGTGCCGCCGCCGCCCATGCCGCCCATGCCCATGCCACCCATGCCGCCCATGCCACCCATACCGCCCATACCGCCCATACCGCCCATACCGCCCATGCCACCCATCCCGCCGCCGAAGCCACCCATCCCGCCGCCGAAGCCACCCATCCCGCCGCCGAAGCCGCCCATCCCGCCGAACTGGCCGGCGGCGCCGGAAGCGACCAGGCCGGGAGGCAGCACGACCCGGAGCGGGGATTGCGAGCGATTGGTCACCGAGAGGGTCATAGAGCCGCCTCGGGCCCCCTCGGCCTTGACGGCGAGCTGGCCGCTGCGGAGCCCTTCGAGCAGATCGATCACCGGCGGCTCGGCGGTTGGGGCCGCGTTGTCGGTGAGGGCCGGGGCGGCGGCCTCGGTCTGGGCCGAGGCGACCGGCCCGGAGAAGACGAGGACGCCGACGAGGGCGGCCAGGGGGGAGAGTCTCGTGAGGAGCGATCGCATGATTCGAATGCCTTTCCTCGATTTGGGAATCGCGCGGGATCCCGGAGGCGGAAAGGACGTCCCCGGAACTGGATCCCGGCCGACAGCGACTTGAGCCCGGCTCGGCCAGGGACTCGGTGAGGAACCGAGGAGCCCGGCCGCTCAAACGGACCCGAGGGGATCGGGTCGTCGGAGGGTTGGCCCGTCGCTTCCAGGGACGGCCCCGCCCCGGTCGGTATTCGATCGCACCGGGGAAGCTCGGCTCGAACCGGGGGAGCCGACGGCGGGGATCCGCTAGAATCCGGCAAGGCGACCCCGGCGGCCGGGTTGCCCCGGCCCGACGACCGCCCGGAGCCCGGAGCGAGGTATGCGATACGTCTCCCACCTCTCCTGCACCGTCTGCGGAGCAACCTACCCGGCCGACCGGGTGATGAACCTCTGCGAGCGCGACGGGAGGCCGGTGCAGATCGTGCTCGACCTGGATCGCCTGAGGGCCGAGCGGGGCCCCGATCGGTTCTGGGACCCCGGCCGGCGCGACCTCTGGCGGTTCGGCGGGCTGCTGCCGATCGACCCGACCGACCCGGACGACCGCCGGCACGTCGTCTCGCTGGGGGAGGGGGGGACGCCGATCCTGCCGTACCCGCACCCGGCCGCCGAGCGGATCGGCTGCCGCTTGGAGGTGAAGGACGAGGGGAAGCCGCATCCCGGCTTCGGGGCCAACCCCACCCTCTCGTTCAAGGACCGGGGGATGGCGATGACCGTCTCGATGGCCCGGGCCCTGGGGCTCTCCCGGCTCGCCGTGCCGACCCAGGGGAACGCGGGGGACGCCCTGGCCCGGTACGCGGTGGCGGCGGGAATCGAGGCCGTGATCGTCATGTCCCCCGACACCGACCGGCCGGTCCTGGGGAACGTGGCCGCCCTGGCGGTGCTGCACCCCGACCGCGTCCGGCTGGAGCTGGTGCCGGGGACGATCGTCGACTGCGGGGCCCGGATCCGAGACCATTACGTCCCGATCGGCTTCTTCAGCGTGGCCACCTTCCAGGAGCCCGGCTGGAGGACCGAGGGGAAGAAGACGCTTGGCCTGGAGATGGCCGAGCCCTCCGGCGACCGGCTGGCCGACCGGCGCTGGGAGCTGCCGGACGTGATCGTCTACCCGACCGGGGGGGGCACCGGGGTGGTCGGGATGGCCAAGGGGTTCGACGAGCTGGAGCGGCTCGGCCTGGTGGGGCCGAAGCGGCCAAGGTTCGTCTGCGTGCAGTCGTCGGCGACGGCTCCCCTGGTCCGGGCCTTCGAGTCCGGGGCCGAGGACATTACCCCCGAGCCGGCCGGGAAGACCATCGCCACCGGCCTGAACGTGGCCCGGAACGTCGGGCACATCAACGTGCTCCGGATCGTCCGCCAGACCGGAGGCTGCGCCCTGGCGGTCGACGACGATCGGATCCGGTCGGTCCTCCGGGAGGAGTGGCGCCAGCGTCGGTTCGCCTGGTCGCCGGAGGGGGCGGCCACGCTCGCCGTCCTGGAGGAGCTGGCCGACCGCCGGGTCGTCGGGGCCGGCGACCGCGTCGTGCTGGTGAACACCGCCGCTGCCGAGAAGTACCTGCCGACGATCCGGGACTGCCTGGACGGGGGGCTCTGAACGCGATCGGAACGCGATCGGAACGCGATCGGTGCGCTCGGATCCTTGAGAAGGCGTTTCTCGCAATCAATTGTGAAAAGCCGAGTTGCGTCGATCGATCCGGGCCGGCTTGGGTTCGTTCCGCGCACCGTCGCGCCGGGAATCGAGGGCGGGGATCGGCTCGACCTCGGCCGAGGCAGGCGTCGGCCCCGGGCCGTCGCCGAGCGGGGCCGGACACCGTTCGGCGCGCTCAAGACGAGCGACGGGCGATCTCCCGAACGAACGGTCAATCCGACGAACACGGGGGATGACCTGACGGCGGTGATGGTGGGCGCGGGTGTCTGTATGTTTGGGTGGGTTGCCAAGGAGCGAAGGGGTTCCTCTCCTGGATCATCTGGAGGGAAGGGGAGGGGCGGTCAGGGAATTGGTGAGGAGAGAAAGACGAAGCCGTCGCGGTCGATGCGGGCGAGCAGGCCGGTGTCTTGCCAGGAGGGGGAGCCGGCGATGCGGGCCTGGAGGCGGCCCTCGGTGTCGGCGGGCAGGGGGGAGCCGTCGTCGCCGACGACGCGGAGGGCGACGCCGGGGACGGCCTGGCCGACGGAGCCGGGCTTCTGGCCGATCTGGCGGATGCCTCCGCGGTCGAAGTTGGCGGTGGAGGCGGCCAGCAGGCCGAGGGAGGGGTGGTGGAGGCGGGGCAGAGCGGGGTCGAGCGTTTCCAGGGGCCTGGCCTTCGCCCGGGGGGGCCGGGCCTCGAAGGCGGAGACGCCAGCCAGGAGGATCGCTTGCCGGGCGGAGAAGACGGTCAGGGGACGCTCGACGGGGGGGCCGAAGGAGACGACGACCGTGCGCCGCCAGTCGCTCGGCCACTTGAAGAAGAAACGGCCGCCGGAGTAGCTCAGGGGGCTCCCCCAGAGGTTGTCGAGGTAGCAGGGGATGACCGGGACGTGTTCTCGGGCCGAGGCGATGACCTCGATGCCGCGGTAGAGGGGGCCCATCAGGCCGTTGCGGGAGATCTGGGCCTCGGGGAAGAGGCCGAGCACGTCGCCTCGGTCGAGGACCTCGAAGGCGGCTCGGAGCATGGCGCGCTGGGCCTTCGGCCCGCGATCGGGCACGGGGATCATCCCCGACCGCTTCGCCAGCGGGCCGAGGATCGGAATGCCGAGATATGTGGCGTTGACCAGCGCGTAGCCCCGGCGGGGGACGGCCGCGGCGAGGATGAACCCGTCGATCCAGGAGACGTGGTTGGCGATCACCAGCGCCGGGCCGGTCGGGGGCAGGTGCTCGGCGCCGAGGACCTTGATCCGGTAGCACGGCCAGAGGACCAGCCGCAGGGCCGACTGGATCGAGTCGGGCCGGACGGCGGCGACCAGCAGGAGGAACAGCAGGGGACAGAGCAGCAGGAACGCCGCGCCTCCCAGCAGGCCCAGCGCGATCCAGAGCGTCTCGGACATGGTCAGGCGGCCTCCGTCCCGGTCGGTTCGGCGCTGGGGTCGTCGATGGTGATGGCGATGGCCTTGAGCCTCGCCAGGGGGCGGACGGCGAACAGCGCCAGGCAGGTGACGAGGGCGGCCGCGACGAAGGCGGGCGCGAAGCGGTCGCCGAAGGCGGCGACGGTCCGGATGAACAACCAGCTTCCCATGACACTCAGGTTCGAGACGGCCATGAACAGGGCGAAGGTGGAGGCGGCCATTCTTGGGTCGGAGGCCTCCATCGCCAGGACGTAGAAGAGGGCCTCGGTCCAGCCGTTGGCGACGCCGAAGAGGAAGCTCAGCAGCCCGGCCCCCCAGGGCGAGTCGGCGGCGATGAGCGCCTGGGAGGCCTCGGTGACGGCCAGGCCGAGCACGGCGACCCGCAAGGTGCCGCGACGGCCGAGCCGGGAGGCCCCGAGGGGCAGGAGCAGGCCGCCGAGGGCTCGGCCGAGGGTGCGGGCGGAGCCGAACCGGCCGATGGCGCCGGGACCGTAGTCGAGGCGGTCGTAGTGGATCGGCAGGTTGATCTCCACTCCCCAGGCGACGACCGCGTAAAAGGTGCCGAAGGCGATGAGTACCAGGGCTCGGGGTCGGATCAGCACCTTCAGGGCGGCCCAGCGGAAGCGCTCGGCGTCGGCGGATCGGTCCGGCTCGCGCAGGACCAGGGCGACCGCCAGCGGGACGAGGGTGAGGCCGGCGCAGGCCCAGAGCACCCCTTCTCCCCGGCCGGGCCCGGTGCCGGTGGCCTGCAGCCAGGCGCCGAAGCCCAGGGTGGCGACGGCTGCGGTGGCGAACCGGGAGAAGATGAGCATCCCCTGCACGCGCTCTCGGTCGCCGGGGGGGGTGATGTCGATGACCAGGCCGTCGGTGCAGGTGTCGTACAGGGCCAGGCCGACGACGGCCATCAGCGCGACGGCGGCGAAGGCGGTGGTCGAGGAGCCCGGGTCGATCCGGGTCAGGCCGACGAGGCCGACGGCCTGGATCGTCAGCCCGAGGACGATGTAGGGGGAGCGGTGGCCGAGGCCGAGCAGGCGGATGCGGTCGGAGAGCGGGCCGAAGACGAACTTGAAGGCGAAGGGGAGCAGCACGACGAAGCCGATGAAGCCGATGGCCTCGTCGGAGACGCCGGCGGCTCCCATGTAGCCCTGGTTGAAGTTGGCGAAGTAGGCGAAGACGACTCCCTGCACCGCGTAGAGCAGGCAGAACAGGGTGAGGTAGGCCAAGGGGACCCGTCGGGCAAGCGGACGGGGAGGCGTTCCGGCCGGGGTCGCCGGGGGGATCGAGGCGCCCTCGGCCGGCTCGGGAGGCGCGGTCATGCCAGGCCTCCCTGGGTGAGGGGGGGCGCCGAGGGGAGCCGGCCCAGGCGGAGCCCCTCGGCGTAGAGGCGCTTGGCCCCTTCGGGGAGGTCGGTGGCGTCCATGCGGGCGATCGTCTCCGCGATCGGGTAGGGGACCCGCTTGAGCAGGATCTTGCCGTCCTCGATGACGGCGTAGGAGGCTCGGGGGTCGCCGTCCCGGGGCTGGCCGACGCTGCCGGGGTTGAGCACGACGACTCCCCCGGCGACGAGGTTGAACTGCATGTGGGAGTGGCCGACGCAGACGATGTCGGCCTCGGCGCCGTCGACCCGGCGGGCCCAGGTTTCGGGGTCCTTCATCAGGTACTCGTCGAGCGGGTCGCGCGGGGTGCCGTGCACCAGCAGGTAGCGCTTGCCGTGCAGGGTGAGGCGTTGCATCAGCGGGAGCTGAAGCAGGTAGCGGCGCTCGGCGGGGCCGAGGGCGGACCAGTGGCGCTGCCGGGTCAGGCCGGTGAGGTAGCGGTAGCCGTGGTCTCCGCTGACCTCGATCCCCTGGGCGACGCCGTGATCGTGGTTGCCCCGGATGCAATAGTGGGCGTGCGCCATCGCCCATCGGACGCAGGGGAGGGGGTCGGGTCCGTAGTCAACGAGGTCGCCGAGGCAGAGGCAGACGTCGTGCGGCTCGTCGATCGCCGCCAGGGCGGGCCAGTTCGCGTGGATGTCCGAGACGACGAGGATCCGCACGACGAGTTCCCTTCGATCGCCGATCCCGGGCACGGGAGAGAGGAGTTCGGGAGGCCGGGGCGGGGGCCGGGGCCGAGAGCGGGGCCAAGGGCGGGCCAGCCGATCGCTCCCCTCGACTCCGGGGGCCTCCCGTCCGGGGGATGGCCCCGATTTCCCCCGGCCCCCTCGCCGGGAAGCCGCCGGTCTGCCGTCCGGTCAGCCGCCGTCGAGCCAGCGGTCGATCCAGAGCTGGAGGACCAGCAGCGTCCAGAGCGGCTTGCGGTGGTCTCGGACGCCCTGGCGGTGCTCGAGGATCAACCGGGAGACGGCCTCGGGCCGGAGCAAGCCCTGCTGGCGGAGGCGGTCGGGGGCGAGCAAGCGGTCGAGCAGGCCGGAGAGGGGGCCTCGGAGCCAGCGCGCCACCGGGATGCCGAACCCCTTCTTCGGCCGCCGGAGGATCGACGCCGGTAGCCTATCCCACGCCGACGCCTTGAGCAATCGCTTCCCGGAGCCTCGGGCGAACTTGTAGGAGGCCGGCAGGCGCTGGATCTCCTCGACCAGCTCGGCGTCGAGGAACGGGGCGCGAACCTCTAGGCTGGCGGCCATGCTCGCTCGGTCGACCTTGGTGAGGATATCCTCAGGAAGGTACGTTTCCTGGTAGAGCCGGAGCGACCGGGAGAGGGGGTCCAGCCCGGGGGGGATCGCCTCGAACCGGGCCAGGTGCTCGGCCTCGACGTCGACCGAGGGGGGGGCGGCGAGCACCTCGACTAGCTCGGGCCCGCTGAAGGAGCCGATCCAGCGCTGGTGGGCGATGGCGTCGGGAGCGGAGGCCCCCCGGACGAACCGCTTGAGCTTGAAGTCGAGGCTGATGTTGCCGTGGTCGACCGGCAGCCGGTCGACGGCCGCTCCGACGAGCGACCGGGCCGATGAGGGGAGCCTCCGGAAGATTCGGGCGGCGCGCTGAGCGGCGAAGGTGGGATAGCCGGCCAGCAGCTCATCGGCGCCGTCGCCGCCGAGGCAGACGGTGACCTCGGCCTGGGCGAACCGGCTGAGCAGGTGGGTGGGCAGGATCGAGGCGTCGCCGAAGGGCTCGTCGAGCCAGTCGGCGACCTCGGGGAGCAGCTCCAGGACGTCGGAGACGGCGAAGGTGCGCTCGTGGTGGTCGGTCCCCAGGTGCCGGGCGACGGCCCGGGCGTGGGCGCTCTCGTCGAAGCTCGGGTCGTCGAAGCCGATGGAGAAGGTGCGGATGGCCGCCGGAGGCTCCAGCTCGGCCAGCGCCGCGGCGACGCTCGACGAGTCGACGCCGCCGGAGAGGAAGACGCCCAGGGGGACGTCCGACCTCCGGTGCCGGGCGACGGCGGCCCGGAAGTCGTCCCAGAAGCGGGAGCGGGCCTGGTCGAAGGGGGGGGCGTCGGCCTCGGAGACGGGAAGGGCCGGGACGTGGTAGCGCCGGACGGCGGCGCCGGGGCGGTCGAGGGACCATTCCAGCAGGTGGCCGGCCGGGAGCTTCTTGATACCGTCCCAGATCGAGCCCGGGGCCGGGACGTACTCGTAGAAGAGGTAACGCGCCAGGCCGTCGGGGTCGAGCCGTCGGGGGACGTCGGGGTGGGCGAGCAGGGCCTTGGGCTCGGAGCCGAAGACGAGGCCTCCCCGGGAGGTCTCGCAGTAAAAGAGGGGCTTCTGGCCCATGCGGTCTCGGGCCAGGACCAGGCGGCGATGGCGGGAATCCCAGAGGGCCAGGGCGAACATGCCGTTGAGCCGGCGGACGAAGTCGGGCCCCTCGTCCTCATAGAGGTGGACGAGGGACTCGGTGTCGCATCGGGAGCGGTAGCGGTGGCCCCGGGCCTCCAGCTCGAGGCGGAGGGCGGGCTCGTTGTAGATCTCGCCGTTGTAGGAGATCCAGACGGAGCCGTCCTCGTTGCTCATCGGCTGGGCGCCGAGCGAGGGGTCGATGATCGCCAGGCGGCGGTGGCCGAGCCCGGCGGGGCCGTCGACGAAGGCGCCGTCGCCGTCGGGGCCCCGGTGGCGGATCGGTCCGGTCATGCGGCCGAGCAGGGCGAGGTCGGCGGGCTCGCCGACGCGATTGACAAAGCCGGCGATGCCGCACATCGGTTCGTCTCGATCCTTCCCGCGGACAGCGGTCGCTCCCGATCCATTATGCCAAGGGATCGCCTCGGGCCAAGCCGCCTGCCCCTCGCCTCGGACGTCCCGGTCCCGGCCCGAACCCGGCTTCGGCCGGACCAATTCTCGGTTCAACATTGGGCCGAGCCTCTGGATCTCCCCCGGCAGCTCCGTCCCGCTCTCCTGGGAGGGGCCGTTCACCGGCCATCGCTTCTACCGGGTGTCGCAGTTCTCCGACGGACTCTCGCAGACCATTGGTGCCTCCGAGCGTCGCCAGGGGGACTGGACCTCGGGGCGATACGACCGGGGCGGGGACGACTTGCTGGGGGACATCGACCTCCAGGCGCGGAGCGACGATCCGGACTGGGCCGTCTCTGTCTGCACCGGATTGTCCCCCCGGTCCGTCCCTCACGAATCCCGAGGGGGCGAGACGTGGTTCCTCTCCGGCCTGCACTGCTCGAACTCCAATCATGGTGCTCCACCCAACGCGACGACCGACGATTGCTCGGTCGACCCCCTGAACGTCGACCTCCACACGAGAACCCTCCACTCGGGGGTCTTCGCCGCCCGGAGCGCCCACCTCGGTGGGGTCAACACGCTGGCGATGGATGGCAGCGTTCGGTTCGCGAGGGACTCCCTCGCCCTGCCGGTCTGGCGGGCGCTGGCGACGAGAGCCGGGGGAGAGGCGGTTTCCCTCGACGACTAGGAGACGATCGGCCCGGAAGGCGAGCCAGACACGGTCCAGGGGCACACCAAAGCGGGGACGCTCCCGGAATCGGGACGTCCCCGGTCCGTTCCCCCCCCCCCCCCGAGAGTCGGGGAGGCGGTCATGGGCCAGGAGAGCCGAGGGCGAGGGCCCGGCCCAATCGGGACGGGGAGTGGTGGGGCCCTTGAGGATCGGCCGGCTCCGGGCAGGCGTTGAATTCGGCGGGGGGCGCGCATACGCTTGCCTTATCTTGGTATCGGGCCCGGCGGTTCGGCGCCGACGTCCCGGTCCCCTCCGCCAGGAGACGCCCCCCGATGGCCTCGTTCGATCCGATCGATTTCGATCCCGATGCGCCTCCCCCCCGGCCCGAGACCCCCCCGGTCCGCCGGGGGTTTCTGCTCGTGCTCTTCGTGCTGATGCTGATGGCCGGGGCGGTCTACGGGATGCCGTACCTGGCGCAACAGATCGGCTACCGGTACGAGATCGGTCGGGCGACCGCCGCGGCCGAGATGCTGGAGACGCTCGACGAGCAGGAGATCATCGCCCGGTCGTCGGCCCTGTTCCGGCTGGCCAGCACCCGGGTGCAGCCGGCGGTGGTGAACATCCGGACGGCGGCCCAGGGGGGGCCGATGTTCGGCGGCCCCGGCGGGGGGCCGGGGACGATCGCGCTGGGAGCGGGCTCGGGGGTGGTGATCGACGTCGAGAACGGCTTCGTGGTGACCAACCACCACGTGATCCAGGACGCCGACCGGATCACCGTCCGGCTGGGGCGCCGGGAGCTGTCGGCCCGGCTGGTCGGCTCGGACGAGAAGACCGACCTGGCCGTGCTCCAGGTCGAGGGGCGCCTGGAGGCCGAGGCCCCTTGGGGAGACTCCAAGGCGGTCGACATCGGCGACTGGGTGCTCGCCATCGGCAGCCCCTACGAGCTGGACCGGAGCGTGACGGCGGGGATCGTCTCGGCGACCGGCCGAGGGGGCCTGCCGCTCTCCGGCGACCTGTACCAGGACTTCATCCAGACCGACGCGGCGATCAACCCGGGGAACTCCGGCGGCCCGCTGATCAACCTCAAGGGGGAGGTGATCGGGATCAACACCGCCATTCTCTCGGAGACGGGGGGGTACCAGGGCATCGGCCTGGCGATCAGCTCGGCGCTGGCGAAGAAGGTGGTCGAGCAACTGATCGAGCAGGGGCGCGTCATCCGGGGGTACCTCGGGGTGACGATCCGGGACGTGCTGCCGGAAGAGGCGAAGGCGCTGGGGCTGGAGGAGGCCCGGGGGGCCCAGGTCATGGGGGTCGTGCCCGGCGGCCCGGCCGACGAGGCGGGGCTGAGGGTCGGCGACGTGGTGCTGGAGATCGACGGCCAGCCGGTGGACGACTCCAACGCGCTAAGGACCCGGACGATCACCCTGCCGATCGAGCGTTCGGTGCCGGTGACGGTCGTCCGGGGAGGAGAGCGGGAGCGGGTGGCGGTGACGATCCGGGCCATGCCGGTGCTGCTGGATCTGGGCCTGCTGGTGGTGGAAGGGCCGCCGGGGAACCTGCCGGCCGAGCTGGCCGACCGGGTGCCGGCCGACGGGCTGTACATCGCCGACGTCTCCCCCGGCAGCCCGGCGGCGCGGTCGGGGCTGGACCCCAGGCGGATGCCCCTGTTGCGGATCACGGCCGTCGGGCCGGTGCCAGTGACCTCGATGAAGGCGCTCAATGAGCTGGCCGCCTCCCAGTACGACCCGGAGCGCGGGCTGCAGTTGCAGCTCGAGGCGATCGACGGCACGCCGCTGATGCTCACCATCGGCGGGCCCGAGCCGAGGGGCCGCCGCCCCTGATTCCCGGCCCGGCCGTGTCGGCGCCGGGGTCGGATTACGGTCCCAAAACCAGAAGGGATGGGCCGCTCCGGACGAGGCCCGCTCGCCCCTCCCGCTGATGCGGCCATGCCTCCATCCGTCCTTCCGGGCGTCCGGGGGCGGTTGCTCCGCGTCGGGCCCCGGCGGGAATGGGGCGGGGCCTTGACTCGGACACCTGGGAAGCGGGACAATCGCGCCGATTTCACGCCACGCGGGGCGGATTCCGGGGCCGGATCCCGCCGTCCTGGGGGGATGGGAACAGCCGGGCGGGCCGTGTCAAGGGGCTGGTGCCGCCATCGAGGGGGGCCGGCGGGGGGCGTCGGGAGGGTGATCGTCGCAAGTGCTAATCTCGTGCCGGCTTGGAGAGTTGCGCGGGGGCATCGGCAGGACGGCGACCCAACTTGACCGGTTTTGGGGCGGAGGTATAATTCCGCATCACCGCCGTGCAGGAGACGGCCTTACGACGAGTGCGCGACGCATCGGACCGGCCTCGGGCGAGGCTCGGCCCTGGGGTCGCTTGCGGTCGTCGTCCTCCCGCAACGGATCCGGGATTGCGACCTCAGCCCAGGAGCTCCCGGTGCCGCGACACTCCGAAGCGACGCTCGCCGCCATCAAGGGCGCGATCGACATCGTGTCCCTGATTGGCGAGTACCTCCCTCTGCACCGGGCCGGATCGAAATTCAAGGCCCTCTGCCCGTTCCACGACGACCACAACCCGTCGCTCGAGATCAACCCGGAGCGCCAGACGTACAAGTGCTGGAGCTGCGGGGCGGGCGGCGACCTCTTCGACTTCGTGAAGGACTACGAGCGGGTCGAATTCCCCGAGGCGTTGCGCATGCTGGCCGAGCGGGCCGGAGTGGCCCTGGAGACCCCGAGCCCCGCGAGCGGATCCGGCCCCGGGAAGGCCGAGTTGCTGCGGGCCTGCGCCTGGGCCGAGCGGGCCTTCCGCACGGCCCTGGTCGGCTCGGACGAGGCGCGCGGCTACCTCCAGCGGCGGGGGCTCTCGGCGGCGATGGTCGAGCGGTTCGGCCTGGGCTTCGCGCCGGATCGGCGGGACTGGCTGCTGGCCCGGGGCCGTCGCGAGGGGGTGGATGTTGCCCTGCTGGAGCGGGCCGGGCTGGTCTCCCGGGGGGAGAAGGACGGCGGCCTCCGCGACCGCTTCCGGGGCCGGGTCATCTTCCCGATCCGGGACATCCGCGGCCGGGCGATCGCCTTCGGCGGTCGGATCCTGCCGTCGGTCGAGCAGCGGATGGCCGAGTCGGGCCGGGGTGTCGCCAAGTATCTGAACAGCCCCGAAACCCCGCTGTTTCAGAAGCGGCGGAACCTCTACGCCGTCGACCTGGCCCGGGAGGCGGCGCGATCGGCCGGGTGGGTGGCGGTGGTGGAGGGATACACCGATGTCGTCGCGGCGCACCAGGTGGGGCTGGCCAACGTGGTCGGCACGCTCGGCACGGCGCTGGGGGACGACCACGTGCAGGCCCTCCGTCGGCTGGCCGACCGCGCCGTGCTGGTCTTCGACGGCGACGAGGCGGGGCAGAAGGCGGCGGATCGGTCGCTGGAGCTGTTCCTGAGTCACGAGGTCGACGTCCGAGTCCTGACGCTGCCCGGGGGGCAGGACCCCTGCGACTTTCTGCTGGGGGAGGGGAAAGCGGCGTTCCTCGGTCTGGTGGAGGCGGCGGCCGACCCGCTGGACTACCTGGTCGACCGATCGTCGTCGGCCTTCGACCTGGACGACGTGGACGGGGCCCGGAGGGCGGCCGAGGCGGTGCTCGACGTGCTGGCCCGGCTGCCGGGCGCCCGGGGGGCCGGTCGCGCGGGGCTGGACCTGAAGGCGGCCAAGGCGCTGGACCGGCTGGCCCACCGGCTGCGCCTGCCGGTCGAGGCGTTGCGACGCGACCTCGCGAAGCGGCGACGGCCCGACCGTCCGGCGCATCATCACGTACAATTGGGAAGAATCGAGGAGGGTCCGGCCACCAGCGGCCGGACCGGGGGCGACGGCGAGGCGTCCCCCGCGCCGGCGATCCGGCCGGCCGACCTCGACCCGCTGGACCGCGAGCTGATCGAGATCCTCCTGAATGAGCCCCAGGTCGTCGGCCAGGTTATCACCCGGGTGGAGCTGTCGTCGCTGCGGAGCCAGGCGGCCCGGGCGATCCTGGGAGCCTGCTACGACCTGCACGGCGAGGGGCGCCAGGCGACCGCCTCGGAGGTGGCCGACCGGCTGGAGGACCCCGGCTTGCGCGCCCTGCTGGCCTCGCTGGTTTCCCCGATCGACCCCCGGCCGCTCTCGGAGCGGTACCGGAACGGTCGCTACCTTCCCCGGCCCTGGCGCGACCGCCTGGCCGAGTTGCTTCCCCGGCTGGCCGAGCGCGCCGGCCGAGACCGCCTGCGGGATCTCGAGGGTGCCCTGGCCGAGACCGACCCCGCCGCCGAGCCCGAGACCTATCGCGAGCTCTGGCGGGAGAAGATGCGGCTGATGCTCGAGCTCCGGCGGATGGTCGCCACCAAGAAGTCGTCCGACGCGTCTTGAACGAATCCGACGGCGGTCCTTCCTAGGAGAGTGTGTCGATGGAAAAGCTGGACGAGGGCTTCAAGACGCTCCTCGAGCTGGGCAAGCGGCGCGGGTTCCTCACCTACGACCAGGTCAACGACAACCTGCCCGACGAGATCTCCAGCAGCCCCGAGAAGCTCCACGAGCTGCTCGAACGGCTGGACGAGATGGGCATCGAACTGGTCAACGAGGAGGAGGCCGAGGCCCGCCTGCTCGATTCCGGCGACCTGGGGGACGACTCCGACGACGACCTTGTCGAGGACGCGGGCGACGAGGAGGAGGACGACGGCGAGCTGACTCCCGAGGACCTCGACGAGATCTCCCGCCGGATCGACGATCCGGTCCGCATGTACCTCACCCAGATGGGGGAGATCCCGCTGCTGACCCGCGACCAGGAGATCAACCTGGCCAAGCGGATCGAGATCACCCGGCGAAAGTTCCGCCGCAAGGTGCTGGAGTGCGACTACGCGCTGCGCCTGGTGGTCGACGTGCTCAAGAAGGTCGACAGCGGCGAGCTGCCCTTCGACCGCACGGTGAAGGTCTCCGTCACCGAGAACCTGGAGAAGGACCAGATCCTCCAGCGGATGAAGCCGAACCTGGCGACGCTGGATCATCTGATGGACTGCAACCTCCGCGACTTCCGGTCCTACATCCGCGCCAAGGACGACCCCGACGCCGCCCGGGTGCTCCGCGTCGAGCTGGCCCGCCGTCGGCGCAAGGCGGTCACGCTGGTTGAGGAGCTGTCGATCCGCACTCAGAAGGTGCAGCCGCTGATGAAGCGGCTGGAGCAGATCGCCGGGAGGATGAACGAGATCCTCGCCCAGCGGGAGCTGGTCCGGGCCGGCCGGGGGACCCAGGACGACCTGGCCAACCTCCAGAAGGAGCTCAAGGACCTGATGGTCATGACCCTGGAGACCCCCAGGAGCCTGACCCGCCGCGTGGCGAAGATGAACGCTCGGTACAAGGAGTACGAGGAGGCCAAGCGGCAGCTCTCCGGCGGCAACCTGCGGCTGGTCGTCTCCATCGCCAAGAAGTACCGCAACCGCGGCCTCTCCTTCCTCGACCTGATCCAGGAAGGGAACACCGGGCTGATGCGGGCGGTCGACAAGTACGAGTACCGCCGCGGCTACAAGTTCTCGACGTACGCCACCTGGTGGATCCGCCAGGCGATCACCCGGGCCATCGCCGACCAGGCCCGGACGATCCGGATCCCGGTGCACATGATCGAGACGATGAGCAAGCTGCGCAACGTCTCCAAGAAGCTGCTCCAGGAGAAGGGACGCGAGCCGACGATCGAGGAGATGGCCAAGGTCGCCAACATCTCGGTCGAGGAGACGCGCCGGGTGATGAAGATCAGCCGGCACCCGATCTCGCTGGACCGCCCGGTGGGCGAGAGCGAGGACAGCTACTTCGGCGACTTCATCGAGGACGAGGCCGCCGAGAGCCCGATCAACGCCGCCACCCAGGAGATGCTCAAGGAGAAGATCGACGCGGTCCTGAAGACCTTGACCTACCGGGAACGCGAGATCATCAAGCTCCGCTACGGCCTCGGCGACGGGTACACCTACACGCTCGAAGAGGTCGGCCGCATCTTCAAGGTCACCCGAGAGCGGGTCCGGCAGATCGAGGCCAAGGCCGTTCGCAAGTTGCAGCATCCAGTCCGAAGCCGGCAACTGGAAGGCTTCCTGGAAAGCACCGGCTGACCCCGGCCACCTGAACCGCCGGTCGCCCCGAGGCGACCGGCGGTTTTTTTGTCCCTGGAGGGCACCGCTGCCGCATCGCTCCCCCGGCCGAGGCCGGCGACGCCGAGCAGGACGAGCCGATCAGCAGGGGGAGAAGCGACGCCCCGCCCATCCTCTCAATTAGGAGCTTGACCCCGATGCCCGCGACCGCCGACGACCTCCGCGGACTCCACGAACTTCACCGCCGCGCCAGCGCCCTCCGCGATCGGCTGGAATCGGGCCCCAAGACCCTCGCCGCCCGCCTCCGCGGTCTGGAGAAGCGGAAGGCCGACCTGGAGGCCGCCCGGGAGGCGTTGAAGAAGCGGAAGGCGGAGGTCCAGCGCCAGGAATTGCAGGTGCAGAGCCAGCGGACTCGGGTCGACGACCTGCGCGTGAAGCTCAACACCGTCAAGAAGAACGACGAGTACAAGGCGATCATGAGCGAGATCGCCATGATCAACAAGGCGATCTCCCACCAGGAGGACGCCATCCTGGAGCTGATGCAGGGGGTCGAGACCGCCTCGGCCGAGCTGGCGGCGCAGGAGGCCGACGTGGCCCGGTTCGCCTCGGAGGTCGAGGCCTTGCGGTCGGACATCGAGACCAAGACCGACGCCCAGCGGGCCCAACTGAAGGAGCTGGAGGCGGCGATCGCCGAGAGCGAGGCCGTCGTCCCCGAGGACGACCGCGAGCGCTACCGCCGCACGGTCCGGGGCAAGGGGGACGACGCCTTCGCCGCCGTCGATCCCCACACCCGGGCCTGTCACGGCTGCTATCAGGTCGCCACGATCCAGGCCATCAGTGAGCTGATGAACGCCGATCGCCTGGTCTACTGCAAGACCTGCGGGCGAATCCTGTACCTGATCGAGGAGTGACGCCGGAGGGGGACGAGGCCCCCCGACGGTTCCCCTCGAGGCGATCCTCCCCCGCCGGGGGCCTCATTCGGTTCCCCCGGCGGCGGGAGGAGGCGCGCCCGCCTCGGCGCCGGCGCGGTGGTGGCCCTCGCCGGCGGGGAGGACGAAGAAGGCGACGGCGAGGATGGCGTAGATCATCAGCAGCATCGCCCCTTCGAGCCAGTTCGACTCGCCGTCCTCGGCCACCATGCGGGCGATGAAGACGGCCAGTAGGACGGCGACGACCTCCAGCGTGGTGAAGAGCAGGTCCATCGGCTCGTCGCGCAGGTAGCTGGCGAAGACCAGCACCGGCGCCACGAACAGGGCGATTTGCAGGGCCGATCCGATCGCGATGCCGACGGAGAGGTCCATCTTGTTCTTCCGGGCCACGAGGATGGCCGTGGAGTGCTCGGCGGCGTTGCCGACGATGGCGACGACGATGACGCCGACGAAGATCCCGGTCAGGCCGAGCGCCTCGGTCGTATGCTCGACGGCGCCGATGAGGATCTCGCTCATGATCGCCACGAAGGCGGTGGCGACCAGCAGCGTGCCCACCGATCGGCCCAGGCCCCAGCCGGGACCGTGGCCGTGCAGCGACTCGTCGTGGGTGCCCTCCTGGGCGTCGGGATTAAAGAGATTTTGATGGGTCTTGAGGCTGAAGACGAGGTAGAGGACGTACGACAGCATCAGGATCAGGCAGACGCCGACGCTGACCTCGTGCTCCAGCAGGAGCCGCTCTGAGTGCGGTCGGGCGTGGTCCCCCTGCCGAACCACGTCGGGCAACGAATAGAAGATCGCAGGGATGAGCATGCCGAAGGCGGCCAGGACCATCAGGGTCGAGCCGACGCCGGCGGCGGTGCGGTTGAACTGCTGTCGGGGATAGCGCAGGCCTCCGGCCAGCAGGCTGGCCCCCAGGACCAGCAGCAGGTTGCCGATGATCGAGCCGGTGAGGGAGGCCTTGACGACCTCGTCGTAGCCTCGGAAGAGGGCGAACAGGGCGATGATCAGCTCGGCGGCGTTGCCGAAGGTGGCGTTGAGCAGGCCGCCGACGCCGGGGCCGAGCCGATGGGCGAGGTGCTCGGTTGCCTCTCCCATCAGGCCGGCCAGCGGGATGATCGCCAGCCCGGCGGCGATGAACTGCCAGGTTTCGCCCACTCCCGCGACGCGAAGGCCGACGCCGACGGGGAGGAACAGCAGCAGCAGGTTCAGCCAGCCGACCCGACGGGGGTCGAGCCAGTCTCGCCAGCCGCCGCCTCGGGGTTCGGGGGCGCCCGATCGGGGAGGAGGCGCCGGGGGATGGGTTGTGCTCGGTCCGGAATCGCGCGGCCCCCGGGGGTGGCCTCGCCGTTGGTTGACTCGCTTCCTGGCCAATTTATAATGACTCCGACAGACACCCCCAGGGCGGGGGCGGCATGGCCGCTCCCGGCCGAGAATCCCCACACGGCGAGGCGCCCCTCATGGCTGGGAACGTCCAGGAGTTTACCGACGCGACCTGGCAGTCGGAAGTGCTCGATTCGGATGTCCCCGTGGTGGTCGACTTCTGGGCCCCCTGGTGCGGACCGTGCCGGATGCTGGCCCCGACGATCGAGAAGCTGGCCGGCGAGTACAGCGGTCGGGTGAAGGTCGGCAAGATGGATACCGACCAGAACAGCGACATCCCCAGCAGCCTGGGCATCTCCTCCATCCCCACGGTCGTCTTCTTCCAAGGGGGCCGAGAGGTCGGCCGGCTCGTGGGAGTGAACCCCGAGGCGAAGTTCAAGGCGACGCTGGCGGAGATGGGCGTTTCCTGAGCGCCGAGGGCGTCGGCCGCGCGCCTGTTGGCGGGCGGCCGACGCCCGGCCGCGTCGGCCGGATCCGAGATCGAGCCCAGCCATCGACCCTCAGCCCTTCCCCCTGATCAAGATCTGCGGCGTGACCACCCCGGACGACGCCCGGATGGTCGCCGAGGCCGGGGCCGACTGGATCGGCATCAACTTCCACCCGCCCTCGAAGCGGTTCGTGCCTCCGGAGCGCGCCGCCGGCCTGGTGGCGGCGATCGCCGGCCGCTCGGAGGCGGTCGGGCTGTTCGTCAACCGCCCGGTGGCGGAGGTCGTCGCGGCGAGCGAGCGGGCCGGCCTGACGATCGTCCAGCTCCACGGGGACGAACCGGCCGAGGACGTTCGCGATTTGATCGCCGCCGGCTACCGGGTCGTCCGGGCCTTCCGTCTGGGGGACCGCTCGGCGATCGATCGAATGGAGGCATGGCTGATCCACGCCGAGGCGATCGGAGCGGCGCCGGAAGCGGTGCTGGTGGACGCCTTCGTCCCCGGCCAGGAGGGGGGGACCGGGCACGGCATCGGCGGCGAGGTGCTCGACGCCCTGGTGGAACGCTGGAATGTTGCCTCAGTTCTTGCCCGCCACGCCGAGCCGAGCCCGGCGCCGAAACGGATCCTGGCCGGCGGCCTGACCCCCGGGACCGTGGCCGGGCTCGTGCGGCGAGTGCGGCCGTGGATGGTGGACGTGGCCAGCGGCGTCGAGTCGTCTCCCGGCCGGAAGGATCCGGAGGCGGTGCGGGCGTTCATCAACGCGGTCCGGTCGGGCTGAATCCGGGCCGAGGCCGGCGCCGACGGTCGTGCGGCCCTTGCCTTGCCTCGGCCTCCGCCGCTGTCAGGAAGCCTTCCGTCGCTGGAGAAGGCCGCCTTCCCGGCCCCGAAGATTCCCCGAGGGCCGAACCGCGTCGCGAGCGGGGAGGGGGAGCCTCAGGACGAGCAGGAGCACGGGATGCGGCCGGGTCCCGGTCCGCTCCGGCCGGAGCGACCGGCGTTCCCCGGTTGCCGAGGAGACGTTCGAGCCGCTCCCCCGGTCGAGAATCGGGGAGAGCTGGGCAATCGCTCGGCGATCGCGTTCCTCCAGAAGAGGGAGGGACTTGCCCAGGGCTTAACGAGATATTTTATGATAATCTGATAGAGTAGAGTGATGAGATCGTGAAATGGTCGATCGGATCGGAGTCGTCCTGGTACGAGACCGGCCCCGGCCGCCCGACCACGACCCCGACCGACCTTGAGGCCGGATCCGGGATCGGCGCGGGTCAGGGCGTTGGCGAGGACGAGGGGCTGGGGGCGGAGTTCCGCCCTGGAGCGGATCGGGGAGGGGCCACCGGGAGGAGCCGCCGCGCCGGTCGGGGGTCGGGCGGGAATCCCCCTATCCGAGCGACGGTGGTTCCGGATAGAATCAAGAACTTGCGTCTTCTCCCGGCCGCGCGCGGGGCCGGGAGCCATCTCCTCGCGATGCTCCTCTTGCTTCCAGGGCGGCGACGACCCCGACCCGACGCGCGACGGGGCGGACGGAGGCCGCCGGGCGGTCCGGACCGACCTGATTCCATGGTAGATCGCAACCTGCTCCGCGAGTTCGACGTCTCCGACGAGGAGTTCTCCACCGCCGTCTTCACCGAGGACGGCCAGGAGGATCCGATGGCCCCCTACCTCGAGGAGGGCCAGGAGTATGTGCTCAACACGATCGTCCAGGGCAAGGTGGTCGACATCGTCGGCGATCAGGCGATCGTCGACGTCGGCTACAAGGCCGAGGGGCTCGTGCCCCTGAACGAGTGGGACGAGACCGAGGGCCGGCCGCAGGCGGGCGACCAGGTCGAGGTGCTGCTCGAGGGCATGGACGACGACACCGGCGAGATCCTCCTCTCCCGCAAGAAGGCCCACCGCATGCGGGCCTGGGAGAACGTGATCTCCAAGCACGCCGAGGGGGACGTCGTCACCGGGCGCGTCACCAAGAAGATCAAGGGCGGGCTGCTCGTCGACATCGGCGTCAACGTCTTCCTACCGGCCAGCCAGGTCGACATCCGGCGCCCCTCGGACATCGGGGACTACCTCGATACCGAGATCCAGTGCATGATCCTCAAGATCGACGAGAGCCGGCGGAACATCGTCGTCTCCCGCCGCAAGCTGATCGAGGAGCAGCGCGCCCGGCAGAAGGAGAAGCTGCTCTCGGAGATCGAGATCGGCCAGATCCGCAAGGGCGTGGTCAAGAACATCGCCGACTTCGGCGCGTTCGTCGACCTGGGCGGCATCGACGGCCTGCTGCATATCACCGACATGTCCTGGGGCCGAATCAACCACCCCAGCGACATGGTGCGGATCGACGACACGATCGAGGTCATGGTCCTCAACGTCGACCGCGAACGCGAGAAGATCGCGCTGGGTCTGAAGCAGAAGTCCCCCAGCCCGTGGGAGAACATCGGGGAGAAGTACCCCGAGGGCTCCCGAGTCACGGGCGAGGTCGTCAACGTCATGTCGTATGGCGCCTTCGTCAAGCTCGAGGAAGGGATCGAGGGCCTGGTCCACATCTCCGAGATGTCCTGGACCAAGCGGATCAACCACCCGAGCGAGCTGGTGCAGATCGGCGACAAGGTCGACGTGGTGGTGCTGGGCATCAACCGGGAGAAGCAGGAAATCTCCTTGGGCATGAAGCAAACCCAGCCCAACCCGTGGGACCAGGTCGCCCAGAAGTACCCGCCCGGCACGATGGTCGACGGCACGGTGCGCAACCTGACCAACTACGGCGCCTTCATCGAGATCGAGGAAGGCATCGACGGGCTGCTGCACATCTCCGACATGAGCTGGACCCGCAAGATCGGGCACCCCAACGAGCTGCTGGAGAAGGGCCAGAAGGTCTCCTGCCAGGTGCTCAACGTCGACCAGGAGCGCAAGCGAATCGCCCTGGGCCTGAAGCAACTGAAGCAGGACCCGTGGGAGACCGACATCCCCGACCGCTACCACCCCGGCGACGTGGTGATCGGCAAGGTCACCAAGCTGACCAACTTCGGCGTCTTCGTCGAGCTGGAGCCGGGCCTGGAGGGCCTGCTGCACATCTCCGAGCTGGCCGAGCACAAGGTCGATAGCCCGGAGGAGATCGTCAACGTCGGCGACGACATCGAGGTGAAGATCCTCCGCGTCGACCGCGGCGAGCGCAAGATCGGCCTGTCCAAGAAGAAGGCCGCCTGGAGCAAGGAGGAGATCGAGGCCGAGGAGTCGAAGGCCGAAGGCACCACCCCTGCCGGCGCTCCCGCCGCCGCCCCGGCGAAACGAGACAGCGCCCTCAAGGGAGGCCTCGGCGGCGGCGGCCCGCTGTTCGCCATGCCCGGCCAGGAAGCGACCAAGGCCCCCGACGGCGACGAGGAGGCCGAGCCGACCGAGGGCGAGTAACCCCGCGCCGGGATCGCCCCAGCGGCGGTTCCCGGCCGGCCCCTCGACGCGAACGTCTGCGGTCCCCAATGGAGGCCCCTCGCGCCCGGCGCGAGGGGCCGTTTTCGTTACCCGGAGCGACCAGCGGCCCTCCCTTCACCGGGAGGGCCGTCGCTTTGCGCCCCGAGGGAGCTGCCGTAATAATCCGCATAATCCATCTTGCCGAGCGAATCCCGTCTTCCCAGTTATCCCATTTTCGCAACTCCACTTCAAATGCGTACCCTCCGTGGACGATAATCTACCCGAACCGAGAACCGGGAACGCCCGGAGGTCGGTCGATGAGCCGGGGCCGAGCCCGAGGGGGTCGGGGAGGCCATCGGCGGACGGACCCGCCGCACCAGGGCGACCGACGCGAGAGGGACCTTCATGGCTCGTATCAGACGACACCGACGTGATGTGGTCCAGAGCCCGCTGGAGACCTATCTCCGGGAGATCAACGAGGTCCGGCTCTTGAGCGCCGAGGAGGAGAAGGAGCTCGCCCACCGGATTGCCAAGGGGGACAAGGACGCCCGGGACCGGATGATCCGGGCCAACCTGAGGCTGGTGGTGAACATTGCCCGGCACTACACGGGCAAGGGGCTGGCGCTTCAGGATTTGATCGAGGAGGGGAATCTGGGGCTGTTGCGGGCTGTCGAGGGGTTTGACCCATCGATGGGGACGCGATTTAGCACCTATGCGAGCTACTGGATCAAGCAATCGATCAAGCGGGCGCTGGTGAACACGGCCAAGCCGATCCGGATCCCGGCGTACATGGTGGAGCTGCTCTGCAAGTGGCGGCGGATGCAGGCGGAGCTGCAGGACCGGCTTGGTCGGACGCCGACGGTTGAGGAGATCGCCCGGGAGCTGGAGCTGCCGAAGAAGAAGCTGGCGATCGTGAAGAAGGCGATCAAGGTGTACAATCTCGTTCCGCAGACCGACCAGCCGGAGAACGGTTGGAGCCTGGGGGAGATGCTCATGGATGAGCGCACCCGGGCGCCGGACGTGGAGATGCTCGAGGCGGACAATCTGAAGCTGGTCATGCTGCGGCTCGACGCGATGGACAAGCGGGAGGCGACGGTGCTTCGCATGAGGTTTGGCCTCAACGACGCGCCGCCGAAGACGCTCAAGGAGATTGGCGAGTCGCTCGGGCTGACTCGGGAGCGTGTTCGCCAGATCGAGAACGAGGCGCTGGGCAAGCTCTCGGCGTCGTTCCTGGCGGATTGACGGAGGGCCTGGCCCCGGGGCGTGTCTCGCCGCGGGGCCGGGTGGTTGTCGCCGGGGGAGCTGGCGATCACGTTTTCCAGAGGCATCGCTGGCCAGACCGCGCCTTATCTTGGAATTAGGGTCCGGGCTCCGAAGCGTCCCGGGCCAACCGCGATTCCGAGAGGCCCGGACGGATGAGGGCGCGCCCGCCCCCGTTCCGACGTGCGAGGCCGGCGCATGACCGAATCGAACGGAGCGATCGGGCCGACGTACCCAAGGCGATCGGGGGCAGGCCGAAGGGGCGGCGGACAAGGTCCGTTGCGGGAGGGTCGGCCCGAGAGTCGGGACGGGTTGGCGTCGCTTGCGGAGGCGGTGGGCCGGGCGGCCATCATCGCGATCTTCGACGCCCGGGGCCGGATCCTCCACCTGAATGATCTCGGCTGCGCTGTGCTTGGTTGCTCCCGAGGCGAGGTGATCGGGAAGGGCCCCCGGCGGCTCGACGCCGGGGGGAGGGGGCCGGGTGCCCTCCGCGAGTGCCGGGCGGCCCTCCGCCGCGATCGTCGCTGGCGGGGAGAGGTTTGCCTGCGAGCCCGGGGGGGGCGGCTCGTCTGGATCGATGCGACGGTGGTTCCCTGCCTCGGGGCGAGGGGAAGGCCCGATCGTTTCCTCGCGGTCGGGTTTGAGGTCACGGAGCGGAAGCGGCTGGAGAGGGCGCTGCGGCAGGACGTGGCTCGGCTGGAGGCGGTGCTCGACAGCTCGGAGGCGGTCGCCTACCTGAAGGATCTGGAGGGGCGCTACCTGTTGATCAATCAAAGGTGGGCCGCGCTGTTCGGCGTCACCAAGACGAGCGTGGTGGGGAAAACCGACTACGATCTGTTCCCCGCCGAGATTGCCGACGCCTTCCGGAGGAACGACCAGCGGGCGCTGGAGGCGGGCCGGGCGATCGAGATGGAGGAGATCGCCCCGCATGAGGACGGGCCGCACACCTACCTGACGATCAAGGCTCCGTTGTTCGGGCCGGGGGGGGAGCCGTATGCGACCTGCGGCATCTCGACCGACATCACGCAGCGCAAGCGGACGGAAGAGGCGCTGCGCCAGAGCGAGGAGCGATTCCGCCGCGCCTTCGAATCGGCGGCCATCGGCATGGCGCTGCTGACCCCCGAGGGGAGGTGGTCGCGGGTGAACCGGGCCCTCTGCGAGATGGTCGGCTACAGCCAGGAGGAACTGCTGGCGACGACCTGCGCGGCGATCACCCATCCCGAGGATCGCGAGGTCGAGCGTCCGGTGGCCCGGGCGCTGCTCTCGGGGGAGCTGTCGCAGTATCGGGGGGAGAAGCGGTACATCCACAAGGACGGGCACGAGGTGTGGGCCCTGGTCAGCTCCTCGGTGGTGCGGGACGAGGGCGGGGCCCCGGTGCATTTCGTCGCTCAGATCGAGGACATCACGCCGAGGAAGCGGGCCGAGGCGGCGGTGGCCGAGCGGGCCCGCCTGGCCGAGCTGGGTTCGGAGGTGGGGCTCTGCCTGACCCGCCGAGGACCACAGCGGGAGATTCTCCAGCAGTGCGCCGAGGCGATCGTCCGTCGGGTCGATGTGGCGCTCGTTCGGATCTGGACGCTCGACGCGGGGGGAGAGGTGCTGGAGCTGAGGGCCAGCGCCGGCAAGTATACCCACCTCGACGGCCCTCACGCCCGGGTGCCGGTCGGTAGCCTCAAGATCGGTCGGATCGCCGAGGAGTGCCGGCCGTGTTTGACCAACGCGATCGTCGACGACCCGGACCTCTCCGACCTGGAGTGGGTGAGGAGGGAGGGGATGGTGGCCTTCGCGGGCTACCCGCTGCTGGTGGACGGCAGGCCGCTGGGGGTGCTGGCGGCGTTCGCCCGGCGGCCGCTCTCGGATCTGGAGTTTCAGGCGATGGGATCGATCGCCAGCGGTCTGGCCCTGGCGATCGAGCGCGAGCGGGCCGAGGCCCTGCTGGCGCACCAGGCGACGCACGACGGCCTGACCGGGCTGCCCAACCGGTGCCAGCTCATCCTTGAGATCGAGGAGGCGGTCCTCGAGGCGCGGAGGACCGGAGGGCGCTGCGCGCTGCTGCTGCTGGACCTGGACCGCTTCAAGGAGATCAACGACTCGTTCGGGCACCATCTCGGCGATGAGCTGCTCAAGCGGCTCAATCCCCGGCTGACCGGGGTGGTCCGCCCGACCGACCGGGTCGCCCGCCTGGGGGGGGACGAGTTCGGGATCTTGCTGCCCGGGGCCGACGAGGGGGGGGCCCTGGGAGCGGCCGATCGGATTCTGGCGGCGCTGGAGCGGCCGGTGGTGGTGGAGGGGAAGGCGCTGGTGGTTGGGGGGAGCGTGGGCATCGCGCTGTGCCCGGACCACGGGTCGGACGCGGCCACGCTGCTGAAGCGCGCCGACATTGCGATGTACGCCGCGAAGCGAGGCCGGCTGGGCCGGGTCCTGTACGCTTCGGAGCTGCCCGAGTGCACCCCGCAGCGGTTGCAGCTCATCGGCGACCTGAGGCGGGCGATCGAGGAGGGCCGGCTCCGGCTGCACTATCAGCCGAAGGTGGCGCTCCCGACGGGCGAGGTGGCCGGGGTCGAGGCGCTGGTCCGCTGGAATCATCCGACCGAGGGCCTGATCGCGCCGGGCCGGTTCATTCCGCTGGCCGAGCAGACGGGGATGATCCGGCCGCTGGGGAGGTGGGCGCTCTGCTCGGCCCTGCGCCAGTGCCGGACCTGGCGGGAGGCTGGGATCGGCGTGGGGGTGGCGGTGAACCTCTCCCCCTGCAACCTGCACGACGAGCAGCTCGTGCCGACGATCAGCGAGCTGCTGGAGGCCTCGGGGGCCAGCCCCGGGTGGCTGACGCTTGAGGTCACCGAGACGGCGATGATGGAGGACCCAGCGCACGCCCGGCGGGTGCTGGAGCTCCTGCATGAGATGGGGATCCGCGTGTCGATCGACGACTTCGGCACCGGCTACTCATCGCTGGCGTTCCTCAAGGAGCTGCCGGTCGACGAGGTGAAGGTCGACCGCTCGTTTGTCCGGGACATGCTGGGGAGCGTCCGGGACGCGAGCATCGTGCGGGCGGTGATCGACTTGGGGCACAACCTGGGGTTGCAGGTGGTGGCCGAGGGGGTGGAGGACGGCGAGACGGCGCACCAGCTGGCCCGGTGGGGCTGCGACCTGGCCCAGGGGTACCACTTCGCCCCGCCTTTGCCGCCGCCGAGGTTCGCCGCCTGGCGGGCCGGCCGGTTCCGGTCGGGGGAGGAGTCGGGAGGAGGCCTGGCGCCGCTGCCTTCCTCGGGAGGGCCGGGGCCAGAGGCGGGGGAGCTTGTCGCCGACTCGCGGAGCGGGACGGGATGGGAGGGGGTGGCGGCCCAGGAGGGCTAGCGCCCGAGTCGGGTCGGGGGAGCCTCCCCGAGACGAGAGACGGCCGGCCGTCCCCTCGCCCGGGACGGCCGGCCGCGTTGGCTCAGTCAGGTCTGCAGAGGTCTCCGCTCCGAGGAGCGGGTGCCGCGGAGGTTGGCGGGGGGCCGCACTCAGGCGGCGGGACGGCGACGGTGACGCCGGTAGAGCAGCGCCGCGCCGCCGCCGAGGAGCACGACGAGCGTCGTCGGCTCGGGGATCGGGAACGGCTCGGGGGAGTTGTAGGATCGGATGTTGCTGACCGGCTTCAGCCCCGTGAAGTCGTTCGCGAACGAGCCCTCGAAGGTGCTCTCGATCAGGGGGGTGAACTCCATGTAGGCGGAGTCGCCGTAGAACTTGGCGAGCTCGCCTCCGGTGATGGCGATCTCGGCGTCGAAGGTGTCGAGGCCGAGCTGGGGCATGCTCGTTCCACCCAGGTCGAGCCAGCCGAAGTTGGTGGGGGTACCGGTGAGCAGGATGCCCTCGAAGGTCTGGCCGTTGGCCTCGATCTTCCCCTTCAGCTCGTAGAAGTTCAGCGGGTCGTCGATGACGTTCCCGCTGCTATCGAGCACGACGCGGAGGAACTGGGACTTGTTGGCCCCGTCGGGGTTGTCGATGGGGAAGGAGGAGGTTTCGGAGCCGGCGATCTCCCAGGGGGTGTTGGTGACGGTGAGCACGCCGCGCTGGGAGGCCTCGTCGTAGTCGTATTCGATCCGGCCGTTGATGGCGGCGGCCAGTACATCGGGGAAGGCGAGCTTCGGGTCGTTCCGAATCAGGTTCGCCCGGGCGGGGCTGCCGGACAGGGCAGTCGCCCCGGCGATCAACCCGATGACGGCGACGTAGTGACGCATCCGGTGCATGGGAACTCCTTCGGTCCGATCGCGATGGGGAGACCCCGCTCGGACCTCAATCACTTGCGACTCACGCCAGCTCGTCCCCGTCTCGCGCCCATCCTGTGGCGCGAAGGACGGCGGGGATCGGCGACATCGTCCGCGGTCCGCGAGGCGATCCAGTCCGTGCCGCCCGACTGGGCGACCGAGGCAGGCCCGGCGCGGAGCGCCGGGCGGCGAAGGCGGGCGGATCGGGAGGTGTCGAATCAAGGGTGGTCGCCCGACCCCGGCCTCGGGGCCGTCGGGTCGTTCTGCGGATCTCCGGGAGACGGCTGGGGGCCCGATTTCTCGGTCCTGCACCCCATCCCCCTAAAGACGGGGCGAACAATACTCCGACATCTTCGGGCTGTCAACGCGGAAATTCCCTTCGTCTAAAGGTGGGGGGCGGCCCCCCCGGATCTCCTCCCGGGGGGCCGGAGCCGATCGCATGGCCGGGGCCCCCCCGGACCCGACCGATGGAGCCCCCCGACCATGAGATCCGCCGACGTCGCCCGCATCCTCGACGAGATGGGCACCCTGCTGGAACTCAAGGGGGAGAACCCCTTCCGCTGCCGGGCCTACCACAACGCCGCCGATGCGGTGCGAGGGCTGGGGGACGACCTGCCCGATCGGATCGCCTCGGGCAAGCTGGCCGAGGTGCCGGGCATCGGCGAGACGATCCAGCGGAAGATCATCCAGCTGGTCACCACCGGATCGCTCCCGTCTTACGAGCAATTGCGGGCCGAGCTGCCCCCGGGGCTGGTGGCGCTGCTTCGGGTTCCCGGGCTGGGGCCGAAGAAGATCAAGGCGTTGCACGAGGCGCTCCAGATCGAGAGCCTGGCCGACCTGAGGAGAGCGGGCGAGTCGGGGAAGATCGCCGGCCTGAAGGGATTCGGAGCCAAAACGCAGCGGAAGATCCTGGAGGGGCTGGCCTTCGTCGAGTCGACCGGCGGCCGCATTCTGCAGAGCACGGCCTGGAGGCTGGTGGCGCCGATCGTCGAGGCGGTGCGGTCGTGTCCGGGGGTGGTGCGGGTGGAGGTCTGCGGCAGCCTGCGGAGACGGCTGGAGACGATCGGCGATCTGGATGTGCTGTTCGCCGCTGAAGACCCGGTTCCGGTGCTCGACCGCTTCGTGGGCCTGCCGGAGGTGGCGGCGGTGCTCTCCCACGGCGAAACCAAGGCCAGCGTCCGCCTGGCCGGGGGGGTGCAGTGCGATCTGAGGGGGGTGCGGCCCGAGCAGTTCCCCTTCGCCTTGCACTACTTCACCGGGTCGAAGGCGCACAACATCGCCCTGAGGAAGCGGGCGATCGCCCGGGGGCTCCGGCTCAACGAGTACGGGCTGGAGGGGCAGGAGGGGCCGATCCCCTGCTCGTCGGAGGAGGAGCTGTTCCAGGCCCTGGGGCTGCACCCGATCCCTCCGGAGCTTCGCGAGGACCGAGGCGAGATCGAGCGGGCCGAGGCCGGGCCGATCCCCCCCCTGATCGAGCGGAAGGACCTGACCGGCACGTTCCACTGCCACACCGACTGGAGCGACGGCGGCAACACCCTGCTTGAGATGGCCGAGGCCGCCCGGGCCCGGGGACTATCGTACCTGGGGATCGCCGACCACTCGCGGTCGGCCGGCTACGCCGGGGGGCTGAGCATCGACCGGGTGCGTCGCCAGGGGGAGGAAATCGACGCGCTGAACGACCAGCTTGGCCCCGACTTCCGGCTGTTCAAGGGGATCGAGTGCGACATCCTGGCCGACGGAACGCTCGACTACCCCGACGAGGTGCTCGCCGGGTTCGACTACGTGGTGGCCAGCGTCCACTCGAACTTCGGCCAGCCGATCGGCGTGATGACGGCCCGGATCGTCAGGGCGGTGCGCCACCCGATGGTGACGATGCTCGGCCACCCGACCGGCCGCCTGCTGTTGAGGAGGGACGGCTACGCGGTCGACCTGGAGGCGGTGATCGCCGAGGCGGCGGAGGCGGGGACCCTGATTGAGATCAACGCCAACCCGCACCGGCTGGACCTGGACGCCGAGCATTCCCGGCGGGCCCGGGATCGGGGCGTGAGGCTGGTGATCAACCCGGATGCTCACGCCGTCGGCGGGCTGGACGACCTGGACTACGGAGTCGGGGTGGCCCGCCGCGCCGGGCTCGGGCCGTCGGACGTGTTCAACACGGCGCCGCTTTCCCGGATCGCCGCCGAGTTGCGACCGGGAGGCGCCGGGGCCTGATCGCGTCGATTCTTCGAGCGGGCGTTGTCGGGACGACCTTGCGATTGAGGCCTCGTCTCCTATAATACGCGTGCCGGGCGCTCAGATGCAGGACGCTGGCCCGCAGCGCGGGGACCGAGTCGGTCGGTCCGATGCCGCAAGACGATGCCGTCGCGCCTCCCGGCCCCTCCGGGACGATCGGGGTCCGTCCGTGACCGTCTCCGTCCTCCCCGCCGCCTTCGAAACGACGGGTGCCCGAGCCCCTCCCCGCCGCTGGCACACCATCGCCGATGATTCGGGTCCGACCCTCCCCGGGCCCCCGATGCAAGGGATCAACCGCCATGGAACAGCCGAAGTCGGTTGCCTCGGGACGCCGCTACTTCTCGGTCGAGGAGGCCAACCGGGCCCTGCCGTTGGTCCGGGTGATCGTGGCTGACATTGTTCGGCAGTGGCAGGTCGTCAGCGAACTGGAGCAGCGGCTGGCCCCCGTGCTCGAGCGTCGCAAGGCGTCGAAGTCCGAGGACGACCCTTACGACGCCGAGCTGGCCAGCCGACGCGCCGAGCTGGCCGCCGAGCAGGACACCTTCCGCTCCTACCTGCACGAGCTGGAGAAGCTGGGCGTCGAGCTGAAAGGGGCGCACAACGGCCTCTGCGACTTCCCCAGCCTCCGGGACGGCCGGGAGATCTACCTCTGCTGGAAGCTCGGCGAGCCGGAAGTCTCCCACTGGCACGAACTGCACTCGGGCTTCTCCGGCCGCCAGCCGATCGAGGATCTTGAGCCCTCGCACGCCGCCGAGCCGGCCGTCTGAACGCGGGCCGCCCTCCCGGATCGGAGGGCCGGCCTTCCTCCTCCTCCTAAGGCCGGGCGCACGACGCCAGATCGAGCGATCAGGAGACGGAGTCCCGGGATCCGTCCTCGTCGATGCGTCCGGAACGGAGGCCGACGGGGCGCGGTCGGCCGGGCGATCGCCCTTCCCGGACGAAGGGGCCCGGCGATAGACTCGGTGCTGGCCGGAGGCCCCGGGGAGGACCGGGGTCGGGACCGGGTCGGATCGCGAGCGGGGCCGGGCAGGGAGGGCGTCGGGCTGATGCGCCGAGTGGTGACGATCGACGGGCCGGCCGGTTCGGGAAAGAGCACCGTGGCCCGGATCGTGGCCGATCGGCTGGGCTGGCGGCTGCTGGACACCGGCGCCATGTATCGCGCGGTGGCCCTGGCGGCGCTTCGGGCCGGGCTGGATCTGGCCGATGAGAAGGCCGTGGGCGCCCTGGCCGACCGGCTGACCGTCTCGCTGCCGCCGGGTCGGGTGCTGCTGGATCACGATGATGTGACCGCCGCGATCCGGACGGTCGAGGTGACTCGGGTCACCCGATTCGCCGCCGACAACCCGGCCGTCCGGCGCCGCCTGGCCGCCTGGCAGCGCGCCTTCGCCGCCGAGAACGACACGATCACCGAGGGACGCGACCAGGGTACGGTCGTCTTCCCCGACGCCTCCTGCAAGTTCTTCCTCACCGCCGACCCGGTCGAGCGCGCCCGGCGACGACACGCCGAGTTCCTGTCCCGGGGGGAGTCGATCCCCCTGGCGGAGGTTCTTCGGGACCAAGAGGAGCGCGACGCCCGGGATGCCTCCCGAGCGATCGCCCCGCTGCGGCCGGCCGAGGACGCGACGGTGATCGACACCACCGGCCGGACGATCGACGAGGTGGCCGCGATCATCGAGGCCGCCGCCCGCTCCTGCCGATCCCCCGAGCCCCCCGCGCCATGACCCCCGACGACTGCCCCTCGCCCCGGGACCGCTCCCTCCCGGCGCTGGCCTTCTACCGAACCGCCCAGGGCCTTGTCCGGCTGCTGTTCGCGCTTCTTGGGGGCTTCCGCGTGACCGGCCGGGAGCACGTGCCCGACCGAGGGGCGACGCTGCTGGTTTCCAATCACCTGAGCTTCTGGGACGTGTTCGTGCTGGGCTCGGGAATCTCCCGCCCGCTGAACTTCGTCGCGCGGTCCTCGCTGTTCAAACCGATGCTCGGATGGCTGATCCGGTCGCTGGGCGGCTTCCCGATCCAGCGTGAGGGGATCGGCGTGCAGGGGTTCAAGGAAACGCTCCGCCGCCTGAAGCGAGGGGGCATTGTCGCCCTCTTCCCCGAGGGGACCCGATCCCCAGACGGCGCCCTGCAACCGCTGAAGCCCGGCATCGCCCCGCTGGCGACGAGGGCCCGCGTCCCGATCGTTCCCGTCGGCATCGCTGGCACCTTCGAGGCCTGGCCCCGCCATCGCCGATTCCCCCGCCCCCACCCCCTTCGCCTGCACATCGGCCCCCCGATCGTCCCCGAGGAGCTCGATTCCCTCTCCCCCGAGGAGGCCGCCGCCCTGATCCGGGAACGCATCCAGCAGGCCGTCGACGCCGCCCGCCTCGGCCTCGCCCCCCGCCCCCCCGGCTGATTCCCTCGCCTTCGTCAAGGAGGCCGGGCGGCCGAACCTCCGACAGCGGCCAGCGGCCAGCGGCCCTCCCCCCCGGGGCGTCCGCCCTGCGTTCGGAAAATTCCGGTTGGCCGATTGGTCCCGTTCCGTTAGAGTCCCGATCCGCCGGCCGGGCCGCCCCGGCGGCGGCCTCATCCCGATCCCGTCGCCAAGGTCCGGGGTCTGCCGGACGATCTCCCTGGGCTCGGGGCGACGGGGAGCAATCGGAGGTTGAACCCGGCGCCGGGAGGCCCGGGGGAGCCGACCGGCATCGAGGCCGGTGGCGAACCTTCGGCACAGGAGCATCGCCATGCGACGCGTCTCGATGCCGTGGCGGCCCGGCCCGGCGGGCCTGGCCCTCGCCCTGGCCGCGCTGGCGTCCGCGGCCGGCTGTACTCGCAATTACTATATCTACGGGGAATCGCCCGCTTATATGGTCCCCGGCGAGACGGTCGTGCTCGACGAGGTCTGCGAGCTGCCCAGCCGGGTCTTCTCCACCAGCCCGGCTCCGTCGGTGGCCTCGAAGGGGTCGGCCGTCTCGGAGGCCCCCGATGACCCGGACGTGGTGGCCAGCTCCGGCTCCCGGTCCTCCCGGGTCGTGATCAGCCGGCCCAGCTCCGGCCCGATCTCCGGCAACTGGATCGCCCGAGGGAGCCGCACCGTCACCACCCGGACCCAGGGGAGCGCGGATCTCTCCCGGATCGAGTAAAGCCGCCACCGTCGCTCGCCGGCCTCGGACGAATCGGAGCCGTTTCTCCCCCCGAGAGTCCGGCGCCCGTTCGCCCCTCCCCGATCTCCCGGTCTGCGGATGGCGCAAGGGCTCGGCTCCCGGTGTCGTCCGAGTCTCCCCCGATCGCCGCTCCTCCCCCAGATCCGGGGAGGGAGACGGACCGGGGCCGCGACCTCCGGCCGATCCGATTGGGCCATCGCTTGCCCAGACGAGAGGCTGGGGGGACGCAACCGTCGGATGGATCGGCGGCGTTCTCCTCGGGAGAATGACCCGAATGGTCTTCCCTCCGAGTCGGGAACCCGACCGCTCGGGTTCCGCGGTCGGAGCTCGAGGCACCCGAACCCCGGCCGCCCGCCGGGGCCGACGCCCCGGCCCCGACCGCTTGACTTCCCGGATCGTCGCTGGTGTCAAGTCGACCCTAAAGGCGAGGGCTCCCCAACGGGGGTCGACACGACTCCGGCCTTCCCGGGTTCTCCTCGTGCGTCACTGCGACCGGTAACATCCGGTTGGCCGAGGCGCTCCCGGCCGTCAAGGCCGTCTCGGGGCGGGGAATTCCGGCAATCCGACCGATCAATTGCTTGTCATCGACTCCGCCTTCATCCCCAGCGCCGAGGAGGACGTCTGAACGATGCCCCGCCGCCGCCGAGAATCGTTCCAGGGGGCGAGGTGCCTGGTCACGGGCGCCTCGTCGGGCATCGGGGCCGCCTTCGCTCGCCGGCTGGCGGCGGAGGGGGCTCGGGTGGTGGTCACCGGCCGGTCGGCTGACCGGCTGGAGGCGGAGGCTCTTGCCCTGGTCGAGGCCGGCGCCCGTCCCGGCGACGTTGTGGCCGTGGCCGCCGACCTGACCGACCCCGACGACCGGCGGATGCTGCTCGACGTCTCGGCCGACCGCCTCGGCGGCGCCCTCGACCTGGTGGTCAACGCGGCCGGCGTCGGCGCGTACGGAAGGTTCGAGTCGCACGACCCGGCGGTGCTCCGCCAGGTCTTCGAGATCAACGTCTTCGCCCTGGCCGAGCTCTGCCGAGGGGCCCTTCCCCTGCTGCGCAAGGGGGACCGGCCGGCGGTGCTGAACGTCGGCTCGATCGTCGCCCGCCGCGGCCTCCCCGGCCGCCCGGAATACTCGGCCAGCAAGTTCGCCGTCGCCGGCCTGACCGAGTCGATCCGGGCCGAGTGGGCGATCGACGGCATTCACGTCCTGCTGCTGAACCCTGGGTTCACCACCACCGCGTTCGAGCGGAACCTGCTGGTCCACACGGCGGTCTACCGCACCGAGTCCCAGCGCAGCATGTCCCCCGACGCCGTCGCCCGAGCCGGCCTCGACGCCCTCCGCCGGGGCCGCAACGAGGTGACGCTCACCGGCCGAGGCCGCCTGCTGCTGGCCGTCAACCGCTACCTTCCCCGCCTCGTCGACTGGGGCTTCGGCCGTTGGACCCGACGCCTCTACGCCGACCACGCCTCCCTCTCCGCCGCCGAGTCCCGCTCTGCTTCCCCCTCCTGATTCTCCTCCCCTTTGCCCGGAGCATCCCCTCTCCGCTAGAATCGACCGGGCTGACACACCGGGCGATTAGCTCAGCGGCGAGAGCGCCTGCCTTACACGCAGGACGTCGGGGGTTCGAATCCCTCATCGCCCATTGTCATCCGTCTGGGAGACTCCGGGAGACAGGGTGCCGGGCGAGTTTGATCGGTTCGAGGATGGCGGCGGGAGGCCCCGGGGCCGATGGGTCGGGATCAGGGAGCGGAGCCCGCCTCCCGTTCCGAGTCGGTCGCCGGCCGGTGGCGGGCGATCTTCGAGCGGAAGTCGCCCAGGCTTGGCCACTCGGTCGGGTCGTTCAGGTCGACCTCGGCCACGGCGACGGTTCCCCACTCGGTCGCCTGGGAGAGCACGGCGCCGGAGCGGTCGTAGACGGCCGAGATCATCCAGTTCGAGGAGACGTCCTCGTAGGTGCTGCTGACCACGAAGACGTGGTTCTCCGCCGCCCTCGCCTCGGCGAGGTGGGGGTTGCAGCCCCAGACGGGCCAGGCGATCACCTCGGCGCCGTTGATGGTCAACTGCCGGGCGACCTCGGGGAAGAAGCCGTCGTAGCAGATCATCAGGCCGAGCTTGCCGAACCTCGTGTCGAAGACCGGGTAGTCGGATCCGGGCATGATCCCGGCGTCCGATTCGCTGGTGGGGAGGGTGACCTTGCGGTACTTGCCGACGAGCGAGCCGTCGGGGCCGAGCAGGGCGGCGACGTTGTAGATCAGGTGGCCGTCCCGCTCCACCAGCCCGGCGACGACGTACAGGTCGTGCTCCTTCGCCAGCCGGCCGAAGTACTCGGTCGAGGGCCCGGGGACCGGCTCGGCGACCTCGGCGAAGGACTTGCCGGAGCCGAAGTAGGTGAGCGTCTCGGGCAGGACGACCAGGTCGGCCCCCTGCCGGGCGGCCTCGGCGATCAGCGGGGCGAACTGCTCGCGCTTGGCCTCGGGGGTCGAGCCGTCGACGGGGCGATGGTGGACGGTCGCCAGCCGAACCGTCCGGCTCGGGAGGGGCTCGGCGGGCTCGAACGAGACGGCCCCCCACTCGACCCGGCCGCCGGGGGAAGGCCAGCGGAGCCGAAGCTCGACCACCGCGCGGGTGGCCTTCCCCGGGGCGAGGTAGGTTCCGGAAACCTCGGTCCAGCCCTCGGGGTCGGTCGGGCCGTCGCTGGGGTGCTCGGCCTCGGCGGGGGCGTCCTTCCAGTGCCTGAGGAAGCCGGGCACCAGGCCGCGATCGTTCGGGACCTTGCGGCCGTCGTCGTCTTGCCACCGGATCATCGCCAGCGCGCTGATCCGGGGAAGGGCGACCCCCGAGGTCCTCCGGAACGCCCGGAAGCGGTAGGTCTTCCCTCCCTCGACCGGGAAGGTGGCGATCCAGGCGCCATCGAGCCCGTCTCGGTCGTCGGCCGCGATGATCAGCCGGGGAGCGTTGCCGGGCCCGCCGTCCGGCTCGGAGAAGAACTCGGGCCGGATCTCGTCCCGGGGGGCCTCGGCCCGCCACTGGACCGCTCCCGGAGGCGTTGTCGCTCGGGGGTCGTCGGCCCGGGAGGGGATCGAAGCCAGGACGGCCGTCGCGAGGGCGGCCGGCGCGACCCGGAAGATGCTCGTGATCGGGACGTTCATGGCCGGTGCTCCCGCCGGCCGTTCGGCCCCGAGCCGATCCGGGCCGGCCCCCCGAGGCTATCGCGGCGGCCCCGGCCTTCGCAAGCGAGGTCCGGCCCGATCAGAGCGGGCCGATTCTCCCCGACTCGGCCGGGAGGTGTCCGGACGGGCCGACCCAATCCGGACGACGGCCGGCCTCCGCTCGCTCATCGGGAGGACCCGGGGCGGTTCCCGCCCGAGGGCGATCAGGAGCTCGGACCCGGTGCGGTCGAACTGTTCGAAGGCCCGTCGCTGCGCCTCGGCGATGGCCGAGGAGGCGTCGGGGATGCGGGCGATCGCCCCGAGGACGATCGCGAGGGCGGTCAGGTGGAGCCGGGGATCCGCGGGCAAGCCGAGGCGCATTGGAGCGCTCCGATCGGTCGCGCTCGCCTCCGGCGTGACGGTCGCGAGGGAGAGGTGGGATTGGACCTGAATGAGGACTTGTTCGAGGATCGCGGCTCGGGTCAAGCCCGGCCGCCGACCCGAAGTCCCTGAAGCCTCAGGCGGCGATCGGGTCGGGGGTCGCCTCTCGAGAGGCCAGGTCGAGGCATCGGGAGTCGGGGCGGGGGAGGCCCTCGGCGAAGGCCAGCAGCAGGGCGAGGTCGGCCAGGCGGTTCAGGCGTCGGGGGAGGCCGTCGGCCATCCGGTACATGGCGGCCAGTTGCTCCCGGTCGAACAGGGGACGCCGGGCGCCGGCCGCCGCCAGCCGGCCGGTCACGTAGGCCGCCGACTCCTCCTCGGTCAGCGGGCCGAGGCCGTACCGGGCGGTCAGGCGATCGTCGAGGCCCGGCGGCAGGCGGAGCAGCACCTCCGGGGTCCCGACCAGCAGCAGCCGGAGGTCGGGAGGGCCGGCGCCGGCGAGGTTCTGGAGCAGGCGGAGGGCCTCGAAGGTGGCCGGGTCCTCGATGAGCTGGGCCTCGTCGACGACCAGCAGGACCGGCCTGCCCCGAGCGGCCGGCCCGGCCAGTTGCCCCCGAAGGCGGCGGAGGGTGGCGTGCATTCCCGGAGGCTCGGCTCGGGCGGTTCGTTCCAGGCCGTCCAGCTCGTCGGCGAGGAAGGCGAGCAGCTCGGCGGGGGACATGGCCGGGAAGCCCAGCAGGACCGACCGGCCTCCCAGCTCCCGGGCCAGGGCCGAGGCCACCAGGGTCTTGCCCGACCCCGGGGGCCCGAACAGCAGGGCGGGCCCCTTCCCGTGCTCCAGGCCGTACCGGAGCCGGCGCCGGGCCGCCTCCCGGCTCGGCAGCGGCACCATCATCGAGGGGTCGGTCGACTCGCCGAAGGGCAGGGCCGTCAGGCCGAAGTGATCCTGGTACACGATCGGCTCCCGGGGCCGCCGCGGCCCTGCTCCCCTGTCGGACGCGCCGGGAGCTCTCCCGGCGGCCCTCATCCGGCATGCGTGCTCATCCCCCCGTTCGTCCGGGGCCGCCGCTCAGACGAACGTCTCCGCCAGCCCGAGCAGCGGGACGCCTCCGGCGTCGAGCACCTCTCTGGCGCGCAGGAGCGTTCGGTCGCCGGTCAAGGCCCGGTGGGTGACCAGCACGGCGGCGTCGACGGCCCGGTGGAGCACGGCGGCGGAGAGGCCGGCGAACAGGGGACTGCCGTCGATGAGCACGAACTCATAGTCGCGGCGGAGCCGGGCCATGAGGCACGACCAGCCGGGGCTGTTGAGGAACTCGCGGGGGCGGGCGACCGGCCCTCGCAAGGGGAGGATGCTCAGGTGGTCGTCGGGCGCGTGCATGATGGCGTCGGCGGCCGGCACGCCATCAAGGACCACGTCGTCCAGGCCGGATCGCGGGCGAAGGCCCAGCAGTCGGGCGATCATCGGGCCGCCGAGGTCGCCGTCCACGAGCAGGACCCGACCGGGGCGGCGGGCCAGGGCCCGGGCGACGGTCAGAACCAGGGTCGTCCGCCCTTCGGCCCGGTGGCAACTGGTCACCAGCAGCACGCGGACCCCCTCGAGGTCCCGGGCCTCGATGAGCCGGTCGGCCAGCCGCTCGAACCGGGCGCCGTGCTCGCGCTCGAGCGCCCGAACCGTCGCCGGCCAGTTCAGGGTGACCGTGGCGGCGCCGGGGACGAGAAAGTGGGGCGGGGGAGGGGCCGGGGAGGGCTCCCGGGCCTCGGCGGGGGGGAGGGAGTCGGTGGAGCAACGGCGCGGGGAGGAGGCCGACCGGGAGGGGTCTCGGTATCCGGCCTCCTTGCCGTAGGCCTCGGCCAGGGCGCGATCAATCTCTCTCATCGCCGTGCTCCTCGTCGCCGTCTCCCGGCAGGAGATAGCCCGGGAAGGCCACCGGCGGCCCTTCGGCCCACGGATCCGGGTCGATCGCCCCGGCCGGCTCGGGGATCGGGGAACGCAGCTCGATCGCGAACGGGTCGGGGAGGGTGGCCGGCCCGGCCTCCAGGGCCGAGGGGGAGGGCGAGGGCCGGACGTCGTCGGCGCCGGGCCATCGGCCCCGGAGCCCAAGCCACGCCGGGCCCGCCGAGGCGGCGACGATCCCGACGATCCCCAGCGCCAGGCGGACCTCCCGGCGGAGCCGGCGCCGGACCTGACCGGCGGCCGCGACGCGAGCGGAGGAGGGCCGGCGGGCCTGGTGCGGTCGGTTTCCCGGCAGGGTCGGGACCTCGATCAGCACCGGCGGTGGGGAGAGCCGGGATGGCCCCGTCCGACCGGGCGCGGGCGCCTCGCGGACGAGAGAGGTTCCGATCATGGGAGGGGTCCCGGTCGGGTGTCATCGAGGTGGAGCCCAGTCCCGAGGAGACGGGAAACCCTCCCGGTTCCTCGGGGGCCGGGGTCCCGCCACCTGTTCCCGATGATCGTCCTGCCCCCGTGGCAAACTTGAACGGCCGTGCCGACGATGATGGCCGCCGTCGTCGACCCGGGCGGTTGTGCCGAGGGTGAGGAAAACGCGGGACTTCCGTCCTGTCGGGAGAGGAGGCCGGGTTCGGTCCCCCCCGTGGAAAACGACGCGACCCCCGAGCGGCCGGAAGGGCCGCTCGGGGGTCGATCGCGGGAGAGGGGAGGGGGCTCAGCGGGAGAAGAGCCGGGAGAGGACGCCTCGGCGAGGGGTCGGGGCTCCGGGCAGTCCGTCGCCGGAGCCGAGGCCGCCGAAGACCGGGGCCCGGCCGGCCTCGAAGGTGGACACCGGCCGGAACTGCGGAGGAGAGCCAGCGAACCGGCCGATCATGCCGCCGCCGTTGGCCAGGTCGATCGCCCGGATGTTCGCCTCGGTGACAAAGGGGTTGTGCCCCTGCCACCGGGTGTCGTTGGCCAGCTCCAGCACGTTCAGCGGGGCGTACATCGCGTCTCCCCGGACGGCCACCCAATCGCACTGGTAGGCCTTGGACTGGTCGATCTCGCCGTCGAGCCCGTAGACCAGTGTGTATTCATAGATGGCCACCCGGGGCTTGGGGTCGCTCTCGTTCAGGTTCGACCCGGTGTTCGTCTCGACCTCGACGACCAGGCGAACCGAGCGCTCTCCCTTGCCAGGCTGGGCGTAGTAGGTGGTCGTGACCTTGCCGATGCCCTGGTTCCAGACCTCGTTCGGGGTGCCGTTGGGGGGGAAGGCTCTCATGTTGGACAGCAGCGCCTGGCGCTGACCTCGGACGTGCTGCTCGAGCATCCGGTGCACCTGGGGGGCGAAGCGGTCGGTCACGTCCGGGCCGGGGCGGGGGGGACCAGCGGGGATGTCGGTGGCGTAGTCGGCGATCCGGTGGTTGAGGTGGTTCTCCCCCAGCTCGGCCCAGAGGGCCTTCAGCTCATCGCGGGTCATGCCCGATCCCGGGGCGGGAACCGGCTCGTTGAGCAGGATCGACGCCACGGCGCCGCCGAGGCAGTGGCCCGGCCAGCGGTTGATGTCCTGGTTTTGGGCGTTGGCCGCCTCCCAGCCCCGGGCGTTGGAGCCGAAGAGCTGGTCGTACTTCAGCAGGGGGGAGGGGGTGGAGAAGAGGGTGCCGTCGGGCCCGCGCCAGGTCAGGTCGTCGTAGAGGTTGGGGAACCAGGTGGAGGTGTCGCCGGGGGCGGGCATGGTTTCCAGGATGCCGTTGGGGCCAGGCAGGACGATGTCCTGGCCCGGGGCGATGTAGGCTCCCGGAGTGGCGACCAGCCGGTCGTCGCCGTTGACGTACCGGGTGTCGACCCTGCCGTTGCCGCCAACCCAGGGCTCATGGATCGAGTCCCCCTTGGTCGGCCAGTAGTAGAAGTTCCAGGGGCGTCGCGCCGCCTCTCCGACCTGGACGAACCGGGTCGAGACGGAGTAGGGAGCCTCGGCCCCCCGGACCGCGAAGGTGTACCAGCCGTGGCGGTCGCGGCCGACCTCGCCGCCGTTGGCGCGAGGCCGGCCATCGGGGCCCAGCAGCTCCTCCACGCGGCCGGAGCTGGCCGAGATTGTCAGCTCGCCCCCGTATCGGGTGGGGATATACACCCCGAAGTACCGGTCTCCCTCCTGTCCGGGCAGCGTACCGCCCAGGGGGACCGGTTGCACCCGTTCCTGCGGCGTCCTCGCCGCGGCGCAGGTCGGGATCGCCGCGAGGGCGACCAAGGCCCAGACCGCGAACCCGCTGAGCCCGTTGCCGATGCGCATGTTGCCTCCAGTCATTCCCGACGTTGGATTGTGTCGCCCTGTCCTCAAGCCCCGCCGCGCGGGATCCATCCCGGGCTCGGGGGGGCGCTGCTTCGGCGAGCCGTGCCCCAGTGGTTTCGGCCGCCCCGATCCGAGGGGTCGATGCAGATTGAGTCCCCCGCTGCCGCGGGCCTCCGAGGTTCGTTAAACCCCCTAGAGTCCGTCTGCTTGCCATCCCGCCCCGGCTCGCGAAAACCTTCATCCCCCGGGGGGGTGCGACCGATACCCAGAATGCCACCCCGAGTGCGGGATCGGCGCGGCCGGTGGACACGAGCCGAGCCCTCGCCTCCCTCACCGTCCCCCCCGAAGGGTTCCGAGGCCGGAGACGCCGAGGAGCCCGACGACACCTTGGCCGAAGGGGCCCTTGTCCCGCCGTGCCACGGAAGGATCGGCCAGGCCGAGGTGCCGTCGAGTCCCGACCGGGACGGTCGGGCGCCCCAGGGGTCGGGGGACTGTTCACCGTCACCGATCGAGACGTCGATCGGGGCGAACGACCCGATTCTCCAAGCCTCGAGGATATCCCGATGACCAAGGCTTTGGTCCTGACACTTGCATTGAGCAACGTGGGGACCGGGCACGGCGATCACCATAAGGATATGGTGTACGCCAGCGCTCAGGTCACCCCGGCGCCCCAGGCGCCCGCCAAGGTGATGCCGGCCCCGCAGGCCCCGGCGAAGGTCGCCCCGGCTCCGCAGAAGGTGATGCCGGCCCCGCAGGCCCCGGCCAAGGTCGCCCCGGCGCCCCAGGCCCCGGCCAAGGTCGCTCCCGCTCCCCAGGCTCCGGCGAAGGTCCTCCCGGCCCCGCAGAAGGTGATGCCGGCCCCGCAGGCGCCCGCGAAGGTCGCCCCGGCCCCGCAGAAGGTGATGCCGGCCCCGCAGGCTCCGGCCAAGGTCGCTCCGGCCCCGCAGGCTCCGGCCAAGGTCGCTCCCGCGCCCCAGGCTCCGGCCAAGGTCGCTCCCGCGCCCCAGGCTCCGGCCAAGGTCGCTCCCGCGCCCCAGGCTCCGGCCAAGGTCGCCCCGGCCCCGCAGGCGCCCGCGAAGGTCGCTCCGGCTCCGCAGAAGGTGATGCCGGCCCCGCAGGCCCCGGTGAAGGTCGCTCCGGCCCCGCAGGCGCCGGTCAAGGCGGCCCCGCAGGCGCCGGGCAAGGGGTGGTAATCGGATCGCTCCCGAATGAGGGGCTCGCGCTGCCCCGGAGATCGAAACCGGGATGACCAAACCGTGATGCCTCGCGTTCAACGCGGCCGAGGCCCTCGCCAGTCGAGGGTCATCGGCCGCGTTCGTTTGGGAACGCGGGCCGATCGACCACCGAAGCCGGAGCAGTGGGACGGCCCGTTGATCCAGGGGGCGCTCTCCCCGCTCCGCTGCCGGCGATTGGAGGGCAGGGGGGGACTCGGGGATGGTCGGACGGACGGACGGATGTTGATGTCCGAGTGTTTTCGAGGTTTCGTCCCGGGGAGGGCGATCGGCCTCCCGATCCGTCGATCCTGCTCGGGAGGAGAAGGGGACCGATCGGAGCGCTGCCCGGCAAGGGGCCGCGGAGGCTGGGATCGGGGCGCCCTCCGTTCCGGCCGGCTCGGGAGGGGCACGATCCGCCGGGAAGGACCTGGGAGGGGAAACCGGGGCCGAGCGGCGGGGCCGGTTCCTGAACGGGCCGCTCATCGGGTGAGTCGGGCGATCAGCTCGGCGTGCTGGGGGAAGGCTCGGGTCAGCTGGTCTCGGTCGGCGAGCTCGAAGTCGGCGAAGGCGAAGCCGGGGGCGACGGCGCAGCCGACCAGGGAGAAGCCGCCGGGCTCGTCCACGGTCGCCCCGAACCAGCTCCCGGCCGGGACGACCGCCTGGGGACGCTGGCCGTCGTCGAGGTTCAGCCCGACCTTGATCGGCCGATAGGCCCCCTCGGGGTCGATGACGTGGACCGTGAGCGGGGAGCCGGCGTGGAAGTACCACAGCTCGTCGGAGTTCAGCCGGTGCAAGCTCGAGAAGGAGTCGCTGGTCAGCAGGAAGTAGATCGACGTGGCGACCGGCCTGGGCCCGTCGTATCTCCCGCCGAGGATTCCGGCGTCGAGCTGGTCGGCGGAGCGGTAGGATTCCGAGAAGAATCCCCCCTCGGGGTGGTCCTGCAGTCCGAGTCGGGCGATCCAGGATGGCGCATCCGTCATGGGCGAGTCCCCGGGATTCTCGGCGGGCTCGGGACTGTTCGGGAGGAGGTTGCGCCCCGGCCCTGCCTGATCTCCGATTCTGCCAAGAACGGCCGGCCAGGTCGCCCCGCCAGTCCGGGCCGATCACTCGGTCGATCACCCGGCCATTGCGGCGGCCAGCCTCGGCCGCGACAATCGGGCTGGCGGGACGCGTCGGCATCTTCCTCATCACCATCGGGGGACGCTCCCGGGGCATGAGGTGGGGCGGGGCCAACGATCACGGGACGGGATCGATGACCAAGAGAGCGTGGATCAGCCTCGCGGGGGTCGGGTTGGCCGCCGTCGTTTCCTGGACCGTCGCCGTCGACTCGGTCCGGATCGAGGAGGACTGCCTGGACTGCCAGCTCTCCCGGACGATCGAGCGGGTCCGAGTCGCCTCCGCCGTGGTGGCCGAGTCGATCCGGGAGCGCCCGTCGCTGATCTCGATGGTCGCCGACGACCTGGGCGCGCCCTGCCCGCACGATCGGGTGCACCGCTGGGAGTCGAGACGACGGCTCGGGCTGGTGCTGACGGTGGTCGACGAGCCGGTCCTGTACCCTGTGCAACGGCCGTGGTATCCGCCCTGCGCCCGGGAGGGGGCCCGGTCGCTCGCCGCCGCCGAGGACGGGCTCTCGTCCGAGTTCCGGGCCCGGGTGCTGGAGGCGCACGACTGGGCCTACTGGGCCCGGCTCCGCGACCGAGTCTACGACGCCTGTCCGCCCGAGCAGCGGCCCGAGGCCCTGGCCGATCCCGGGGACCAGGCCCCGTCCGCCGACGGGAAGGAGGCCGGCGAGCCCTCGGCGACCGGCGACGATCCGGCGGGCTGCGATCGATCATCCGATTGACCCGGCCGGCGATCCGAGGGTGGGCCAGGGTGCCTCCCCGCCGCCTCCCCCTCGAACCAGATCTTCTCGCATCGGGCGGGCCGGGGTCGGCAGGATCCGGCCCTCCCCGGCCCGCCCCGGCCCTCGAATCACCAGCGATCCGAGGGCTCCGGCCAGATCAGCGCCCGATCCGTCGGGAAGGGCGGTCCCCCTGGGGGGGGGGGGGACCGGGGGAGGTTCGCAGAGTGGAGCAGAGCAGAGGGGAGTCGAGCAGAGCCGAGCGGAGCAGAGGGGAGTCGAGCAGCGTCGAGCGGAGCAGAGGGGAGTCGAGCAGCGTCGAGCGGAGCAGAGGGGAGTCGAGCAGAGCCGAGCGGAGCAGAGGGGAGTCGAGCAGAGCCGAGCGGAGCAGAGGGGAGTCGAGCAGAGCCGAGCGGAGCAGAGGGGAGTCGAGCAGAGCCGAGCAGAGTCGAGCGGAGCGGACCGGACCGGACCCGCCCCGACGGGCCTCCCTCGAGACGCGATCCGGTGTCAGGCCGCTCGGAGCCAGTCTCGGATGCGGCCCAGCTCGCCGTTCCAGCTCGGGTCGAGGCGGCGACGGACGTAGGAGCCGTAGAGCAGGTCGAGCGTCTCGGTCAAGTGGCGGAGGTAGTCGATCCGCCCTTCGTGGGCCTCTCGGCCGGAGACGCCGTCTTCCTTGGGGAGCGAGGCGCCCGAGACGGCCATGGACTCGGCCTGGATGGTCAGGTCGTAGGTGGACCCTTGCCGCTCGATGAGCAGGCCGGCCTTGCGGGGGAGCTTGCCCGACTGGAGGGCGCGGAGTGCCTCAGGCAGTCGGGTCGGCCCCTCGTTGGAGAGGCTGTCGCGGCCGGTCTCGCCCCGGGGGCAGTCGAGCTGCAGGGTCTTGGAGATCATGACCGAGCACTCGGAGCCGTCGGCCAGGGTGAGCACGTCTCCCTCGTACTGGAGGGTATACCAGAGCCAGAGGAGGAACTCGTTGCCCCAGTAGTCCTTGCTCGTCGGGTCGGCCTCGGCCCAGGCGATCGAGGAGTAGAGGGCCGACTCGCCGTCGCCGAAGAGGGCCAGGGGGGCGGAGTCGGAGAGGGCGTCGTCCCGTCCCAGCTCGGCGGCGATCGAGGAGGCCAGGGCGCCTGCGGTGAGGGGCTCCAGCGAGCGGTCGAAGGTGTCCCGGAAGAGGGGGAGCAGGCGGTCGAGCACGGCGTTGGAGGCGGACCCGGCGTAGAGGATGTTGGTGCGGCAGTCCCAGAGGATGGGGTGCATCTTGCGGCGGCGGTAGCGGCCGTCGGCGGCCTCGGCCTCGGCGCGGACCTTGGCGGCCTCCTTGGCCTCCTCACGCTGGGCCTTGGTGGGGCGTCCGCTGGGGTTCTGGGCGGCCCGGGCGTCGAGCTCGATCTGGGTGTAGGCCTTCAGGAGGTCGCCGGGGATCTTGTCGGCGTCGATGCGGAGGCCCAGGTGCAGGGCGTCGTTGACGAGGTTCTTGCCCAGGTCGAAGGTCATGTCGAGGACGTGATTGCCGCCCGACCAGCCGAAGTGGACCCCGTCGGTCGGATCGGCGTCGCCGTGGCGGCCGATCGCGTGCGCGGAGACCTTCTCGAGCAACTCCTCGTCGATCGGCAAGGGGGACTCGCCACCGACCCGGAACCGCATGTAGCTGACGCGCCCGTTCAGGAAGCCCATGGGACGGCGCTCCTCCGATTGACCTGGTCCCGGTGCGGGCGAACCGACCGCCCGGCCTCGGGGACGAAACATCCTGTCGCCGGACAATCATCGGCCAGGACGGCTCGGCTCCCGAGCCGGGCGGGGGGGGCGGTGTCGGATCGGGCTCCGCTCGTGACGGTCGGCCGCGAGTCGGGAGGAGGGGCAAGCCGTGCGGCCTGCGGGGACCTCGGGGGTGGGCCCCCCGACCGCTCAGTCTCCGAAATCGAGGCCCAGGTCTTCCCAGGAGGCTCGGAGCCGGTCGAGCCGCCAGAGCCGGATGGCACGCTCGCCGTCGGCCGAAGCGGCGAGGGACGAACCGTCGGGGAGGAACCCCAGCGCCCGGATCGGCCCGGACGCGGGGCCGAGCGAGGCGATCGGCTGGAGGGTTTCCCCCTTGAGGCTCCAGAGGCGGACCCGGCCATCGACCCCTCCCGAGGCGAGGATCGAGCCGTCGGGAGCGAAGGCCAGGCGGGAGACGCCCTCGGGGTGGGCGTCGGCGATGGTCGAGCCGTCCCGGCGGTCGGACGGGCGGAAGAGGATGATCGATCCCCCCAGGGTCCCCGCCGCGGCCAGGCCGACCCCGGGGAGCACGGCCAGGGCGTTCACCGGGCCGTCGTGATGGTCCCACTGGAAGGCCAGGGAGAGCGAGTCCCCCTCCCGACGCAGGGCTCGGGTCAGCCCATCCCGGCCGCCGACCAGCAGGTCGGGGTCGGCGACCTCGAGGCTGGTGAGCTCGTCGAGCCCCCGAAGGATGGCGGCGGCGGTGTCGCTCCAGGAGAGGGACCGGCCGTCGCCGTCGAGCTTCCAGGAGACGAGCCGCTCTCCCCCGTCGACGAGGGCCCAGAGCCGCCGGCCGTCCTCGGAGAAGCGAAGCGAGCCGGCCGAGGGGACCTCGAAGATCCTCGAAGGCTCGGGAGTGCCGATGTCCCACAGGAAGGCCCCGGGGCCCTCGCCGCAGCTCGCCAGCCGGTCTCCCCCGGGAGCGAAGATGAGGCTGGGAACGCCCCCCGAGCCCGACGGGTCGGCCGGAGCGTCGACCGACCACCGGGGAGTTCCGGACGGGAGCTCCCGGACGTCCACCCGGATCGATTCCCCGGCCTGACTGAGCCGGGCCAACACGCGGCCGTCGGGCGAAACCGCCAGCGCGAGGGTCGGGGAGGGGCTGAGGGCGACGGCCTCGAAGGCGGGGTGTTCCCGGAGGTCGAAGGTCAGCGCCCGGTCGTGGCTGGTCGCCAGCAGGAGACCGCCCCGGGGGTCGAAGGCGACGTCGATCGGACCGTAGCCGGCGCCTTCGGCGTCGTGATGCGAGCCGAGCAGGCGTCCGGTGCTGGTGTCCCAGAACTTGATTCGCCGGTCGTCGTCACTGGAGCAGCTCGAGACCAGGACCGAGCCTGACGGGTGGAAGCGGAGTCCGCTGGGCGATCCCCGGTGAGCGGCCGAGATCGCGGGGTCGACCAGGCGTCGGAAGGCTTGGCCGTCCTGAGCGGAGACGAGGACGAGCTCTCGGCCCGAGCCGGCGGCCAGCGTCAGGCCGTCGGGGCTCCAGGCCAGCAGGCTCCCCTCGATCCCGGGGAACTCGGCAATGGGGTCGAGCGTCTCGGGGTCGAGGCGGTAGAGCGTTCCGTCCGAGAGGCAGGCCAGGCCGGCCTCCTCGTGGAAGGCGACGTCTCGCACGCGAGGGCCGGGCTCGAACGAGTCGGCGGGGGAATCGGGGGGAGGACTCCCCTCGGCCAGCGACCAGCGCCGGAGCGAGCCGTCCTTGCCGCAGGAGAAGAGGGCCGGGACCTGGCCCTCGTCGGCGACAGCGGCGCCGAAGGCGAGGCCCTCGACTTCCTCGGGATGGGCTTCCCAGCTGTGGAGGGGACGGGGGGCGTCCCGGGAGAGGTCCCAGAGGTGGACCATGCCGCTCCGGGTGCCCACGGCCAGCCAGCGGCCTTCCGGGCCGAAGGCGAGCCGACGGGAGCCGTCCTGGACCCGGGAGCGGATCTGGAAGGGGATCGAGGGGGGGAAGGAGAGCCGTCGCGACACCGAGCCGGAGCCCGGATCGAGCAGGGCGACTGAGCAGCTCAGATAGGCCTGCGCCTTGAATTCCCCCAGGGCGATGGTGCCGCCGTCGGGACTGAAGGCGACGCAACTGGGGTTCAGGCCCGGCGACAGGGGGATCGAGGGCCGGGCGTCGAAGTCGGCCAGGGCGGCGGCGGCGAGGGTCCGGAGGGTTTCCCCGGCGTCGTCGCCGGCATCGGCCCGGAGCGAGGAGGCCTGGCGGAGCTCGTCCAGGGCGTCAAAAGTCCAGCCGGGGCGGGGGTCGGCGGCCCGGCGACGGAGGCGGTCGACCAGGGCGTAGTAGCGCTGCATCCGCTCGGCCTGTTGGGCCGATCTCGTCTCCAGCGCCGCGGCCTTGGCCTGGGCCTGGGCGCGTTCGGCCTCCATGTTGGAGGCGAGGGCCTCGGCCAGCGCCTTGGCGCGGTCGAGCCGAGCGGCCTCGCGGTCGAGGCGGGCCTTGGCGACGAGGCCGAGGCTGGCCAGGCCGACCAGCAGCGCCGCCGCTCCGCCGGCCACCCAGGGTTTGTGTCGCCTTGCCCAGCGGCCGAGCCGGGCCAGGGCCGGCTCTCGGCGGGCGGAGACGGGCTCGTCGGCGAGCCAGCACTCCAGGTCGTCGGCCAGGGCTCGGGCGGAGGGGTAGCGGTCGCCCGGGTCGGTGGCCATCGCCTTCGAGCAGATCGCCTCCAGCGCCGGGTCGACCGTCCGGTCCCGCGCCCGGGCCGGGACGAGCTGCCCGGCCTTGACCCGATCGATCACCGTCTTCAGGTCCTGGCCGTCGACCGGGGCGCAGCCGGTGATCAGGGCATAGAGTGTGGCCCCGAGGCTGTAGACGTCGCTCGACGGCCCCAGCCGGTCCAGCTCTCCCCGGGCCTGCTCCGGAGGCATGTAGTGCGGGGTGCCCACGGCCGAGCCGGGCCGGGTGTGGTCGCTGGCGTTCGAGCCGACGGCCAGGACCGGCGTTGGAGGGGGAGTCCCGGCCACGGTCGCGTCGAGATCGGGACCCGGTTCCGGCCCCTCGCCGGTGGCGACCGGGATGCTCTCTTCCCGCCCGGGGGCGCCAATCGGCTTGGCCAGGCCCCAGTCGACGAGCAGCGTCTCCCCATACGGGCCGAGCAGGATGTTCGCCGGCTTGATGTCGCGGTGGATCACCCCCCGGCTGTGCGCGTACTCGACCGCGTCGCAGACCGCCAGGAAGCGGACGATCAGCTTGCGGAGCCGTACCTCCCGGTCTCCCGGCGACTTCGGACGGGCCTCGCCGCGGTGGAAGCGTTCGATGGCGTCCTTGAGCGACTCTCCCCGGACGAACCGCATCGCGTAGTAGGGCCGGCCGTCGGCGTGGCGGCCCAGCCCGTAGACCGGCACGATCCCCGGGTGTTCCAGGTTGCCGGTGATCTTCGCCTCGACGAGGAATCGGGCCCGGCTGGCGGGGTCGTCGGCGAAGCGATGCCGGATCTCCTTCAGGGCGACCTCTCGGTCCAGCTCCCCGTCCATCGCGACGTGGACCTCCCCCAGGCCTCCCCGGGCGTGCGGCCGGAGGAACCGAAACCGGGGGCCGGTCGGCCGGGCGTCCGAGTCGTCTCCCCTGGCATCGAGGCCGGACACCGTCGTCTCATTCGGGTCGGCCGGCGCCGAGGCCGGGACGACCGAGGAGGAGTCGGCCCGCCGATCGTCCTCCGGGGTCGAGAGGGCCAGGAGGCTCTGAGACGGGTCGCCGCCATGTCGGGAGAGGACGGCCTCGACCATCGTCTCGACGGCCTCGAGGCCGGTCTTGTCCAGGACCCCCTGGCCGAGCAACACCTCGCCGATCGACCGAGCCGGGTTGGCGGCCCAGGTGCTCAGCGCGGCGTCCCTCTGGGCGGGAGTGATCAGATCGGCGATCGTGGCGATCGTGGTGAACAGGGCGGAGCGAGCGGCATCGTCATCGGCATCAGACATGGCGTCGGCGTCTCCGGCAGCAGGGAGCGGGCCGGCCTCCTGGGGATCGGGCCCGCCGGTCGTCGCGCCAGGGTCGATCGGTTCGTCGCTGGTCACTCCTCGGGCCTCCGGCGGGCAAGCCGGAGGCTCACGATCCCGGCCCGGCGGTCCTTCCACCATGCTGGACCATCGGGCCCCGGGTCGTCGCGCCGCCTCGCTGGACGCGGCGCGAACCCTCGTGCTAGTCTACCGAGTCGAGGAAACCGATTCGAGTTGACGGGCCGCCCCGGGCCGGCGTTGTGGGTCGGAGGGGGCGGCGGCGTCGTCTCCAGGGCCGGCCGGGCGCGGTCGGGCGAAGCGAACGATGGTCCAGATCCAGTTGCCGGACGGTTCGGTCAAGGAGTTCCCCGAGGGCGTCCGGCCGAGGGACGTCGCCGCCTCGATCGGCAAACGGTTGGCCGAGGCCGCCGTCGCCGCCGAGGCGAAGGGCACGGTGGTCGACCTCGACCGCCCCCTCGAAGCCGAAGATGGGGGGCCGATCCCCTTCCGCGTTCTCACCCCGAAGGATCCCGAGGCCCTCGACGTGCTCCGGCATTCGACGGCGCACGTCATGGCCCGGGCCGTGCTCCGCCTCTTCCCCGGCGCCCGGCTCGCCTTCGGCCCAACCACCGCGACCGGCTTCTACTACGACATCGACCTGCCCGGCTCCCGGACCATCTCCGAGGACGACTTCCCGGCCATCGAGGCCGAGATGCGGCAGATCGTCGCCCTCGCCGAGCCCTTCGAGCGCTTCACCCTCCCCGTGCCCGACGCCCGCCAGTTCTGCGAGGACCTGGGGCAGGACCTGAAGGTCGAGCACATCGACCAGGAATTGCACAAGTACGGCATCCTCTCCTTCTACCGGCAGGGGGAGTTCGTCGACCTCTGCCGAGGGCCGCACATCCCCCACGCCGGCAAGGTCGGGGCGTTCAAGCTGCTCTCGATCGCCGCGGCCCACTGGAAGGGGCAGGCCGACGGGCCGATGCTCCAGCGCCTCTACGGCACCGCCTTCTTCGACAAGAAGGACCTCGACGCCTTCCTCACCCGAATCGAGGAGGCCAAGAAGCGCGACCACCGCAAGCTCGGCAAGGAGCTGGGGCTGTTCACCCTGTCGGAGAAGGTCGGTTCGGGCCTCATTCTCTGGATGCCCAAGGGGGCGATCGTTCGGGGCATCCTCGAGCAGTTCCTGAAGGACGAGCTGCTCAAGCGAGGTTATGAGCCTGTTTATACGCCTCATATCGGCAAGGTCGAGCTGTACAAGACCAGCGGGCACTACCCCTATTACCGAGACTCGCAGTTCCCCACCCTGAAGATGCTCAACGACCCGGCCATGGCGCTCGTCGCCGGGCTGGAACGCGGCGAGCTGGACGACGACACGCAGAAGGTGCTGCTGGCGGAGGCCCGGATCGAGGAGAAGGAGTACTGGGAGCTCGACGCCGCCGGTCGGATCGGCTACGTGATGGAGCACGGCGTGAGCGAGGAATACCTGCTCAAGCCGATGAATTGCCCCCACCACATCCAGATCTACGCCGCCCACCCCCGCAGCTACCGGGATCTGCCCGTCCGCCTCGCGGAGTTCGGCACCGTCTACCGCTACGAGCAGTCCGGCCAGCTCGCCGGCCTGACCCGGGTCCGCGGCTTCACCCAGGACGACGCCCACCTGTTCTGCACGCCGGAGCAGGTCCGAGGCGAGTTCCGGGCCACCATGGAGCTGACCCAGTACGTGCTGGAGAGCCTCGGCCTGGCCGACTACACGATCCGACTCTCCAAGAGCGACCCGAGCGACCCCAAGTTCAAGGGGGCCGACTTCGCCGTTTGGGAGCGCGCCGAGGCCGACATCCGCTCGGTGCTCGACGAGATGGGTCTCTCCTACGAGGAGGCCGTCGGCGAAGCCGCCTTCTACGGCCCGAAGGCCGACTTCGTCGTCCGAGACTGTCTCGGCCGCCGCTGGCAGCTCGGCACCGTGCAGCTCGACTACCTGCTCCCCGAGCGCTTCGGCCTGGAATACACCGGGCCGGACAACAAGCCGCACCGGCCGGTGATGATCCACCGCGCTCCGTTCGGCTCGATGGAGCGGTTCATGGGGATCCTCATCGAGCACTTCGCGGGGGCGTTCCCCCTCTGGCTCGCCCCGGAGCAGGTCCGAGTGCTGCCGATCTCCGACAAGGTGGCCGAGTACGCCGACCTCGTGCTGAACGAGCTGAAGGCCGCCGGCCTCCGCGCCTCGGTCGACCGCCGGCCGGAGAAGATCGGCGCGAAGATCCGGGACGCCCAGCTCGAGAAGATCCCGGTGATGCTCGTCGTCGGCGCCAAGGAGGCCGAGGCCGGCCTCGTCGCCTTCCGCGACCGCATCGACGGCGACCTCGGCGCGATGACGCTGGCCGAGGCCGTCTCCCGGCTCCGAGCCGAGGCCGATTCCCGGGCGATCCGACAGGCCGCCTCCCCCCTCTCCCCTCCGGAGGATGTCCCTCCGGCCGATCAGGGCGAGAAGCACGCCTACTGAGCGGGCCCGATCCTCGGCCGCCGTCCGCTCCCCAGGGCCGGGCAACGGAGCGGCGGCCCGACTCCCCTGGCTCGGGGAGAGGGAGAGGGTGCGTCCTCCGGATTGGTCGGAGCCGGCGGCGGATGTTGCTCCCGGGGGGCGCGCCGGGAGTGTTTAACCTAATCTTCTTCTGACCCGAGCGCCGGGAGCGGGGCATCACCCTCGTCGGGGACCGGCCGTTGCCGGCGCGCCTCGAAGACGATCGGGGGGCACATGCAGCTGGAGATTCGACACGGCCGGGGGCGGCTCGACGATGAGGCCCGGTCCCATATCGAACGGCGGCTTGGCTTCGCGCTGGATCGGTTCGCCCGGCGGGTCGACCGCGTCACGGTCTTCGTTTCCGACGAGAACGGACCCCGGGGCGGGGATGACATGCGCTGTCGCATTGTCGTGAACCTGCCGGCCGAGGAGCCGGTGGTCGTGGACGCGACCCGATCCGAACTGGCGGCGGCGATCGACCACGCGGCCCACCGCGCCTGCCACGCGGTGGGCAAGGTGCTCGACCGCCGTCGCGACCATCGCCACGGCGGGGGAGCCGGCTCCGGGCCGAGGTGATCCGGAGGCAGGCCCGGTCGGCCGGGGGGACAACCGGAGGCCAAGTGGAGCCCCGGGCCCCGGCCTCGACGACCCGGAACCGCGCCGAGGCCCTCCTGATCGTCCGATCGAGGAGGGCCTTCACCCTTGCCGGGTCGGCGGGATGGGAGCGTGGGGGTCGGCGGATCGGGGAGCCCGGATCCGAACGCGAGGGGATCCGGGCCGGAGGGAGGAGCGAAGGGAGGGAGGGCCGCTCGCCGAGGGAGGGGCATCGGAGGAAAGGCTCCTCCGATCCCCGGGGAGGTCAGACGCGGCCGATGAGCAGGCTGGCGTTGTGGCCGCCGAAGCCGAAGCTGTTGGACATGACCCGGTCGACGCGGACCTCTCGGGCGGTGTGGGGGATGTAGTCGAGGTCGCAGCCCTCGCCGGGCTCGTCGAGGTTGATCGTCGGGGGCAGGGCAGCGCGATGGATCGCCAGGGCGGAGGCGACCAGTTCCACGCCTCCCGAGGCGCCGAGCAGGTGGCCCAGGTGGCTTTTGGTGCTGGAGACCATCAGGCCGTTCTTGGCGTGGTCGCCGAAGATGGCCTTCATGGCCTTGGTCTCGGCCAGGTCGCCCAGACCCGTGCTGGTGCCGTGGGCGTTGATGTAGCCGACCTGCTCGGGGTTGCATCGGCCGTCGGCCAGGCACATCCGCATGGCTCGGGCGGCGCCTCGGCCTTCCTCGTCGGGGGCGGTGATGTGCGTGCCGTCGGCCGACATGCCGTAGCCCAGGAGCTCGGCGTAGACGCGGGCGCCCCGGGCCCGGGCGACCTCCTCGGCCTCGATGATGAGGACACCGGCTCCTTCGGCGAGGACGAAGCCGTCTCGGTCCTTGTCGAAGGGGCGGCTGGCGCGCTGGGGGTCGTCGTTGCGGGTGGAGAGGGCACGCATCGAGGCGAAGCCGCCGAGTCCCATGTGGGTGATGGCGGCCTCGGAGCCTCCGGTGACCATCACGTCGGCCCAGCCGGCCTGGATTGCCTTGAAGGCGTCGCCGATGGCGTTGGCGGCGCTGGCGCAGGCGGTCGCCATGGCCGAGGTCGGGCCCTTCAGCCCGTACTTGATGGAGATCTGGCCGCTGGCGGCGTTGACCATCAGCTTGGGGATGGTGAAGGCGCTGATCTGCCGAGGGCCCTTCTCGATCAGGTTGCGGTGCTGCTCCTCGAACTCGTTGAGGCCGCCGATGCCCGAGCCGATGAACACGCCGCAGCGTTCCGGTGGGACCGGGGGGGCGGCGAAGTCGATCCCGGAGTCCTTCACGGCCGACTCAGCGGCCACCAGGGCGAACTGGGCGAAGCGGTCGATCCGCCGGGCCTCCTTGTGGCCGAAGCGGGCGTCGGGATCCCAGTCGCGGACCTGGCCGCCGAAGTGGACCTTGAACTGCGAGGTGTCGAAGAGGGTCAGCGGTCCGACGCCGCTTTTGCCCTCCAGCAGCCCGGACCAGAAGTCCTCGAGGGTCTCCCCCAGCCCGGTGACGACCCCCAAGCCCGTGATGAAGACGCGGCGCGACATGAGCTTCGGTCTCGATTCGATGCGGCTCGACTCGGCGGGCCGGCGGCGATGCGTCGCGAGGCGGCGACGCCTCCGCCGGTCCTGCTTCGGCCTGCGAGGGGAGGCGAGCGCGGGCCGGGGTTACTTGCTGTGTTCCTGGATGTAGTCGATCGCCTGCCCGACGGTCTGAATCTTCTCAGCCTCCTCGTCGGGGATCTGGATGTCGAACTCCTCCTCGAACTCCATGACGAGCTCGACGGTGTCCAGCGAGTCAGCGCCGAGGTCCTTGATGAACTCGGTCTCGCGCTTGATCTGGTCCTTGGCAACTCCCATCTGCTCGCTGACGATCTCGACGACGCGTTCTTCGATCGACACGGGCGGACCTCCTTGGTCTCGGGGGGCATCGGCCGGCCCGCGTCCTTCCCTGGACGGGCGGCAACGGCCCGGCTGCCGGCAGGTAGGGTTGGCGGTTGGCTCGAAGGCGATGATGAGGAAGACGGTGGGGGGTGGACGGACCGGAACGGGGCCGGTCGGCCGGGGCGAGCCTCCGGCCTCGCCCCGAGACGGCCCCGCAGGGCCTCCGTCCACCGGCCGGAGGCGCGGGGTCAGCCGCAACGGAATCGAGGGACCCCGAGGGCAACACCTTATCAGGCGGCCCCCGGATTGTCTACACTGCCTGGCCCCCCGCGGGGGATCGGCGCAAGTCCCGGGGTGTTCAGATCATGGGCGCCGGCCCGTCACGAGGTCATTCCGCCATCGACGGCGATCACCTGGCCAGTCAGGTATCGCGCCCCGGGCCCCGAGAGGTAGCAGACCAGGTCGGCGATGTCCTCCACCTGGCCGAATTTCTTCATCGGGACGTGCTCCTTGACCATCTCCTTGATCTTCTCGGGCAGCACGTCGGTCATGTCCGTCTCGATGAACCCGGGGGCCACGGCGTTGACTGTGATGTTCCGGCTCGCCAGCTCCCGGGCCACCGTGCGGGTGAAGCCGATCAGGCCGGCCTTGCTCGCCGAGTAGTTCGCCTGCCCCGGGTTGCCCATCAGGCCGGCGACGCTGGAAATGTTCACGATCCTCCCGTAGCGCTGCCGCATCATCAGGGCGCCCACGGCCCGGGTGAAGTAGAAGGCGCCGAAGAGGTTCGTTTCCAGCACCTCCCGGAACGCCTGGTCCTCCATGCGGAGCATCAGGCCGTCCCGGGTAATCCCGGCATTATTGACCAGGACGTGCACCTTCTCGAATTTCGCCTCGACCTCGCCGACGATCCGGTTGACCTCGTCGGAGCTGGCGACGCTGCCGGCGAACGGCTCGGCGGTGCCCCCGGCGGCCCGGATCGCCTCGACGGTGCCCGAGAGGCCCTCGACCGAGCGGGCCACGGCCGCGACCGACGCCCCGCATGCGGCCAACCGCTCGGCGATCGCGCGGCCGATCCCGCGGGAGGCCCCCGTCACCAGGGCCACCTGGCCCGTCAAGTCGACCCTGCAACCGGGAGGGGAAGATGCGTCGGCGGCCATGAGCGATTGGTCCTTCGGCGCGGCCGACCCCCCCCCGAGGGGGAGCCCGGCCGGATCTCGGTGGAATTTCGGCGGTTATATCCCCCCTCATCGCGGCCGATCAAGGGCAATTCGGCGGAGGAGGGCCGGGCCCCGGGCGCCGAGGGCCGGCGGAGTCAGGTCCCCGCCAGCCACCGCCATCGCGGGGCCGCCTCGGAATCGATCCCGATCCGCTCCCCCGGGCCCAGGACGAGCATCTGACCGGCCACGAACGGGGCGGCCAGCGCCTCCCGGTCGCCATCGGCATCGGCCAGCCACCACGACCGGACCTGTCCCGGCCCGTGGATGAGGATCCGGACCGGGTGCGGGTGGGGGTTCCGGAGCTCCTCGCCGGGGGGAGGGGCCTCCGCGTCGGGTTCGAGGAGAGCGGGAACCTCAGTCATCTGGGCTCAGTTCGACCTCTTCCTTAAAGAGCGTTCCGTCCAGGCAAACGCCTTCCGGGTGCTGGTCCTGATTGAGCCGGAGGAGGAACCCGAGCAGGTTGTTCGGGCCTCGCGCGCTCGACAGCGGGATCGGGTTCACGATCAGGATTCCCCGGACCAGCGCGCAGACGAACGCGGGGTCGACGTTCTCGTGCGGAATCGCGTCGCATTCGGCGCCGGTCATGAGCCGACCGATCGAGCGGCGATCGAGCCGGTCTCGGCGACGAACGCGGGACGTGCTCGTTTTGGGGCCCTCCTCCGGACGAATCGGGCGATCAGCGGGCCGGGACGCTGGTGCAGGGGGTCTTGCGGTTGATCCGCTTGAGCAGGCCGGTCAGCACTCGGCCGGGGCCGATCTCGTAGAAGGTGTCGAAGCCGTCGGCGAGCATCCGGCGCATCGAGGCTTCCCAGAGCACCCCTCGGGTGACCTGGATGGCGAGGGCCTGGCGGATGCCGATGGGGTCGTCGCCGTGCGGGGCGCCGGTGACGTTGGAGTAGACCGGCAGTCGGGGAGCCTTCAGGTCGGCCGAGGCGAGGACCTCGGCGAGCTGCTCATCGGCCGGCCGCATCAGGTCGGTGTGGAAGGCGCCGGCCACGGCGAGCGGGACGACCTTCATCGCCCCCAGCTCGGCGGCGATCGGCTCGACGAGCGCCAGGGCCTCCTTCGAGCCCGAGACGACGATGTTCCCCGGGCAGAGGAGGTTTGCCTTCCAGATGGTGCCGCCGCCGGCCGAGGCCACCCGGGCGATCAGCTCGTCGACCTTCGCCTCGTCCAGGCCGAGCACGCTCGTCATGCCGCTGGGGTTGGCGACCGAGGCCGCCTGCATCGCCTCGCCGCGGCGGCGAACGACACGGAGGCCGTCCTCGAACCCGATCGCCCCGGCGAAGGCCAGCGCAGTGTACTCTCCCAGGCTCAGGCCCGCGGCGCCGGCGGCGGAGGCGACGAGGTCGGGCTCGCTCGCCTTCAGGTCTTCGAGGGCCGCGAGGCTGGCGACGTAGATGGCCGGCTGGCTGACATCGGTCGCCTCCAGCGCGTCGGCGGGCCCCTCGAAGCAGAGCTTCGAGAGCGGGAAGCCGAGGACCTCGTCGGCCCGGTCGAACAGGGCCCGAGCCGCCGGGACCTGCTCGTACAGCTCCTTGCCCATGCCGACGGCCTGCGCGCCCTGGCCGGGGAAGAGGAAGGCGACCTTGCTCATGCTCGCTCCGGATCGGATCGGATCAACTCAGGGGATCGTTGCGTTGCGTTGGGATGCCGGGCGTCGGGCCGGTGCGGCCACCGGGCCTCCTCCTCGGCCAAGCGCTCCCGAGGGTCGAGCAGGGTGGACGGGATCCTGCCTCCTCTGGCCGGGAGACGACCAGCGAGGCGTGGGTCATCCCCCCAAGAAGCGACCCAGGGATCGTGCCCGGCCTGCCCGAGGACTTCGAGCCGGGGGGATCGCCCGCATCGGGCGATCGCCGCCGGGAGGGAGGAGGGACGAGGCCGAGTGGGTGACGCGGGGGGCTCCGCCTTGCCTGCCGTCGATCGAGGGAGGGCGGGGCGCCTGCCCGATCGAGACGCCTTCTCCTTCATCTTACTCGGCCTCGCCCTTGGGCGGCGGCGCGACCTCCTCGACCCGGGGGGCGGCCTCCAGGTCTCGGATGATCTGGTCGTTGACGCGGTCGGTGGCCAGGGTGGAGGCGACGCGCAGGGCGTTCTTGATCGCTCGGGCGTCGCTGGAGCCGTGGCAGATGATGCAGGAGCCTCGGATGCCCAGCAGCGGACCGCCGCCGTATTCGTGGTACTCGTAGCGGCGCTTCAGTCCTCGGAGCGAGGCGATGATCTTGCCGCCGGCCTCCTCGGGGATCTCGGGCAGGAGGCGGGCCATCTCCTGCTTCAGCTCGGAGAAGAGGAACTCGACGGCCCCCTCGCCGGCCTTCAGCAGGACATTGCCGACGAACCCCTCGCAGACGACAACTCGGGCGTTGCCGTCGTAGATGTCTCGGCCTTCCACGTTCCCCACGAACCGGCCGTGCATCGGGCCGGCGCGGAAGAGGGCGGCGGTCGATCGGGTGAGGTCCGTTCCCTTGGCGTCCTCGCTGCCGACGTTCAAAAGGCCGATCTTCGGCTGGTCGACACCGAGGATCTGCTCGGCGTAGACGCTCCCCATCACGCCGTACTGGTACAGGTCCTCGGGGCGGGCGTTCATGTTCGCCCCGACGTCGACGATGACCACCGGACCCTGGTGCGAGGGGAAGATGGCGGCGATCCCGGGGCGGCGGACGCCGGGCAGGAACATCTTGGCGTTGAAGAGGGCCGAGGCGACCATGGCGCCGGTGCTGCCGGCCGAGACGATGCCGTTGACCTCGCCGGCGGCCATCAGGGCCCAACTCCGGGAGATGGAGTTGTCTCGCTTCTTGCGCAGGGCCTCGACGGGCTTCTCGTCCATGCCCACGACCTCGGCGGCGTGGACGATGGGCAGGCGGGCCCGGGGGGCGTCAGGGAACCTCGCCAGCTCGGCCTCGACGCGGGCCTGGTCGCCGACCAGCACAACGGTCAGCCCCGGCTCCCCCTGGACGGCCTCGACGGCCCCCTCGACGATCGGCCCGGGGGCGTGGTCGCCTCCCATGGCGTCCAGCACGATCCGCATCGGTGGAGGACTCCCTCTGATACCCCGCGACACCTGCGGGCGCACGGCTCTCCGGCCCCGCGGTTCCCCCCGCGGGAGCCCCCGCCGCTCCGGGCGGATGGGCGACATCGTAGGACATCGGCTCGCACGCTGTCAAGCGCGGCCCGATTGCCGTAACATGAAGCGATATGGGTGGATCGGAAGGCGATCCGCCCGCGCGTCCCCGTCTCCTCGGAGGGGCTCCGGCACGTGAATTGCCTGTGCTTCTCGAACCGACCCGGCACCCCCGGCCTGGCCGGACTCCCGGGGGCGTCCTCGACGCGATCCACCTTCCCCAGCGGGCCGGAGCGTAGCGCCGGCCATCCGATCGTCCTTGCAGCCAGTTCAGGAGGTCTCCCGTGGCAACCGGACAGAAGAACCGGATGTTCCGCACCCACGTCGACATCCCCCAGAAGAAGCGAGCGCAGCTTGTCACCCTGCTCAACCAGCATGTCGCCGAGGCGCTGGACCTGTATAGTCAGGTCAAGCAGGCCCACTGGAACGTCAAGGGCAAGCACTTCTACTCGATCCACACGCTGACCGACACGTTCGCCGCCGAGGTCATCGAGTTCGTCGACGACCTGGCCGAACGCGCCACCGCCCTGGGCGGTTACGTCCACGGCACCGTCCGCATGGCCGCCGAGGCGACCACGCTGCCGGAGTACCCGATGGACCTGGTCGACGACATGGGCCATGTCGCCGCCCTGGTCGATCGGATCGGTCACTTCGCCAGTTCGGTCCGATCGGCCATCGACACGGCCGAGGAGCTTGGCGACAAAGACACCGCCGACCTCTACACGGGGATCAGCCGCCAGGTCGACAAGCGGCTCTGGTTCTTCGAGGCGCACCTCCAGGGCGAGGGCGATCACGAGTAATCGCGGACCCGGACTGGTCCGGTACGCCTTGCCCGTGGAGACGACGAACCCCCGGCGGACCGAGGCCCGTCGGGGGTTCGTGTCGTCTCGCCTTCGTCCGGGGAAGCTCCCCTGGATCAGGAGCCTTCCTCCTCCTACGGCTGACCCCCGGCGCCGCCGATCACGTCGCGCAGCAGCCCCCGGCCGAGGTCGCGCAGCGTTTCCTCGGCCGAAGGAGCGACCGGGGGAGGGCCGTCCGTTCCGGAGGCGCCCGCCTCCGAGGCCGGCGGCGGGTCGTCGTCGAGCATCCGGAGCAACTGGCCGGCTCCCACGGCGGCGCCTCGACTGAGCAGCCGGCCTCCTTGCTGCCGGAGGCCGATCCGGAACGATTCTCGATCGAGTTGCGGCCGCGAGAGGGTCCCTCCGATCGGCAAGCCCACCCTCGTGCCGCTGAGCACCCCCGAGAGGATCTCCTGCCCGCCGAGCATCCGGTCGCTCAGCGGCACACCGACCCGGAGCGCCAGGGTCTGATCCAGCCCGACCGAGCCCTCGAGCTGCAAGGCCACCCCCTCGGCCGCCGTGATCTCCAGGCCGGACTGATACACCCGGCCGTCGGCGATCGCCACGTCGACCACCTGGTCGATCGTCAGCTTCGGCACCTGCCGCGGCGCCATCCCCATCAGGCCGAGGATGTTCTGCATCATCGGCCCCGGCCCGTACGTCACCTGGTGGAAGGCGACCCGGGCCGCCAGGTCGATCGGGGCCCCGCCGTCTCTCTCCGACGCCGGCCCGACGATCGGCACGATCAGCCGGGAGATGCGGGCCGAGAGCCGGCCGTTCACCTCCGTCGCCTCTCGGAGCACCGGGGCGATATACGCCAGCACCCGTCGGGAGACGTCGTCGGTGATCTCCACCTGGTCCAGTCCCGAGCCGTCGGCCAGGGTCAGGGTCATCGCCCCGTCTTCCCCCAGCAGCACGTCGGGCCTCAGCACCACCCGGCCGCCATTGAGCGTCGAGTCGATCGGAGAGATCTGGAGGTCTCCCTTCACGCAGCGGACGACCACCGGCGCCGGCCCCAGGCTCATGCCGAAGACGACCGCTCCGGTCACATCCACGCCCAATTCGGCGTCGATGCCCGAGAGGATCGCGGCCGTCGAGTCCCCCGAGAGCGGCCCGGCCAGGCGGAAGGGGCTGGGGTTGCCCGAGATCGTCGCCTGCGGCTCCGTCGATTGGGCGATCAGGGCTCGGATCTGCTCCCAGTCCGGCTCCACCGTCCCGCTCAGGTCCGCGACCCGGGAGGACGAGAGCCCCTCGATCGTCCCCGACCCCCTCAGGCGGCCCAGCTCGTGCGCCACCTCCAGCGCCGCCAGGTCGAGGCGGTCGTTGGCGGGTCGGTAGGTCGCATCGAAGGCCAGGCGGACCGGCGCGACGGCCGGTTCGTCTGGGCCCGGGGCCGTCCTGGGCAGGGTGATGCGGCCGTCGAGGGCGAAGGCATCGGCGTCGGGGGCCACGTCGACCACCGCGTCGAGCCCCTCCGACCGCGCCGCCACGTGCACCCGGGACCACCCGCCGGGCAGGCCGGCAGGAGTGGCCGGCCCCTGCACGATCAGATCGAAGCGGGCCGAGTCCTGGGAGATCGGCTCCGAGGTCAGGCCGGCGATGCGGAGTCCCTGGGCCTCGATCGCCAGCCGGGTCGTGAACGCCGCGTTCTCCCCGTCTCTCTTGAAGTCGCCGCCGAAGCGGGCGGAGCCGGCGAGGGCGACCTCGCCGAGGTCGACCCAGTCGCGCAACTGGCGGTCGAGCGCGGCCAGGTCCAGCATACCGTTGAGGGTGACCCCCCGGTCCAGGTCTCCCGACCCCTCCGCTTTTAGGAACGACGAGGAGAGCTCCGCCGATTCCACCGCGACCACCGATCCCTCCCGCTGCCGGATCCGGGCCGAGAGCGTGACCGGCGCGGCCATCGCCACGACTCGGCCGCCGTTGCGGGCGACGAGATCCGCCAGCCGGGCGGTGACGACCACCGGCGAGGCCCCGTCCTCCTCGGTCGGCCCGACGATCGCGTCGACGTCGGCCGATCCCCGCTCCAGGGTCATTCCCTCCCGCAGGGCGATCGTGTTGGGCAACTGCCTGGCCAGCCCGGCCAGGTCGATCCGGGCCCGCCATCGGGCCTGGCCCTCCCCCGAGTCGGGGGCCTGGCCGACGGAGGCGACCGGGGCCTCGAGGGCCAGCCGCCGCACGGCGATGCCGTCCCCGGCCAGCTCGACGTCCCAGGACGCCTCGACCCGATCGAACGCTGGCCGGTCCCCCTTCAGGGTCGGGCCGCCGGCCGACACCTCGGTCAGCACCGCCTCGCCGGCCAGGGCCACCGACTCCCCGACCATCCGCACCGCCACCTCTCCGCCGAAGACCCCCTCGGCGATCACTCCCGCCTGCTCGACCGCCAGCGGCCAGCCGGAGCCGGCGATCGAGACGACCACCTCGGTCGCCTCGGGAGCGGTCGAATCATAATGGCCGGATACGTCGAGGGTCTGCCCTCCCGGATTCGCCAGCGCGATCTCCCAGCGCAGCGGGGCTGGCACGCAGTGGAGCGTCATCTCCAGGCGGTCGGCCGAGATCGGGCGGGCCAGCTCCGGGCTGGACAGCGAGAGCGAGCCGGCCTCGATCGCCAGGGTGAACCGGGTTTCGGGGCCGCCGTCGTCCTGCTCGTCGTCTCCCTCGAGGATCGGGGCGAGGGCCTCGGCCAGGTCGATCGACCCGTCGGCCCTTCGCTCGATGTCGACCGTTGCCTTATGCAGCGTCAGGGTCCCGTAGTCGGGCCGCCGGGTGATCAGATCCCAGAGGGAGCGGTCGAGCGTCGCGCTGGGGCTGGAGACGACCGCCTTGCCGTTGCCGTCTCGCAGGACGACGCCCTCCAGGAGGACCGGGCCGGTCCACGAGGCGGCGACGCCCGAGAGTTCAATGGTCGTCGGCGCGTACATGCGATTGACCTGCGCCACGATCGCCTGGCGCACTGGGCCCAGGCCGATCAGCGCCGGCAGGAACGCCACCAAGAGCCCGACAGCCGCGATGGCGGCCGCCACGGCTCCCGCGACCCACCTTCGGCGACGCCTCCCCTCCGGTCGGGGTGATCCGGACGAACTCGGCACGCTTCGGCTCCTTGGGGAAGAGACGCGGACGAAGGCCGACCGGCCGTCCAGTCCAGTCCAATCCAGGGTGGTCGGACGGCGACCCTCAGGGGCATCGCATGAGATCGATCAAGGGGATCGGCCGATCCCTGCCGATCCCCGGGATGATGGGGGCGAGGCCGACGAGGGCCCGGCCCCTCGCGAAGGAGGGTCGGAGGCCGACCGGGCCTTCCCGATCAACCCTGCGGCGGGGCCGGGGAGGGGGCCGGGGCCGGGGCCGGGGCGGGGGCCGGCTCGGGACGGGGAGGAGGGACGTCTCCGGGACCAAGCAGGCCCTCGAAGAACTGGCCGGTCAGCTCCCGGGCCGACCGCTTCAGCTCGTCCTTGGCCTTCTGGGCCTCGCTGGCCACGCGGCCCTTGACCTGCCCGGCCGCCTGGCGGACCTCTTGCTTGGCCCCCTCGATCACCTCGTCGACCTGGCCCTTCACGACGTCCGTCGCCTGACGGACGCCGCCCTGGACTTCGCCGATCGTCGCCTCGACGCCGCCCCGGGCCTCTCCGATGGCGGACTCGACCTCTCCCCGCACCTCACCGGCGATGTCCAGGGCGCCTCCCTTGACCTCGTCGAGCGTCTCCCGGACGCCGGAGCGGACCTCACCGACGGTCTGGTCCACGTTTGCTCGGAGCCCCGAGGCCGCTCCGGTCGCCTCGGCGGCGATGCCGTCGAACGCCTGCCGGGCGCCGCCGACCACCTCGCCGGCCGCCTGCTCCACGTCCGCCTTCAGGCCCGGGGCCAGTTCGGCCGGGTCGGGCAGCATGGGGATCTCGGGCAGGGGAGGGGGCGTCAGCGTCTCGAATCCGGCCGTGTCCACCTCTCCGTCGAGCCGGAACGGCGCCGGGGCGGGCGAGTGTTCCGAGCCGGCAACCTCCCAGGGCGAGTTGGCGGCCGTTCGCGGGCCGCTCCCGGTCGCCTTGTCGAATTCCTGAGTCGCCGAGGCCGTCGGCTCGGCGCGGGATTCCCCCCCCGGGAGCCCGGTCACGGCCGAGTCATCGGCCCCCGAGCCGCAGCCGGCCAGCAGCAGGGAGGTCGCCATCCCGCCGGCCAGGCCGATCGGCGCGAGTCGTCGTCGGGCGGCGTCGAGTCGGTTCGTCGCGATCATCTTCCAAGACTCCCGGGCGGATTCCCCGAAGCGGGCGAAGCCCCGGCCGGCGTCCCCTCAAGGAGCCCCGGCTCGGGATCTGGCCCCGAAGGATACCCACCCCCGCCATCTCGGCAAGGCGAGATCCGGGAGCGTGGGACCGACGCTCGAGGAGGCGAGCGGGGAATCGACCCGATGGCGAGGCCGATGCTTTGCCGCCCTGCTCCTCGGCGGCCCTCGGCTCCCGGCGTCCTCCGAGACGACGAGGAGGGGAGGTCGCCCCGCCCTCCCAGCTCGTTGCCCCTCCGCCTCGCCCCTTGTAGCCTGGCGAACCGTTGGAGTCGCCCTCTCCTGCCGATCATCGGAGGCTCCCATGCGTCGCCCCATGCGCCTCGCCCTGCTGCTGGGACTTGTCCTCGTCGCCGCCCTCGCCTCCTCCTCTCCCGGCGCCGAAGGCCCCCGCCGCCTGCTCTACGTCGCCTCGCCCGGCATCCGCAACGACCTGGCATACGGCGGCCACGGCCTGCTCGTCTTCGACATCGACGACGGGCACAGGTTCGTCCGGCGCATTCCGATCGGCGGCCTCGACGACGATGGGACGCCGATCAACGTCAAGGGGATCTGCGCCAGCGCCGAGACGGATCGGATTTATATCAGCACGATCAAGACGCTCATGTGCCTGGATCTGAAGACGGACCAGCTTCTCTGGGAGCTTCCCTACGAGGGAGGCTGCGACCGCATGGCCCTCTCGCCGGACGGGAGCACCATCTACCTTCCCTCGTTCGAGAAGGAGCACTGGCACGTTGTCGACGCGATGTCCGGCGAGGTCATCGCCAGGATCGTCCCCAACTCGGGCGCCCACAACACCGTGTACGGCCTCGACGGCTCGTTCGCCTACCTCGCCGGGCTGCGATCGCCCCTGCTGACGGTGGCCGACACTTCCTCGCACACCGTCTCGAAGACCGTCGGCCCCTTCGCCGGCTCGATCCGCCCGTTCACGGTCAACGGTAGGCAAACACGGTGTTATGTCTGTGTGAATGATCTTCTTGGCTTTGAGATCGGCGACCTCACCACCGGCGAGAAGCTCGCCCGGGTCGAGGTCCAGGGCTTCGAGAAGGGGCCGGTCAAGCGCCACGGCTGCCCCAGCCACGGCATCGGCCTGACGCCGGATGAGTCGGAGGTCTGGGTGGTCGACGCCACCAATCAGCGGGTCCACATCTTCGACAACACGACCTTTCCCCCGACGCAGGTTGAGAGCATCGCCGTCCGGGACGAGCCTGGCTGGATCACCTTCAGCCTCGATGGGACGATCGCCTGGCCCTCGACCGGAGACGTGATCGACGTTGCCTCTCGAACGATCATCGCCCGCCTGACCGATGAGGAGGGGCGTCCCGTCATGAGCGAGAAGCTCGTCGAGATCCAGTTCGAGGGGGACGAGCCCGTCCGGGCCGGCGACCAGTTCGGCCTTGGCCGAGTCACCGGGGAGTGAGCAGGAGCGCACCGCATGGCATCCGTCCGAGACTTCGGCGCCGTTGGCGACGGCACCACCGATGACACCCAGGCCATCCGCCACGCCGCCGAGGCAGGGGACGGCACCCTCTTCTTCGACCGCGGCTCCTATCTGCTGACCGGCACCGTGGAGGTCGACCTGGCCCGGCTCGGGCGGTTGGCCCTCCGAGGCGACGGCACCGCCCGGGTCGTCATGCGAGGCGCCGGGCCGGCGTTCCGTGTGGTCGGCTCGCACCAGGGGTCGGCCGATCCGGGATCGCAAAGCCCCTCGGTCGTGGGCCGGGAGCGCCTGCCGACGGTTTCGGGCATCGAGATCTTCGGTGAGCACGACCAGGCGGTCGGCCTCGAGCTGACCGGAACGGTCCAGGCCTCGCTTCACGGCGTGCTCATCCGCCAGTGCCTCATCGGCGTTCATCTGACCGAGCGGAACCGCAACGTCCTCATCGACGCCTGCCATATCTACGACGGCCGGGGGCCCGCCATCGGGGTCTACTTCGACGGCGTGAACCTGCACCAGGCGATCATCGTCGGCTGCCACATCAGCTATCAGCGTCATGCCGGCATCAAGATCGCCCGCAGCGAGGTCCGCAACCTCCAGATCACCGGCAACGACATCGAGTACAACGACGCCGACACCGAGGGCGACCCCGACTCGGCCGACGTCTGGATCGACGCCCGCGAGGGGACCGTCCGCGAGGGCACCATCGCCTCGAACACGATCCAGGCCAAACCCAGCCCGAACGGGGCGAACGTTCGCATCGAGGGACCCGAGCGCGACGATGCCGCCGGGGCCGGCCTCTGGACGATCGTCGGCAACATCCTCCAGAGCCAGGACCGCAACCTCTGGCTCCGCCGCTGTCGGGGCGTCACGGTCACCGGCAACTCCTTCGCCTCGGCCGATCGGCATTCGATCGACCTGGACGGCTGCCGGATCATCGCCCTGGGGTCGAACACGATCGACCACAACCCGGACTATCGCGGCACCTTCCGAGACGGCATCGTCGTCCGGCGCTGCTCGGGAGTGACGATGACCGGCCTGATCCTCGAAGGAGTCCGAGCCGGCCGGCCCGATGCTGGGGCGGCGATTGCCGTCGCCGACTCCGAGGCGGTCACCATCGCCCACTGCCAGGTGCTCGACCCGACCTCCCGGGCGGTGGAGCTGAGGGACGTCCGGGGGGCGATCGTCGAGGGCTGCACGCTCATCGACCGGCGAGCGGAGCCGTCCATGGTGGAGGCGATCCGCCTGCGAGGGCGGTCTTCCGGAGTGGCGATCCGGGGGAACCTCGTCTCGGGGGGCCCGGCCGCGATCGTCGGCGAGGTCGAACGGGCGAGCGTCGAGGGGAATGTCGACATCGATTCCTCCCGCTGACCGCCCGGGGCAGGGCGTTCGGTTCGGCGGTCGGTCAATGACATCGGGCCGGCACCGGTCGATCGACCGATGCCGGCCCGGAGCGTCTGGTCGTCGAAGCCCGGTCACTTCTGGGGGATCATTCCCCCTCCGGTCGACTCCTCCTCCTCGATCGCCGCGTCTTCGGCGGCGATCTGCTGGAGCTGCTCGTCGCTGAGCGGCTTCAGGTCGGCCGGGTCGGTTGTCGGCTCGCCGGCGCCGCCGCATCCGGCCAGGGCAACGACGCCCAGGAGCAGGGCGGACTGCACGATCGTTCGCATCTCGGATCCCTCGAGGGTGCTGTCGGGTTCGGTCGGGCCTGGGGTCAGAACTGGTCGGCGCTCATCGGCTCGTTGTCGTCGATCACCGCCAGGCGGCGGAAGGTCGACGGGTCGATGGTGAACTTGATGAAGCGGACCGAGCCATCGCCGAGCAGGCAGTTCAGGCCACCGGGGTGCGAGGAGCCGAACATCCGCCGCCAGAGGGTGCTGCCGGTGTTGCCGCCGGCCGGATCCGAGCAGAAACCGTTCAGGGCCGGGGCCTGCGAGTCGGGCACGGGGACGAAGTGCCAGCGGATGCAGTCCTCGTCCCAGCCGGAGTTGTTCCAGCGCTCGTTGTCGCCGCCGTCGGAGCCGTGGCGCGAGTCGGGCAGGCTCTTCTCGGAGACCAGGATCGAGTTCGAGGTGCCATCGCGGAAGTCGGACAGCTTGCGGGTCCAGCCCTGGCCGCTCCAGACGATCGCCCCCTTGCGGCCGCCGGTGTTCCCCTTGTTCGGGTTCGCTCGCTCGTCGGCGACCGGCCCCAGGCCGTTGGGCGGCGGAGGGAGGAAGCGGGGGTTCTCCTCACTGGTGCTGCATTCGTAGGACAGGCCCTGGAAGAACCCCGCGCAGCCGGCGTAGTCGTTGCGGTACATCAGGCTCGAGCCGTAGGGCTCGATCGCGCGTCGGGTCGGGCAGGTGTAGGTGGGGATGGCCACTCGGGCGACATCATTCTCGCCGTTGTTGTAGCCGCTCGGGCGGCTTCCGGTCGGCCAGATGGGGGGGAGGTCGAAGTTGGCCAGGTTGTAGACCTGTTGCTGCTCCATGTACGGCAGGATGCGGAAGAAGTGGTTCCAGCCGTCCGGGTGGGCGGCGTTGCAGCAGGTGGTGCCGCCGTAGCTCGGGGGATTCTCGTCGTAGTTGTAGCCGCTGGGGGACGGATTGCCGCTGGCGTCCACGGCCTGAGGGTGGCCGTCGTGCGGGCCCTGGGGCAGATGGCCGTTGGCGCTCTCGAAGTTCATGAAGGCCAGGCCGATCTGCTTCAGGTTGTTGGTGCACTGGGCGCGCCGGGCGGCCTCCCGGGCGCTCTGGACCGCGGGGAGCAGCAGGGCGATGAGCACGCCGATGATCGCGATGACGACCAGCAGCTCGATCAGCGTGAACGCCGCGCGTCGGTGCGCGGGCCGGATGGGGGAGGGCACGTTCGTCTCTCCGATCGGTGGGCACTACCGGGGTTGAGAAACACAACCGGGGTGGGTAAACCGCCTCGGCACTGTACCCGTCGAGCTTGGCGGCCGTATGTCGGTGCGATGAAAACGCCATGAATCAGGACCAGGGACAAGGACATGAGTGCGTATGTTGTCGTTTTTCAGAGAAGGCGGGCCGGACGCCGTCACCGTCACATTGTGAATTCCCCTTGAAGTTTCTTGGCGATCCACGGGTGGGGCTGTTATCGTTTCTTGCCCTGTCGATCCGACCCCCTCCCGCCGACCTCGACCACCGGAGCCCCGCCGATGCGACTCCTCCTCCCGCTGGCCTCCTGCACGATCGCGGTTGCCGTCTCCTCCTCCCCCGCCCTCGCCCGGCAGATGGTCGAGGCCCCGCTCTACTCGAGTTGGGCCCGGGTTCCCGTTGGGACGAAGATCACCTTGAGGACGGTGACCGAGTCCGGCGGCCAGAAGGTGGAGGCGCTGACCTCGCAGACGCTGCTCTCCGTCGACGAGAAGCAGGCGGTGGTCGAGCAGACCTTCCTGGGCTCCGACGCCAAGGGGACCAGCCAGGAGGGGACCCAGCTCATCCGGCACCGGCGCTGGTTCCCCCTGCCCTCGGGCAAGAGCAAGGAGGACATCGGCAAGCCGTCCGACGCCATCGCCAGCGGAGAGGAGACGATCGAACTGGCCGGCCGGACCTTCGAGGCGTCCTGGTACGACGCCTCGGGCCAGACCGAGGCCGGTCCCTCGATGACCCGGACCTGGATTGCCGACGACGTGCCCGGCCGGCTGCTGAAGGCGGTCACGACGGTCGAGGCGACGAACACGGTCGTCACCATTGAACTTGTCGAGGTCACCACACCTTGAGGTGATCCCGGCCGGGTCCGGGTCCGGGTCCGAGGACGGGGGACCGGGATCCCGTCAGGCGCACTCGGGGCGGGCCGACCGGCCTCGGCCGCGTCCCCGGCCTCGGAGCGGGCCGTAGGTCACCCGGACCAGCGCCGTCGGATCGATGTGCCGGCGGGCGACCCGGCGGACGTCGGCGGGGGTGAGCCGGGCGAGGCGGTCGGGCATCCGGATCGGGTCGTCCAGCGGCAGGCCGTAGTAGGCCAAATCGACGAGCCGTTCGCAGCGCTGGCCGACCGTCTGGTAGTCGAAGACCCAGGACCCCCGGAGGTACTGGATGGCCTGCTCGACCTCGGCGTCGCCGAACTCCCCGCGGTGCAGGGCCCAGATCTGGTCGAGCACGGCGGCGGCGGCCAGATCGGCCTCGTCCGGCCCGGTGCCGACATACACGCGGAACATCCCCGACGCCCGGTCGGCCGAGTCGGTCATGCCGCCGGAGACGCTGTAGGCCAGGCCGAGCTCGTCTCGGAGCGAGGCGCTGAGGCGGTCGGTGAACCCCGGCCCGGCCCCGAAGATGTGGTCGAGTACCGCCAGGGCCTCGAAGTCCGGGTGCAGCCGCTCGATACCGAGGTGGCCGATCATCAGGTGGACCTGCTCCCCCGGCCGGTCGACCCGTCTCGTCCGAGGGCGGGTCGACCGCCTCGGGCTTGGGACCGGGGGCAGCGGCGATCGCGACGGCTCCCAGCCGCCGAAGTGCCTCGCCAGCAGGGCGCCGAGCGACCTCGGCTCGAAGTCCCCCACGGCCACGAAGACCGCGTGATCCGGGGCGAAGAGCCGGCGGTGGTGGGTGACGACGTCTTCCCGGGTGAGGCTCGAGAGCTGTCGGGGAGTGCCCCGAGGATCCCTCGCATACGGGTGGTCGCCGTAGACGAGCCCCCGGAAGAGCAGGTCGGCTCGGAAGGCCGGGTCGTCCCGATCCCCGCGCAGCTCGGCGATGATGCGGCGGCGGGCCCAGGAGACGGCGTCCTCGGGGAAGGTCGGCCACCGGACCAGGTCGGCCAGCACCTCCACTCCCAGGGCCAGATCCTCCGCTCGGATCTGCAGCGACGCCCCGGTCGACCCCGCGTCGAGCACTCCACCGACGTCCTCCACCGCCTCGGCGATCTCCTCGGCCGATCGGCTCGCCGTTCCCTCCTCCAGCAATCGGCCGGTCAGGTAGGCGGCCCCGGGGACGGACTCCCGCGTCGAGTCGGCGTCGATCGCCAGCTCCAGCGCCACCACCCCGGAGCCGGGGTGCCGCTCGGTGATGACCCGAAGGCCGTTGCTTAGCACCCGGGACCTCGGCCGGTAGTCCGGCAGGGTGGGTGCCGAGGTGATCAGCGACGCCGGCGCCGCCGCGACGGAGGCCGCGGCCGACCTCGCCGACGAGAGGCCCGGGGGGCTTGGCGCCACCGACGGCATCAGCACGATCTCCGCCCGGCCGGCCCTCGGCAATGACCAGCCGACCGTCTCGCCCTCGAGGCTGAGATACGAGGAGGCGACCCTCCTCACGTCGTCAGCCGAGACGTCCAGCGCGGCCCGGTGCGCCTCCGGCCAGTCGGTCCAGCGTCCCCAGAGCGAGGTGATCCCCAGGCCCCCGGCCAGCCCGGGCAGGTCGTCCTGCTGCCATCGCCAGGCGGCTTCGAGGCGTCTCCGGGATCGGAGCAGCTCCTCGGGGGTCGGCCCCTCGGCGGCTAGCCGGTCGACCTCTTCCCGGATGCGGTCCTCGATCCTCCTCGGGTCGACGCCCGGCACCGCCTCAACCTGGAGAATGAGCTGCCCGGCCAGGTGGGCCGGGTCGTGCCCGGCGTCGACGTACGTCGCCAGCCGGCCGCGCTCGACCAGGGCGTCCCAGAGCCGGGAGCGTCGGCCGCACGTCAGCAGGTCGGCCGTCACCCCCAGGGCCGGCGCGTCGGCGTGCCCTCTCGGCACGGTGTGCCAGCCGATCACCCCCCGGGCGATCGCGTCGGGCTCGACCAGCTCGAAGCGGCGACGCTCGCGCTGCGGAGGCTCTCCCGCCGGCCCCTTCGGGCGCCGGGGGCGGCCGGCGGGGATCGACCCGAACCGGGAGGAGACCGCGTCCAGCGTCGGCTCCGGGTCCAGGTCGCCGGCCAGCACGAGCACGGCGCCGTCGGGCCGGTAGTGGCGGTCGTAGAAGGAGCGGAGGTCGCTTGCGGTGATGTCCGCCAGGTCGTCCGGCCAGCCGAGGATCGGGTTGCGGTACGGGTGCGATCGGTACGATTGGAGCAGGAACTGCTCGTCGAGCCTCCCGGCGGGGGAGTCCAGTTCTCGGGCGCGCTCCTCCTCGATCACCCGGCGCTCGGCCTCGACCTCGATCGGGTCGAACAGGGCGCCGCGCATCCGGTCGGCCTCCAGGTCGAGGGCCAGCTCCCAGCGGTCCCGAGGGAATCGGAACCAGTAATGGGTGCAGTCCTCGTCCGTCTCGGCGTTGACCTCGCCGGCGGAGACGAACGTCAGGCGGTCGAGCTGCCCCTTGGGGAACCGCTTCGTTCCCTTGAACAGCATGTGCTCGACGAAGTGCGCCAGCCCGGTCTTTCCCGGAGGCTCGTCGACCGAGCCGACCGGGTAAAACAGGTCACAGACCACCACCGCCGCCCGGGGGCGGGGCAGGACCAGCGCCCGCAACCCGTTGGGCAGCGTCCGTTCGACGACCGGCAGGTCGCCGACTCGGTTCGGGAGGGCCTCGGCGGTCCGTCGGCGGGCCATGGCTTCCCCCCATCTTTGTCCTGGGATGTCGCGGTGCGACCGCAGGCCCCCGACCCCGGCCGGGCGGAGGCCGGCGGGGGTCGGCGCCGATTCGCGGATGCCAACCATTCCAGTTTATCACTCCCCAGCCTCCCTCGCGACCGCGATCCGTTGAGAACGGAGGAGGGCCCCGTTTCGATCGCCTCGGGGGGCGGACCGGCGGAGCGCCGGCCGCTGGAATCCAGGGCCCCGGTCGGCTCGCCTCCCGGATCGTCCCCGATCGCCCGGCCTGGCCGATCGGCCGTCTCGCCATTGCCCGATCGGGAGGGGGACGAGAGAATGGCCCGATCCCCCCCGACGCGGTCGGCCCGAGGCGAACGATGAGCGACGCGAACCCCCATCGGCAATGGAGTCCCCTCTCGGCCCGGGAACGGCGGGTCCTGGGAGTGCTGGTCGAGAAGCAGAAGACCACCCCCGACGCCTACCCCATGTCCGTCACCGCCCTGGTCACCGGCTGCAACCAGAAGTCCAACCGCGACCCGGTTTCCTCCTACGACGCCGTCGACATCGAGGACACCCTGCTTGGCCTTCAGAGAAAAGGGGCCGCCATCCTCGTCTCCGGCAGCGGTCGGGTCGAGAAGTGGCGTCACAACCTCTACGAGTGGCTCGACCTGAAGAACCAGCCCGTCGCCATGGCCGTGCTCGCCGAGCTGCTGCTCCGAGGCTCCCAGACCGTCGGCGAGCTTCGCGGCCGGGCCGCCCGGATGGTGCAAGACGGCACCGGCCCCAACGCCCTGCGCGACCTCGACGAACTGATGGAGGTGCTTCACTCCCTGGCCGATCGCGACCTGGTCGTCTTCCTTTCCCCCCCGGGCCAGAAGCGGGGCGTCGTGGTGACCCACGGCCTCTACCCCCCCGAGGAGTTGGAACGGGAGCGCCAGAAGGCCGCCCACGCCCAGGCCGCCGGCATCGAGGAGCCCCGCCCATGCGTGTCCGGCCCCTCCCGGGAACCGGCCGACGCCGGGATCTCGGACGAACTCGCTGAGCTTCGAGCGGAGATCAAGACGCTTCGATCCGCGCTGGACACTCTTCGCGACGAGTTCCAGCGACTCAAGGACGCCCTGGGAGCGTAACCCGATCGTCTCCCGGAACCGGGACGGGAGCCTCCTTCCGGGCGGCTCTCCGGTTTCGGGGAGGACGGCCGGACGTTGAGGGAGAGCGGGTCGAGTGCTCGGCGTCGAGTCTCGGACGGCCGGGAGCGCGACCGCCAGGCCGCCGGGATCGGCTATTCGGTCGCCGCCGATCGGTTCGCCGATCCGGCCCGACGGGACCCCGACGCCCGGGCCGTGTTCGCCGATCCCCCTCGGCCGGAACCGGCGGAGGACAGGGCCCGGCGCCAGAGGGAGACGACCGCCTTGAGCTCCGGTCGGTCGACCGACCAGGAGCGGGCCAGCTCCAGGTCGGCCCTCGCCTCGTCGGCCCGGCCCGCCCGGAGGAGAAGGCGAGCGCGGAGGAGGGCGAGCGTCGGGTCGTGCGGGTCTCGGGCCAGGGCCGTTGACGCCTCGGCCAGGGCGGCGTCAAGGCGGCCGAGGGCGGCCAGGGCGACGGCCCGGCCGCGGTGCACGTCGGCGTCGTCCCGGCCCAGGGCCCGGGCGCGGTCCAGGTCGGCCAGCGCGGCCGGGGGGCGGCCCCGTTCGGCGAGGATCAGGCCGCGGAGGGTCAGCGACTCCTCGTCGTCGGGGTGCAGGGCCAGGGCGGCGTCGAGGTCCGCCAGCGCCCCGTCGAGTTCCCCCATCCGGTGCCGGATGCGGGCCCGGACCAGGCGGGGATGGGCCGAGTCGGGCGCGCCGAGCACCGCCTCGGTCGCCTCGTCGATCGCCTCCGAGGCGTCTCCCAGGCAGGCGAGCAGGACGGCCCGGGTCAGACGACGGGGGACGGGGGAGGGCTCCGGTCCGGCGGGAGGCTCTGCCAGGGCCTCGGCGGCGGCCCTCAGGTCGGCCGCCAGGGCGGGGCCGGGGTTGGGCAGCAGGTCGATCACCCTCGGGTCGTCCAGGCGGAGCGATGCGCCGGGGCGGGTCGCAAGGGTCGCCCGCAGCTCCAGCCGGGCCCGGGACGGCGCCGGGGAGATCCGGTTCGCCTCCTCCGCCTCGCGACGGGACGCCTCGGCCCGGCCCAGTTCCAGCAGACAGCGGGCGTGCAGCTCGGTGGACTCGGCCAGTGCGACCGGGTCCGGGGGCCGGGGCCTGCCCCCGGGGCCGACGAGGCCGAGGCGATCGGATCGGGCCAGCACCGCCGAGTCGGCCAGCGCCCCCTCGGCGTCGCCGAGGCCGAGCCGGAGCAGCGCCCGGCCGAGCCGAGCCTCGCGGTGGCCGGGCTGCTCGAACAGCAGGTCGCTGTAGGCCAGCAGGGCCAGGTCGGCCCTCCCCTGCTCGTGGTCGAGCCGGGCGAGGTTGAGTTTCGCGGCTCGGGCGAACGGCGAGCCGTTGGCGGCCGAGGTCGCCGCCCGGGCGACCAGCTCGGCGACCGGCCCCCCCAGCCCCGAGCCGGTCGCGACCGTCGGGCCCACCAGCCCCCGGGCCCCGATCCCGCCGATCATGGTCCCGATCGGCGCCTCGCCGAGGAGCCTTCGGAAGTGCGCTCGGGCCGCCTCGCGATCCCCCCGCTCGAAGCGCAGGAGGCCCAGATTCAGCTCGATACGCTCCCCCAGGTGATCCAGGTCGCCCGCGCTGACCAGCTCGGCCGCGGCTCTCAGGTCGTCCTCGGCCTCGACCGAGTTGCCCGACTCCCAGAGGGCTATCGCCCGGTTGAACCGGGCCCAGGCGGAGGTCGGCTTCAGGGCCACGGCCGCGTCGGCGTGCCGCAGCGCCTCGCCGGTGCGTCCCATCTCCAGGGAGAAGGTCGCCAGGTAGAACCTCGGCCAGTAGGAATCAGGCCGATGTCGGCTGGCCCGCTCCAGCCAGGCCCGGGCGAGGTCGGCGTCGGCCGGATCCTCGGTCCCCTGGAACCGGGCGGCGAAGGCGATTCCCCACAGGAAGGCCGCGTCGGCCCCCCGCATCGAGGCGTTCCCCCCCGATCTCCTCGCTGCCGAGGAAGGGGAGACGGCCGGGGCCTCGACGCCGACCTCCCGAGCCAGCCGATCCCAGGGGGCCCGTCTTGGGTCGTCGAGCGGCATGGCCCGCACGGCCCGGTCGCGCAGGTCGGCCACCTCGTTCGCCAGCGCCGGCCGGGGCCTTCCCGAGAGCCACTGGTGAATCGCCCGAAGGAACAGCAGCTCCGGCACCTCGTCCAGCAGCCGGCCGCGCTGCTCCGGCCTCAGCAGGGCGATGTCCGGGCGAGAGGCCCAGTCCACGTCCTCGAAGACGCGGAAGTCGCGCAGCACCTCCCGAAGGTCCTCCTCCAGCGGCCATTCGGGGGCGACGAACCCGAAGAGGCGGTAGCGCAGCCGATCGGCCTGGTCGAACAGCTCGTCGGCGCACGAGGAGAGATACCGGGTATACTGGGCCCGCTTCTTGCGATCCGAGGCTTGCCGGGCCAGCCCCGAGAGGGACGGATAGCGCGAGGCGTCCTCGGCGGCGCGCTGGTAGATCTGGATCGCCTCGTTGAGCTTCCCCTGCTGCTGCAACAGATCCGCCTGGCCGATGGAGCGCTCGACCTCGTCCTCGGCCGCCATCCGGTTGACCTGCGCCTGGTGGATCGCCTCGATCGCCACCGCCGCCGCCACCACGAACGGGGCCGCCACCGCGAACCGAAGGCGATGGCGGCGGGCCCAGCGCACCGAGCGGCTCCCCAGCGGCTCGAGGGCGACGCGGAGCGGCCCGTCGTCGGCCACCGCCTGGAGGTCGGCGGCCAGCTCGGCGGCCGATTGGTAGCGGCGCTCCGGGTCCGGTTCCAGGCTCCGGCGGATGACCGCCTCCAGCGCCGGAGAGATCGGCCGCCCCCCCCGGAGCAGCGGAGGTGCCCCCTCCCGGCGCTGCTGGGCGGTCATCAGCAGCGCCTCGGGAACCGATCGCGCCTGCTTCACCACGGGGAAGGGCCGGGTGCCGGCGATCGCCTCGAACAGGACCACCCCCAGGGCGAACACGTCGGCCCTGGCGTCGACGCCGGTGTCCACGCCGTCGGCCAGGGCCTCGATGTGCTCGGGGGCCATGTAGGCGATCGTGCCGCCGAGCTTCGCCGGCTCGTCGTCGGGGCCGTCGAGCATCGGTCCCAGCGCCAGGTTGAAGTCCAGCAGCATCGGCAGGCCGTCGGCCGTCACCAGCACGTTGGTCGGCTTCACGTCTCGGTGCAGCACCCCGCGGTCGTGAGCGTGCTGCAGGGCCTCGGCCAGGCGGGCTCCCCACCAGGCGATCCCCCCCGAGAAGGACCGAGCGGCCAGCGCCCTCCGGGCGGCCGTCTCGCCCCGGGGAGCCCCGGGAGGGGGGGGCTCCAGCCGGTCGAGCACCTCCAGCAGCTCGGCCCCGGAGCGAGCCGTCGCGGTCGCCGGGTCGGCCAGCACGGCGGCCAGCGTCGTCCGGCCGAAGAACGGCATGCAGAGCAGGTGCAGCCCCGTCACCGGGTCGACCCGGTAGCTGTGCACCGGGACGATATGCGTGTGCTGCAGGCGGGCGAGCGTCTGCGGCTCCCTCGACCCGGCCGAGGCCACCTTCAGCGCCACCGGGCGATCGGCCAGCAGCCGCTCGTGGGCCAGGTAGACCCGGGCGAACGACCCTCGGCCCAGCTCCTCGGCCAGCCGGAAGCCGCCGATCGTCTCCCCCGCCTCGGGGAACTCGACCGGGTCGTCCGGCCGGGGCTCCCCCTCGCGACGGGTCTTCGGCGCGACCCCGGTGTCGACCGTCCCCCCCAGCGAGCCCAGGGTCGGCGCGTTCGCTCCGCCGATCAACTCATGGATATCCAGCACCCGGCGCAACTGGGGAGCAAGCTCCGGGAATCGCCGATCGAACTCCGAGGGATCCGGGGCGGCCCCCGCCTCCTCCCGCAGGCAGAACTCCTCGTACAGCAGTCCGACCAGCACCTGGTCGTCCAGGTCCGGGTATCGTTCGAGATACCGCTCCACCGGATGGCGGTCCCCTGCCTCCCAGCGCAGGCCCAGATCCGCCCTCAGCAGCGCCAGCCAGGCGCCGGGGCGCTGGTCGGGGGAGTCGGGCAGGTATCGGGCCGGGTCGGGCCGGCCGTGGGGGGGCGACCGCCGCCAGTCGTCCTCGAAGCGGCGCGCCAGCCGGGCGGCGGCGGGAGACGAGGCGTCGTCCCAGGTCCGGCCGGAGGTCGTCGCCAGGCTGATCGGGCTGGAAGGCTCGGTCATTCGTCTCGACGATCGGGCGAGCGACCATCCGGTTCCTCTGGGGCCCCCGAGGAGGGGAGCTCGGCACCCTCCGGGACCACCCCTGGCCGTGAGTCCAGGTCGAGGCGGCGTCGGAGGTCCTCGATCACGCGCTGCACGGTCCGCTCGCTGATCCCCTTGCGATCGGCGATCTCCCGGCTGGAGAGCCCCTCGGCCTTCAGGACCAGGATCTCCCGGCGCTCCTCGGGCAGCAGGTCGCGCATCCTGGCCAGGGCCTCGTGCGCCTGGGCCACCTCGCTCGGCGAGTCCTCGTGGCCGGCCACCTCCCGGGGGCGCTGCCCGTCGACCCAGAGGGGCTCCTCTCGCCTCATGTCCTGCTTCTGGCTACCGGCGCGGCGGTACTCGTCGATCACCTTGTTCTTCGCGGCCCGGGCCAGGAAGGCGACAAGGTGCCGGGAATCCTCGAAGTCGGCCGGCCCGTCTCCCCCTCGCATCCGGCGGAAGAAACTCCCCCAGACGCTTTGCAGGAAGTCGAGCGAGTCGAACCGGGAGCGCAGCAGCCGAGGCAACTGCCGGCGAACGACCAGGCGGACCTCCGCTTCATACCGGCCGAGCAGTTCCCGGGCCGCGTCGTCATCCCCCGATCGGATCCGGTCGAGGAACAGGCGCAACTCGTCTCCGTCGTTTGGCCTCGCGGCCGGACCGTCCCTCGACATGCCCCGCCCCCTGTCGCTCGGCCCGCCGGCCCCCTCGGGCCGGCCCGGACGGACTCGCCTCCGAGCCCAAGCCTACCGCCGTAACTCCCCCCTTGGCAAGCATTCCCGGCCCTGCCTCGCAATTCCCCGGGTGCGCCCTTGTGGAGCGATGGTGGTGCGTTTATTATGAATTTGTAATACTTCTTACCGACCGCGTTCCTCGCGCTCTGGGAGGGTCTTGCGATGGAGCGGAAGCGATCGAACCGAGGCCGTTGGACGAGTGTGGCGACGGCCGTCATCTGGATCGGAACGACCGGAGGGGCAAGCGGTCACGAGATCAAGGTGCTAGCCAGCCAGTTGCTCACGGCGCCGGGCAGTCGAGACACGGTTTATCTGTCTTGGGGCCATATCGTCCCGGTGGACATGCCGATCGACGCCGAGACGATCAAGGACTATCGCCTGCATACTCCCTCTGGCTCGGTGAACTACCTGAGCACCGAGGGCACGTCGCTCCATGCCAATGTGGTGACGGTGGACGAAGAGGGGCTCTACACGGCCGAGGTCATCCGACACCCTTCGATTTACACGCTTGTCATTGACGAGACGGGGCATCGCCACGCCACCGGTTCGAAGGTCGAGGCCGCCAAGCTCGGTGGCACGGTTGACTATTCGGCGCGCAGTCACCAATTCGCCAAGGCCTTGCTTATTTCCGGAGACGCGCACGAGGGGAGCACCAAGGTCCTTGGTCATGAGTTCGAGATCGTTCCGCTCGATGGGCCGGAGTCCTGGGTTGCCGGGTCCGACCTCCGGGTTCGAGTCCTCTTTCAAGGCAAGCCAGCCGCTCGCCAGGATGTTTTCGCCCGCTACATCGGCTTCAAGCCGGACCAGGCCTGGTGCTTCGCCATCCCGACCGACAACGACGGCATCGCCACCATCCGGGTTGACCGCGCCGGCACCTGGATCATCCGGGCCCAGAAGACCCTCCCTGCCGCCCTGGAAGACCGTGCGTTGTTTGACCTGGAGTCGTACACCGCCAGCGTCGCCCTGGAAGTTCTGCCCTGACCGGTCCCCCAGACCTTGGAGGCCTTCCATGTCTCGGACTCGTCAAGGGTTCACGCTGATCGAGCTGCTGGTGGTCATTGCCATCATTGGCGTGTTGATCGCCCTGTTGCTGCCCGCCGTTCAGGCCGCGCGCGAGGCGGCCCGGCGGATGCAGTGCACCAGCAACCTCAAGCAGCTCGGCATCGCGCTGCACAACTATCACGACACCCTCGGCCGCTTTCCGTTCGGGGCGATCGTCGCACCGCCGGAGAACTACTGGGTCCGCATCGGGGTTCCTGGTGAGCATTACCGGTATTCCGTGCCCGCCATGCTCACCCCGTTCCTCGAGCAGACCTCCGCCTATAACGCCCTGAACTTCGACGTGCCGCTGATCGGCCTGACCACCAACTCGGCCGAGAACACGACCATCTACAGCATGCGCCTCGCTTTGCTTCTGTGCCCAAGCGACGAGGCCCGCGAGGTGGCCCCTGGGTTCGCCCCCGGCAGCTACATGGCCTGCGCCGGCTCCGGGGCGAGCAACGGCGGCTCGGCGATCCACGGCGCGCCGGACGGCACGTTCTACTACAACTCGGGGACGACGCTCGCCGAGCTTCGAGACGGATCGAGCAACACGGTGCTTCTGAGTGAGAGTCTTCTGGGCCCCGGCGGGTTCACGATCCCGAAGCCCGAGGCCGACGACCCGGCGACCGTCCAGGTCGAGGCGGCCTACGTGCCGATCGACCAGTACGTCCCCCTCACCCCCGAGGACTGCCGCTCCCCCTTCCGATACTCCGGCGTCCGCAACCGGAGCTGGGTTCAGGGGGATTTTCGCAGCATGCTCTACACCCACTTCACTCCGCCCAACAGCCGGACCTACGACTGCCTCCGGGGCAGCGACTACGGCTGGAAGACCGCCCGGAGCCGGCACCCCGGCGGCGTCAACGCCCTCCTCGGCGACGGCTCCGTCCGCTTCGTCCGCGACACCATCACCCCGGCGACCTGGCGAGCCCTGGCCACCCGCAAGGGCGGCGAGGTCATCGGCGCGGACCAGTTCTGACCGCCGGGCCGGCCGGCCGGACCATCGTCCTCAGGCATCGTCTCCCGAGAACAGCCGTTCGTGGAACCGCCGCAACGCCGCCTCGGGAGACTCGAATCGCATCGGCTCCGGTCCCGCCGCGTCGATCCACGCGGCGGCGAAGGGCGACGGCCCTTCCAGCGACCGGAACCGCACCACCGGCCTCGATTCCAGCCAGGCCCTCGCCGTCGTCGCGTCGAGCAGGTCGTCGAGGACTTCCCGCCTCGTCTCCCGCAGCAGGGGATGATCCGGGCAGGCCGCCTGCACCAGCGGAAAGAGCCGCTGGCTGACCCAGAGCAGGCCGCCCACCTTCGTCCGGCCCCCTTCCGGGCGGCGGAGAACCATCAACGCGGTCGCCGCGACGTGCCGGAAGCGCCTCGCCAGCAAGTCGCCGCGGTCGACCCCCTCGAGCACATCCGCGCTGAACCCCTCGGGGGAGAGCAGGGGGGCGAGGTCGTCCGCTCCCAACCTCGCCTCGACCGGCAGGCGGATCTGCCAGCCCAGGTCCGCCACCACCAGCCTCAGGTCCCGGCCGAACCGCCTTCCCAGCCTCGCCGAAACGGCCCGCCCAGCCGCCTCGCAGGCCGACCGCCCCAGCGGTGCATGGAAGGTGTAGGAATATCCCTGCTCGTCCGGCGCCTCCTCCACGAGCACCGACCCCGGCCTTGGGACCTCGCTCAGCCGCTCCTGCGCCGCGAACAGAGCCTCCAGCACGCCGATCGCCTCCGGCTCCAGCCGGTACGAGTCAACCAGCCACGATCGGAACGCGGAGGGCCCCTCGTCCAGCAAGGTCGCGGCCCGGTACCGGAAGGCGGCCAGTTCGCTCGCCAGTTCGGCGGAGAGCCCCTGGCGGTCGCTCGTCCAGCGGGGAAGCTTCGGGTCGCCTCCGGACCGTCGGGCGTGGACGGTCAGGCCGTCCAGCCGAAGGAACTCCAGGGCCCGGCCGTCCAGCACGAATCGGTCCCCCTGCTGGAGCCGTTCCGCGTAAGTCCCCTCCAGGGTGCCGATTGGCTCCTCCTCGACGACGACCCGGACCGACTCCTCCGACGTGATCGTCCCGACGTTCGCTCGGAACCAGCGGACGATTTTCGAGTTGCGCACCCCGAACAGGCCGGCTTTTTTCCAGATCCGCGGCGAGGTCCATCTTGGCGACGCTCCCGGCTCGGGCTCCCAGGCGCCCGGAGGGGCGGCCAGCGCTCCGGCCAGGAAGTCGAGGCAGGCCTCGAACTCGTCCCGGGACAGCCCGGCCATGGGAGCGGCCCGGGTCACCAGGGCGAACGCCTCGTCGGCCGAGCACTCGCCGGCGCAGGCCATGCCGATCAACTGCTGGCAGAGGACGTCCAGCGGCCGGGACACCATCCGGAGCGGCTCGACCCTTCCCTCCCTCGCCGCCCTGGCCGTCACGGCCGCCCCGGCCAGCTCGGCGGGGGTCGCGGCGAGCATCAGGCCTCGGGTGTTCGCCCCGACCTGGTGCCCGGCCCTTCCCACCCGCTGCAGGCACCGAGAGACGCTGCCCGGCAGGCCGACCAGCACCGCCAGGTCCGCGGTGCCGATGTCCACTCCCAGCTCCAGGCTTGTGCTCGAGACGACCGTCCGCAGCTCCCCCGCCTTCATCCTGGCCTCGACCGCCCTTCGGCGGCGAGCGTCCAGTGCCGAGTGGTGCGCGGCCACCGCCTCCGAGCCGAGGCGCTCCCTCAGGTCGTGGGTGATCCGCTCGGTGACGGCCCTCGTGTTGGCGAAGACGATCGTCGTCCGGTTCCGGTCCGCCTCGTCCCGGATCCGCCTCAGGAGCCGACGGTAGGTCAACCCCCGATGCGGCTCCTCGTCGCGTTGGAGCAGCGAGTCGACCTCGATGGCCGGCCCCGGCTCGCCGTCCGGCCGGGGAGCCTCGATGACCCGGGCCTCCCGACCCGCTCCGACGAGGAACCGAGCCGCCGGATCCGGCGGCCGGCAGGTCGCCGAGAGCCCGATCCGGCTCGGGTCCCGGGCCGATCGGGCCGAGAGGCGTTCGAGCGAGACGGCCAGGTCCGCCCCCCGCTTGGTCGGGACCAGGGCGTGCACCTCGTCGACGATCAGGTACTCCACCCCCTGCCAGATCCTCCCCCAGGTCTTCTGGCTCAGCAGCAGCGAGAGGCTTTCCGGCGTGGTGATCAGCAGGTGCGGCGGGCGCTCCCGCAGCTTCCGGCGCAGGTGGCCGGAGGTGTCCCCCGACCGGACCCCGATCGTCACCGGGCTGGCCTCGAGCCCCAGGTCCCGCCGGATCTCCTCCAGCGGACCGAGCAGGTTCCGCTCGATGTCGTAGCCGAGGCTCCTCAGCGGAGACACGAAGACGCAGCGCAACCCCGGCTCGAGTCCGCCCTGCTCAAGCTCCCGGAACAGCCGATCGAGGATCGCCAGGAAGGCGGCCAGCGTCTTTCCCGAGCCGGTCGGCGAGACGAGCAGGACATGCTCCCCCGAGGCGATCGCCGGCCAGGCCAGCCGCTGCGCCGGGGTCGGGCCTCCGGGGAAGGTCCGGAGGAACCACGAGCGGATGGCCGACGACCGGATCGCGGGCAGGACGCCCACCGTCTCGGAAGGTCGCGGCCGGGTCCTCGGGAGTCGGGCCGAGTCTCGGGGCATCCCGCCCTCCTCGGAGGCGTCCTCGCTCCCCCGGTCCTGTGGCCTGGGGCATGATCCCGGACGGTACGGGTGTCCATTCTAGCCCTCCCTCGAGCCGCCGTCGAGCGGTCCCTTGTCCGTTCCATTCTCGTGCCGCTCGGATCGAATGCCGGAACTCGAACCGGCGTCTCTCCTTCGGTGTCGATCACGCACGTTGCTGAGCGATGCCGGCGGAGGGGCCGGAATCCTGTCGGCTCGATGGCTCGGAATTCGATCGGATGAGGAGCAGCCCGATGCGACCCGTCCGGGAACCAGGCGGGCCCGGCCAGGTGGGAGTCGCCTGGGGCGATGGCTGCGACCCGATCCGACACCGGCTCGGAGAGGCCCAGGGAACGAGGGCTCGCCCGTGAACAGCGTCGCCCGACACACCAAGAACCCGCAGCACGGCTTGCGACGACGCCCCCGGCTCGAGGCCCTCGAAGGGCGAGCCCTGCTCTCCCTGGCGGCGATCGGCCCGGTCCTGGAATCCTTCGCCGAGGTTGGCCTCCTCTCCGAGCCCTCGCCTCCGCTCGGGCCGGAGAAGCCCGCCGGGTCGATCCTCCTGCCGCTCGGCGGCATCGAGAAACAGCCCGAACCCTGGCGGATCTCGACCCGCTTCCCCTGGCGGATCTCCTCCTGGCGGCATCCGACGGCGGCCCTGCCCGACGAGCCCTGGGCCGACGGCGGCATCGTGCTCCCTGACGACCAGGACGGCCCGATGATGCTGCCCCCCGTGGGGGAAATCCGCCTGGAGGGCCGCATCACCCCCGGGGGGGACCTCGACCTGTTCGCCCTGCCGGTCGATCCGACGACCCGATCGCTCCAGATCTCCTATCGGAGGCTCTTCGACGGCCCTCCCGACCCGAGTCACCTCGGCCCGATCCGCGTCTTCCTGAGCGACGAGCGGGGGAATCTCATCTCCTCCTGGGCGCTCGATCCGGAGTTCGGCGGGCTGGATTTGCAGATGCTCGCCTTCATTCGGCCCGACCCGACGATCCTCTACCTGGGGATCGAGTCTCCCGGTTCCGGAAGTGAATCGGGATCGGCCCGGTACGGCCTGGAAGTCCAGCGGGGAGGCCTGTCCGATCCGCTCTCGCCCTTCTCCCCGGGGACGGGTCGGCCCGGCTCGGGGGACGACGGCGGGGTTCCGGTTTCCTTCGGGAGCGAATTGACCAACGTGATGGTGCTCGGCCAGGCGACCCTCCTCGGCTCGTCCTCCGCCCGGGGGACCTCATCGGCGGCGATCGACGCCTCGGGGGGGACGGTTGGGACCTTGCTCGAATCCTTCGGCGTTGGCCGATTCGTTCCTAACGGGCTCGGCAATGTGTCCCCCCGTCCCCTGCCCACCGTGGCCGCGGCCCCGGTCGGCGGCCTGCTGCCGACCGGGCCCGAGGTCCGGGGAGAGGGGGGCATCCCCACGGTGATCCCCTCCCCCGCCCCCGATGCCGACGTCGTGGGGCTCTTCCTCGCATCCGAGGATCGGGAAGACGGCCGCGAGCCGGACGAGCTATCGGCGATCGACGCCTGGCCCGCCCCCCCCGCGTCGAGGTACGGGGCCGAGGCGGTTCCCCTCGCTCCCGAGGCCTCCCGACCCGACGGGACGCGCCCGGTTGTCGGGCCAGGAGGCCTTCCCATGCTGCTCGCCGGCCTCCGGGTCGCCTGGGGCCGCCCGGCGATCGGCTCGACCGCGCTGGATCCGCCTCTCCCCCCCCCCGCGTTCCCGGTCGAGTCCCAGGGGAACTCGACCCCGCTGCTCACCGGAGGGCCGGCGATCCCTCCCTCGTCGCCGATTCCCGGCCTCGAGCGGGACGGCCTGGCACCGTCCAGCCCGAGGGTGCTCCGCACCGCCCTCATCGGCGCCGCGGCCCTGGCGGTGGGCCTGATCCTCCCCGACCTCGCCGCCGATCGTCCTGTTCTCCTCCTCCGCCGCGCCGCTCCCCTCCGCCCCTGGCGGCGGCGGTGAGTCGCCTCCGGACCCGCTCGAGGGACGGCGAGGGGCGGGCTCGGTCGGGATCGGAAGAGGGGCGATGTTCACCCGGATCGGATCGGATCGGATCGGATCGGGGCCGGGGCGGCCGCGATCGATCGCGGCCGTCCCGAGGCGAGGGTCGGGTCGTCGTCCGAGGGCCGGGGTCAATCCCCGGCGGCCTCGGCCGCGGCCTGGAGCCGGCGGAGCCGCTCGCCTAGTTCGGGAGTGCCCTCGATCAACTCGTTGGGCTTCCCCTCCCGCTTGACCAGATCGAAGGCGTCGTACAGCGCCCCGATGGCCGTCCTCGCCTCGAAGCTCAGCCGATCGCCGTCGACTCGGATGATCTGATAAAGCTGGGTGTCCTCGGCCTTCCGCCTCATCCACTCCTGGTTCTCGGTCAGGTCGTACATCTTCGGACCGCTGACCGAGACGACATAGACCGTGCCCGCGTTGTTCCTCACGACGGCGCCGGTCGGTTCGTTCTGGTCGCCGACGATCAGGCCCGATCGGCCATACGAGTGGTCGTGCCCCTGGAGCACGAGGTCGACGGCGTACTGGTCGAAGATCGGCTGCCAGAGGTCGCGCAGGGCTGGGTTGTCCCGGCCCTTGCCGGCGGAGTAGATCGGGTGGTGGAAGGTGACGATCGTCCAGCGGTTCGGGTTGTCGGCGAGCACCCCCTCCAACCAGGAGGCCTGCTCCCGCTGCTTCTCGTTCGAGTTCAGGGAGATGATCCGCACCCCCTGGTAATCGATGAAGTAGACCGTCTCCTCCAGCCCCTCGGGGCCGTGGCCCGGGAGGGTGAAGGTCGGCCGCCAGTGCCGGGAGAGCCGGCGCTGGCCGTCTTCGGAGCGGCCATATTCGTGGTTGCCGGGGGTGGGGATGCTGGGGACCATCGCGTTGACCCAGCCGCCGCCGGAGAACCACTCTCCCCACTCGGCGTCCCGCTCGGACCGGTTGACGAGATCCCCGGCGTGGACGATGAACCGAGCCTTGGGAGCGTCGGAGTAGGCCCCCCGGATCACCCGCGACCAGAGGGACTTGAGGTCGTTCTGGGCGTCGCCAAAGTAGATGAACGAGAAGGGCTTCTCCTCGTCGCTGGCCGTGGTGAAGTGAGCCCACTCGCTCCAGTTCACGCCGTCTCCCACGCGATAGGCGTAGGTCGTCTCGGGCTCCAGCCCCTCGAAGACGACCGAGTGGAACGTCGCCTCGCCCAGGTCGGTGGTCAGGGTGGAGGACTCGGCCTCGACCGTCTCCGCTCGGTCGACGAACTTCGGCCCGTGGTCGGCCAGGGCGATCTCGGCGAAGGCGTGATGCACGGTCGTGTCGGTGCGCCAGGTCACGGCCTGGGAGGTCCTCGGGTCGCCGGCGAAGGTGAGGATGATGCGATCGGGGATCGCCGTCGGCCGGTGGGCCTCCGCCTCGGCCACGGGGGCCGGCGGATGATCGTGGCCGTGCTCGTCGTCGTCGTGGCCGGCGGCTGGGATCGGCAACAGGGCGATCAGGCCGAGGATCGCCGGCCGCCAGGGGAGGGGAGGGAGGCTGGTCGCGGGAGTGGTCATTGGGGGTCTTCCCTATGCTCGAGGGGCCGAGGATCGGGGGGGGCGAAGGGCGCTCGCTGCCGTCGGGCCCGATTCGGTCGTCCGGGCCCCGAGCAGAGCACGAGCCCGCCTGGGGTTCAAGCCCTCGCTGCCCGCCTGCCCGCCCGGATCGAGCCGGCGGCCCTGATTCTCCCGGGGAGGATGAACCGGGAGGGTGGGGCCGGCGAAGGATGGAAGAAGGCGGGCGCCCACCCCGGACCCTCGGGGGAGCCTCGGGTTCGCCTCAACAGCATGGGGTGATCCCCGTATAATGCGGCGGCTTCGCTCCCCCGGGGCGATCGATCGGCCCGACGGCCGGGCCCCTCCGCCGACGGATCGGCGGCCGGCCGCCCTCGGCCCTTGCCGCTTCGATGCCCGCATGCCCAGGTCGGACCGGATTATTCCGCCACGGAGGCTCGAACTCATGTCCGAATTCCCCCGACGCTCCCCGGCGACGGCCGGCCAAGCGCTCGCCCTGGCCCTTCTGCTCTCCCCCGCCGGGCTCGCCGTCGCCCAGGCTCCCCCCCCGGCCCGCGTCCAGGCCGTCCCCCCGGCCAACGACCCGGTCGTCGCCTCGTTTGAGGGCGGCACGATCACCCGATCCGAGGTCCTTGACTTCCTCTCCCAGTACACCATCGCCCCCGACCGCCGCGCCGAGGCGTATGAGCAGGCCGTCAACGTCCTGATCAACCAGAAGCTGCTGGCCAGGTTCCTGGAGCGGGAGAAGGTCGTCGTCACGGCCGCTGACCTCGACGCTCGAGTCGCCGCCATCGCCCAGGAGCTGCAGCAATCGGGCCAGGGGAGCCTCAACAGCATGCTCGCCGAGCTTGGCATGACGGAAACCGAGCTGCGCGAGCAACTGATGATGGATCAGCGCTGGTCGAAGTACGTCGCCACCAAGGGGGACGAGGCCACCCTCCGCGCCTACTTCGAGAAGAACAAGGATCTGTTCACCGGCACCGCCGTGAAGGCCAGCCACATCCTCGCCGCGGTCGATCCCGAGGCCACCGACGAGCAGAAGGAGGCCGCCCGTCAGAAGCTCGTCGAGCTGAAGCGGAAGATCACCGCCGGAGAGCTCGACTTCGCCGTCGCCGCCGATCAGTTCTCCGAGGACCCCAGCAATCAGGAGGCCCCCGACGGGGGCAACATCGGGTACTTCAACCGCCGGGGCCAGGTGGTCGAGCCCTTCGCCGAGGCCGCCTTCGCGCTGGAGGTCGATGAGGTCTCCGACCCGGTCGAGACCCAGTACGGCTACCACTTGATCAAGGTCACCGACCGCCGGGATGGCCAGGAGGTCGCGTTCGACCAGATCAAGGACGCTGTGCGCGCCGCCTTCGGCGAGGACTTGCAGCAACAGATCATCGAGAAGGCCCGCGCCGAGGCCAACATCGAGATCAAGCCCATGCCCGACGACTTCTTCCCCGTCGCCCCCGCCACCCTGCCCGGTTCCTTGCCGTCCCCGGCCGCCAGCCCCCGCTGACGCGGAGCCCCCTGGGCGTGTTCCCTTCGGCGCTCCTCGCCCGCTCCCCGTTCCCCGCTCCCGTTCGAGGGAAACGGAACGGGGAGCGGGGGCCGAGCCAGGTTGGAGGGGGGCCGACCACGTCTCCGCACCATCAGGCCGCTCGGATCCTGGGGGGAACGCGGTGGCGTCCCCCGTTTCGGTTCTCACCGAGCCTGGATCGTTCAAGATTCGAGGAGGTCGGGGGCGAGGCGACCCCGGCCCAGTGATTGATGCTCGATGCGATGCGGCCTCACTCCGGCACCGACCGCGACCGGAGCCACGCCAGCGTGTCCGCCATCTCCTGAGGCGACAGCACGAACTGGAATCCCGGCATGCGCCGTCGGCCCTCGTGCAGGATGTCGGCGTAGGTCGCCGGCTGGAACAGCACCGGGCGAGCGATCAGGTTCTGGCCGAGGTCTCCGCCCCGGCCGTCGGCGCCGTGGCAGGTGGCGCAGTGCTCGGCGACCAGCGCCGCCCCCCGATCCGGGTCCCCCGAAGGCAAGGCGTCCGGAGCGGGCTCGGGCCGGGTGGGGGCTCGGGCGTCCTCCAGGGTAAGCCGGGGGAGGGTGGGGGCTTCGCCGTCGCTCGGGAACGAGGCGATCAGGTAGTTGACCAGCCTTTCCTTCTCTTCCGGAGGGACGGGGGAGCCCCAGCCGATCATTTTCTCCACTTCGGCCGCCCACTGTTCCGGAGTGAGCCGCTGGGCGGTGACCATGTCCGACGAGTGACACATCAGGCAGTTCGCCTCGAACGTCTTGCGGCCCAGTTCCAGCGTGAAGGTGCGTTCCTCGGCCTCGGGGTCATCCTGCCGTGTTCCCGACGCGATCGTCTTCCCCGGCGCCATCAGGGGAAGCATGGCCACTGCGGCCAGTGTGACGCCGATCCTCGCGATTCGATTGCTCGCCATTGGTTCCGATCCTCGGCAGGTCCGCGGCGGGAGGAGCGCCCATCGCTCTCGGGTCGATCGGCCTCAGCCGACCTCGACCGACACGCGCTCGATCGCGTTCCACAGGTAGCCGCTCTTGTTCCAGGGCGATTGCTCGGGCTGGGTCTCGCCGTGCGAGTCGGTCGCCCGAGCCCTGAGGGTGTGGGGGCCTGACGGGGCCTCCCACGCCAGCCGCCAGGTTCGCCACGACCCCTCGACCTCCGGTCCCTCCAGCGCCGCCTCCTGCCAGGGGCCGTCGTCCACCGACACCTCGACCCGAGTCACCCGGCCGGGGCCCGTCCAGGCCACCCCCGCAATCTCCACCCGACCGGGCCGGAGGGCCTGGCCTTGGCCGGGATGCGTGATCAGCGACTTGACGTTCATCGCCGTCACCGGGACGACGTCGGCCGTCGGATCCTCGATCACCGAGCCCGGCGGGGCCAGCGTCCGGGGGATGCGGTAGCCGGTCTGCTGGTAGAAGCCGGGGGCTTCCTCCTCGGCCAGGGTCAGCTCGCGCAGCCATTTGACCGAATGATTCGCCGTCCAGCACGGCACGACCACCCGGATCGGCCCGCCGTGCAGATCCGGCAGCGGCTGGCCGTTCATGTGGGTGGCGAGGATCGTGGTCGGATCCATCGCCTTCTCCAGCGGGATGCTTCGCAGAAACGCCGGCGTCTTCGGGTGCGGCGGCAGGTCGGCGCCGAGCAGGTGGACGTGCCGGGAGGCGTCTCGGACGCCCGCTCGGTCGAGCACGTCCCGGAGCCGAACTCCCGACCACTCCGCGTTCCCGACCGCCCCCCGGGCCCAGGCGATCCCCGGCACGTTCGGCTTGAACAGCCCCCGGCCGTTGCCCGCGCACTGGAGCACGGCCGGCATCGCCACCTGATCCATCCCCGCCAGGTCGTCCAGCGACAGCACGATCGGGCGGTCGACCAGTCCCGAGATCGAGAGCCTCCAGCCGTCCGGGCCGATCGCCGGCGCGCCGAAGTGGCTTCGGACGAAGAACCGGTCGATCGGCGTGATCCAGTCCCCCAGGGCCGTGACCGGGGTTTCGGCGTCGAGCGGCACGAGGTTGTGGATGATGAGCTCCTGGCCCTCCGCCCTTGCGTCCTCGGCCCAGGAGGCGGGGCTGGCCCCCGACCACGCCCAGATTCCCAGCCCGGCCGCCCCGCCGAGCCCTCGGCGGAGCGCCTCGCGACGGCTTGGCGCCGGGGCGGGGGGATTCGCGTCTCGACTCATCTCGCTTCGTCCTCCGTCCGGTCGGCCGGGATCCGGCCGGGGCCTGATGTGACCGAGTGCGGGGCCGTCGCCGGGGCCAAGCCGCGTCAGAGGTCCGACAGGTCGAGCCGGCCTTGCTCCCGGAGCGCGGCGAAGCGTCGGTAGGTTTCGCCGATTCCTTGCTCCAGGCTCGTCCGGGGCAGGGGGCCGAGGCGCTCCTGCAGCCGAGCGTCGTCCAGGCTGGGAGCGATCGGCAACTGGTTCGAGCCGTGCGAGACTCGCCCGATCGCCTCGGGGACGACCGCCTCGAGGGCCGAGACGAAGGCCTCGATGGACACCACGTCTCCCCTCACGTTGAAGGCATCGGCTCCCTCGAACGGGGCGTCCAGGGCGCGCACGAAGGTGGCGGCCACGTCTCCCACGTACTGGAGATCCTGGAGCCCGCCGTAGCTGATCGCGTAGTCCCGGCCGGCGGCGACGGCCTTGATCGCCTTGGTCGGCTCGCTTGTCATGCCGAAGTCGCGGCCGACGCCGTAGACGGTCCACGGCCTCAGGGCGATGCTGGTGATCCCGTGGTCGAGCCAGTACACCTTCGCGTTCAGCTCGTTGCAGACCTTGAACGCCCCGTAGTGGGTCATCGGAGCCAGCCGGACCTCATCTCCCAGCGGGGCTCCGCCTGGCTCTGCCGGGCCGTGCACCGCGGCCGAGCTGGCGAAGACGACCCGGTTGACCTGCCCCTTCAGCGCTCGGGCGGCCTCGAAGACCGCCAGCGTCCCGACGACGTTGACCATCGCCCCCTTGATCGGATCCGCCCGGCAGAGCGGCACCTGCAGGGCCGCCAGGTGCAGCAATTCGGTCGCCCCGAACCGCTCGGCGGCCGTCTTCACCACGCTCGGCTCCGTCACGTCCCCGGCGATGAAGCCGATCCGGTCGATCTGCCCCGGCTCGAGCAGCAGGTCGAGCCGGTGGGTGTCCCGCTTCAAGTCAAGGATCGCCACCTCATGGCCCGCCTCGATCAGTTGCATCGCCGCCCACGACCCGATGCAACCGAATCCTCCCGTCATGAGCACGCGCACGCCGACGCTCCCGGCCCGGTGGCCGACCGCTGGATGGGATCGTCCCTCTTGAATCGGGAGTGTACCTTCCCTGGCCGTTCCTGCCCAGCGGTCGACGCGGGCAGCGCATTGGCGGTTCAGGCCTTGGACAGCGGTTCCTCCCCCCTCCGACGTCGGCTAGCCTAGGTTCCCAGACGATTCGCGGGTCCCGTCGAGCCTCTCCATGAACCTCGTTCCGATCTTCTTCTCGGCCGAACACCTGCTGATCACGGCGACGAGCCTGGCGGTCAGCCTGCTCGCCTCGCTGCACGTCCTGCTGCACAAGCGGGACACGAGGGCGGCGATCGGCTGGATCGGCCTGATCTGGCTGTCCCCGTTCGTCGGGACGCTCGTCTACGTCCTGCTCGGCATCAACCGCATCGAGCGCAAGGCCCGGGCGCTGAGGCGAGACCGGCCCGCGGTGAACCGGATGGACGCCGGCGAGGAGGATCTCTCCCTGCTGCTCGAGACGCTCGGCCCGGAGCGCCACCACCTGTCCACGCTCGCCCGGCTCGGCGAGCGGGCCACCGGGCGTCGACTGATGGGGGGCAACCGGGTCGAGCCGCTCGACGGCGGTGACGCCGCCTACCGAGCCATGGCGCAGGCCATCGACGAGGCGAAGCATTCGGTGACCCTGCTCACCTACATCTTCCGTTTCGACGCCGCGGGCTCACCCCTGGCCGACGCCCTGGCCCGGGCCCGCCACCGCGGCGTTTCCATCCGCATCCTCATTGACTCGGTCGGCTCGGTCCACGAGGGCAAGCCGATCGTCGAGCACCTGCGCGGGCTTGGCCTGCCGGTGGCGTTGTTCATCCCCACACTTCGGCCCGACTGGATCCGCTACGCCAACCTCCGGAACCACCGCAAGGTGCTGGTCGTCGACGGCCGGCTCGGGTTCACCGGGGGGATGAACATCCTCGACGACTTCCTCGACCCCGGCCGCGACGCCCGGGGCTGTGGCAAGAACTGCCGAGACCTCCACTTCCGGATCCGGGGGCCGATCGTCAAGGCCCTCCAGCAGGCCTTCGCCGACGACTGGGCCTTCACGACCGGCGAGCTCCTCGACGGCCCCCCCTGGTACGCCGACGACCTGCCGATCGAGGGAAAGACCATCGCCCGGATCGTGGTCGACGGCCCCGACCTCGAGGCCGACCCCCTGGCCGCCGTCCTCTTCGGCGCGCTGGTCGTCGCCAGGCAACGGGTCACGATCCTCACCCCGTACTTCATCCCCGATCCGCCGCTCTCCGCTGCCCTTGTCTCGGCCGCGCTCCGGGGGGTCGAGGTTGACATCCTCCTCCCTCGGAAGAACAACCACCGGCTTGTCCAGTGGGCGGGCTTCCCGCTGCTCGAGCCGCTCCTGGAGGCCGGCTGTCGCGTCTGGCTGACCCCTCCCCCCTTCGATCACTCCAAGCTGATGCTGGTCGACGATGCCTTCTCCTTCATCGGCTCGGCCAACTGGGACCCCCGCAGCCTCGTTCTGAACTTCGAGCTGAACGTCGAGTGTTACGATCCCACCCTCGCCTGCTCCCTCTCCCGGATCGCCGGGGCCCGCAAGGCGATGGCCGAACCGCTCACCCTGGACGAGGTTCGGGGCCGATCGATCGTTCTGAAGATCCGGGACAACCTCGCCCGGCTCTTCTCTCCGTATCTGTGACCGACGCGATTCGGGCCCGGCCGGGTCGGGCGGAGGCTCGCCGAGGAAGGGATCAACGACGCCCCGATTGTGCCCGGTTCGTCGAGGAGATAGAACCGAACGTCCTGGGAGGCCCCAGCCGGATCGCTCGTGATTGCCGGACGGCCCCCGGCGGCGAGGAGGGGAGACGGTGAGCGATCCCGCGATCGAGATCCCGATCACGATCGAGCACGTTCGAGCGGCGGCCGATCGCCTCCGCTCCCTGGCGCAGCGGACCCCGGTGCTGACGAGCCGGGCGATCGACGACCGGGCCGGCGCGTCGGTCTTCCTCAAGTGCGAGAACCTCCAGCGCGTCGGCGCCTTCAAGTTCCGGGGGGCGATGAACGCCGTCCTCCTGCTCTCCGACGACGAGCGGGCCCGGGGCGTCGTCACCCACTCCTCCGGCAACCATGCCCAGGCGATCGCCCTGGCGGGCCGGCTTGCCGGCGTCCCGGCCTGCGTCGTCATGCCGCGCACCGCCCCCGAGGTGAAGCGCCGGGCCACCGAGGGCTACGGCGCCTCCGTCGTCTCCTGCGAGCCGACCCTCGCCGACCGAGAGGCCACCGTCTCCCGGCTGATCGAACAGCACGGGTATACCCTGATCCACCCCTTCGACGATTGGCGAGTGATCGCCGGCGCCGGCACCGCGGCGCTGGAGCTGATCGAGCAGGCCGGGCCGCTCGATGTCCTGCTGGCCCCCGTCGGCGGCGGCGGGCTGATGGCCGGCACCTGCCTGGCCGCCTCGGGGGAGAGCCCCGGCACCCGTCTTGTCGGCGTCGAGCCCAGCCGGGCCGACGACGCCCGCCGGTCCCTCGAATCGGGCACGATCCTCCCCTCGGACGACCCGAAGACCGTGGCCGACGGCCTTCGCACCTGCCTCGGCGCCCGCCCGTTCGCGGTCCTCCGGCGCCACCTGGAGCGGATCGTCACCGCCGACGAGGCCGAGATCCTGGAGGCGATGCGGTTCGTCTGGGAACGGGTGAACCTGATCGTCGAGCCCTCCAGCGCCGTCCCGGTCGCCGCCCTGCTCAACGGAACGGTTCCCGAGGTCGCCGGCAAGCGGGTCGGCGTGATCCTGACGGGGGGAAATGTCGACCTCGACCCGATGTTCCAGGCCCTGGCCGAACGCTGGCTCGTCCCCGGTGCGAGATGAGGCACCCACGCCTCATTCCTTTTGGCGCGGTGGGGATCCCGTCCTAGGATTGGTTCGAGGGCCCCTCGGATCGGCCGAGAGGGGACCACGTTGCCCTGTTGTTGTGTTACGGAAGGCTGAAGCCGATGATCCCCCCACGGTTGCGCCGGATCGCGGCGGATGAAACCGGGGCGACGGCCGTCGAATATGCGATGCTGCTCGCCATGCTCATCCTCGTGGCCATCGCGGGGATCAACGCCCTGGGAGGGGCGAACAACGCGTTCTGGCAAGGCAACATCGACGCCTTGGCCGCGGCGATCTTCAACGCGAATTCCTGAGCGGCGACTGGCCCCGGCCCGATCGGACGGACTGCGCTCGGGGCCTGGCTCAATCGCGGCCGGTGGCCTCGCGGATCCAGGAGGAGATGCGTCCCAGCGCCTCGGGGGCGAATGTTTCCTCGATCGCCCCGTACTCCAGCGGTGACCCCGTCTCCGCATGCTGGAACAGGTGGTTGAGTCCGGGAAGGACCTCGACCACCACGCGATCGTTCCCGCCCGAGGCCAGGGCGTCCTCGATCTGCTTGGCGTTCTGAGCCGGGTCGACCTGCACGTCCTTCTCGCCGAAGAGGGCGAGCACCGGGCATCGCACCCGCTTCAGCGCCGACTTCGGGTCGTATTCCAGGAAGAACTGGAACCAGGGCGCCTGCAACCGCTCGACCGCCAGGTTCGTGGCCTCGGCCAGGGGCGGATTCGAGTTCTCCAGCGCCTCGCGATCCTCCGGTTCGAGCCCGGCCGTCAGGTCGCGCATCAAGGCGTGCAGCTCGTCCTCGGAGAGCTCGTCGACCCGGCCCTCCTCGATCAGGGAGAGCAAAGTTCTCAGAGAGTCCACCTGCACCCGGATCAACGACTCGGAGAGCCCCGAGGCCCGGACGATCAGCTCGGTCTGATGCAACAGGATTTCCTTGCCTGTCACCCCCGTGCCGGCCAGCAGGACGAGGAAGCCCACCTCCTCCGGCGCCCTGGCCGCGACCATCGGGCCGACCAGCCCTCCCTCGCTGTGCCCGATGATGCCGACCGCCTCCCGGTCGATCTCCGGGCGGTTCCGGAGGGTCCGCACCGCGGCCAGGGCGTCGGAGGCGAAGTCCTCCGAGGTGGCGGTGGCGAACTCCCCGGTCGACTCGCCGACGCCCCGGTCGTCGAAGCGGAGCACGGCGATGCCTGCCCGGGTCAGGTGGTCGGCGATCACCAGGAACGGCTTGTGCCCCAGCAGCGTCTCGTCCCGGTCCTGGGGGCCCGAGCCGCTGACCATCACCGCCGCCGGGAACGGCCCGTCTCCCTCGGGGAGCGTCAGGGTGCCGGCCAGCGTGATCCCCGCCTCCGGGTTCTCGAACGTCAGCTCCTCCACCCGGTACGGGAACGGCGGCTTCGGCTCCTGAGGCCGGGCACGCTCGGTGAGTTTCTCGACCTTCTCCAGCGTGAGCGGCAACTTCAGGATCGACTGCGACCAGGTTCCCTCGATCGTCGTTCCGGCCTCGTTGAGCGTCCCCTCGAACGTCCCGGCGATCGCCTTGATCTCGAAGCGGACCCGCTCCCCCTCCAGGGAGATCGCCGAGACGGGGATTCCCAGCGCCCCCTGGTCCAGGCTGTCGAAGAACGCCGAGCGCTGGCCCGGCCAGCCGGCGATCGGCTCGACCCGCAGCGCGACCCGGAGCGTCTGGCCCATCGGCAGTTCGATCGGCCCCTCCCAGATCCCCTGGAGCCTCCCGGGGATCTCCATCGGGCGGGGCAGGTCCGCCGCTTCGGCGCGGGAGAGGGTCAGGGGGATCACTATCCCTCGCTGGGTGAAGGTGCCCGAGATCGTCTCGCCATCCCCGGCGAGCTCGCCCTCGAACCTCGCGTTGTTGGCCGGGTCCTCGAACCGGACGGAACGGCCCTCCAGGGCGATCGTCTCCAGAGGGACGCCGAAGGCCCGCTGCTCGGGGGTGTCGAGCGATCCTTCGAGGCTCCCCCCCTCGCCCGGACCGACATGCATCACGAGGGTCAGCTTGGTCGGGCCGACTTCCAGGACGCCGAGCCAGTGGCCGACGATCGTCGGCTTATCCTCGGCCGATTCGATCGGGAGAACGGGGCCGAGCAGGGAGACGGCGAGCAGCAGCGGGGTCATGATTCCTCCTCATCGGGTCCGCGTCGTGCCCGGGGCGTCGGATCATGAAGGGTGGTCGTCCCGGACGGGGAGCGAGGTCCGGGGGATCTTCGTCGCGCCCCGGTGATTCTTGCGAGGAGCATCCTCGCTTCCCGAGGGCCCGGGAGGCGGGATAGGCTGGAGGAGGCCATCGGCCCGAGTCCGGGTCGAGGATCGGAGGGCCGGGAGGGGGGGATGCCGGGATCGTCGGGATCGGGTCGGGAGGGGGGGCTGCTGGCCGGCCCCCCCGGCTGGAGGCTGGCCCCCGAGGGGGCCGCCGTCTTCGAGTCGGAGCGGGTCGCCGTGGTGGCCGACGTCCACCTCGGCTACGAATGGGCCCGAGGCTCGGGAGGGGACATGGTGCCCGAGCACTCCCTGCGCGAGACGCTCGCCAGGCTCGACCGTTTGCTCTCCCGCGTCTCGGTCGATCGCCTCGTCGTTGCCGGCGACCTGGTCGAGTCTCCCTCGCCTTGCCCGAGGACCTTCCGGGATGTGGCCCTCCTGGCCTCCTGGCTGGCCGGGCGAGGCGTCTCGCTCGTTCGCCTGGCCGGCAACCACGACGGCCGCCGCCAGCCTCCGCTGGCCGAGTCGCTCGAGGTCGGCGGCTGGACGGTCGCCCACGGCCACCGTCCGATCCCCGGCCCTCGGGTCGTCTTCGGCCACCACCACCCGAGCCTGCGGGCGGGGGGCATCTCGGCCCCCTGCTTCCTGTTCGATGACCGCACCCTCGCCTTGCCCGCCTTCTCCCCCAACGCCGCGGGCCTCGACGTCGGCACCGCTCCGTTGCCTCCCGCCTTCCTGGGAAAGCCCCTCCGCTGCGTCGCCGGCGCCGGCGGGGAGGAACTCCTCGACTTCGGCCCGCTCGATCTCCTCCGAGGAGCGATCGCCGCCCGCCTCCGCTGATCGGCTGCCTCGTTTTCTCCTCTGCTCTCTTCTTTTCTCTTCTCTTTTCCTCTCTTTTCTACTCCTCTCCTCTCCTCTCCTCTCCTCACGCTCGATCCGAGCCCTCGCGAGTCCGGACCCGGTCAGCCGACGGCCAGGCCGCTGGCGATCGCGGCCTGGCCCAGCGAGATGCCGCCGTCGTTTGTCGGCACCGCGTGGTTGAATCGGAGGATCAAGCCGCGTTCCTGGACCGCATACGAGTCGAGCAGGAGGCGCAGGAGCCGGTTCTGGAACACACCGCCGGAGATCGCGACCAGGGGAGTCCCCAGGCGCTGGGCCAGCTCGGCGGCGGTGTCGGCCACGGCTCGGGCGATCGCGGCGTGGAAGGCCAGGGCGATCTCGCCGACGTCCCGGCCCGAGCGGCGGTCCCGGATCACGGACTCGAGCAGCGGGCGGTAATCGAGCCCGGGGAAGGGATAGGGGGCACACGATCGGGCGCCGAGGGCCTGCTGCTCCAGCCAGATCGCGGCCTGGCCCTCATACGAAATGGGGCGGGTGAACCCGCAGAGCGCGGCGACGGTGTCGAAGAGCCTCCCGGCCGAGGTCGTGGGGAAGCAGCGGACCTGACGGGCCACGAGGAGCTGGGCCTGGGTGTATCGCTCAGGGAACGAGAAGGGCGGTTCGTGGAGGTCGGGCACCGAGAGCCCCGCCAGGAATCCCGCGGCGGCCTGTACGGGGAACCGGGCCGCGGCGTCGCCGCCGGGCAGCGAGGCGGCGCGGAGGTGGGCCGCCCGCCGCAAGCCCCCGGCCACGCTCCCCTCGAAGAACTCGAATCCCCAGATCGCGCCATCGTCGCCGAAGCCGGTCCCGTCGAGAGCGACCCCCACGACCGGGCGGTCCAGTTCTCCCGTCTCCGCCAGAACGCTGGCGACATGAGCCCGGTGGTGCTGGACCGCCAGGCGGCGGTGACAGGGGATCTCGGTCGCGAACCGGGTTGAGGAGTAGCCCGGGTGGGCGTCGTGCGCGACGACCAGCGCTGCCGGGTCGATCTCGTACATCGCCAGCCAATCTCGAATCGACTGCTCGAAGGCGAGATCCGCCTCCCGGTCACCGAGGTCGCCGAGGTGGGGGCCGACGATCGCCTGGCCCGAGACGACCAGTGTGATGCAGTTCTTCAGATCCGCCCCCAGGGCGAGGATCGGACGAGGGGCCCGCAACCGGCAGACGACGCCGGGGGCGAACCCTCGGGAGCGCCGGATCATCGTCCCCCGGCCGCCGAGGACCTCGACCACCGAATCCTCCACCCTCCGAGCGATGGGGCGATCGCCGACGAGGAAGGCATCGGCGATCCCGTCGAGCCGCCTCAGGGCGTCGTCGTCTCGGTAGGAGATCGGCTCGCTGGAGCGGTTGGCGCTGGTCATCACCAGAGGATCGGGAGCCCCGGCCCGGAACAGGAGCGTGTGCAGTGGAGCGTACGGCAACATCACGCCAATCCGATCGGTGCCCTCCGCAACCCCCGGCAGCGAGGCCCGGGCCGGGGCCAGGACGATCGGGCGGGCCGGGTCGAGGAGCAAGGAGCGGTGCGGATCGTCCAGCAGAGCGAGGCGCTCGGCCGATGCTAGGTCTCGGGCCATGAGGGCGAACGGCTTCTCCTTGCGGTACTTGCGCTCTCGGAGCCGGCGAACGGCCGCCTCGTCCCTCGCCGAGCAGGCCAGGTGATACCCGCCGACCCCCTTGATGGCGACGACCTCCCCCTCCTGCAACAAGGCCGCCGCTCGGGCGACCGCCTCCGGACCGCTTGCCCGATCGACTCCGTCTCGGATCAGCCGATATCCCGGGCCGCACCTTGGGCAGGCCGTCGGCTGGGCGTGATAGCGGCGATCCGACGGGTCCTCGTACTCGGCCCGGCAGTGCTCGCACATCGGCCAGTCGGCCATCGTGGTGTTCGGTCGATCGTAAGGCAGCGCCGTGATGATGGAGTAGCGCGGTCCGCACGCCGAGCAGTTGAGGTAGGGATAGCGGTGGCGGCGGTCCCGGGGATCCTCCAGTTCCTCCAGGCAATCGGGGCAGGGGGGAAGGTCGGGGGAGATGAGCACCACCGGAGGGTGGTCGTGCGTGCTGGCCCGGATCTCGAACGTCTCGAACCCCTCGGCCGGAACGGGACGCCGCTCGATCTCGACGATCCTCGCCGAGGGCGGGGGATGATCTCGCAGCGCCGAGGCGAACGCCTCCAGCCGCCCCGCGTCCCCCTCGACGTGGATGGAGACGCCCCGGCTGTCATTGGAAACCCAGCCGGCCAGGCCGAAGCTCCGGGCGAGGCGGTCAACCGCCGGCCGGAACCCGACCCCCTGGACCACCCCCCTCACCTCGATGCGCAATGCCTCGCGACGATCCGGCATGGCCTTCCGATCCTCGGCGATCGCCCCCCGCCCCCGCTCGCCGAGCCCTCGGCCGAGAGTCGGGCCCGTCCCCATCGGATGCCGTCCTCACCCGACCAACCTACGCGAAGGAGATCGCTCCGAGCCATCCCGGATCGAGGCCGATCGGGCCGATCCGGGCCGCCGACCTCCCTGCCGCTTGATCCGGTCGGGACGATAGAATGGGAGGGGGCGACGGTCGGGACCGCGAACCCCCTCGGACTCGGAGAGACGCCTCGTGCATGAGCTGTCGATCGCCGAGAGCCTGATCTCCGCCGCGGTCGAGGCGATCGAGGGGGGCGAGACCGGCACGGCCCCGGTCGTCGAGGAGGTGCACCTGCGCCTCGGGGTGCTCGCCGGGGTCGAGGCGGAGGCCCTGCGCTTCTGCTTCGAGGTCGCCGCCGAGGGGACGCCGCTGGCCGGATCTCGGCTGGTGATCGAGGAGGTGCCGGTCCTCATCTATTGCTCCTCGTGCCGACGAGAGGAGCAGTTGCCCGGCGTTCAGGGCTTCTCCTGCCCTCGATGCGGCGAGCCGAGCCGGGAGATCCGCCGGGGGAGGGAACTCGAGCTGGCGTCGCTGCACATCATCGACCGGCCGGCCGGCGAGCCGGACGAGGGGAGGCCCCGATGGAACCTCGGATCGTCGAAGTCCGGAAGAACCTCCTGAAGAAGAACGACGAACTCGCTCGGCAGTTGCGGGCCCGGTTCCTGGCCGAGGGGGTGCTGACGGTCAACCTCGTCTCCAGCCCCGGGACGGGCAAGACCGCCCTCCTGCGCCGGACGCTCGGCGACCTGAGGAGGCTCGGGGCCTCCGTGGCGGCCCTGGTGGGGGATCTGGCCACCGACAACGACGCCCGCCGACTGGCCGAGAGCGGCGCGCCGGTCCGGCAGATCACCACCGGCGGGTGCTGCCATCTCGACGCGGAGATGGTGGCCGGCCACCTCCGGAACTGGGACCCCGGCCCCCTCGATCTGCTCTTCATCGAGAACGTCGGCAACCTCGTTTGCACCGCCAGCTACGACCTGGGGGAGTCGATCCGAGCCGTCCTGCTCTCGACGACGGAGGGCGAGGACAAGCCGCTGAAGTACCCCTCCCTGTTCAACTCGGCCGACGTGGCGGTGATCACGAAGATGGACCTAGCCGTCGCCTGCGAGTTCGACCGCCAGGCCGCCCGGGAGGCGATCCTGACCGTCCGGCCCGGGATGCGGATCTTCGAGACCTCGGCCAAGACCGGCCAGGGGATGGAGGACTGGCTCCGGTTCCTGGCGACGAGCCGGGAATTGCTCTCCTCGAGGCGGGAGCCCCGGCCGTGTTGAGAGGACCCCGGCCGCTCAGCCCTCATCGCTCCGCTCCTGGGCCAGCGCCCGCTCGTAATCCTCGGGGGTGTTGAGGTTCAGGAGCGTGGCCAGGGTGGGATCGACCGGACGGAGCTCGTCGGCGGTCACGACCCTCGTCCGGAGCCGCTCCATCAGGAAGACCGGTCGCAGCCGACCGGCGGCGAGCAAGGCGTCGGCCGCCGGCAGGACCGTCGACCGACGGTAAAGCGCGGCCAGGGGATGGTACTGGCCGGCGACGAAGGGGATCGCCAGGTCGTCGTCGCCGATCAACTCGGCGAGCCGGGTCACCCATCCCGGCTGAAGGAACGGCGCGTCGGTCCCGGTCGCGTAGACCAGGGTTCCCGACTCGGCAAGGGCGGCCAGTCCCGAGGAGAGCCCCTGGAGCGGCCCCCGGAAGGGGACCGGGTCCCGCCTCTCGAGGACGTTGACGTTCCCGGGGAGCGGAGGGAGGTCCTGGTCCGGGGAGGCGACCACCACCACCGGATCGGCGACCCGGCCGACCAGACGGACGACCCTCGGGAGCAACAGCTCGGAGCCAAAGGGCAGCCACGCCTTGGGCCTCCCCATCCGACGACTCTCCCCGCCGCAGAGGACCACCGCCGAGAGGCCCGTCATGACTCCTCCCGATCCACCCGCACTCCGCTCCGGGGCCGTCGGGCCCCGAAGGCTGAGCATCGTGCCCAACGCCGGGAGCGACGGTGATTCCCTCCCCCGTCGTCTCGCGACAGCATACCATTCCGTCCCCCGCTCCGGTCGATGGACCGCATGCCCGGCCTTCCGGCCGGATTGAGCACCGCGTAGGGGCCGGGTAACGCAACGGCTCCAGCGCTCGGCGATCGGCTGAGGGGAGGAGTCGTCCGCGAGGTCGGGATTTTGCCGATTTCAGCGGTTGTTCCTTCGCGGGGAGCCGATTTCGAGTTAAGAGAAGAGTGGTGACCGTCGCGACGGTCACGATCCGGCGGCCCTCCGCCTCGAAGCCGAGGTGTTCCCCATCGATCGCCAGCCCGGGGGGATCGGGGAGCCGAGCACCAACCGAACCGGCCGGATCGTCCGCATCTTGACTCGCATCCGTGATCGCGGTGGAGCATCCGATGGGCCTGCCGAGGGCGTTCGACATTGGTTCGCGGCGAACCGCCGCGCCGTCCCGGCACCGGCGCTCGCTCGGGAGGCGTCGGCGACGACCCGCCCGGATCGCCAGACCGGCCGTCCGAGGGCTGGAGCGCCGGGCGCTGCTGACCGACCTCGGGATCCTCCCCCATCCGTATGAGGGGATGGGCCGGGAGCAGGCCGAGCGGTTCTTCGACGAGCGATTCCTCCCTCCCGCCCGGGTCGTCGCCTCGTGGGACGGCGACGTGGCCGCAGGGGTCGCCGGGACGCTCGGCGAGGACTATCGCCGGGCGATCCTCGACCGGGTCAACGCCTACCGGGTCCTGGCGGGGCTGCCGGGCGTGGCGCTCGATGAGTCGCTGAGCGGGCCGGCCCAGCAAGCCGCGCTGATGATGAGCGCCAACCGAACCTTGAGCCACTCGCCCGACCCAGGCTGGATTCACTACACGGCCGAGGGGGCGGCCTCGGCTGGCCGATCGAACCTGCACCTGGGGCGCTCGGGGACGGCCGCCATCGACTCGTTCATCGACGAGGGGCCGCCCAGCAACGCCGCGCTGGGCCATCGGCGCTGGATTCTCTACCCGCCCCGGGCGGCGATGGGGGTCGGCGACATCCCGACGAGCTGGCAGGTCGACGCGTACCCCGGCTCGACCGTGCTGGACGTGCTCGGGGGGGGCGAGGTGCCTCGTCCCGCCGACGTGGTCTCCTGGCCTCCCCCGGGGTTCCTGCCCGGGGAGCTGGTGCCGGACGTCTGGTCGTTCTCGATGGCCGGGGCGGACTTCTCCTCGGCCGAGGTGACGGTGAGTCGGGACGGGGTCCCGCTCTCCGTGGAGGTCGTGACCCGGGATTCCCTCGGCTACGGCGACCCGACGATCGGCTGGTCGCTGCCCGACGGGGGGGACCCCGGGACGGAGACCACCAGCTTCGACGTGACCATCTCCGGGATCCGGGTGACGAAGGCGTCGGTGACGGGGACGGCGAAGCCGGGGGACGTGGTCGGCTACTCGTACCGCACCCAGACGTTCCAGCCGGGGACGTCCCCAGCGCTGGATCCGCCGGCGATCGCCTTCGGGGCCGACTCCGTCGTGGTCCTCGGCGCCGACGGGGCGCTGGAGTTCGATCTGGTGCGGCTCGGCGCTCTCGGTGCCCGGTCGCAGACCTTCGGCCTCGACATCCGGGGGACGGGCCCGGACCCGTTCGGGATCGGGTCTCCCGGCCAGCCGAGGCCCGGAGTCAACATCGTGACCATCGCTTGGGCCGAGGGGCAACGGACGGCGCACCTGCGCTTCCCGGTCGTCGACACCTCGGCGATCGGGGAATCGCTGACGCTCGACCTGTTCTCCCTCTCTGACTTCCAGGCGATCGGCAGGGGAGACTCGCCGGCCCCGGCTCCGGCCGACTCGCTCCGGATCACGTTCGTCGAGCCGCCGTCGCACCTCGGCCAGAATCCGGGGGGATCCGGCCGGAAGATCGCCCGGGCCGACGTCGACGGCGACGGCAGGACGGACTTCGTCACCTTTCGGATCGCCGGGGGCTCGGGGATGTTCGAGCTCGAACGGTCGTCGGACGGCGCCCGGGAGCGCCTCTGGCTGGGGTTCGAGGGAGACTCGCCGTTCGTCGGCGACTTCGACGGCGATGGCCTGGCGGATCTCGGCGTCTTCGGCGTCGATCCGGCGGATGGCCGGGCCGGGGCCCGGATCCGGAGATCCTCGGACGGGACGGTCGTCCGGACCGTCTTCGGAGGGCCATCGGACCTGCCCGTGGTGGGAGACTTCGACGGCGACGGGGTCGATGACCTGGGGGTTTACGGCTTCAACCCGAACGTCGGGTTCAGCCGATTCCTCATCCTCCCCTCCGGCGGGGGGCCGGCGATCGACCGCCCGTTCGGGGGAGCCCAGGATCTGCCGATGGCCGGCGACTTCGACGGCGACGGCCGGGACGACCTGGCCGTCTACGGCTTCAGCCCCGTCGAGGGATTTAGCCGGTTCGGCATCCTGCCCAGTTCCGGACCGTCGGCCCGGTCGATCCCCTTCGGGGGGAAGGACGACCGGCCCATTCCGGGAGACTTTGACGGCGACGGGACGACCGACCTGGCCGTCTACGGCTTCAGCCCGCTCAACGGTTTCTCCCGCTTCGGTGTCGTCTACTCCTCGGGCCGACCGACCCTGACCCGGCCCTTCGGGGGGGAGGACGACCGGCCGATCCCGGGAGACTTCGACGGCGACGGGACGACCGACCTGGCCGTCTACGGCTTCAGCCCGCTCAACGGTTTCTCCCGCTTCGGTGTGCTCCCCTCGGGGGGATCACCGGCCCGGGTCGCGTCGATTGGAGAGCCCGGTGCGGTCGGCCTGCCTCTCTTCGCCGACACCCTGCCCGATCGGTCCTCCCGGGTGTCCAGCGCCGAGGCGATCGGGACCAGGACGGCGGTCGCCTCCCAGATCGCGTCCTTCCCCATCGCGCTGGCGGCCCTGCCGGATTCGTCCGGGACGACCAACCCGCCCGGTCGGACGAGGGATCGGTGGCCCGAGCTCCCGGAGGTCGACTCCTCCCAGGGAGTCTGATGGCCGAGGTCGCCGATCGGGCCCTTTCCCGGCCGACTCGAAGCGGCTGGTTGGGGCTCGTCGCCAACGCCGACCGGCCCATCCTCCGAGCGCAGGGGAGGACGGGAAGAGGCGGCCCCCCGGGGGCAGGGGAGACGACCGTCAGCAGAAGGGGCGGAGGGCCTTCCGGAGGACGGAGGCGTCTGAGTAGCGGTCGGACGGGTCTCGAGCGAGGCCGCGGTCGATGACCTGAGCGAGGGCGGGGGGGATCTCCGGCCGGCGCCGCCGGATCGGGATGGGGGGGGTATCGAGGACGAGCTTGACCACATCCACCCCCTCTCCCAGATCGTCGTAGATGAACTGGCCGGTGAGGAGGAAATAGAGGGTGGCGGTGCTGGCGTAGAGGTCGCCCGAGGGCTTGACGGTCTTGAAGTCGAGCATCTGCTCGGGGGGCATGAAGGGGATCGTGCCGCGCATTTCCCCGGAGAAGGTCAGGCCGGAGAGGCCGATGCTGCGGTAGCTCTTGGCCAGGCCGAAGTCGGAGATCTTCACGACCAATTGCTGCTCGGAATTCCGGCCGATGAGGATGTTCTCGGGCTTGATGTCGCGGTGAACGAACCCCTGGCGGTGGGCGTGGTCCAGCCCCTTGAGGATCTGACAGGCCATGCGGCAGGCCTGGTCGATGGGGTACTTGCCCTTGGCCGATCGAGCGATGGTTTCGAGGTTCGTGCCGTCGACGTACTCCATGGCGAACCAGAACCGGCCGGCGGTGGTCCCCTGCTCGAGCCACTCGACGATGTTCGGGTGCTTCAATCGGCTGACGACCGTCATCTCTCGGAGGAAGCGGTCGATGGCCGACCGGGCGGCGGCCGACTCGGGGACGATCAGCTTCAGGGCGACCTTCCGGCCAGTGCGGTTGTGCTGGGCGAGGTAGACGACCCCCATGGCGCCCCTCCCCAGCTCTCGCATGGTGGTGTAATGGGGCACCGGCTGGGGAGTCATGGCCATCTCGACTCGGCAACTATCGCAGAGCCAATAGATCGACTCCGGCTTGCCGTCGGCCCCGTCCTGCGCGACCTGGGTGCCCCGAGGGGCGGCGACGCCGCAGCCGCCGCAGACGATCGACGCCGGGCCTCCTCGGATCTGCTCGTGTTCGACGGTGCCGATGTCGTCCGGAGTGAGCCCCCGGGGCCGGTCGGACGACTCGACCCGGACGCGGAAGGCCGTTTGGCCGGCGTCGATCCGGTCGCCGTCGACGATCCGGGCGCACTCGACCCGGCGATCGTTGACATAGGTTCCGTTGGTGCTGTGCAGATCGCGCAGGTGGAGTTCGCCCGACTCGGTGATCCGGATCTCGAAGTGGTCCCGGGACAGGGAGGAGTCCTCGGGAACCGGGCCGTCGGCCAGCTGGGAACGGCCGATGATGAACGGCTCGGTGCGATCGACCACGAACGCCCCGCCCTTGCGAGGCCCCTCGATCACCTCGAGCACCACTCTCAGGGCGCCGCCGATCCCCGGCGCGGTCCGCAGAACTGCGCTCACGAGTCCGATCCGTTGGGGTCCGTCGTGAAGGAGTCCTTGGTGCGAGCCGGAGGCCACACCGCCGGAGGGGGGACGCCCGAGACGAAGTGCGGGTAACGATCGGGGCGTCGCTATTGATAGAGTGTACGAACTCCGTCCAGCGCTCGCGTCGTCGATTTCGGAGAATCGCCCGGATTTCCAATGACTGCATGGACTTAGGGAGGGGCCTGCGATGCCTGCACGCGACGACGCGTTGCATCCGGAGGTTGCCGAAGCGTTGGAGCGGGGGGGCCCGGTGGTGGCGTTGGAATCGACGCTCATCGCGCACGGCCTTCCCCGGCCGACGAACCTGGAGGTCGCCCGGCGGGCCGAGCAGGAGGTTCGGGCCGCCGGGGCCGTGCCGGCGACGATCGCCGTGATCGGGGGCCGGCTCCGGATCGGCCTCTCCGACGCGGAGCTGGACCGGCTGGCCGGCCGAGACGGCGTGCTCAAGGCCGGCCGACGGGACCTGGCCCCGGCGATCTCGGCGGGCCGGGACGCCGCCACCACCGTCTCGGCGACGCTCTGGATCGCCCGACGGGCCGGCATCCCGGTCTTCGCCACCGGAGGGCTGGGCGGGGTCCACCGGGGAGCCGCCGAGAGCTTCGACATCTCCACCGACCTGGATGAACTGGCCCGGGCCGACGGTTGCCTGGTGGTCTGCTCGGGCGCCAAGACCATCCTCGACCTGCCGGCAACCCTCGAGGCGCTGGAAACCCGCGGCGTCCTGGTCGTCGGCTACCGGACGGGAGAGTGGCCCGCCTTCACCGAGCGGGGAAGCGGCCTGCCGCTGGAGCACCGGGTCGAGTCCGCGGAGCAGGCCGCCGCCCTGGTGGCCGCGCACCGATCGCTGGGCGTGCCCGGTGCGGTGGTGCTCGCCCAGCCGGTGCCCGAAGCCGAGGCGGTGGCGGCCGGACGGATGGAGTCGGGGCTCTCCTCGGCGCTGGCCGAAGCCCGGAGGAGGAAGATCGTCGGCAAGGCGCTCACCCCCTTCCTGCTCGGCCGCATCCACGAGGGATCGGGAGGGGAGAGCCTCACGGCCAACGCCGCGTTGATCGTGGAGAACGCGGCGCTGGCGGCCCGGGTCGCCGTGAGGCTCTCGGAACGGGAGGAGTCGGGCCGGTGACTCGGAAGCGGAGGAACCGGCCCTGGAGGTCCGGGGTCACTCCGCCGGGGGAGGAATGGGAATGGGGATCGGCTCGGCGGCCGGGGGGACGCCCGCCTCGGGATCGACCCCGGGAGCCGATGGGGAGGACCCCGGAGCGGTCGGGGAGGGGGGAGGGGAGGCCCCGTCCCCCGAGGGTGAGGCCTCCTCTCCTCCAGGCTCGGGGGCGGTTGGGGAGGATGGCGAAGGGGAGGAAGGTGGAGCGACGGCCGGCTGCCCCTGCGCTCGGAGCGGAGGGGGATCGACGATGAAGGTCTTGAGGATGGCCTCGGTTTCCTGCCGGAAGGCTTCGGGGGGTCGCTCGGACAGGCCCTCGACCTCGAGCACGGCGCCGTTGGCGAGCTGGATCAGGTAGGCGGAGAAGTAGGCCGTACCCGAGTCGGCCAGTGCATAGAGGGCCGGCTCGTAGGAGAGGGGCAGCTCGACGCGGTAGACCCGCATGCCGGGCCATTGGGCCTCGGGCAAGAAGCCCTCGGCCCCCCGGCCGATCGTCACCCCTCGGCCGGGGACCGATCGCCAGACCTCGACGATCTTCTGAGAGAAGTCCTCCGGCCGGACCTCGGGAGGCACGTCTCCCCGGGGGAAGAAGACGAAGGTCAGGTAGTCGGGGACGCCGCCGACTTGCCGGCGTTCGAGGTTGATCGTGTCGCCATCGCCGGGGTCGGCCGACGCGGGGCGGTAGTCTTGCGGGTGGCGAAAGAGGAACCGGTCGTCAGGATCCCGGTAGATGACCCAGGAGTTCTCCGGGGTCGGGGTGGGAGGGGAGGGAGGCAGGGAGGGGACGGCGCCGGCCTCGACCTGGAGTCGACGCTCCAGGTTCAGCGATCGGACCTGGGTGGCCCGAGCGGCGATCCTTCCGTCGGGCCCGGGGATTTCCAGGATCTCCCGCTGCGCCATCAGCAGGCGGACGACGGCGCCTTGGACGTCCACCATCCGGGGAGAGACGTCGGAAAGCTCTCGAGGGGCGGCCCCCTCGGCGTCCTGGGGGCTGGGGTCCTCGAAGGCGAACTCAAGCCGGGCGTTGATGGTCGCGGAGGAGTTGACCAGTTGCAGGCGCCCGGTCAGCCGGATGATCGCCCGGGAGGTTGTCTCCCCCGCGGCCGGAGGGAGGACGTCCTCGAGCGTCGCCTCCAGGGAGCTCTCGGTGATCAGATCGTCGACCAGCACCTGGGCCGCCGAATTGGGCACTCCCCAGCTCGAGCCGACGGCGACGTGGACTGGCGACAGGAGGCCGGAGAGCTTCGGGACGACCAACTGCCGGTAGGCGACGAACCCGAGCTGCTCCTCGGTCAGTGGCGGCGAGCCGGGCAGGGTGAGGACCGAGGGGGCCAGGCGCCCGTCATCCTGGAACCAGAGGGTCTGCCCGACCAGGCCGGCGGGGCCCGCGAGCCGATCGTCGGGCTGGCCGTCGCGAGCCGGCTGGACGACCTCGTAGTGGCGGACCAGGGCGGAAACCTGGCGGTTGTCGAGTCCGCCGACGATCGCCGGGCGGGCGACGTAGACCACCCGGTAGCCGAGCTGAGTTCTCCTCGGGGCCGAGCCGGGGACCTCGATCGACTGGTCGAGCGTCTCCACGAAGGCCACCCGGAAGGGGCCGATCTCAGCCCCCGGCTGGTCGGGGGGGGCATACGCCTCGATGAATCGATAGCGGATCGAGGGATCGATGCTCGGGTCGGTCGCCGCGGGGGCGGGCCGAGGGGCGAGGCCCGGGGGGGAGCCGGCTCTGCCGGTGTCGAGCCCCGGCGCCGGGCGAGAGGGGTTCAGTGAGGGGGCCGGCCGGCGCCCCTCCTGCCGCGCCCCGGCCCCCGAGGGGGTCATGACCGACCCGATGGCCAGGCCCGCCGCCGTTAGGATCGCCCACCGGCCGACCCGTCGGAGTCGCTCCCGTCTGCTCGTCCCGCGTTCCATCTCCGCCCTCCCCCCGGTCCGAATCCCCGGTCGGCCCCGACGTCGAGGCCCGGCAACGTTTCCGGTCTGCGTGTGGTTGGACAGTTCGCGATCGACGGGCTGGCGATCCCCTGCCAGGGGCCCCCTCCCCGTCGGATCGGCCCGGCGACGGCCGGCGATCGACCGGGCCGTCCCCTGGTCATCGGCGGGGAGTCGCCTCCGGCTCCTCCGGCCCGGGGCCGTCGCCGTCCGGGTCGGCCCACCGGAGCGAGCCGATCATCCGCTGGTCCCTCCTCCCGAAGCGTTCGACCTCCGAGGCCCTCAGCGTGAAGATGGCCACGAGCTGCCGGCCCGAGGCGTCGGCGACCTGATAATAGTACCAGGTGATCGGCTCGTCTCCCTGGGAGCCGGCGATCGCGAGCCGGTAGCGGGACTCTCCAGGGGGGGCGGCCACCTGGCCGGCGTCGATGAACCGCTCGAAGCGGTCGCCGAGCGCCTTGCGGACGTCGTCCCGGAAGCGATCGGCCTTGGGCCGGGCCCCCGGCTCGATCGTCGGGCCGACCACGAGGTTCGCCTGGCAGAGCACCGAGCCCCCCTCAACGCAGCGGAGGACCGACTGGCGGTCGTCCTCGGAGAACACATACCAGGAGCGGTCGTGCTCCAAATGATAGCGGCCGTCCGGCGCCTCGTACCGCAGCAGGAGCCATCGGCTCGGCAGCTCCTCGACAACCCGCTGGACCAACCCGTGACCGTCGTCCTCCTCGGCGTCGGAACGCTGGAGGGTCAGCTCGCTTTGGAATTCCAGCCCAGCCTCGACCTGGCCGGGCTCCCGGCGCTCGGAACGCCGGAGGAAAAGCGTCGCGATCCGGCCGGTTTCCCGGTCAAACTGATACGACCCTTCGATGTCCATTTGCCCGAGGGCTCCGAGCACGGCCCCCTCGATGCGACCGGAGAATTCGACCTGGGCCCGGGCGTCTTCGAGCGATCGGAGCGTTGCCTCGATCGTCCGCGAGGAGAGGGTGTCGTAGCCGCTGATCGAGCGGGCCACGGAATCGGGGAGGGGCCAGCGGTCCCCCTCGGCCACGGGGCCGGGGGGCAGGAAGGCGGGCAGCACCAGCGGATCGGCGGGGAGCTGGACCAGTTCCAGTTCGGGGCGAGTCAGCGGCCCCGACGGGCTGGCCACGACCACCTCGCCCTCGGCCCCCCGGTCGGCCACCAGCGACACCACCTCCGGGCGCAAGGCGATGGAAGAGGGGAGGATCGCCCCACCGTCCCCCTCGATCGTGACCGAGGCCGAGTCCACGCGTCGGGAAGACCGACGGGCCGCACCCGACGGGTCGACGGCGAGCACCTGCTCGACGTACTCCAGCGATGATCGGACGGACAGCTCGATCGGCCGATCCTCGTCCCCGGGGCCGGGGCGGTATCGGCCGTCGGCCTCCAGAGTCACGACCACGAGCGACCGACTCCCCGGCTCCGCCCGCTCGGCCAGCGTCTCCGGGCCGGCCGCCCCCCCGGACGCGGCCTGCCTCGGCCCGAAGGCCAGCAGGAACAGGCCGGGGACGAGCACCCTGAGCCCTCGTCGGATCGCCATCAGTGCAGTCCTCCTCAGATATCCACGCTGCGCGCGATCACCCGACAATCCAGGCGCCTTCCGGGCCACTCGGGTCGGATCGGGGCCGGATCGGCTGTCCTCGTGAGAGAGGATCGGCATCCCGCCCCGCGCGTCGACAGGCCGGAGGGGCGAACTCGAAAAAAATCGGGGATTCTGGTCACGTCCGGGATCGACCTTCCGAATAAACGGTGGGATTGCGCCGTCCTTCCCTGCCATGCAACCCCGCGGGGCCGTGTCGATGGCTGACTTCAACGGGAAAAATCCGGGAGGGCCGGGATGAGAGTCCTGGTCGCTGGCCGCGACGGGGCGAGCAGGCCCGATTGGCGCTGAACTGGGTTCCGAAACCAGTTGCGACGACGACCTGGGATCGCGCCGCCGCGAGCTCGGGGGCGAGGTATCGCGTTTGCGGGCCTCAGGCGATTCGAGGGCCGGTCGGCCCCACGAGTGAACTTCTCGCGGTTCGATGTCCTCTTACTTACCGTGGCAGGTGTCCAAGTCCGACGAAATTCGTCCACATGCCGACGAACCCCGAGGCCAGCCGCGTCGAACTTATAGAACGCGGAACTTTTGAAGCGGCCCAGGGCGTCTGAACGGACGCGATCGAGCTCGGAGGTCGAGCCACCAGCCGGGTCGAGCCAGGCCCGGGGAGCGAACCAGGGATGAGCCAGTCGTACCGACTTCCCGCGCTTCGGCAGTTGATGGACCAGCAGACGCGTACCTCCACCCGAGAGCGTCGGCTGGAGCAACTGGACCGCGCCGAGCGGCTGCTGGCCGAACTCGACCCCGAGAAGGAGTATCCGTTCGAGTACCTCTGCTACCGGATTACCGGATATCGGGCCGATTCGACCTCGCTGCTGGTCCTGCCCGGCCGCGACGCGAGGCATGACCTGCGGTTGTACGTGGAGGATCTGTCGCGGACCGTCGCCCTGCCGATCGAGGAGGCTCCGGAGCCGGTGCTGACGGTCGAGGAGGTCAGTCGCCGATATCAGGTTTCGACCCGCACCGTCAACCGCTGGCGCCGGCAGGGGCTGGTGGGTCGGCACTTCCGGGTCGACGGTCGGCTGAAGGTCGGGTTCCTGGAATCGAGCCTGGCCCGGTTCGTGTCGGAGCACCGCGAACAGGTCGATCGCGGGACTCGGTTCAGCCAGTTGTCGGAGGCGGAGCGCGAGGGGATCATCCGCCGCGCCCGCCGCATGGCCGCGGTCCGGCAGGCCTCTGCCGCCGAGATCGCCCGGAGGATCGCCAGAAAGATGTCCCGCTCACCTGAGACCATCCGCATGACGCTCAAGACCTACGACCGGGACCACCCCGATCGGGCGATCTTCCCCCCCTCGACCGGGCCGCTGGACGAGGAGGCCAAGGCCCAGATCTACCGGAAGTACCGCACCGGCACCTCGGCCGAGGTGCTGGCCAAGCAGTACGGACGGACCCGGTCGAGCATCTACCGCATCCTCAACGAACTCCGCGCCACCCGGTTGCTGGAGACGAAGCTGGAGTACATGTACCACCCCAGCTTCGACGACCCCGCCTCCTCGGCCGAGATCCTCGCCGAGACGCCCCTTCCGCCCGACGGCCGAGCCCCGCGCAAGGTGAAGGCCCCGAAGGGTTTACCTCCTTACCTGGCGAGCCTCTACGAGGTCCCGCTGCTCACCCGGGAGCAGGAGGCCCACCTCTTCCGGAAGATGAACTTCCTGAAGTACAAGGCCCACCTGCTCCGCGATCGCCTCGACCCGACCAAGGCCAAGACCTCGGAACTGGACGAGATCGAGCGCCTGCAGGAAGAGGCCCTCGCCGTCAAGAACCAGATCATCCGGGCCAACCTCCGGCTGGTCGTCTCGATCGCCAAGCGGCACGTCGGACCGTCGAACAACTTCTTCGAGCTGGTCAGCGACGGCAACATGTCGCTCATCCGAGCCGTCGAGAAGTTCGACTATGCCCGGGGCAACAAGTTCTCCACCTACGCCAGCTGGGCGATCATGAAGAACTTCGCCCGCACGATCCCCGAGGAGAACTATCGCCGAGATCGGTTCGTCACCGGCCACGAGGAGATGTTCGAGTCGGCCGCCGACAGCCGGATCGACGAGCACGAGTACGAAACCGCCCACCGCCGCAACGTCGAGGCGGTGCAGGGGATGCTCGGCCGGCTGGACGACCGCGAGCGGCGGATCATGATCAGCCGGTACGGCCTCGACGGCAGCCGAGAGATGACCCTGGAGCAACTGGGCAAGGAGCTGGGGATCACCAAGGAACGGGTCCGTCAGATCGAGTCCCGAGCCCAGGAAAAGCTGCGTCGGATCGCCGTCGAGGAGCGGATGGACCTGCCGATGTTCTAAGCTCGATCGCCGTGCTCCCCGAATCCTGGACAGGTGCGGCAGGGAACCGTCGGACCTGTCCGAGGCCCTCGAGTGCTGGGCCGGTTCCTCGACGACGTGCCCCTCGCGGAGTGAAGCGGCTCCCCTCGTCGCCGGGCGACGGGACGCCCGCCACGATTGAGGACCCTGGGTCAAGTCCCGAAACCCTGACCCGGCGATCCCGTCCGATCGAGGGCCGTTCCAGCGCCCAGGATTCGGGGTGCTCTCCAGCGGCCAACCGGAGACGAGCCAGGTGTTTGTGGGAGAAGGATGCTGAAGTGAAGCCGGCCTCGTGGTTCCAGGTCAAGTGGTCGAACAGAACCCAGGCCCGCTCATTTCAAGGAATCGCTCGCATCGTGGCCACGGCCTCCCACACAGAAGATGGGGGCGACGCGCGTTTCCGTGCGACTGCCCCGCCATCGGGACGAACCGCCGGGCGGCCGAACGTGTCCGGTACTCGTGGGGAAGAAACAGGTTCCCTCTTGCCGAGTCCCGGTCGGTCGTTGTACGATCGATCGAACATGGTCGTGGGCGACCAGGATCGCCGTCCGACCCCGTCTTCGATCCGGTTGGCCGAAAATTCGCTTGCAATCGGGCGGAGTCGCGGATACATTCTGACTTTTCCGCTTCCCCTCGGACGCTGGCGTAGCTCAACTGGCAGAGCAACGGTCTTGTAAACCGTAGGTTGTGAGTTCGAGTCTCACCGCCAGCTCTGCCGGGCCGCTTCGCCTCGAAACCAGGGTCAGCGGATTTCCCGGGTGGAACGAATCGGGTGGTTACCCAAGCGGTCAAAGGGGCCAGACTGTAAATCTGGTGGCACTGCCTTCGCAGGTTCGAATCCTGCACCACCCATCCGGCCCGGAGCGGCCGACCGGTTCGAAGCCCCGACTGCCCGGGGGGACGATGCTGAGGAGGACACGCAAGACGACCCTCGACCTTCCGCCGTCTCCCGGGCCGCCCCGAGGCCAAACGCGGGTGTAGCTCAGTGGTAGAGCCCCTGCCTTCCAAGCAGGCTGCGTGGGTTCGATTCCCATCACCCGCTCTCCCGAGATGATTGTCCCTCGACGGCCCAGCCGAAGCGTCGCGATCCCTCCCCCCTCTCCAGCGAGGCGCCGCCGACCCCAAGACTTGCCCCCCTCATCACGCTGCCGTGGCTCAGCAGGTAGAGCGCGTCCTTGGTAAGGACGAGGTCGTGGGTTCGAACCCCACCGGCAGCTCTCTCAAGCGACGTGAATGACAAAAAGGATGGATCACACCAGTTCGGCATGATGAACCCCCCAGGCCCGCGCCGTCCGACTTCCGGCGGACTCCCGACCCGGCTCGGGACGCGGCCGGAACATTCGGACGCGCGAGGAGACGGGCGGACCCCCCACCTCGCGTTCCAGGACCAGGAGACGACGGGAAGCAACCGATGGCCAAGGAAACCTTCGTTCGGACCAAGCCGCACGTGAACGTCGGCACGATCGGGCATATCGACCACGGCAAGACGACCCTGACGGCCGCCTTGCTGGCGGTGCTCGGGGCCCGAGGCGGCGCCCAAACCAAGTCCTACGCCGACATCGCCAAGGGGGGGACGGTCCGAGACGCGACCAAGACGGTTACGATCGCCGTCTCGCACGTCGAGTACGAGAGCGAGAACCGCCACTACGCCCATATCGACTGCCCGGGGCACGCCGACTACATCAAGAACATGATCACCGGCGCCGCCCAGATGGACGGTGCGATCCTGGTGGTCTCCGCCGCCGATGGCCCGATGCCCCAGACCCGGGAGCACATCCTGCTGGCCCGGCAGGTCGGCGTGCCGGCCCTGGTGGTCTTCCTGAACAAGGTCGACCTGGTCGACGACGAGGAGCTGCTGGAGCTGGTCGAGTTCGAGCTCCGCGACCTGCTGTCGCACTACAAGTTCCCCGGCGACGAGATCCCGATCATCCGCGGCTCCGCCAAGCCGGCCTACGACAACCCGACCGACGAAACCGCCGCCAAGCCCATCCTCGAGCTGGTGGCCGCGATGGACAGCTACATCCCGGACCCGGTCCGCGACATTGACAAGCCGTTCCTCATGCCCGTCGAGGACGTCTTCTCGATCAAGGGCCGCGGCACGGTGGGCACCGGCAAGATCGATCGCGGGATCGTCAAGGTCGGCGACAAGGTCCAGATCATCGGCTTCGGCACGACGATGGACACAACCGTCACTGGCGTCGAGATGTTCCAAAAGACGCTCGACGAAGGGCAGGCGGGCGACAACGTCGGCCTGCTGCTGCGAGGCGTGGAGAAGAACCAGCTCGAGCGCGGCCAGGTCATCTGCAAGCCGGGCTCGATCACCCCGCACACCAAGTTCGAGGCCGAGGTCTACGTCCTCTCCAAGGACGAGGGCGGCCGCCACACCCCGTTCTTCAAGAACTATCGGCCGCAGTTCTACTTCCGCACCACCGACGTCACCGGCACGATCGTCAATCTGCTGTCCGAGGACGGCAGCGAGGCCGAGATGTGCATGCCAGGCGACAACATCAAGATGACGGTGGAGCTGATCGCCCCGATCGCCATGGAGGAAAACCTCCGCTTCGCCATCCGAGAGGGTGGCAAGACCGTCGGCGCCGGCGTCGTGACCAAGATCATCGAGTGACCGTCGGCCCCCGGCGCGAATCTGGTCGGATCGCACCCCGGCCGGCGCGGCCCGCTTTGACGGCGAGCCGCGCCGACCGGGGTGTCCGATCCCATCGGGCCCCCTCGGGGACCACCCCAGCCGGGCGGGGTGCCCGGCAACGGACGAGCGTAGCTCAACTGGTAGAGCACCGGTCTCCAAAACCGGGGGTTGGGGGTTCGATTCCCTCCGCTCGTGCTTCTCATCCACTCGCCGGACCGGCGCCCTTTGGGCACCGAGCCGCCCCGGGGCTGGTCTCCCGGGCCGACCCGTCCGGCTCGACGGGCCCGAGGGCCGGACGGGGGACGCGATCCCCATCGGTCCCCGGGCCCGTGATGATGCCGGCCGGGGGGGATCCCGACGCGATCGGCGGACGAGGGGGATGACGACGTTCAGGGCCAGGGCATCCGGGGAGGAGGCGGGCGATGGGCAAGGTGAAGGATGAGGCGGCGGAGCCCCGCTCGTCGAAGTCCGCGCCCAAGGCGGGCAAGTCCGGCGGGAAGCGGTCCAACCAGTTCGTGGCCACGTTGCTGAGCTCGAGCCTGTACAAGCCCATGCAGGGCTGGCACTCCCGGCTCTGGACCGGGATCGGCAGCGGGGCGCTGCTGCTGGTCGGCGTCTGGCGCCTCTCGGAGACGCTCGAGGGGCAGGGGGTCTACTTCCGCTACGGGCTCTCCGGCGCCCTGGCCGCCGCCTTCGCCTGGCTCAGCTTCCGGCTGGTCCACTACCCTCCCTTCGCCGACTTCCTGATCGCCACCCAGGCCGAGATGAACAAGGTCTCCTGGATCAGCCGGGAGGACCTGAAGCGGGCGACGGCCGTCGTGCTGGTGACGGTGCTGGTGATCTCGCTGTTCCTCTTCGGTATCGACCAGCTCTGGATGTTCCTGCTCAACCAGATCGGCGTGCTCAACGTCTCGGCCGGCACCGGCGAGGCGATCGGGTCGGCCGGCTGATCCGGTCGCTCGTTCCCGACCGTCCGATGACCGCGGGCCCTCCCTCCGACCCTACCTTTCAACCCCTGCTGCCGGATGAGTACGACGCCCGACGAACACGACGAGCCCGAGCCGGTCCCCGGGGCGGAGCCGACCGAACCCGGTCCGACGCCCGAGCCGGACGCCGGGTCGGCGATCGGCCCGTCGAATCTCTACGAAGTCGAGGAATCGGCCCCCGACGGCGGCACGCCCCCGGGCGACGTGGCCGGGGAGGATGACGAGATCGGAGGTGAGCCGGAGGACGCCGAACCGGCCGCCTCGACGGCGCACGCCCGCCGCGATCCCGCCAGGGCTGACGCGGCCGAGGGGGAAGGCGCGCAGGAACCCGACGAGCCGGAGGTCGGCATCGGGATCGGGGAGAAGGACGACGACGAGCCTCCCCCGAACCTTGTCTGGTACGTCCTGAAAGTCCAGAGCGGCCGGGAGGACACGATCAAGGCGGCCCTGGAGCGCCGGGTGAAGATCGAGGCGCTCGAACGCTACTTCGACCAGATCGTCGTGCCCAAGGAGAAGGTCACCGAGATTCGCAACAACAAGAAGCGGACGGTCGAGCGCAAGAGCTACCCCGGCTACATCATGGTCCACATGGAGCTGAACGAGAAGACCTGGTTCGTGGTGCGGGAGACTCCCGGTGTGGGAGACTTCGTCGGCGCCCACGGCACCCCGACGCCGATGAGCCAGGCCGAGATCGACAAGATCCTCAAGCCCGAGGAGCCGGGCGAGTCCAAGGCCGTCCCCAAGATCGACCTCGAGCGCGGCGACCGCGTCAAGATCAAGGAAGGCCCCTTCGAGAACTTCGAGGGGAACGTCGAGGAGGTCATCGAGGCGCGCGGTCTGGTCAAGGTCATGCTCATCATCTTCAACCGGCCGACCCCGGTGGACCTGGAATACTGGCAGGTCGAGCGGGTCTGATGCGCGCGTCGGAGCGCTCGGCCGGCCGTCGGCGTCGCCGGCGAGGACCGTTGCCGAGCGATCGAACCGTCCGCTCCGACTGTTTCGCTTCCCCCTCCCCCTGCCTACTGCCCCCCTGCCTACTGCCCACTGCCTCGGAGCGCAAGAGCGATGGCGAAGACGGTCACGGCCAAGATCAAGCTTCAGTGCCCCGGCGGCTCGGCCACTCCGGCCCCGCCGGTCGGCCCGGCGCTGGGCCAGCACGGCGTGAACATTGGTCAGTTCGTGATGCAGTTCAACGAACGGACCAAGGACATGAAGGGGACGACGATCCCCGTCGAGATCACGGTCTACAACGACCGCAGCTTCGAGTTCATCACCAAGAGCCCGCCGGCCGCCGTCCTGCTGAAGCAGGCCGCGGGGATCGCCTCCGGATCTGCCGAGCCGCACAAGACCAAGGTCGGCACCGTCACCATCGACCAGGTCCGGAAGATCGCCGAGACCAAGTTCCAGGACATGAATGCCCGGGACATCGACCACGCCATGCGGCTGATCGCCGGCACGGCCAGGAGCATGGGGGTGGAGATCAAGGGCTGATGCCCGGCGAGGGCTCCCGGCCGGCCTCGGCGCCGTCGGGTTGGCTGACCGGGCATCGGCGCTCTGGAGCCGGCATCGACACGGTTTGAATCACCGGCCGGTCCCCTCGGAGGGGGGGGCCGGCCATCCCGCCCCGGCGCGACCGCCCGCCGGGGGAGGCCCTCGGCGGGCCACGGGAGCACCGGAACCCCTGCGGCCCCGCTCCGGGCCGCCGGACGCCCGGCCGTGGCGGCAGCTTTCCCCGCACAGGAGAGCGATCGTGCCCAAGCATTCGAAGCGCTTTCGCGCCCTGATGGCGATGGTCCCCTCGGGGCCGCTATCGTTGGAGGAGGCGGTCGCGGCGCTGAAGAAGTTCGGCACCACCAAGTTCGACCAGACCGTCGAGGTCTCGACGAACCTGGGGATCGACCCCAGGCAGAGCGACCAGAACGTGCGCGGGTCGGTGGCCCTGCCGCACGGCATCGGCAAGAGCGTCCGCGTGGCGGTCTTCGCCCAGGGCGAGAACGCCGAGAAGGCCCGGGAGGCCGGCGCCGATCTCGTCGGGGCCGACGACCTGGCCGCCCAGGTCAAGGCGGGCAACATGGACTTCGACGTGGCCCTGGCCACGCCGGACGTCATGGGGATCGTGGGCCCGCTGGGCCGAGTGCTCGGGCCGAGGGGCCTGATGCCCTCGCCGCGGTCGGGTACCGTGACGACGGACATCGCCTCGGCGGTCCGCGAGTTCAAGGCTGGCAAGATCGAGTTCCGCAACGACAAGGGGGGCAACGTCGCCGCCCCGGTCGGCAAGCTGAGCTTCGACGAGCAGCGGCTGATCGAGAACATCCAGGCGTTTCTGAACCACCTCAAGATGGTCAAGCCGGCCGCCGCCAAGGGGCAGTACATCCGGTCGGTCACCGTGTCGGCCACGATGAGCCCGGGCATCCGGGTCGTCGCCTGACCTGAGCCGAGGCCCGGAACCCACCTGGAGGCGGCCCCCGGCCGACGATGAACCGATGAGCAAGTACGTCAAAGAGCTGATGATGGACCAGCTCCGCCGCGAGCTGGACGGGACGCGGTCGGTGCTATTGCTCGACCTGGGCGGCCTGGACGCCATCAGCGAAACCCAGCTGCGGAGCGACCTCCGCAAGAAGTCGATCCGCATCAAGGTGCTCAAGAACAGCCTGGCCGGCCGCATCTTCGAGGAGATGGGGCTGGGCGGCCTCCGCCAGTACCTCAGCGGACCGAGCGTGGCCGCCTGGGGCGGCGACGGCGTTGCCGAACTGGCCAAGGAGATCTCCAGCCAGGTCAAGAAGCTCGCCGAGGCGACCAAGAAGGAGCAGAAGCCCAGGATCAAGGGCGGCGCCGTCGACGGCGTGGTGATCTCCCCCGACGAGGTTGAGGATATCACCAAGCTGCCGAGCCGGGAGGAGCTGATCGCCCGGGTCGCCGGCCTGGCCCTGGCTCCCGCCCAGCGGATCGTCAGCCTGGCCAACGCTCCGGCCTCCGGCCTGCTCGGGCAGCTCCGCTCGATCGCCGAGGGAGCCGAAGCCGACGCCGAGGCCGCCCCGGCTAACGCCGAGGCCGCGGGCTGACCCGCCCGCGATCGGATCGATCCCCTGCCGACTCACTCGTTGCGTTGACGGGGGAGCGGAAGGCCCCGGGCATCGGGAGCGCCACCGCGACCCCCACTCCCTCCACCTCGACCGGCCGACCGGCGCCGAGACCCGCCGAGACGGCCCGAACGAACGCTCGAACGAAAGGACCGCCGCACAATGGCCACCGACGCCCCCGCCCGCGAGTTCGCCGAGAACATCAAGACCCTCGGCGAGTCGATCGTCAAGCTGACCGTCCTGGAGGCCAAGGCCCTGGGCGACTACCTCGAGGAGGTCCACGGCATCAAGGCGGCCGCCGCGGCCGTCGCCGTGGCCGGGCCGGCGACCGGAGGCGGCGGTGATGCCGCCCCCGCCGCCGCCGAGAAGACCGAGTTCGACGTCATCCTGGAGAACGCCGGCGCCCAGAAGATCCAGGTGATCAAGGTCGTCCGCGCGGCCACCGCCCTGGGCCTGAAGGAGGCCAAGGAGCTGGTCGACGGCGCCCCGAAGCCGATCAAGACCGGCATCTCCAAGGAGGACGCCGAGAAGCTGAAGAAGGAGCTCGAGGAGGCCGGCGGCACCGCCAGCATCAAGTGAGCCCCCTCCCCGGGACCGGCCCCGGCTCCGGCCGCGGGCCGGGGCCCGTCCGATCGCCGGCGCCGCGGTCGATGGCGGCCCGGCCCGGGGCGTCGGACGGCGAACGCCGCCGCCGGGGGCCCGGCTGGCCCCGAGGCAACCCACCAACCAGACCGCCCCGGCCGGCCCGGCCGGCGCCCTCGACGGATCGGGCGCCCTTCCCGGACCGCCCGGGGCACGCCGGCGCGCCGCCCGGCACCGGGGCCCCGGACGCCCGCCCCGGGCCGGCTCGAAGCCGGTCGGATCACGCCCCCGGGTCGAGGCCCCACCCCCTCCCTCCGACCGCCGGAGGCCAAGACCGATCGCCCTGGGGGGCCGTCCGACCCGACGCCCGATTGCCCGAGGCGGCGCCCGCCTTTCATCTCCCCTCGAGGAGCGCGACCCGATGCCCTACGCCAGCAGCGCCAGGCGGATCACCCCCCTCCCTCCCCGCAACTTCGGCCGGATCGAGGACGAGTACCCCATCCCGGACCTGACCCAGATCCAGACGGTCAGCTACGCCCGCTTCCTCCAGGCCGACACCCCCCCCGAGAAGCGGCTCGACTCGGGCCTCGAAGGCGTCTTCCGCGAAATCTTCCCGATCGAGTCGTATGACAAACAACTGAAGCTCGAATACATCCGCTACGACCTGGGCAAACCGCGCTACGACCCGGACGAGTGCCGACAGCTTCGCCTGACCTACGGCCGGCCGCTGCACGTCTGGCTCCGGCTGAACAAGGGCGAGACGGCGATCGAGGAGTCGGTCTACCTCGGCGACATGCCGATCATGATCGGCGGCGGCGAGTTCATCATCAACGGCGCCGAGCGCGTTGTCGTCAGCCAGTTGCACCGCTCCCCGGGCGTAGACTTCGTCGTCGAGATCGAGGCGAGCGAGAAGCGGCTGCACGCCTGCCGGATCATCCCCGAGCGCGGCAGCTGGATCGAGCTGCAGGTGACCAAGAAGGACACCCTGGGCGTCCGGATCGACCAGTCGGGGAAGTTCTCGGCCATGACCCTGCTGCGGGCGATGGACCCGCGCTACTCGTCCGACGAGGCGATCCTCGCCGCCTTCTACGACCACGAGACGATCCCGACCGACGCGAAGGACTCGGCCCAGCGGCTCGAGGGACGCATCGCCTGCGGAGACATCGTCGACCCGAACACCGGCGAGGTCCTGGCCGACAGCGGCTCGACCATCTCCAAGGCGCTGGCCCAGGTGCTCGTCGACGCCAACCTCGGGCCGGTCGAGGTCCTCAAGGACGCCCGGGATCCGCTGATCCTCCAGTCCCTCCAGGAGGACCCGACCACCGACCACGAGTCGGCCCTGCTCCGCATCTACCAGCGGCTCCGCCCCGGCAACCCGCCGCAGTTGGAGAAGGCGCGCGAGCTGTTCAACGAGAAGTTCTTCGACACCAACCGCTACCGCCTGGGCAAGGTCGGCCGGTTCCGGATCAACCGCAAGTTCGACCAGGACGTGCCCGAGGACCGGATGATCCTCGACGCGGCCGACTACGTGAACTCGATCCGGTATATCTTGAACCTTCGACGCGGCAAGGGGCACGTCGACGACATCGACCACCTGGGCAACCGCCGCCTTCGGACGATCGACGAACTGGCCTCCGACGAGCTGCGCAAGGGCTTTCTCAAGCTCCGCCGCACCGTCCAGGAGCGGATGAACCTGAAGGACGCCGAGGACATGACGCCTCGGTCCCTGATCAACCCGAAGTCGATCAGCGCCGCCATCGAGTACTTCTTCGGCCGCGGTGAGCTGTCCCAGGTCGTCGACCAGACCAACCCGCTGGCGCAGCTGACGCACGAGCGTCGGCTCTCGGCCCTGGGCCCCGGCGGCCTGAACCGGAAGCGGGCCGGGTTCGAGGTGCGCGACGTGCACATCTCGCACTACGGCCGCATCTGCCCGATCGAGACGCCGGAAGGGACGAACATCGGGCTGATCAGCTCGCTGGGGATCTTCGGCGGGGTGGACGAGTACGGCTTCCTCGTCAGCCCTTACCTGAAGATCGAGGACGGCCGGCGGACCAAGGACGTCGTTCTGATGCGGGCCGATGAGGAGTCGGAGGTCTACATCGCCCCGTCCGACGCCGGCACCGACGAGACCGGCCGGCTGGAAGGGAACGTCATCTCGCGCTACCAGGGCGACTTCGTCGTGGTGAAGCCCGAGACGGTGCAGTACGTCGACATCAGCCCGAAGCAGATGGTCGGCGTCTCCGCCGGGCTCATCCCCTTCCTGGAGCACGACGACGCCAACCGGGCGCTGATGGGATCGAACATGCAGCGCCAGGCGGTGCCGCTGCTGGTCACCGAGCCGCCGATCGTCGCCACCGGCCTGGAGCACGCCGTCGCCCGGAACTCGGGCATGCTGGTCAAGGCCGAGCAGGACGGCACGGTCACCTTTGTCGATGCCACTCGGGTGGTCATCGACGATACGCATATCTACAAGCTCCGCAAGTACGTCGGCCTCAACGAGCGGACCTGCCTAAACCAGAAGCCGATCGTCGAGGTCGGCCAGAAGGTGAAGAAGGGAGACGTGCTCGCCGACGGCGCCGCCACGCTGTTCGGCGAGCTGGCCCTGGGCCGCAACGTTCTGGTCGGCTTCATGGCCTGGGACGGCTACAACTTCGAGGATGCCATCATCATCTCGGAACGCCTGGTGATGGACGACGTGTACACGTCGATCCACATCGAGGAGTTCGAGATCGAGATCCGAGAGACGAAGCTCGGCCGCGAGGAGTTCACCCGGGACATCCCGAACGTCTCGGAGAAGGCCCTCCGCAACCTCGACGACAACGGCATCGTCCGGATCGGCACCTACGTCAAGCCGGGAGACATCCTGGTCGGCAAGGTGGCGCCGAAGTCCAAGAGTGAGCTGACCCCCGAGGAGAAGCTGCTCCACGCCATCTTCGGCCGCGCCGGCGAGGACGTGAAGAATGACTCGCTGGAGGTTCCCTCCGGTGTCGAGGGGATCGTCATCGACACCCACCGGTTCAGCCGGAGGATGAGCCTGACCGAAGACGAGCGCAAGGCCTTCGAGAAGGAGCTGAAGGACGTCGAGTTGGCCGAAAGCCAGCGCATCGCCGACGAGTACAAGGCGATGATCAAGGCGATGGAGGAGGCCGTCGGCGGTCCGCTGCCCGACCCCGAAACCGGCAAGCCGCTGGGCCGGGAGAAGGACCCGATCAAGCTGGCCGAGGAGAGCGAGCGCTTCAACCTGGAGAAGCTCGACATCCGCAGCCCCGAGGCGCTGAAGGAGTGCCGCCGGCTTTCTCGCTCGCACCAGCCGCGCATCGAGGCGCTGCGCGACGAACGCGACCGCCGGCTCAACAGCATGAAGCGGGGGGACGAGCTCCCCTCGGGCGTCCTGCAGATGGTCAAGGTCTACGTCGCCACCAAGCGGGTCATCTCCGTGGGCGACAAGATGGCCGGCCGCCACGGCAACAAGGGGGTCATCGCCAAGATCCTTCCCGTGGAGGACATGCCGTTTTTGGAAGACGGCACCCCGATCGACATCCTGCTCAACCCGCTGGGCGTGCCCAGCCGCATGAACGTGGGGCAGATTCTGGAGACCCACCTCGGCTGGGCCGCCAGCAAGCTCGGGTTCCAGGCCGTCTGCCCCGTCTTCGACGGCGCCGACGAAGCGACGATCCGCCAGTGCCTCAAGGAGGCCGGCCTGCCCGAGAACGGCAAGGCCGTGCTCTTCGACGGTCGCACCGGCGACAAGTTCGACCAGCGGGTGACGGTCGGCTACATCTACATGCTCAAGCTCCACCACCTCGTCGACGACAAGATCCACGCTCGCGCCACCGGCCCGTACAGTCTGATCACCCAGCAGCCGCTGGGCGGCAAGGCCCGGTTCGGCGGCCAGCGGTTCGGTGAGATGGAGGTCTGGGCGCTGGAGGCCTACGGCGCCGCCTACATCCTCCAGGAGCTGCTCACGGTCAAGTCCGACGACGTCGAGGGCCGGACCAAAATCTACGAGAGCATGGTTAAGGGAGAGAACACGCTCGAGGCCGGCACCCCCGCCAGCTTCGACGTGCTCACCAACGAGATCCGAGGGCTCGGGCTGAATATGCAGCTCGAGAAGAAGCGGATCTGACCGGCGGCCATCGGGAGTTGGGGCGCCCCCGAGCCCGGGGCCGCCCCCTCCCCCTCGCCATCGCCTTCGACGAAATCCACCCTGTCAAGCGGATTTCCCTTGGACTTCCCGGGGCCGGCCGCTAAAATTGCCGGATGCCGACTCCAATGGCAGGAGAGCCCGGAGCCGCCAGTGCCCAGATCCCCCTCGCGGAATCGCCGAGGACGTCGCTCGACGGCGGGTGTCGGCGTCCCGCGCGCCGCATGCAGCAGCAGCACCATCATCGCCACCGACGACGAACTGAGCCGCCCCCTGCGGGGGCGGGCCGAGCGACGGTCAGGGACGACCCGGAGGCCGAGCCCGACCCGGCTTCGGACGGGGGAAGGGGCGTCGGCCTGTTCGCCGTTGCCAGCAGGCACCCCCGGGTCTGACCCGCCCCGCTGGGGGGTGCCCCGGGCCGAGCCCGACCCCGCTCGGGCCCCCGAGGCCGGTCGCCGGGACCGGCCCGTCGCCGGATCGAAGCGACGCAACGCCAGGCCGACTCCAGCCGATCGCGCCTGATCCCTCCGATCGAACGACCGACCGACTGCGAACGGGGGACGAAAACGAACCGGGCCGGGCCGGTTCCGTTCGGAACGATCGAAACGCCGGGACGCTGGCGAACCCCCCGCGAGCCGCTTGACACCCCACCCGCGAAGTGCACCCCCCCCCGAGGGCGTGCAGAGGAGCGATTCCCGTGAGCATGGGCGAGAGTGCCTACGATCGTATCAACGATTACGGTGCCGTCAAGATCGGACTCGCCTCCCCGTACGACATCCGAAGCTGGTCGTTCGGCGAGGTCAAGAAGCCCGAGACGATCAACTACCGGACCTATCGCCCCGAGAAGGACGGGCTGTTCTGCGAGCGGATCTTCGGCCCTGAGAAGGACTGGGAGTGCGCCTGCGGCAAGTACCGCGGCATGAAGTACAAGGGGATGATCTGCGACCGCTGCGGCGTGAAGGTCACCCACTCCCGCGTCCGCCGGAAGCGCATGGGCCACATCGAGCTGGCCGCGCCGGTCGTCCACATCTGGTTTTTCAAGGCCATGCCCAGCCGCCTCGGCACGCTGCTGGACATGCGGACGACCAGCCTGGAGCGGATCATCTACTTCCAGGACTACGTCGTCGTCGACCCCGGCGACACCCCCCTGAAGGAGCGCCAGCTTCTGACCGAGGAGGAGTTCCGGAAGTACCGCGCCGACTACGGCGACACCTTCGAGGCCGACATGGGGGCCGAGGCGATCCGCAAGCTGCTGCTGCGGCTCGACCTCGTTGAGCTCTCCAAGCAGCTCCGCCAGGAGTTGGTCGAAACCAACAGCCGGCAGAAGATCAAGGACCTGACCAAGCGCCTGAAGGTCGTCGAGAGCCTCCGAGACTCCGACAACCGCCCCGAGTGGATGGTCTTGGAAGCGATCCCGGTCATCCCTCCCGACCTTCGGCCGCTGGTGCTGCTCGACAGCGGCAACTTCGCCACCAGCGACCTGAACGACCTCTACCGCCGAATCATCAACCGGAACAACCGGCTGAAGAAGCTGGTCGACCTCAACGCGCCCGAGGTGATCATCCGCAACGAGAAGCGGATGCTCCAGCAGGCGGTCGACGCGCTGTTCGACAACAACCGCTGCAAGCGGCCGGTGCTCGGTTCGAGCAACCGCCCGCTGAAGTCGCTCACCGATATGATCAAAGGCAAGCAGGGCCGCTTTCGCGAGAACCTGCTGGGCAAGCGCGTCGACTACTCGGCCCGGTCGGTGATCGTCGTCGGCCCCGAGCTGAAGCTGCACCAGTGCGGCCTGCCGAAGAAGATCGCCCTGGAGCTGTTCCAGCCCTTCATCATCCGACGGCTCAAGGAACTGGGGCACGCCGACACGATCAAATCGGCCAAGAAGATGCTCGAGCGTCGGAGTGAGGAAGTCTGGGACATCCTTGAAGAGGTGATCCAGAACCACCCGGTCCTGCTCAACCGAGCCCCGACGCTGCACCGCATGGGCATCCAGGCCTTCGAGCCGGTGCTCGTGGAGGGGAACGCCATCCGCATCCACCCGCTGGTCTGCCGAGGCTTCAACGCCGACTTCGACGGCGACCAGATGGCGGTGCACCTGCCGCTGTCGATCGAGGCGCAGGTCGAGGCGATGACGCTGATGATGTCGACCAACAACATCTTCAGCCCCGCCAACGGCAGCCCGATCATCAGCCCGAGCCAGGACATCGTCATGGGCTGCTACTACCTGACGGTGCAGCGCCCCGGCGAGCCCGGCGAGTACCGCAAGGAGGACGGCCGGGAGTACGGCGTGTTCTCCTCGCCGATGGAGGTCTTCCAGGCCGCCAGCCAGAAAAAGGTCGGCACCCACGCGATGATCAAGATGCGCCTGCCAGCGCACAAGACCCTCCGCGGCGACGGCGAGAAGGAGTTCACCCCCGGCATGGTGATCAGCACCACCGTCGGCCGGGTGATCTTCAACGACATGCTCCCCGAGAAAATGCCGTACTACAACATGGCGCTCGGGCAGAAGCAGCTTCAGATGATCATCGCCGACTGCTATCAGCTCCTCGGCCGCCGGCAGACGATCGCCCTGCTGGACAACATGAAGGAGATCGGCTTCCGCGAGTCCACCCGCTCCGGCCTCTCCTTCGCCACCGACGACCTGAAGACCCCGGCCAACAAGTTCAAGATCCTCGAAGACGCCGAAAAGGAGGTCGTCAAGAACAACAAGCTCTACCAGCGCGGCATCATCACCGAGCTCGAGCGCTACAACAAGGTCCTCGACGCCTGGACCCACGCCCGAGAGCTCATCACCCAGCAGATGATGGCCGACCTCAAGAGCGACGTCCGAGACGGCGAGGTCTACCTCAACCCGATCTACCTGATGGCCGACTCCGGCGCCCGAGGCGGCGTCGAGCAGATCCGACAGCTCGCCGGCATGCGGGGCCTGATGGCCAAGCCCTCCGGCAAGATCATCGAGACGCCGATCAAGGCCAACTTCCGCGAAGGCCTCTCGGTGCTGGAGTACTTCTCCTCCACCCACGGCGCCCGGAAGGGCCTGGCCGACACGGCGCTCAAGACCGCCGACTCCGGCTACCTGACCCGAAAGCTCGCCGACGTGGCCCAGAACGTCGTCATCACAATGCACGACTGCGGCACCACGCAGGGCGTGACCAAGGGAACGGTCTACAAGGGGACCTCCGAGAAGGTCGAGGTGGCCATCTCCCAGGTGGTCCGCGGCCGAGTCAGCCGGGTGAACATCGTCAACCCGATCACCGACGAGGTGGTCGTCCGCGAAAACGAGATGATCACCGTCGCGGCGGCCAAGAAGCTGGAGGAGATGCAGGTCGAGAAGATCCAGGTCCGCAGCCCGATGACCTGCGAGGCGCCGCTGGGCGTCTGCCAGCTCTGCTACGGCATGGACCTGGCCACCGGCCAGCTCGTTGAGCAGGGGATGGCCGTCGGCATCATCGCCGCCCAGTCGATCGGCGAGCCGGGCACCCAGCTCACGATGCGGACCTTCCACATCGGCGGCACCGCGACCACGGGCCTGGAGGAGAAGGACCTCCGCTCGAAGCGAGACGGCGTCGTCAAGCTCGTCGGGATCAACGTCGTGATCAACGACGAGGGGCAGCGGATCGCGCTGTCCCGCAATGGCGAGATCCAACTGCTCGACGCCAAGGGCCGAGAGCTGGAGAAGTACGACGTCCCCGACGGCTCGATCATGCACGTCGAGGACGGCCAGGAGGTCACCCGGGGCGCCATCCTCTGCGAGTGGGACCCGCACAACATCCCCATCCTCGCCGAGGTCGGCGGCAAGGTCCGCTTCGAGGACATCATCGAGGGCGAGACGCTCCGCGTCGAGCAGGACCTCCGCACCGGCCACCACCGCCGGGCGATCATGGAGCACAAGGGCGACCTGCACCCTCAGATCATCCTGGAGGACGCCGAGGGGAAGATTCTCGACTTCTACTACATCCCCGAGCGCGCCGGCATCGAGGTCCAGGAGGGCCAGCAGATCAAGGCCGGCACCGTCCTGGCCAAGACTCCCCGAGAGGCCCGGCGGACGATGGACATCACCGGTGGTCTGCCCCGGATCACCGAGCTGTTCGAGGCCCGTCGGCCGAAGGAGCCGGCCGTCATCGCCGAGGTCGACGGCAAGGTCGAGATTCTGGAAGAGAAGCGCCGAGGCAAGCGCGTGATCATCGTCCGCAACGAGTCGGGCGTCGAGCGCGAGCATCAGGTGCCGCACGGCAAGTACATGAAGGTCCACACCGGCAGCCGCGTCCGAGCCGGCGAGCCGCTGGTCGAGGGCCCCCTGGTGCCGCACGACATCCTCCGCATCTCCGGCGAGGAGGCCGTCCAGCGCTACCTGCTCCGCGAAATCCAGAACGTCTACCGCGCCCAGCGCGTCGAGATCGACGACAAGCACCTGGAGATCATCGTCAGCCAGATGCTCCGCAAGGTGAAGATCGAGTCGGTCGGCGATACGAACCTGCTGCCCGGTTCGGTGATCGACAAATTCGAGTTCCGCCGGACGAACCAGGAACTGCTCGGCTGCGTCAAGGTCAAGGACCCCGGCGACACCGACTTCCGCACCGGAGACATCGTCCCTCGGGAAACCTTCGAGAAGGAGAACGCCCGAGTCGAGGAGAACGGCGGCGCCAAGGCCGAGTGGGTCCGCCCCAAGCCGGCCGCCGCCAGCACCCAGCTGCTGGGCATCACCAAGGCCGCGGTGCAGTCCGAGAGCTTCATCTCCGCCGCCAGCTTCCAGGAGACGACCAAGGTCCTCACCGAAGCCGCCCTGGCCGGCAAGGTCGACTACCTCGTCGGCCTGAAGGAGAACGTCATCCTCGGCCACCTCGTCCCCGCCGGCACCGGCTTCAAGCTCCACCAGGACGCCGAGGTCCGCATCCGCCCCGAGGCTCTCGAGGCCCTCGCCGAGAAGGGCCCCGGCTTCGCCCGCTACCGCGACGAGGCCCCGGCCGCTCCGGCCGAGTAACCCTCCGCGTCTCGATCCGGTGACGACCCCAGTCGGCCCTCCTCTCCCCGCTCCTCGCGACGGGAGAGGCGGGCCGCCTTCATTTCAAGAGCTCGAGACGCCGCCAGCGATCGGGAATTCCGTTTCCTCCCGAAGCGAGATGACGGCCTCATCTCTCAAGAGGGTCGGGGTGAGACTGATCGAGTCGCGCTCGCCGAGGGCGGTCGGCCTCCGGCCTCGAGGGCGGACAAGGGAGGGCGCGTCCCATGCTCAGCCGAAGAGACCTGTTCCGACTCGTTCCCGCATCGGTCCTGCTCCCGGCCTCGACCCGGGCGGCCGAGGGGGCCGACTTCGTCCGGATCGACACGCACGTGCACATCCATCAGGAGGCCCCGGCGCTGGTCGCCGCGCTGGGAGAGTCGGGCTGGAAGGGCCTGGACATCGTCGTCTGCCCGGCCGTCGGCGACGAGCCGTTCGACCTCGATGCGAAGCTGGAGGCGACCAGAGCGGTCGCGACCCGGAGCGAAGGCTCGCTCTCCTGGGCGTCCACCTTCGACGCTCGGCGCTTCGAGGAGCCGGAGTTCGTCGCGAGTACGATCGACCTCCTCCGGGAGACGTTCGAGCAGGGCGCGATCGGTGTGAAGATCTGGAAGACGATCGGCATGGCGATCCGATCCGCCTCCGGCTCCTACCTGTTGCCCGACGACCCGAGATTGCTGCCGATCTACGAGGCGATCCGGGATGCCGGGAAGACGCTCATCGCCCACCTCGCCGAGCCCGACGGCGCCTGGCTTCCACTCAACGAGGAGAACCCGGAGTACTCCTACTACTCGAGGAATCCACAGTGGCACATGCTTGGCAAGGAGGGGGCACCGCCGAAGGAGGAGATCCTCTCGGCGAGGGACCGCGTGCTGGCGAGATACCCGGACCTTCGCGTCGTTGGCTGCCACCTGGGGAGCGACGAGGATGACCTGGATCGGCTGGCCGCCCGGCTCGACTCCTATCCGAACCTGGCGGTCGACACCGCCGCCCGGGTGCGCTACCTCGCCCGGGATGATCGCGATCGGGTGATCGCCTTCCTGACGCGATACCAGGATCGGATTCTTTATGCCACCGATTTCTCCTATCGAGGAGGCTCGGAAGCCGATGCCTCCCGCTCGATCGCCGGGCGGCACGACCTCGACTGGGAGTTCTTCTCCAGCGACTCGCCGATGGAGTACGAGGGCCGCCCGACCCGAGGGCTGGGCCTCCCCGATCCGGTCCTGCGGAAGATCTTCCGGGAGAACGCGCTCCGATGGCTGCCCGGACTAGGAGCCTGATTGGAGTTCCGGCTCGAATCGTCACGAAACCCGACGAGTCATCCACCGATCTCTCGATGCCCAGGCTCGGGGAGGCTTGGCCGATCGAGGGTGTCCGCTCCCGGGATTGCGGTGATCTCCTGGCGACGGGGGATTACAATGGGAACAACTGGAACGCACGCCGCCCGGGGCCGGCGGCGTTCGATCGCGGCGAGCCGCTGTCGCCGCCCCCCTCGGATCGTTGAAGCCGGAGCGCGTTCCCATGAATCGCCGGCGACTGCTCGCCCTCGTCGGGGCCTCGATCCTGCCGCTGGTCGTCGGCATCGGCCCCCCGGACGACGACCGGACGGAGGACGCCCCGCCGACGACGGCTCGGGAGCCGGACGATCGGGCGAAGCTCTCCCGGTTCGTGGACCTGTGGTGCATCGCCTGCCACAACCTCGAGGACCGGATGGCCGGCCTGGCGCTGGATGAGCTCGGCCGGGAGCCGGTCGAGCGCCATCCGGACGCGTGGGAGAAGGTCGTCCGCAAGCTCGTCGCGGGGCAGATGCCGCCAGCGGAAGAGGTCGGCCCGTCGGCCCGATCGAATCATGAGATCGTCTCCCTGCTGACCAGGAGGCTCGATCGCCGGGCCGCCGAGCAGCCCGACCCGGGCCGGACGGACACCTTCCGGCGGCTCAACCGGACCGAATATCAGAACGCGATCCGAGATCTGCTGGGGGTCGAGATCGACGCCTCCTCCCTGCTGCCCAAGGACGAGGCCGCCCTCGGCTTCGACAACGTGACGGTGGGCGGCCTGTCGCCGACGCTTTTGGACCGCTACCTCACCGCGGCCCAGGAGATCAGTCGGTTGGCCTTGGGCACCCCCCGCCGATCCCCCGGCGGCGAGACCTTCCGGCTCCCTCCCGACCTGACGCAGGAGGGGCACGTCGAGGGCCTTCCTCTCGGGACTCGAGGAGGAGCCCTGATCTCCTACACCTTCCCCCGAACGGGCGACTACGAGTTCCGCATCCGCCTGACCCGGGACCGCAACGAGCATGTCGAGGGCCTGCACGAGCCCCACGAGCTGGTGGTCCTGATCGACCGCGACGAGAAGGCCCGATTCCTTGTGAGCCCCCCGGAATCGGAGACCGAGCACCAGACCGTCGATGCGCACCTGGCGGCCCGGGTCCTCGTCCCGGCCGGATCGCACGAGGTCGGGGTGACGTTCCTGAAGAACTCGTCGTCGCTGCTGGAGACCAAGCGGCAGCCGTACCAGGCCCATTACAACATGCACCGGAACCCCCGGCTCTCTCCCGCGATCTTTCAGGTGTCGATCACGGGGCCGTATGACTCCGAGGCGCCCGGCGATGCTCCCGGTCGCGCCCGCATCTTCGTCCGAGAGCCGACTAGCCCGGCCGACGAGGAGGCGAGCGCCCGAGAGATCCTCGCCTCGCTGATGCGGCGGGCGTATCGCCGACCGATCACCGAGGACGACCTCCGGACCCCGATGGCACTCTTCCGATCGGGACGGGACGAGGGGACGTTCGACTCAGGGATCGAGCTGGCCCTCAGCGCGGTGCTGGTGAGCCCCCATTTCCTCTTCAAGATCGAACCGGACCCGGAGGGGATCGCGCCGGGGGCCGCGTACTGGCTCCCCGACGAGCAGCTCGCCTCCCGCCTCTCGTTCTTCCTCTGGAGCAGCATTCCCGACGACGAACTGCTCGACCTGGCCGAGCGAGGCGAGCTGGGCCGTCCGGAGGTACTGCGGGCCCAGACCCGCCGCCTGCTGGCCGACGAGCGGTCGCGAAGCCTGGTGACGAACTTCGCCTCCCAGTGGCTCCACCTACGCAACCTGGAGGCGATCACCCCCGACCTCCGCCTCTTCCCCGACTTCGACGACAACCTTCGCCAGGCGTTCCGGCGCGAGACGGAGCTGCTCTTCGAGGAGATCCTCCGAGAGGACCGCGGCGTGCTCGACCTGATCGACTCGGATCACACCTACCTGAACGAGCGGCTGGCGAAGCACTACGGCATTCCTCACGTCTACGGCTCCCGGTTCCGCCGGGTCGAACTGGACGAGGAGAGCCATCGCGGCGGCCTGCTCCGCCAGGGAAGTATCCTCACGGTGACCTCCTATGCGACGCGCACCTCTCCGGTCCTCCGAGGCAAGTGGATCCTGGAGAACATCCTCGGCACGCCTCCCCCGCCTCCTCCTCCGGACGTGCCGGCGCTGGAGGAGAGCACCGTCTCGGCTGGCCTCTCGGTGCGAGAACGTCTGGCCCAGCACCGGGCCAACGACGCCTGCTCGAGTTGCCACAACCTGATCGATCCGCCGGGATTCGCGCTGGAGCACTTCGACGCCGTCGGCCGATGGCGGGCGCTGGAGGAGGGCCGTCCCGTCGACGCGACCGGAGGCCTGCCCGACGGTAGCGAGTTCCAGGGGGTCGACGGTCTGGAGGAGGCCCTGCTGCGTCGCCCCGAGCTGTTCGTCACCACCCTGACCGAGAAGCTCCTGACCTTCGCCCTGGGACGCGGCGTGGAGCCGGCCGACGCGCCGGCCGTGCGGGCCATCGTCCGGGGGGCCGAGCGGGAGGGGTACCGCGTCTCGAGCTTGATCGAGGGAATCGTCGCCAGCACCCCGTTCCGGATGAGGAGAGCCGAATGATTGGATCGAAGAAGGCCCTGCCGCGCCGGACGTTCCTCCGGGGCCTGGGCACGTCGCTGGCATTGCCGCTGCTGGACGCGATGGTCCCCGCCCTGACCGCCCAGGCCGCCTCCCCGGCGTCTCCGGCTCGGCTCCGCCGGCTCGGGTTCGTTTACATGCCGATGGGCTGCGACATCGGCCGCTGGACGCCCCCCGGCCCGGAGTCGCTCGACGAGCTGTCGCCGATCCTCCGTTCGCTCGGGCCGGTGCGCCGGCACGTGACGGTGATCACGAACCTGGAGCTGAAGAACGCCTACCCGGGCACGCACGCGACCTCGAACGCCTCGTTCCTCAGCGCCGCCCGAGCCAAGCGGACCGAGAGCACCGATTACTACCTGGGCACCACCGTCGATCAGATCGCCGCCCGCCAGATCGGCCGGGAGACGAGGCTGCCGTCGTTGGAGCTGTCGATGGACCTGCTGGCCACCGTCGGCCAGTGCGATAATGGATATGCGTGCGTCTATCAGAACAATCTCTCCTGGTCGTCGCCGACCACTCCCCTCCCGTCGGAGGCCCACCCCCGGATCGTCTTTGAGCGCCTTTTCGGCGAGGGGGGCAGCGCGGCCGACCGCCGGGCCGCCCTCAGGAGACGGGCGAGCCTGCTCGACGCCGTCACCGAGGAGATCGCCCGGCTCCAGTCCCAGCTTGGCCCGGCCGACCGCCAGCGGGTGGACGAGTACCTGGAGAGCGTCCGGGAAGTCGAGCGCCGCATCCAGCAGGCCGAGCTCTCCTCGAAGGACGACCCGCTGCCGGATCTCGACCGGCCCGTCGGCGTGCCGAGCTCCTACGCCGAGCACGCCCGCCTGATGTTCGACCTCCAGGTGCTGGCCCTTCGCGGCGACGTCACCCGGATCATCACCTTCCAGCTCGCCCGGGAGACGAGCAACCGCACCTACCCCGAGATCGGCGTCTCCGAGCCGCACCACCCGCTCACCCACCACGGCAACGATCCGGACAAGATCGCCAAGATGGCGAAGATCAACCAGTTCCACGTCTCCCTCTTCGCCGAGTTCCTCGGCAAGCTGCAGGCGACTCCGGAGGGGGACAGCTCGCTGCTGGACCACTGCCTGTACCTCTACGGCAGCGGCATGGGGAACCCGAACCTGCACGATCACACCAACCTGCCGATCCTCGTCGCCGGGGGAGCGGCCGGCAACATGAGGGGAGGCCGGCACATCCGCTTCGCCGAGCCGACCCCGCTGGCCAACCTCCATCTGACGCTGCTCGACAAGGTCGGCGTCCACCTCGACTCGTTCGCCGACAGCGACGGGACGATCGACGCCCTGTTCGAACCGCTCTCCCTCTGACTGACGAGGAGATGACCGCGATGAGGCCGACCCGGATCGCGGCGCGGGGGCTCCTGCTTGCGGCCCTTCCCCTCGCGACGGCGGCGATCGCCGATGAGGCCCCCCTCGCCGACGCCGCCGAGGAGGCGGACTGGGACGCCGTCCGGACGCTCCTCGGTCGCGGCGCTGACGCGAACGACGCCCAGGTTGACGGCATGACCGCCCTGCATTGGGCCTCCTATCACGACGACCTGGCCGCCGCTCGCCTCCTGATCGAAGCGGGGGCGGACGCCTCGGCCGAGAACCGTTACGGCGTCTCCCCGCTGTCGCTGGCCTGCTCGAACGGAAACGGGCCGCTCGTCGCACTCCTGCTCGAAGCCGGGGCGGACCCGAACACGACGCTCCCGGGAGGAGAGACCGCCCTGATGACCGCCTCCCGAACCGGGGTGCCCGGGCCAATCTCGGCGCTGCTGGCCCGGGGGGCCGAGGTCGATGCCCGGGAGCGGAACGGCCAGACCGCCCTGATGTGGGCGGCGGCCGAAGGGAACGCTGAGGCCGTCAGCCTGCTCATTGCCGCCGGGGCCGACATCCGCGCCGAGGCCGCTTCCGGCTTCACTCCGCTGTTCTTCGCCGTCCGGGAGGGGAAGGCGGAGGTCGTCCGCCGGCTCCTCGAGGCCGGGGCCGACGTGAACGAGGCGATGCGGCCCGGCCGATCTCGGCGGTCGCCGGCCCGGGGCTATGCTCCGCTGCTGTTGGCGGTCGAAAACGGCCACTTCGAGCTGGCCGCCGAGCTGCTCGAGGCCGGGGCCGATCCGAACGACATGCGATCGGGAGTCACCGCACTGCACATGATCTCCTGGGTCCGCAAGCCTAACCTCGGCGACGACGAGAGCGGCAACCCCGCGCCGATCGGCTCCGGGACGATGACCAGCCTGCAACTGGTCGAGGCGCTGGTCGCTCACGGCGCCGACGTGAACGCGAGACTCGATCGCGGGCCAACCGGGCGCGGCGTCCTCGGCCGCCCGGGGGCAACGCCGTTCCTGCTCGCCTCCATGACGGCCGACGTCCCGCTGATGAAGGCCCTCCTGGCCCTCGGGGCCGACCCGACTCTCCCCAACGACCAGGGCAGCACCCCGCTGATGGCCGCCGCCGGCCTGGGTTGCCTCGCCCCCGGCGAGGTGGCGGGGACCGAGGAGGAGGCCCTGGAGGCTGTCGCACTGGCCCTGGAACTGGGGAACGACATCAACGCCGTCGACGCCAACGGCGAAACCGCGATGCACGGCGCCGCCTACAAGAACCTTCCCCGAGTCGTGGATCTGCTCGCCGATCGGGGGGCGGATGCCTCGGTCTGGAACCGAGAGAACGCTCACGGTTGGACTCCCCTGGCGATCGCAGAGGGCCACCGTCCCGGCAACTTCAAGCCCTCGCCCGAAACCGTCGCCGCGTTGCACCGAGCGTTGCTGGCCTCGGGAGCGACGACGGGATCGAGCGTCCCCGAGTCGCGAGACCGAGCGGGGGAGTCGCCCTCGCCGTCCGAGGCCCCCTCGCCCTCGGCCCCCCGACCCGGCTCGGAGGATCAGGGGCCCCGGACCCTCCCAAGGGAGCGATCGGCGGCTCCCGGCCTTCCCCCGGACTCCCCAGCGACTCCCGGGCGCAAGGGGCGAGCCTCGGACTGACCCGACCATCACCGACGAGAGCGGCAGCACCCATGGAGACCGCGATCGAGATCGTCGTCCGGCCGACCGAGATCGACGTCAACGGCCACGTCAACAACGCCAAGTACGTCGAGTACCTGGAATGGGGCCGGGAGGACTGGTACGAGCGGCTCGGGTTGCCCTACGAGCGGCTGCTGGAACTCGGGGCGGTGACGGTCACGGTGAACCTGAACTTGAATTTCCGGAAGGAGTGCCGGCAGGGGGAGCGGCTCGGGATCGTCACTCGCCCGGAGCGGATCGGCCGCACCAGCTTCGCCCTGCGGCAGGAGATCCGCAAGCCCGGCGGCGAGGTGGCCGCCGACGCCGTCGTGACGCTGGTCACGATCGACCCCATCTCCCGATCGAGCCGGCCCATCCCCGAGGAACTCGCGAGGCCCTTCCGGGCCTGATCCCCCTCGACTCCCGTCCTCTCCCAGACAAAGCCGACCCAGTCCTCCGGCCTCGAGATCGTTCGCACCCTTGAGCGATTTCCTCGAGGATCGTCTTCGAATCGACCAGCCTCTCCGGCTCCTCGGGCCAGGAAGGCTGTGCGGGCGCCCCTGTCGTTTGTCTGACTTGCACTTGGACCTTTTTCCGTATTCTCTCGGCGGTCGTTTGACCTTGCCCATCCCTCCTAGTATCTTGTTGCTGTGCAGGGCACCCAGCCTTCCTAGATTCGCTATCCGAAGGTGTCCTGGCCTTCGCCCCCGATCGAGGGCGAAGTGTCCTCGCATCAGGTCTCTCGGCGTCGCCGGTTCGAGGCGATGGTCAGAGGGAAGTGGTCGGCATTCCGTCGTCCGGCGCGAGTCTCCCTCCCTCGGCTCGGGGAGGGGCCCCGATTCGTCGTGCGGAACAACGGGAGGGTCGACTGCGAGGTTGGTTTCCAATGCGATCTCGATCGGCCAGTGGCTCGCGACATCGGGAGGAACTCGGGATGTTGACGATGATTCGGCGTTCGGCCTTCTCGGCGGTCATCATGGGTGCTCTGTCCTTCGGCCTGCCCCAGGCCGCTTGGGCCGGGCTGTTCAGCCACGGCTCGCACGGCAGCAGCGGCGGCTCGCACGGCAGCAGCGGCGGCTCGCACGGCAGCAGCGGCGGCGGCCACTTCAAGCTCTTCCACGGCTCCTCCGGCGGCTCGCACGGCAGCAGCGGCGGCGGCCACTTCAAGCTCTTCCACGCTTCCTCTGGCGGCTCGCACGGCAGCAGCGGCGGCGGCCACTTCAAGCTCTTCCACGGCTCCTCTGGCGGCTCGCACGGCAGCAGCGGCGGCGGCCACTTCAAGCTCTTCCACGGCTCCTCTGGCGGCTCGCACGGCTCCTCTGGCGGCTCGCACGGCTCCTCCGGCGGCTCGCACGGCAGCAGCGGCGGCTACTAATCAGTGATGGGAGAGGCCCCGGCCAGCCCGCGAGATCGGGTTGGCCGGGGCTTCCCGGCATCAGCGGACCGATCGGGCCAGGCCGGAGATTGGCTGCGATCGGATGATCTGCGATCCGCCCGGGACTCCCGGGCCACTTGGCCGGTCCGACACCGTCGGTCCCGGCCGATATGTCGTTTCGGGAGCCCCCTCGATACCCGTCCCGATCGGCCGACGACCGGCTCGGGTTCCGAGGGGCCGGTCGCCGGCCGATCGGGGCGTTGCCCGAACGCGGCTGTTCGATCGATCAGGGAGACTTCGAAATGGAGTTCGAATCCGATCGCGAGGAGCCCATGCCCGACCCGGGGAGTCCTCCCTGGAGCCCTCGGCGGCGATGGTCGCGGTGGGCGGTCAACGGGTGGCTCGTGCTGCACGTCTCGGCGATCATCATCGCCCCAGCGTCGGTCGCCCCCTCTTCCTTCCTGGCCGTGACGGCCTGGGAGGTCGTCCACCCGTACCTCCAGCTCCTCTACCTGAATCACGGCTATCACTTCTTCGCTCCCGAACCGAGCTACAGCACTTTGCTCGAGTTCCAGGCTGAGCGCGCGGACGGCTCGGTGATCGCCAGGGGGCGGATCCCCGACCGTCGGATCGTTCCCCGGTTGCTCTATCACCGGCACTTCATGCTCTCCGAGCACATGGCGGGGGCCCCGGAGGAGGTTCGGGAGCTCTGGCATCGCTCCTTCGCCGAGCACATCGGCCGGAAGTACGGCGCCGACGTCGTGCGACTCTCCCAGGTGAGCCACTACCTGCCGACGATCCCCGCCGTCCAACAGGGGATCGGGCTGGACCACCCGGATAGTTACGAGGTCGTCTCGCTGGGAGCGTACCGATGCGACGAATTCTGACCGTCCCCGCCGTGCGGGGCCTCGTCGAGCGCTCGCGTTCCTTCGCCGAGGGCTGGAACGCCTTCTGGTTTACCCCGGCCGACCCCACGCTGACCGGCGTGCTCCGGGTGCTCACCGGCCTGATGCTGCTCTACACGCACGCCGTCTGGGGCCTGGCCCTCGACGATTTCTTCGGGCCGACCCCCTGGCTGAGCGCCGAGATGGTGCGCGATCACCAGCAGTTCGAGTTCGCCTACTCGTTCTGGTGGTGGGTCGAGCCGGAGTGGATGTGGACGGCCCACGGCCTTTCACTGGCGATCCTCGCCCTGTTCACGGTCGGGCTCTGGACGAGGGTGACCTCCGTGCTGGCCCTGATCGTCGCGATCTCCTACGCCAACCGGGTGCCGATGGCCCTGTTCGGCCTCGACCAGATCAACGTGATGCTGACCCTCTACCTGACGATCGGCGACGGCGGCCGCGCCGTGTCCCTGGACCGCTGGTTGGCCAGGCGCCGGGGGAAGGGCCCGGCGACCCCGTCGGCCCGGGCCAATCTCGGACGCCGGCTGATCCAGATCCACATGTGCGTGATTTACTTCTTCGCGGGAGTGTCGAAGCTCCAGGGACCGTCCTGGTGGGATGGCGAGGCGATGTGGCTGGCCTTCGCCAACCTCGAGTACCAGTCGATGGATATGACCTGGCTGGCCTGGCACCCGCTCCTACTCAATGCGATGACGCACGCGACCGTTCTCTGGGAGGTCTTCTTCTGCGCTCTGGTCTGGAACCGGTGGTGGCGCCCGGTGATGCTCGGCTGCGGGACGGCCATGCATTTGGGCATTGGTGCCTGTCTGGGGATGTGGACCTTTGGGCTGATCATGCTTGTCGGGTGTGCCTCATTCCTGCCCGACGAGGTGGCGCGCTCGATCGTGTCGGCCTTCAGCCGACGGCGAGCCGGACGACCGGCCCGGGTGGCGATCCCGGCGGCGGCCGTCCCGGCTTCTGCGGCAGCGAAGACGGGGCACCGGCCGATGGGGGCCGTCGTCTCGGTCGACTACGGCCGGCATCGCTCGCCGGCCGACGCGAGCTGACCACCCGATCGGCCCCCCCGCCCCGGGATCGGGGGGCGGGGGGGAATGGAGCGGGGTCTGGCAGGCTCAGCAACCTCGGGGGGAAACGTTCTCCTCCGGCTCCATCGCCTCGGCCAGCGCCTGCTCCAGGGGGGGGCGGCGGAGGTGGTCGCCGGTTGCTCGCTGGAAGGCGACGGCGAGGGCCAGCAGCGTCGACTCGTCGTACAGCCGGCCGGTGAAGGTGAGCGACCCGGGGCCCTCTCGGCCGTCGATGTCCTGGAACCCGAACGGCAGCACGGCGGTCGGGTGGCCGGTGAGGTTCGTGATCGCCAGGTCCTCGGCATGGCCGACGTACAGGTCGACCGTCGTCAACAACTCGGCCATCTTCCGCATCAGCAGGGTTCGGACCCGGGAGGCGCGGAGGTACTCGACCGCCGGCACGAACTGGCCGCGCCGGAAGGTGGTGGGCCAACTGTTGAGCCCGTCGGTGACGTGGTCCCGCGTCAGCCGGTCGAAGACCGTGGCGGCCTCGGTGCCGAGCATCATCGTCACCGCCCGGGTCGGCAGATCCTCGGGGAGCCGGATGGGGACGAGCTGGACGCCGAGCCCCCGCAGGGCCTCCAGCTCCGGGCGGTCCTCGTCGGATCGCTCGGGGTCCTCCAGAAAGCCGACCCGGAGGCTGGACAGCTCGACGGGGGAGGGCCAGTCGAAGGGGCGGTCGACGGCGGCGGGGTCCCGGCCGTCGGCGCCGTGGATGGCGTCAAGGACCAGGGCGCAATCCTCCAGCGACCGAGCGATCGGACCGACCTTGTCCATCGACCAGCTCAGGGGCATGCAGCCGAGGCGGCTGACCCGGCCGAAGGTCGGCCTCAGACCCGAGGCGCCGCAGGCCCGGCAGGGGGAAACGATGCTGCCGAGCGTCTCGCTGCCCAGGGCGAAGCCGACCAGTCCGGCCGCCGCCGCCGCCGCCGATCCGGCCGAAGAGCCGCTGGAACCCCGTCTCGGGTCCCACGGGCTGTTCGTCCGGCCGCCGAACCAGCGGTCCCCCATCGCCAGCGCCCCGAGCGACAGCTTGGCCACCAGCACCGCCCCGGCCTCCTCCAGCCGAGCGGCGACGGTCGCCTTCTCGTCGAGCACCTGGTCCTTGAAGGGGGGAGCCCCCCAGCTCGTCGGGTAGCCGGGATAGGAGATCAGGTCCTTCGCCCCCCAGGGAATACCGTGCAAGGGCCCTCGGTAGATACCGGCGGCGAGCTCGGCGTCCGCCTTCTCGGCCTGGGCTCGGGCGGTGTCCTCAGTCAAGGTGACGACACAGTGGAGGATCGGGTCGAACCGCTTGAGCCTCTCCAGGTACAGCTCCGTCAGTTCCCTCGACGAAACCGTCCGAGCCCGGACCAGCGCCGACAGCTCCGTGACCGGCAGGAAGGCGAGGTCCTCATCGGATTCTGGCCGCTCGGGGGCGTGCCACTCGATCGGCCGGGCTCGGTGGCGACGAGCCCTGGCCGTCTCGGAGGGCCGGGGAGGTTCGGGCAGGAAGGTCAGGGCAGGGGGGATGTCGTAGCCGACCTCGACCCCCCGCAGCTCCTCGAACTCCTCCAGGGCCCGGGAGACCGCCCGGGCCGTGCTCTCGCGCTCCTCCTCGGTCAGCTCCAGGCCGGCGATCCATTCGGCCTGCGCGATCCGATCCGGGGTGATCTCGGCCTCCTCCTGGGCCAGCGCCGCCATCGCCCGCTGGAAGGTGGCCGAGCCGATCCCGAGGGCCGCCAGCGCCCTTAGGACCGCCCGGCGACGGACGGTGCCCGGGGCATCGGGGAGGGGAGGGGACGCCTCGTCCTGGGCGCCGACGCTGCGTACGCCGTCGTGATTCATGATGATCTCATCTGAAATGAGGAGGATCGATCGAACCCGGAGAGAGAGGACGACGCCAACGCTCGGGATGTCGGGAGCGGGGAGCAGTCGACCACGGGAGGATGAGCGGGCGGAGGGCGCTCCCCGCTCGCGTCAGAGGCTCCGAAGAAACGCGATCAGGTCCTCCAGCTCCCCCGGCTCGAGCGGCTCGTCGAGCTGGTGGCCGTACTTCTCGAAGACCTCGGCGATCGAGCCGGCCCGGCCGTCGTGGAAGAGGGCCGGCCGCCGGGCGACTCCCCGGAGCGAGGGCGGGTTGAACTCGCTCCGGCCGCGCTCGTCGGCCAGGCCCACGTCGTACGACCCGGGAGCGGTGTAGGTCGGCGGCCGATGGCAGCGGTCGCACCGGAGGCGGCGGAAGGCGGCCGAGCCGCGCTCGATCGCCGTGTCGTCCTCGCAATCGTCGATCGGAGGCGCCGGGGGAAGCGATCGGATGTACGCCTCGATCGCCGAGGCCTCGGCCGCATCCGGGGGATACCCTCTCATCGTGGAAACGACCGACTTGCTCACCTGATCGGCGATCGATTCCATCGACCCGTCCCAGGCCCAGGGGCCCGTCTCGCCGGCGCCAAGCAGTGAGGGGGTCCGCTTCGGGGTGCCATACGAGTCGTCCCCCAGGGTATCGACGAACCGCCCGCTGGTGTGGCCGTCGGTATGGCAACTGTGGCAGCTCATCCAGCCGTCGTGCGAGAGGAGGGCGTCGTGGAAAAGATGTCGGCCGAGCCGGACGGCGTCTGGCTCCGGGTGCGGCCCGAGCGGGATCGAGGAGGCCTGCGCTCCGTCCTCCAGCGAGACGACCGACACGGTGTCGGCAAAGGCATCGGCCACGAAGATCCGGCGGTCCCCCGGCGCCTTCGCCAGCGCCACGGGGCGTCGGCCGACCGAGACGCGATGCCCGATCGAGGCCGACTCCGGCCCGAAGGCCACCTCGTTGACCCCTCCCAGCGCCACGGCGATGGTGCCGTCCGGCATCACGAGCACCCCATTCGGGTCGCCTCCGCCGTCGCCGACGTCGCTGAGGTGGTAGAGCCGGCTCTCGTCGATCGGGTCGGCGGCCGGGTCGAGCACGGCGGCCAGCGGCATCGCGAGGAGGTTGCTGGTGATGAACGCCGCCCAGTGGATGTCGTTCTGATCGGTGCGCCCCGCCCGGTTGAGGAGCTGGTGGGAGACGAGCAGGCGATCGCCTCCCGCGCTCAGGGCCAGGCCCCGGATGTTGTGCCCCGGCAGCTCCCGAACCGACTCGACCGCCATCGAGTCGCCATCCACCACGGCCATCCTTCCCCCGAAGGCGTCCGCCACGATCGCCTTCCCACCCCCGACCGCGAGCACTCCCCTCGGCTCGAACGGCAGGGAAACCGATCCGACCAGCTCGATCGTCGGCCGTCCTGGTTCCTCGCCGTTCATCGCGATTACCGAGACGCTCCTCGGCCAGAGCGACGACACAAACGCCCGGCCCCCCTCCGGCTCGAGCGAGATCCCCACCGGGGTCTCCGGCACCGTGACGCCGACGATCCGATCGACCTCCCGGCCGTCGAGCCGCACCACCACCACGAGGCCTTCCTCCTCGTCGACGGCCAGCAGGTGCCGGCCATCGGGCAGCAGGGCGAGGTCCGACAGGGAAGAGCCGACCTCGTGTTCGGAAGCCACCCGGCCCGAGCCGACGTCGATGACCGAGAGGGTCCCGCTCTCCCGGTTGGCGACGTACAGCCGGCTGCCGTCCGTCGAGACGGCCATCGCCACCGGCTCTCGCCAGCGCCGATCGGGCTGGAAGCCGGGGGGAGCATCGTCGGACCCGGGAGGAGCCGACGCTGCCGAGCCAAGGGCCGGCAGGGCGAGGGGGAGGATCACGGCCAGTACCGCGGTCGATCGGGATCGGCGATCGCTCATGCCGGCGGGCTCCGGGCGGTCGGGTTGCGGGGGGAGGGAGATCGGATTCTACCGAATCGGAGCGATCGGAGGGCTCGGGGAGTTCGGGGCGGCGGGGGCGTCCGGCCGCGGCGAGTCGATCGGGGATCGCCGTCGGCTCCCGCTGCTCGACCTCCGGACCAGACCGGCGCCCTTCCACCGCGACCGTCGGGGAGTCCCCCCTCGATCGTTCGATCTCGGGCGGAATCGCCAACGACCGGACGACCCTCCTGCTCGCGATCTTCCTCGGCGGCCCCGCGATCGGACCGACCCGATGCGAAGGCCGCCCCCGAGGAGGCTTTCTCGGGAGGGGGAGGGCTCCGGAGCCGATCCCGATGATACCGCTGTTTCCGGACCTGATCCGAGGCCCTCTCCCCAGAATCGCCGAGGCCCCCATGATCCGCCCCCGCCGAGCCCCCGCCGGTCGTCCCTCCCGCCGCCGGAGCGCGCCCCGCGTCGAGGCGATGGAGCCGAGGCAGTTGCTGTCGACGGCCGATCCCTCGGCCCCGGCCGGGGAGGCAGCGGCGCAGGCCGCCGCTCCGATGGAGGCCCCCGTGCCGCTGGTCCTCGTCTCGGAGTTCGTCTCCGGCGCCGGCCAGATGACGCAGGTTGGCACGCCGTTCTCCCTGCCGCTGACGGTTCGAGTCACCCGGCCGGACGGCTCTCCGGTTTCGGGGGCGACGGTCGTCTTCGACGCCTTCCAGGCCGGGCCGTCGGCTCGGTTCCTGACGAACCCCGCCGTCACCGGGCCGGACGGGCTGGCCGCGACGGTCGCCGTCGCCAACGGTCAGGCCGGTCTGTTCACGGTGGTCGCCACCTCCCCGGGTGCGGCCCCGTCCCAGGTCACGCTGGAAAACCGGCTCCTTCCCCTGGGCGTGATCAACGTCTCGCGGTTCGGGTACCACGCCCAGCCGACGACGATCGCCCTGACCTTCAATCAGCCGCTCGACCCGGTCCAGGCGTCCCTCGTGTCGAACTACCAGCTCTTCGGGCCGGGCCTCGACCGGACCCCAGCGACCGCGCCCAACCGGCCGCTCCGACTCCGATCGGCCCGGTACGACTCGGCGGCCAACACGGTGGCCCTCACCTCGGCCGAGCCGCTTCGGCTCCAGGGGGGCCGGCGGTATCTCGTCGTGGTCGATGGGGCGGTCGTGCCCGGAGGGGACCGAGGTCCGGCGGCCTCGGCCTTCATCGGCGCCGAGGTCTTCGACCCTCCCCCCCGCCTCTCCCGGGCCTTACTGGCGCTCCAGCGGCTCCAGCGCCTCCGGGACGGGAGGGGACGGCTGGTCTGACCTGACCTGACCTGACCTGACCTGACCCGGAGGCGACGCGACCCGGGCCGTCGGGAGATTGCGGTCCGGGCCGGGATCGGCCACGATTGCGGGGGATCGCCGCTCTTCTCCGCGCCCGCCGGCACCGGCTGGGCGGCGGCCGATCGTCGATCGACCCGACCCCCACCGAGACGAGCCCCATGACCCGATCCGCCCCGCTGCTGACCTTCCTGGCCGCCGCTCTTCTCCTGCCGACGACGACGAGGGGAGGCCCGACCCTGGAGGGCCGCCTCGAGCCCCTGCTCCGCTCCCACCGGGGAGAGGTGTCCGTGGCCGTCGAGCACCTGGAAACCGGAGAGTCCTTCCGCAAGGACGCCGACCGGCCGATGCCGACAGCCAGCCTGATCAAGTTTCCGGTCATGGTCGAGGCCTACCGCCAGGCGGCGGAGGAGGGGCTCGATCTCGGTCAGATGATCACGCTCGACGAGGACGACAAGGTCCCCGGTTCGGGTATCCTCACGTACCACTTCTCCGATGGCGCCTCGTTCCCCCTGCGGGACGCGATCCGACTGATGATCGCCTACTCGGACAACACCGCGACGAACCTGGTGCTCGACGCCATCGGCATCCCCTCCACGGCGACGACGATGGAGGCCATGGGCTTCCCGAACAGCAAGATCCACTCAAAGGTCTACCGCCGGGACACCTCCGCCTTCCCCGATCGGAGCGCCGAGTTCGGCCTCGGCTCCACCACCGCCGACGAGATGATCGGCCTGCTGAAGATGCTCCACGCCCGGGAGCTGGTGAACGACGACGCCTCGGCCGAGATGTACGAGCATTTGCTCAACTGTCAGGACGATCGGCTCTTCAAGCGGTTCCTTCCCACCGGCACGAAGGTGGCACACAAGACCGGCGCCGTGAGCCAGGTCCGCACCTCGGCCGGCATCATCGAGACGCCGGGCGGGCCGGTCGCCCTCTGCGTGCTGACCAGCGAGAACGAGGACACCCGCTGGAGCGAGGACAACGCCGCCGAGCTGCTCATCGCCGAGGTGGCCCGAGAGGTCTACAACCACTTCAACCGCCTCCCCTCCGACTCCGAGACGGCCGCCTCCTCGGCCCCGGCCGCCCTGGAGTTCGGCGCCAACGGCCCGGCGGTCGAGTCGCTCCAGCGCCGGCTCAACGCGAGGCTTGACCCCTCTCCCGGGCTGGCCGTGGACGGCGACTTCGGCCCCGCCACCCAGGCGGCCCTGGTGCGATTCCAGGAGTCTCGCGGCCTCCCCGCCACCGGCCAGGCCGACCTGAAGACCCTCGAGGCGCTCGGCCCCGAGCCCGAGGGGGACCCCGAACTCCCCGATCCCGAGGAGGTCAATGCCCGGGTCGAGGAGAAGGAGCCGGCCGACTCCCTGGAGGGCCCCCCCTTCGTTACCGCGAAGGCCTGGGCCATCATCGACGCCGATTCGGGCGAGCTCATCGCGGGTCTCGACGAGGAGGCCCCCCTCGACATGGCCAGCACGACCAAGATCATGACCGCCCTGGTCGTCCTCCGGCTGGCCGAGGAGGACCCGGCCGTGCTCGACGAGGTCGTCACCTTCTCGGAGCGGGCCGATGGGACCATCGGCTCCACCTCCGGCGTCCGGGCCGGCGAGCGGGTCCCCGTCCGGGAGTTGCTCTACGGCCTGCTGCTGCCCTCGGGCAACGATGCCTCCGTCGCCCTCGCCGAGCACTTCGGCGCCCGGCTCGGCCCACCGGAGGACGCCCCGGAAGAGCTCGACCCGCTCGCCCGATTCGTTGCCGAGATGAACCGTACCGCCGCCGAGCTGGGGCTGGTCGAAACCCGATTCGCCAACCCCCACGGCCTCACCTCCCCCGGCCACCACGCCAGCGCGCTGGACCTCGCCCGGCTGGCCCGGGTCGCCCTGGAGAACGAGCTCTTCTCCAGGATCGTCTCCACCCAGACACGAGGCTGCACGCTCTTCGATGGCGAGGGCTCCCCCCGCAATGTCGTCTGGCGGAACACCAACCGCCTGCTCTCCATCGAGGGGTACGACGGCGTGAAGACCGGCACCACCGGAGCCGCCGGCGCCTGCCTCGTCTCCCGAGGGCGTCGGGGAGCGGATTCGGTCATCGTCGTCGTGCTCGGCAGCACCTCGTCCGACGCCCGGTACACCGACGCCCGCAATCTCTACCGATGGGCCTGGACGACCCTCGGGCATGCGGCGCCCGAGTCGGCCGCCGTCGGTGCCGGATCGGACGGACGATGAGCCGGGGGGACCTCTCGATGGAGGGGATTGCCTTCGACGACCATTCCGGCCGAGGCCCCGTCGGAGAGCCGGGGGTGGTCCTCTTCGTCGGCGAGGAGCAGACCCTTCGGCTCTGGTACGGCACCTTCGATGCCGTCCTCCGCCTGCTGCACGACCTCTGGTGGCGGGATCGCCGCATCGGTCGGCTCCGGCTGCTCGCCGACTGGATCGGCGACCGAGGCGCCTTCGACCCGGAGGACGCCTCCGGGTCGATCGTCGCCGACCCCGTCGAGACGAGGGACGCCCTCCGCCTCGCCCGAGACCGCCTCGCCCGTCGGGCCGAGCCGGGAGAGGCCCTGGAAGCGGCGCTGAACGCCCTGATCCGAGCCCTCGACGCCGCGATCGAGGCCGACGCCCCCGTCCGGATCGATCGCCTCTGATCCCGGAGTTCACCGCTCCTGGAGGACTCGAACCGAGAGGAGGCCGGGGTCGTGTCGACGGCCTCCTCGATCGCCTCCCGAACGGGAGGCGATCCGACCCGATCGTCCCGTCGATCCCCTCGTCCGCCTGCCGTGGCGATTGGGATCATGGAGAACGGCCGGCCTGATCGACCGGCCTCCTCCGGGCCGAGGGGAGCTCCGTCTCGCTCACACCGTGGCGGCGGAAGCGTGGGGGAAGAAGGCGGCGGCGTCGGGGATCGACAGGTCCGATCGCGAGAGGCTGGGGGCCTCCCAGGTCGGCAGCTCGCAGAGACCGCCGCCGCAGTAGGAGTGGTGCCAGAGCTGCGTGGCCACGACCATCGTCAGGCTCAGGTCCATCCCCCCTTGCCTCGGGGTGATTCGCGGGAACCATCGGCGCCGGGCAACCTCTCGGGCCACGGCCTCGGGGTCGAAGAAGCCAGTGCGGCGCAGTGACTCGGGGCTGAGCACCTGGTCGACCCACGCCGGGCGGTGCGGCCCGAGGAAGGTGCGCGAGAGGCTGGCCCGGAACATCTCCTTCGGGCGAGCGGCCACCCGCTCTCCGATCGGCGCCGGCAAGACCCGGCGGGCGACCTCCCGGAGCAGCCACTTGTCCACGCCTCCCCGGAGCTTGTACTCCGGGGCGATCGAGGCGCAGAACGAGACGACCTCCTCGTCGAGCAGCGGATACCTCGTCTCGACCGAGGCGTTCATCGCCACCCGGTCCCCTTTACCGGCGAGCAGCAGGCCCGGCAGCATCACCTTGTAGCCGAGGTAGAGCGACTGGTTCAGCGGGTCCCAGCGGTTGAACCGGGAGTGGGCGATCCCCATGTCGGCGCCGTAGGCGTCGTACCCGTCGAGGAGGGCCCACATCCCCTCGGAATAAACCCGGCAGCGAGACTGGCCGAGCATGTCGTACAGCTCTTGCTGGGCCACCCGGGCGCCCCGGACGGGGAACCGGGGGTTTCGCCCTCGGGGATCTCGGGAGATGCGGTCCAGGAACCACTCGCGGCCGAGCCGGGGGAGCGTCTCGCCGAACCGGGCCTTGAAGCGGTCCCGAATCGCATGCAACCGGTGCCAGGGATAGCCGGCCATCGCTTCGTCGGCCCCCTCGCCGGTCAGCGCGACCTTGTAGCCGGCCGAGTGCACCGATTGCGCCAGCCGCAGCAGCGTGGCGCAGGCGGTGTCCATCACCGGCATCTCGGCGGCCCGGATCAGCTCCGGGAACGCCTCGGCGATCCGGGGCTTGGACATCTCCACCAGCGTCAACGGCGAGCCCAGCCCCTCGGCGGCTTCAGCGGCCTTCGAGCGCTCGTCCGGGCCGGCGCGGTCGAGGGCCACAGAGAACGAGGGCAGGGGGGACCGCCGCTCCTGGCCCGCCAGGCCGAGGACGATCGCCGAGTCGAGCCCTCCGCTGATGTAGCTAACCACCGGCACGTCTCCCCGCAGCCGGCGGCGGACGGCCCCCCGGAGCAGGGCCTCGAACTCCTCGATCAGCCCCTCCGGGTTCTCCTCCCGGCGCTCGTCCCCGGCGTCCGGGAAATCCAGGTCCCAGTACGTCACCTCGTGCAGGCGGCCGGTCTCGGCCTCGGCCCGGACGAAGTGGCCGGGGGGGAGCAGATGGACGTCCCGGAAGCAGGTGCGGCGGATGCTCGCGGAAAACGTGTGGAAGAAATAATCAATGCCCCTCGGGTCCGGCTCGGGGGCGACCAGCCCGGAGGCGAGCAGCGCCTTGATCTCCGACGCCCAAAGCAACCAGCCGTCGCGCTCGGCGTAGAACAGCGGGCAGATGCCCGCTCGGTCTCGAGCCAGGTGGAGCGTCCGGTGATTGCGGTCCCAGAGCGAGACAGCGAACTGGCCCCGGGCGGCCCGGAAGACCCCTTCGCCGTAGTCCTCGAACAGGTGGACCCAGACCTCGGTGTCGCATCGGGTCGCCAGCCGGTGCCCCTGGGCGATCAGGTCGCGCCGGAGCCGGTCGTCCTCATACAGCTCGCCGTTGAAGGCGACCCAAATCGAGCCGTCCTCGTTGGCCATCGGCTGGAAGCCGCCGGTCAGGTCGACGATCGACAGCCTCCTCGCCCCGAGGAAGACACCAGGCTCCCGGTGGATGCCCTCAGCGTCCGGCCCCCGGTGGGAGATCGCCCGGGTCATCGCCACGGCCCGATCGATCGGGAAGGTCCGGTGGCCGACCAGGTCCAACGCGCCAGCGATGCCGCACATGATGCGCTCCTCGGAAACGGCCGGCGGGAGGGTCGGGGGATGCCTTGGCGATGCGGTGGGGAACCCGTCGGCCAGGCCAGACGACCGGGGGCCCCGGGCACCCGCCTCCGGCGGTCCCGTTCGCGTCCCAGGATCGGCAAGCCTGAGAATTTATATCATACGCAAAGGCTGCGGGCTGTCGCCCGAGGGGATTGTTCGTGCCGATTTCGCTGGTCGGGGGGATTGGGCGGGCTTCCTGGCGGGATCCCCCCGTTGATCCTGAGCTTGACCGCCTCCGGTCGATGTCGTAGGTTCCGCCCCGAGTCGGCCGACCCCTCCGGATCGGCCCGCCCCGGTGAGGGCGGGCGCCCACCCCTGATCGCACGTCTCCCGGGGCGGCCCGACGCATCGATCACGACGAGAGGATCCGCCGCGATGCGGCGACGCCCAGGCCCCGGAAGCGGGGGAGGGTGGCCGCCGATCGGTCGGCGTCGCAGGATCGGCGCCGGCGAGGGTGCCTCGGGGCGCCCCGGGCGAAGGCGAAGCAAGGGCAAGGAGGCCAGGCGATGCGGCGCGGCGATCGACGAGCGGGGCCCGGCTCGGCCCCGGCGAGGACGAGAGCCTCGGCATGGGCGTGGCTGGGGATCGCGGGGCTGTTGCTGGCCGCTCCGGCGACGGCCCTCGCCCAGGACGAGGCGGACCGGAAGATCGTCGACATCGCCGAGCCCCTCGGCTTCGGCCAGAAAACCGTCGAGGGGGTCGGCCTGGTCATTGGTCTGGCGGGAACCGGCTCGGAACCGCCGCCGTCGAGCTACCGCTCCAAGCTCGAAGCCGAGATCAAGCGCAATCCCGAGTTGAAGGTCGAGGAGATCCTGGCCGACCCGCTGAAGCGGACCTCCCTCGTCGTCGTCCGGGCCGTCATCACCGCCGGCATGGCCCCGGAGGACGAGCTGAACGTCGACGTGCTGCTTCCCCCCGACAGCGAGACGACCAGCCTGGAGGGGGGCTTCCTCGTCGGTTGCTGGCTGCACGAGGTCGGCATCGCGGCACAGGTGCAGCTGGAGGGCAAGCCCTGGGTCTATGCCTACGGCCCGATCCTGACCGGCAACGCCGCCGACCCCGACAACCCGAAGGTCGGGCGGGTGCTCGGCGGGGGACGGATCAAGCAGGAGATCCCCTACGTGCTGCTGATCGGGCAGCGGCACCGCAGCGGGGCCGTCGCCAAGCAGCTCCAGGACTTGATCAATCGCCGGTTCCAGTACCGCGATGGCCGCTTCAAGAAGGGGGTCGCGACGGCCAAGACCGACAACACGATCGTCCTGAACGTGCCGGAACGCTACCACCACAACCAGCTGCGCTACCTCCAGGTTCTCGCCCAGATCCGCCTGGCCCACACCCCCGAGCTGCTCGAGAGCCGGATGGAACGCTGGGGGCAGGAGCTGCTCGAGCCGAAGACCGCCGGCGAGGCGGCCCTGAAGCTGGAAGCGCTGGGGGGCATCGCCTCCCCGGTCCTGGTCAAGGGGCTGGAGAGCGAGCACCCGCAGGTCCGCTTCTTCTCGGCGGAGGCGCTGGCCTATCTGGACGACTCCGCCGGGTCGGAGGAACTGGCCCGGGCGGTGGTCGAACTCCCCGAGTTCCGGACCCTCGCCCTGGCGGCCCTGGCGGCGATGGACCAGCCGGCGGGCATCCTCCGGCTCCGGGAGCTGATGGACCAGGCCGACCCGGTCGTCCGCTACGGGGCCTTCAACGCCCTCCGCGTTTCGGATCCGGGCGACCCGGCCCTCGGCCGGACCCGGGTCCTCGGCCTGATCGAGGAACGCCGACACGCCGACCCCGACGACGCGATGGCCTTCCCGATCGAAGCGCAAGCCCCTTCCCCGTCCCGGAAGGCGACGGCCGAGGACCCCTTCGAGCTGTACGTCGTCCGCTCGTCCGGCCCCCCGATGATCCACCTCAGCCGCTCCCGACGGCGAGAGATCGTCCTCTTCGGCCGAGATCACGAGCTGCTGCCCCCGGTCGTGCTCGGCGGCACCGGCCCGATCCTGCTCAATGCGGCGCTCGACGACCGCCGGATCGAGATCTCCCGGATCGAGTTGACCGGCACCCCTCCCCAGATCCTCACCTCCTCGACCGACCTGGTCGAGGTCATCCGCACCGTCGCGGCCCTGGGAGCGACCTACCCGCAGGTCGTCTCCATCCTCGAAGGGGCGAAACGGCAGGCGAACCTGGTGGCGGAGCTCGCCATCGATGCGGTCCCCTCCGAGGTGGAGGACTATGATCGCGCCCTGCTCGCCGGGGAAGACGTGGTCCACGACGAGGCCGTCTCCCCCGCGTCCTTTGAGGAGGAGGACGCCCCCGAGGGGGCGGCGGAGCGTCGCGGCCTCGGCTTAATCAGGCGAATACTCCCCGGGGCGGGGGGACCCGGCCGATCGGCCGCTCCGAGCGGCCGGGAGGGGGAAGCCGAGCGGGAGGAGGAGGCGTCCTCTCCCCCGGCCTCGCGGCGTCCGGGGCTCTTCTCCCGCTTTCTGAACCGGGCCGGAGCATCGGAACTCCAGAAACCTTGAGCGGTTTCACCGCGACAGCCCGCCGCCCCCGCCCGACCGGCGACGATGGCCGCCCGGGCGGGGGTTGTCTTCGATCCCTCCCGAGTCTCTCCTCCCGACCGCCACGAGCCTCCGGCCCGACCCGCTCACCCGACTCGCGTCGCAACCCCTCCTAAAGTCGCCGGCCGCGCCGATCGAAAATTAGTCTTGACGGTCAGGTCCGCTACCGCAAGGAGGCGAGCGACCCCCCCTCCGGAGACCTGAACCGGGCGGCCCGAGCGACGCGGAGTCGGCGGGTCGGCCCCGAGCGATCGGGGCCCGGCGGCCTTCTGGCCTCCGGGTGCGCGGTCCTCGAGGCGATCGGTCCCCGCGAACCACGGATGGAAACGGACGTCATCGATCGGTCGCCGATCGGCTCCCGCTCGCCCCGGGACCGGCAGGCATCTTGCCAGGCGACCCGATCCGCCGACCCCGGCCGACGCGCCGGGGGCCGGCGACGCCCCCCGTCCGCGCCGGATCGGTCCCGCCCGGGCCCCGAGGGGGGGCATCGGACACCTCCGAGGTCTCTCACGTACTCCGATCCGAGTGGAGTCCTCGATATGAAGAAAGTCTACACCACCGGCCAGGTCGCCAAGATTTGCAAGGTCGCGCCCCGGACGGTGAGCAAGTGGTTCGACTCCGGGCGGTTGCGCGGCTACCGCATCCCCGGCTCGCAGGACCGCCGCATCCCGCGAGACAACTTGCTCCGGTTCCTCAAGGAATACGGCATGCCCCTCGGCGAGCTGGAAGCCGAGGTCTACAACAAGGTCCTGGTCGTCGGCGCCGACGGCCCCCTGCAGTCCATGCTCAAGGAGCACCTGCGCGAATCCGAGGACTTCCGCCTGGAGGTCGCCGCCTCGGGGTTCGAGGCCGGCATTCGTGCCGAGAGCTTCCACCCCGATTGCATCATCATCGATATGGCCATCGGCCGCATCGAGGCCGGCCAGATCGCCCAGAACCTGAAGCGCAGCGAGGATCACGCCTCCACCGTGCTCATCGCCCTGACCAGCGACGAGCCCGGCGAGGAGATCTACCGCCTCGGCTTCAACGACGGCTTTAAGAAGCCCTTCGACGGCGCCCTGCTGGCGGAGCGCGTCAAGCGGCTGATCGCCCAGAAGAAGAACGAGGACTGATCGGTTCCCGATCCCCCCTCGATCGCTCTGCTCCGCCCGGGCCCCGCGTCCCCCCGGCCGACTGGCCGGGAGGATGACGGGGCCTGGGCCATTTCGGGGGAGGCTGCCGGATCGCCTCCGTCCTCCCTGGCCTCGGAATCCGGCCGACGGGGCTTCGCGTCCCTCCTGCCCGACTCGGTAAGATGCCCCCAGCCGGCTCCCTGCTCGAGACGCCCCCGAAACCCCGGCCTCCCGGACTCATGCCCGATCCCTCCCCATCTCCCTCCCCCCGATCCGGAGCCGGCCCCTGGCCCGGGCTGCTTGGGGCCTTGGCCGGGCTGGCGGTCCTGCTGACCCTGGGAGATCCGGGGATCACCAGCGACGAATCGATCGACGTGAAGGTCGGCCGCAACTACCTCCGCGAGCTGGGCCTCCTCGTCGAGCAGGTCGGCCGGCTCGGGATCGGGTCGGTCGACCAGGACGACCTCGACGCCTTCTTCGCCGACAACGCGCAGCATCCCCCCCTCGGCAGATGGCTCGTCGGCCTGGCGTCGGCCGCCTTCGAGCCGGTCGAGGGGCTGCTCGGGGGCACCGACCCCCTCTCGGTCCACTCGGGGAGGGTCGCGCCGATGCTGGCCTTCGCGGTCCTGGTGGCGATCGTCTCCGCCGAGGCGGGCCGTCGGGCCGGCCGGGCGGCGGCGATCGTCGCCGGCCTCTCCCTGGTCCTGATGCCCCGGCTCTTCGCCCACGCCCACTTCGCGACGCTCGACACGATCCTCTCGCTGTTCTGGACCCTCGCCCTCCTCTCCGCGGCCCGGGCCGTCGAATCGAGGAGGCCGGTCCTCTGGCTGGGGCTCTCGGGAGTGTGCTGGGGGCTGGCGCTGTTGACGAAGATTCACGGCTGGCTCCTGCCCCCGCTGGTCCTCGGCTACGCCCTTGCCCGGCTGCCCACGCGCAAGGCGATCGTCGGGATGACGGTCTGGGGGGCGGTCGGGTTGGGGGTCTTCGTGCTCGGCTGGCCGTGGCTCTGGCACGATTCGGTCGATCGGCTGACCCGGTTCATGTCAACGAGCGTCGATCGCCAGCCCCTTCGGGTGCTGTACTTCGGCCGGGTGTTCCAGGACAACGCCCTCCCGTGGCATTACCCGTGGTTCTACTTCGCCGCGACCGTGCCGGTCGGCTTGCAGGCGATGGGGCTTGTCGGCCTGGCCCGGGGGCTCCGACGGTCCCGATCGGAGCCGTTCCCGGCGCTGCTCGGGGGGGCGATCCTGCTGTTCCTCTTGCTCTTCAGCACCCGGGCGCCGGTCTACGACGGCGAGCGGCTCTTTCTGCTCGTCTTCCCGAGCTGGGCGCTGCTGATCGGGCTTGGGTTCCGATCGGTCTGGCAGGCGGCCGGCTGGGCCTGGATGCGGGCCCTGCTGGTCCTGCTGCTGGTGGGGCAGGGGACGGGAGTGGTGCGCATGCACCCATTTCAGTTAAGTTATTATAACGCCCTGGTCGGCGGGCTGGCCGGGGCGGAGCGGCTCGGCCTGGAGCTGACCTACTGGGGGGACGCCGTGGACCGGACCCTTCTGCGAGAAGCCGAGCGCCTGGTCCCCCCGGGGGAGGAAATCGCCCTCGCGCCGACGTTCCACCACATCCAGCCGATCGCCGCGATGACCCCCGGCCTCTTCGAGAAGGGGATCACCCTCGGTCCCGAGCAGGCCCTTGGCCAGACCCCCTGGCTGATCCTCTTCCGTCGGTCGGCCTACTGGTCCCCCGAGGTCGAGCGAGCCGAGCGGTCGGGCCGCCCCCTGGCCGAGCGGTCGCGATCCGGCGTCTGGCTCTCCCGGCTCTACCGGCTGGAGGAGGGGCCAGGGGGCGCCGAGGCCGGGATTGACGATCGCGAAGATTCGTTCAGAACGAATTGAACTTCGGGCGGCATCCGTCTACAATCCCGACGAGGTCGGACGATCCGGCTCGGGGCCGGCGCCCGGAGCCGGGACGTTCGGAGGCTCGAGACATGTCCGGCTTGACGCACTTCGACGATTCGGGCGGCAGCCGGATGGTCGACGTGTCGGCCAAGCCCCAGACGCTCCGCTCGGCGACCGCCCGCGGCCGGGTCCGGATGCGGCCGGAGACCCTGGCCCTGATCCGGGATCGCAAGGTCGCCAAGGGGGACGTCTTCGAGGTCGCCCGGCTGGCCGGCATCCTGGCCGCCAAGAGGACCGGGGAATTGATTCCGCTCTGTCACCCGCTCGGGCTTGACGCCGTGGAGCTCCGCCTCGAGGCCGAGGGGGAGGACGCCGTCCGTATCGAGGCCACCGCCCGGCTCGTCGGCCGGACCGGAGTGGAGATGGAGGCGATGGCCGCCGTTTCGGTCGCGGCCCTGACGATCTACGACATGTGCAAGGCGGTCGACCGCGGCATGGTCATCGAGCGGATCGCCCTGGAGGAGAAGTCCGGCGGCCAAGGCGGTCCCTATCGCCGTCCCGACCCCGAGTGAACCGACCCGATTCCAGCCCCCCCCCCCCCC
>NZ_RYZH01000079.1 GCF_003977685.1 Tautonia sociabilis | reverse complement strand
CCCGACGCGAGCTCCCCCGCCGAGGCCCCGGCGGAAAGCCGGCCGGCTCGGCCTCGAGGACGCTCCCCACCACGATCCGCTCCCGGCCCTCGCAGGAGCCGTCTCGTCGCGACGGCCGATCCCGGCCTCGTTGATCCGCCTCCCCCCGTCGATCCCCGATCTTACCGCCGGAGCCTCGGGGAAGGGAACATCGAGCCCTCCCCCAACCGCTCGGCCCCCTCTCGGCCCGTCCGTCCCGCCAGCCATTACGCCGCATTGCCCGTCTTCTCATTTCACCCAATTTACGTAGAAATCCCATTGTTCCCATCTGACCCATCGTCCCCCCGTTGCTGCAAACCGACCCGACGCCGACCGTGCCTTCGCCGGTGAATCGCCGGATTCCTCGAGACGCGACCGGATTCCGGATCTCGTGTCGCACGCGGCCGTGTTTCTCGATTTCTCCAGTCGATTCGATGACGAGGTGTTGAGGACCGGACTGCTCCCCCCCTTGATTCGAGGGAGGGGGCCATGGTCTTCGACCGCGGTCGGCCGTCCTCGGAGGATCGGCCTGAGAGCGCGGGATGATGCGCCGACCGGCCCACTTGAGGTCGAGGACCGCCGGAACGAGCCGGAGAGAACGAGATTCATGGTGAGACTGCCCTTCTCTCGGGATCGAGAACAGGCCGACGAGATCGCCACTCGGCTCCGCCGGTTGCGGTTGGAGCTTTATGGAATGCATGGTGGGCCGTTGCTGGCCGAGGACCTCGACCTGCCGTTCCGGGCGTGGCAGGCGCTGGAGCAGGGGGATGAGGAGCCGGCCCGGGTGCTCGATCGCCTGGTCGAGGTCACCGGCGTCAGCCCGCTCTGGCTGCACACCGGCCTTGGCCCGATGCTTTCCTGGGAAGGCGATTGAGCGATCAGGCGGCCGGGGGGGCGCGTCGGGGGCGACGAGCGGCTGGGCCATCGGGAGCGATGGTGAAGCGCCCGCGTTCGGCCCTCCGATCGGGCCGGGGGGCGACCTCCGGGAGGGGCTCCCCTCGGGCCGATGGTGCCGTTGGACTCGCCGAGGACCAAGGCGGTCGACCCCCGCAGGGGTCGTTTCCGAGAGGTCGCCGACGATCGCCCGCCATCGCGCCGGCGGCCCTCGGCGTCTCGGCGTCGCTCCGTTGCGCGCGGGAGCCGATCGTGACCTAGGGTTGGGTGCGCCTCCCTGGCGAGCATCCGGGGGGGCCGAGATCCCGGGCCCGGAGGCCGGTCGTGCTGCGCGAATCGGGGATCGATGATCGGCTGCGACGCATGGTCGTCGAGATGAGGTCGGAGATCGACGCCGTCATCAACGAGGCGCTCGATCGCCTGACCGGGCCCTCTTCGGGCCGGTCGGCCTCGCCTTCGGGAGGGGGCGTCCCGCCCGAGGCCAGGACGGGGAGGCCCATGCTCCTCCGGGAGCCGCCCAAGCCCCCGCCGGCGGCCTCCCCCGAGTCGACGGCCTCCCGGACTCGGCCGGGCGGTCTCCTCGAGAACGACCGCGACCGGGATCGCGACCGAGGAGGTCCAGAGATCGGCTCGAACGACGATGGCCCCGAGGACGCCGATCGGATGCTCGACGCCCTCGCCATGCGCCTGGAGGGCCGCCTGCGACGCACCCGAGACCGCTCGGCGAACTGGTCTCGGCCAGACGACGGCGGGCAACGGTCGGGCGAACACGAGGCGATCCGAGGCGGCTGATCAAGACGGGGGGACTCGGGACGATGGACGAGCCGATCGGGGGCGGACCGCCCCGGGCCTATTGCCTCTTCTCCTGCGAGTCGAGGCCGATGGGGGTGCCGCTGGAGGCGGTCGCCGAGGTCATGGAGCCGGGCCGGCTGGTCCGGCTCCCCCTCTGCCCGAAGCCGGTGCGGGGCCTCTGCACCTGCCGGGGGAAGATCGTTCCCGTCATCGGCGCCTCCCGGCCCGCTGGCGAGCCAATCCCCCCTCCGGGCGACCGCTCCGGAGCCCTGCTGATGCTCCGATCGGCCAACGGCCCCTGGGGCCTGGCCATCGACCGGGCGGGCGTCACGGTCGAGGTCGCCCCCGAGTCTCCCGCCGCCGGCGAGCTGGCCCCGCCGGGCGGCTTCGTCGTCTCCGGCACCGTCCAGCGCGGCGGGATCCCGCACGCGATCCTCGACATCGACCGCACCTGGAAGGGGCTGAAGGCCGAGATCGACCGCTGGTACGCGGCCGTCCTTGGCGTCGAGTCGCCGGGGAACCCATCGCCGAGGCCAGCGCGGGCGGGCTGATCGCGGGCAACGCGGTCTGGTCCACGTGATCGCAACACCGATTGACCAGAAACGGATCACGATGCGTCGCAGCGAGACAAGGCGGGTCCAACCATGAATCAGGCGAAGATCGGGCCGCTCCTTGCCGTCGGGGCCCTGGCCGGGCTGGCCGTGGTCGGCCTCACACTGGGGATCAACGGGGCGATCTCCTCCGGGCCGCTCGGTGCGGCGCTGGCGGCGGTCGCCGGGTCGGGGATCGGCATGGGGGCGTCGTGGTTCCTCGCGGGCCCCGCCCTGCGCCGAGAGGAACCGCGGGAGAGGCCCCTCCCCGAGCTGGAGGAGGAGCGGAAGCCCTCCCTCCCCCCGGCCGTCGCCGATCGCGACCGGCTCGATGACGTCCGCACCGCCGTTTCGGAGATCTCCGAGGCCCTCTCGGCGCTGGACGACGCCGCCGGCCGGCTGGCCGAGGGGGCCGTCGAGCAGACCGGCACCGTCCCCCGCACGACCAAGACCGTCGAGGCCCTCTACGATCGCATCGACCGCATCTCGCAGAATGCCGAGGAGGCCGCCGACGCCACCGACCGGACCCGGCAGCAGGCGATGCTCGGCCTGGAGCAGATCCAGGGGGTCATCGACGGCATGGACCGCCTTCGCGTCCAGGTCGAATCGAACGCGAGGAAGGCCCGGCGGCTGGGCGAGCGTTCGGTCGAGATCGGCACCATCGTCGAGCTGATCGGCGAGATCTCCAACCGCACCGACATGCTCGCCCTGAACGCCACGATCGAGTCGGTCCGCGCCGGCGAGCACGGCCGAGGCTTCGCCGTCGTCGCCGAGGAGATCCGCAAGCTCGCCGAGCGCACCGCCGCCGCCACCCGGGAGATCGGCACCCTCGTCGAGGCGATCCAGGCCGATACCCACGAGAGCATCCGCTCCCTGGCCGAGGAGCAGGCCGAGATGGAGAAGGAGTCCCGCTCCGTCCGGGAGGCCGGCTCGGCCCTCGAACGCATCAGCCGGATGGCCGAGGACTCCGCCCGACTGGTCGACGGGATCTCCCACTCGGCGACCGATCAGGTGCTCGCGGCCCGCGACCTCGTCTCGGGCATGCAACGCATCTCCGAGGTCTCCAGGCTGCTGCTGGGCGAGACGAAGCAGATCCGCCAGCGGTCGCAGGCACTCGTCCAGCGCTGCGAGGCCGTGCTGGCTCAGATCGCGTCTCGGGTCCGGGGCGAGGGCCCGCCGGGAGTCAACGGGCACCGCGCGTCGTCCCGTCGGGCCGGCTCGTCGCTCCGACCGCTGTCGATCGAGGGCCGGCCATGAGACCCGGGATCGAACCGCCGAGCCGCTCCGAGGCGGTCGACCAGCTCGACCAGCTCCGAGGACTGCTCGCCGAGCCGCAGCCCCCCCCCTCCGGATGGCCGTCGCGCCTGCGCGACCCCCTGGAATCGATCCGGCTGGACGACGACCCCGACGCCTCCCCGGCCCTGCGCCGGCTGGGGATGATGCTCGAGGTCTGGGACTGCCTCGAGGCCGACTCCCCCGAGGCGGCCGAGCCGCTCCCCGCCTTCTTCGACGAGGCCCTGAGACGCCTGGCCTCGGGCCTCCGCCAGGGCTCTCCCCGGGACGAGTCGGACTGGATCCTCGCCGAGTCGGAAGCCCGATGGGGAGACTATCTCTCGCTCATCGATCCGTCGATCGGATCGGAGTGCCCTCCCCCGCCGCCCACCGACGACGAGGCGGAAACCGACGGCGAGCCGGCCATCGACGCCGCCGAGCTGCTCCGTCGGCTCTCGGGCCTCTCTTCCGCCTCGCCGGCCCTCGATCCCACCCCGGCGGCCGAGCCGGCACCTCCCGTCGAGCCGTCGCCCCCCGAGCCGAACGGTTCCCTCTCCCTCGGGGGAGACTCCCCGGACGCCGAGGACGGCCCCGCCCTCGACGGGACCGAGCGGCTCCGACGGCTCATCAGCCCGGCCTCTCCCGGATCCCCCCCCGCCCCAGCGCCGGCCCCCGAGAGCGAGGCCCCGTGGTGGGATCGCGCCCTGGCGGCCGGCCCGCTGCCCGAACCCCCGGAGCCGAAGGGGGACGACCCGATCGCCGAGGCCAGGGCGCTGCAGCTGGACCCGGAGCTGCGGGCGATCCTCATCGCCGACATCGCCGATCTGCTCGGCCGGATTCAGGAGCTGGTCCTCGGCCTCGACGGAGGAGGAGGCGACGTCGCCCGCCTGCACGAGCTGGGCCGCTGCTACCACACGCTCAAGGGGGCCGCCGGCAGCGCCGGCCTGACCGCCCTGGCGGCTCGGATCCACGCCCTGGAAGACGCGCTGGAAGCGGCCGACGGCCCCCCCGCCGAGCCCCTGGTCCGCCGGATGGAGCAGATGCTCTCGACAATCGAAGGGGTGCTCGGCGCGCTCGACGGAGTGGATCCGCTGGCCGATCCGGCCGGGACGACGGGGGAACAGGCCGGCGGGGCCCCGGAAGGAGCCTCTCCCGAGGGAGACGAGGAGGCCCCCGCGCCGGCCTCCCCGGCGGGAGCCTCCGGGGCGGCAGCGCCGGAGCCCGACGGCCTGATCCGGATGCCAAGCTCCCGATTCGAGGAGCTGGTCGACCTCTGCTCCGAGCTGCTCACCAAGCGCCGGGCCTGGGCCGGCCAGGCCGACCGAATGAAGCAGTTGGCCAGCTCGGCCAGAGGGTGCAGCCACCGGCTGCGGAGCAGCGTCGATCGCCTGAGCGAGGCCGTCCCCCCCGAGACGGGTCCGGCCGGCGACGAGCTGTCCGTCCTGGTGCGACGGATGAGCGAGCAGGCCGAGGACCTCGCCGCCCTCTCCGCCTCCGCCAGAGAGGCCGTCATCCCGATGGCGACCGAGGCCGAGGACCTCGCCCGGCTGAGCCTCCGACTCTGGGAGGGGCTCCAGTCGGTCCGGATCGTCCCCGTCCGAGGCCTGTTCCAGCGGCTGATCCGAGTCGCCCGGGATGCCGCCCGGGTCGAGGGCCGCTCGGTCGAGGTCGAGCTGATCGGCGAGGACACCGGCGCCGATCGGTCGATGCTCGACAAGGCGTATGAACCCCTGTTGCACCTGGTCCGCAACGCCGTCGGCCACGGCATCGAGCCGCCGGAGGAACGATCGAGGGCGGGCAAGACCGAGACCGGCCGGATCGTGCTGGAGGCCCACCGCGAGGGAAACACGCTGGTCCTCTCGGTCCGGGACGACGGCCGGGGGCTGGACCACGAGGCGATCGCCGCCAAGGCCCGCCGGCTCGGCCTGATCGGGCCGGACGAGCACCCGAGCGCCGATCGGCTCAACGCCTTGATCTTCCACCCGGGCTTTTCCACCAGGAGCCAGGCCAACGCCGTCTCCGGCCGAGGGGTCGGCATGGACGTGGTGGCTCGGGAGGTGGAGCAGCTCCGGGGCCGGATCGAGCTGACGACCCAGGCCGGCCGGGGCACCCGGATGACGATCACGCTGCCGGCCCGGATCGCGCTGGAGCCGGTGATGGTGGTGCGGGTCCGGGGGCAGGCGTTCGCGCTGCCGACCTCGGGGATCGAGTCGGTGCACCGGGCCGACCGGGTCGACGCCGGGGGGGGCGGGGCGCTGCCCCGGGTGGCGATCGGCGACCGCCGGCTGCCGCTCTCGGATCTGGGGGCGCTGCTCGGCTTCTCGGGGCCGGTCTGGGAATCGTGTCCTACCGTACTGGTGGTGGGCCCCGCCGACGAGGCGGTGGCCCTCCGAGTCGACGGGATCGACGGCCCGCTGGAGCTGGTCCTCAAACCGCTCGGCCCGCTGCTGGCGGGCCATCCGGCGATCTCCGGGGCGGGCCTGTCGCCGGCGGGAGAGGTCATCCCCGCGCTCGACATCGCCGGCCTGCTCCGACTCGGGCGGGAGGGGGCCGAGCCCCCAACCGTCGTCGGGCCGGATCCGAGCGCCTCCCGCCCGGCGGCCCTGGTCGTCGACGACTCGCTGAGCGTCCGTCGCATCGCCAGCCGCCACCTCCGCGCCCTCGGCTTCGAGGTCGATGAGGCCAGCGACGGCGAGGAAGCGCTGGGACGCCTGCGGCTGCGATCCTACCGCCTGGTGATGACCGACCTGGAGATGCCCCGCATGGACGGCTTCGCCCTGCTGGCCGAGCTGTCCCGGACAGCCGTCCCGGGCTCTCCCGGAGTGGTCGTCACCAGCACCCTGACCGACGAGGCGACCCGGCGTCGGGTCGCCGGCCTGGGCGCGATGGCCTTCGTGCCCAAGCCGCTCGACCCCGAGCAGCTCGCCGCCGCCGTCGGACCGCTGCTGGCCGCCCCCCAGCCGGCGGCCGGCTGAGCGACAGCGCCCGCCCCGCGATTGAACCGCCCGCACCGACCGCCCGGAGAGGCCCGATGGACAGCCCGCGGATCCTCGTCATTGACGACAGCCCGACGATCCTCAAAATGGTCGAGTGCCACCTCTCGCAAGCCGGCTACCGGGTCGCCACCGCCCCGAACGCCGACGCCGGCATCGAGGCCGCCGCCGCCATCCGGCCCGACCTCATCCTGCTCGACCACCAGCTCCCGGGCACCACCGGCGACGAGGTCTGCCGCCGCCTCCTCCAGTCCGAGGAGACCAGGCACATCCCCGTCGTCATCAGCTCGGCCATGCGCAATCGCGCCTTCGCCTCCTACACCGACCTGCCCAACGTCGTCGACCAGATCCCCAAGCCCTTCACCCCCGACCTGCTCAAGACCGGCGTCGCCAACGCCCTGCAGATCGGCTCGATGGTCGTCCGCGCCCAGAACACCGGCTGCGCCATGCCCGAGGTCGTCGGCGAGGTGCGGGAGGCCCTGCTCGAAGGCAAGACCGCCGCCTTCCCGATCCGAGCCGTCCTCGACTTCCTCAACAATGCCCAATGCTCCGGCCGCCTCACGCTCGAGATGGAGAAGGACCGCATCCGATTCAACGTCGCCGGCGGCCGGATCCAGGCCGTCTGCTCGCCGACGATCGGCCCGGAGCGCCTCTTCGACCTGCTGCCCGGCGAGCTGGCCGAGCTCGCCCCGCTGCTCACCGCCACCCTGGGAGAGCGGCTGGATCCCTCGATGACCGGCATCGTCCGGATGCTCGAGCGCAGCCTCTCCGACCCGAGGAAGCTCCGAGCGCTGCTCCGCTGCCAGGCGGCCATCCTCACCCACTGGGCCCTGACCGCTCCCCCCTCGACGTTCGTCTTCGAGGCCGACGCCGCCGTGCCCCCCATGTTCCAGGCCTTCCCGCTGCAAATCAGCCTGCCGGCCCTGGCCGTCGAGGGGGTCCGCCGCTGCGACCCGACCACCGACCCCGACGCCTTCGCCCCCATCGCCTTCGCCCGCCAGACCCCCCGGGGCGGCAACCTCGACCGCGCCGGCCTCTCCCCCGCTGAGATGAAGGCCTACACCTTGCTCGACGGCTCGATCCCGCTGGCCGTCGCCGCCGAGCAGCTCGGGATGACCGTCGCCGCCGCCGCCGACATCGTCCGGGGGCTGGAGCTGGCCGGCCTGCTGGAACGCCGGGCCGCCGCCACCGGCGCCGCGGTCCTCGTCGTCGACGACGACCCCGAGGCCGCCCGGCAGGTCCAGGCCACCCTCGGCCCCGAGGGAATGGGCTGCCTGCTCAAGATCGTCCGGGACAAGGTCGGCGCCCAACTGTTGCTCCGCCGCCAGCGGTTCGACCTGGTGATCATCGCCCTGGACCGCCCCGAGCTGGACGGACTGCTCCGCTCCTGCCGAGAGCACTGCCCCCCGTCCACCCGGTTCGTCGGGCTCGCCGGCCTGATCGACGAGGACGAGCTGAACCGGCTCGACGAGATGGGCCTCGACGGCATCCTCCACCGCCCGCTGGCCGAGTCGGACCTGAACGCCACCGTCGAGCACCTGCTGCGCCGGCCCGACGCCGTCGCCGTCGCCTGAACCCGACATCCTCCCGCCCCCCGCAGCGCGCCGCGACCCGACCGAGGTACCTCATGGAGACCAGGACGATCCCATCCGACTCGAACCGCGACCCGGACGACGCCACCCTCGACACGATCGCCCTGCTCCAGGACGAGATCGCTCGGCTGGAGGCCGTGCTCCAGTCGCTCGACAGCGAGCCGGACGGCGGCCTCCCCGCCCCGTCCCCGGACGCCGAGGCCGCCGAGGCGACGCGCCGGATCGAGGAGCTGACCACCCTGCTCGACGAACGGGACGAGACGATCGCCCTGCTCTGGGAGCAGCTCTCCGCCCACGAGCAAGCCCAGGCCTCCCGAGCCGCCGACCTCGACCAGCTCCACCGCTGGGTCGAGGAGCTGGAGTCCCGCTTCGGCGCCGAGGAGGGCCCCGCCGCACTGGAATCGGCCCGGCGCGAGGCCGACGCCCTTCGCGACGAGCTCGACCGCCAGCGGCGCGCCTGGGACGCCCAGCGCTCCCGGATGGAGGAGGAGCTCGCCTCCCTCCGCCGCCGGGCCGACGAGGCGGCCTCCTCCTCCGGCGACTCGGCCCTGGCCGCGCTCGAGGAAGAGAACCGCCGGCTCCACGACGAGTGCCGACGCCTCTCCGAGGCCCAGGCCGGAACGGCCGGCGCCGATCGGCAGCTCCTTGACCTCCAGGCCGAGCTGGACGAGGCCCGGCAGCGCCTCCGCCAGGCCGAGGACGACCTCCGGGCCGAGCGGCTCCGCTTCGAATCGCACCTGGCCGAATGCCGGCCGAATCCGATGGCCGGCCCGCTCTCCGCCGCCGACCTCTCCCCCAGCGAGCGCGTTCGAGCGCTCCGCGAGCACCTCAAGGAGCTGCACGCCCGCGAGGAAGCCGAGCGCAGGGAGAAACAGCTCTCCACCCGGATCGCGAAGCTGCTGGGCCGAAGCGGCTCCCGGCGCTGAGCCCGGGCACCCCGCCTTCCCCTCTTCGGAGACCTCCCCATGCTGTCACGAGCCGGAGCGTCGCGCCCGACCGAGCCGCCGGGACCCGCCCCCCCGCCGACGGTCCCCTCCCCGTCCCCGGCCGAGGCCGCCGCGGCGCTGGAGCGGGTCCGATCGAGCGTCCACCGCTGGCTCGACCGGATCGCCGACCTCGCCTCGAGCCTGGCCGAGGCCGAGCACGCCTGGGCCCGCCGCTGCGCCTCGCTCGAGGAGGAGCTCGACCGCCGGCAGCGTGAGTTCGAAGCCCAGTTCGAGGCCCTGGAGCTCGACCGCCACCAGCTCGCCCTCGCCTGGGAGCGGCTGGAGCGAGAGCAGGTCGCCGCCCCCGGCTCCGGCTCCCGCCTGGCCGACGAGCCGAGCCGCCTGGCTCCTCCCTCGTCCGTGGCCCCGCCGCCCTCGTCGGCGACGGCCCCCCCGGCCACCCGGCACGACCCCCGGCTGGACGACGCGGTCAACCGGACCATCGTCCGACAGTTCGAGGCCCTCCGCAAAGACGTCCGCCGCACCGCCGAGGCTCGCGGTGCTCACTCTCCCTGATCTGACCAATCGGATCGTCCGACCGCCCGCCACGAACGGCCCCGGCAATCGCGAGGAACAACGATGTCGCTCCAGGTGCGTCGACAACCCGATTCGGCCCGAATGGGCTGGGCCGCCCGATGGCTCGGAGGCCGTCGGACGGCGCCGGCCGAGGACCGGCCTTCCCGACCGGCCGAGGGCGTCGGTCAGTTCATCGACGCCTTGATCGCCGACGGCCGGGACGCCTTCGCCCTGCTCCGGTCGACCGAGGCCCACGTCAGCCCCGATGATGCCCGCCGGGCCTGGCAGGTCTTCGACCGCCGAATGGCGCTGATTCCCCTCGGCGTCGTCCCCGTCGTCCGGGCCGACGGCACCGAGGAGGCGGTCGAGGTCCCCGCCTTCTACCTCGACCGCCTGGCGGTCTCCAACCGCCAGTTCGCCCGGTTCGTCGCCGCCGGCTGCTACGACAACCTGGAACTCTGGCCCCGAGAGCTCTGGCCCAGCCTGCTCCAGTTCGTCGACCGCTCGGGCCAGCCCGGCCCGGCCTGCTGGTCGGGGGGGACCTACCCTCCCGGCCAGGCCGATCACCCCGTCGTCGGCGTCTGCTGGCACGAGGCGATGGCCTACGCCCGGTGGGTCGGCAAACGCCTGCCCACCGCCGCCGAGTGGCAGAAGGCCGGCGGCTGGCCCGAGCACCTCGGCGGCGGCCGCTGCACCCGGTATCCCTGGGGAGACCTCTTCGACCCCAACCGCGCCAACCTCTGGCGCCGAGGCCTCGGCACCACCGTCCCCGTCGATGACTTCCCCAGCGGCGCCACCCCCAACGGCATCCGCCAGATGAGCGGCAACGTCTGGGAGTGGCTCGACGACCCGCTCGACGCCATCCCCTGCCGACCCGGCGAGGCCTTCGTCCCCTGGAAGCCCATGCGCCGGATCATCGGCGGCGCCTTCGACACGTATCTCCCCGTTGAGGCCACCGTCCACTTCGTCACCGGCCAAGGCGAGCTGGACCGCCGCGACAACATCGGCTTCCGCTGCGCCCTCACCGCCGACCGCCTTCGAGAACCCCCGGAAGACTGAACCCGGCCCCCTGCTCGGTCCCGTCGACGCCGGGGATGGCGGAGGTCGTGTCGAGCCCAGCGCCGGGAGCCTGCCAGGTCTGGAAGCGACACGACCCCGGCCACTCCCGCCGGAACCTTGCTCCTCCGCCACGGCCCCGCGCTTTGATTCACCCGCCTCGGTCCCCGATCGCCCCGGCCGCGCCGATTGCCGGGCGATCGCGCAAGGAGTCCCTTTTTATGTACACCAGTTCGAGCTACCTGGACGGCGGCTCCTACACCGGGACCCAGACCACGTGCCCGCTCTGCGGCGGGCTGGTGCGGGGGACCTCCTGCACGCAATGCTTCGCGCCGATCGAGGTGATCCAGTCGATCCTCACCCGGCAGACGCCTCCCCGGCTGGTCGGCATCCTCGGGCCGAGCGGCGTGGGGAAGACGGTCTACCTCGGCATCCTGCTCGACCTGCTCTCGCACGGCATCGGACAGCTCCACGGCATCGCCCGAGGGCCGTTCTCGCTGAACCTGCAGCGCCAGGTGATCTTTTCCTTGGAACGCCAGCGCTTCCCGGACAAGACCCCGGTGGAGGCCGACCGCTGGCAGTGGGTTCACTGCGAGGTCGCCACCGGCCGCAAGGGGGGGGAGTTCGACCTGGTCACGCCCGACGTCGCCGGCGAGGCCGTGGCCGCCGAGCTGGAGAGCCCCGGCGCCCAGAAGACCGTCCGCACCCTCCTCTCCCGATGCTCCGGCCTGGCCGTGCTCATTGACACCATCGGCGTCATCGCCGAGGGCCAGGCGCAGGAGATGTTCGCCATGCAATTGATCTCCTACCTGGAGTCGATCCACGGCAGCCGGCGGGGCAAGATCGAGGTGCCCGTCGCCCTGATCTTCACCAAGGTCGACCTCTGCGACGAGCCGATCGCCGACGCCGACGCCTTCGCCCGAGCCAACGCCTCAGCCCTCTGGCGGATGTGCGACGTCCGGCTGAAGCACTTCAAGTTCTTCTGCTCCAGCGTGGCCGGCTCCTGCGGCCGGATCATCGACTCCGAGGGGGGCGAGTACCTCGTGCCGCTTCGGGTCGAGCCGCGCGGCATCGTCGAGCCGTTCGCCTGGCTCTCCCTCCATGTGCGCTGACGACCGGGGAGCACGCGCGATGCGGGTCGACCAGGCGATCTACACCTCCCTGCCCCGGGCGGGCAAGGACGGCTACCACGTCGTGAGCCGCTCCCGGGGCGTCTCCGAGGCCGACGCCCGAGCGCTGTCCGCGTGGTCCCCCTCGCACGACGCGCTGATCGTCGACGAGGCCAACCGGATCAGCGTCAACGTCCACCCCCTCACCGACGGCCGGCTCGCCATCTCCCGCACCTGCGAGGGGCGCCCCGAGTATAGCGGCCGAGGCGGCAGGCAGGTCTATACCCACGCGATCATCCTCGCCATCGACGACCTGAGGCGCTCCGGCACCCAGCCGATCGCCCTCTACCGCGACGCCCTCGCCCAGGGCGTCCTCCGATACCGCCCCTCCCCTCCCCCGATCCTCGAGGAGGTCGAGCTCGGCCGCTGCCACCGCTTCCTCCGCCGTCCCGACGCCGGCGCCCCCGACCCCAACGCCCTGAACGACCTGCACGACCGGCTCCGATCGGGCGACCGCCTCGAACTCCGCCTCTCGGGAGACCGCGTCCACTTCGCCGAATGCCTGCTCGAATCCCTGCCCCGCGAGCTGCTCCTCCAGACCAGCCTCTCGACCAGCCTCCGCCCCTCCTCCGCCCGCCCCTTCCGCGTCTGCCTGGTCCCTCGCGACCGCTGATCCGCCCCCCACCCCTCGGGGGAGAAGATCCGGAAGCGGGCTCCGCTGCCTGGCGGCGGACTCGGCTCCCGCCCTGCTGTCCCTTCGTCCCCCGAGGCGCTCCCCATCCCCGGACCAGCCGGAGCCCTCTTGCGTGCCGGACCCGGCGTGGCAGAATCGGGTCGGGCGAGGGTCGCCGGAGCCGTCGCCCGCCGCCTCTCGTCCGATCGGCGAGCCCGCGCACCATGAGCCACGAGTTCGACCCTCCCCCCGAGGTCACCGACCCGCCCGCCCAGGTCACCGGCACCGACCCGGAGCACCGCCGCTCCTTCGTCGACCGGGCGCTCAACCTCATCGAGCGGCTCGGCAACATGCTGCCCGACCCGGCCGTCCTGTTCCTCCTGCTCATGGTGGCCGTTTGGCTCGCCTCCGCCGCGCTGGCCCCGGTGCCGTTCACCGAAATCCACCCAGTCACCGGAGAACCGATCCGCATCCAGAACCAGCTCGACGGCGAGAACCTCGCCGAGTTCCTGGCGACCATGGTGGCCACGTTCGTCGGCTTCCACCCGCTGGGCGTGGTGCTGGTGGCGCTGCTGGGCGTGGGGGTGGCCGAGCACACCGGGTTCATCAACGCCGGCCTGAAGGCGCTGCTGGGCATCACCGCGAAATCGTTGCTGACCCCCATGCTTCTCCTCGTGGCAATCGTCAGCCACACCGCCGCCGACGCCGGGTACGTGCTGGTGATCCCGCTGGGCGGGGTGATCTTCCACGCCGCCGGCCGGCATCCGCTGGCCGGAATCGCGGCGGCGTTCGCGGGGGTCTCGGGCGGGTTCAGCGCCAACTTCATCCCCTCGGGCTTCGACCCGCTGCTCCAGGGGCTGACCCAGGCCGGCGCCCAGGTGATCGACCCCGATCGGCTGGTCAACCCGCTGTGCAACTGGTACTTCACCGGCGTCTCCTCGCTGCTGATCGTCCTGATCGGCTGGTTCCTGACCGACCGCGTGATCGAGCCTCGGCTCCAGGACACCACAATCGACGGCGACCTGAGCGACCTGCAGCCGATGGAACGACTCGGCCGCCGAGAATGGCTCGGCCTGGCCGCGGCGCTGGGGGCGATGGCCGCCAGCATCGCCGCGCTGACCGTCCTGAGCCTCGCCCAGAACTCCCCCCTGCGGTCCCCCAACGGCGGCCTGACCGCCTCCGACGCCCGGCTGATGCGGTCGATCGTGCCGCTGATCTTCCTGCTCTTTCTCATCCCCGGCGTCGTTTACGGCTACGTCGCCGGCACGGTGCACGACCACCGCGACATCATCAAGGGAATGAGCAAGTCGATGTCAGCGATGGGCTATTACATCGTGCTCGCCTTCTTCGCCTCGCTGTTCATCAAGGCATTCAACGATTCAAACCTCGGCGCCCTGCTGGCGCTCAAGGGGGCCGACGGCCTCCGGGCCCTGAGCCTGCCCCCCCAGGTCACGATCGTCGGCATCATCCTGCTGACAGCGCTGGTCAACCTGCTGGTCGGCTCCGCCTCGGCCAAGTGGGCGCTGCTGGCGCCCATCTTCGTCCCCATGCTCATGCAACTCGGCATCTCCCCCGAGCTGACCCAGGCCGCCTACCGCGTCGGCGACTCGACCACGAACATCGTCACGCCGTTGATGCCGTACTTCCCGCTGGTGGTCGTCTACGGCCAGCGCTACGTCAAGGGGACGGGGATCGGCACGCTCGTCTCCTTGATGCTGCCCTACGCGCTGGTCTTCCTCGCATCATGGTCGGTGCTGCTGGTCGTCTACTGGATGATCGGGCTGCCGCTGGGCCTCGACGCCCCCTACACCTACCCCTGACCCCCCGGCGCCCGTCGCCGGCCCCCCGACCCCGGGGGAATCGATCGGGAGCGCAATCCGATGACCGAACGCGACCGGATCCAAGACGCCGCCGAGGCCGGCCCGCCGGCCAACCCCTCTCGCCGCTCGATCCTCGGCGCCGCCCTGGGCACCCTGGCCGTCGGGGCGCTCGCCGGCCGCTCGTCCGGGGAGGCCGACGACCCGGCCGAGCCCGACGTCGACGCCCACTCCCACATCTGGACCCCGGACACCCAGCGCTATCCCCTGGCCGACGGCTTCACCCAGGCCGACATGCAGCCGCCGTCCTTCACCGCCGAGCAACTCCTGGCAACCTGCCGGCCCCTCGGGGTCGGCCGGGTGAACCTGATCCAGATGAGCTACTACGGATTCGATAATTCGTACATGCTCGACATGATCGAGGCCTATCCCGACCGCTTCGTCGGCACCGCGATCATCGACCCCGCCGGCCCCGACCCCGCGAGGGCGATGGCCGAGCTGGCCCCCCGAGGCGTCGTCGCCTTCCGCATCCAGCCGCAGTTCCTCGGCCTGCCGATCGACCGCTGGCTCGACCACCCGGGGTACGAGGCGATGTTCGCCCACGCCTCGAAGAGCAAACAGGCGATCAGTTGCCTGATCAACCCGGACGCCCTTCCCGAAGTCTCCCGAATGTGCCGCAAGCACCCCGAGGCGCCAGTCATCATCGACCACCTGGCTCGCATCGGCGTCGACGGGACAATCCGGGACCAAGACGTCGACGCCCTCTGCGCCCTGGCCAAGCACCCGAACGTCTCCATCAAGGTCGGCGCCTTCTACGCCCTGAGCCCGAACGGGCCGCCGTACCTGGACCTCGCACCGATGATCCGCCGCGTCGTCTCCGAGTTCGGCGCCAGCCGTTGCATGTGGGAGAGCGATTGCCCGTTCCAGATCGTCGAACACTCGTATGCCGACAGCATCACCCTGGTACGCGACCGTCTCGACTTCCTCAGCGACGACGAGCGCCGTCAGCTCCTCTCCGGAACCGCCGAGGCCCTGCTCTTCCGCCAGGCCGCCGGCTGATCCGGACGGTCCACCGGGCGCGATCCCGGTCGCTCCGCCCCCCATCGCTCGGTGATTGACGGCGGCCGGCCGAGACGAGCCGACACCGCGGGATTCCCGGCCGGAGTCTGGTCGAGGAGAAACACGGCGCGATGGGAACCGACGCCCCCCCCGAGCCGGCTCCATACCACCGAGAACCCGGGGCTCGCTGGTTCTCCTGGGGGATCTGGGCCTCCCTGCTGGCGGCAGACCTCGCGCTGGTCGCCCGCCTCGGGCCGACAGTGCCGCTGGTGGACGACTACGCCCTGGTGCCGGCGATGGTCGGGGCCCAGCCCATCTCGCTGGAATGGCTCTGGTCGGAGCACAACGACCACCGCCTCCCACTGCCGAGACTGGTGCTGCTGGGGCTCTTCCGGGCGACGTCGAACGACTTTCACTCAGGCATGTATCTGAACGTGATCACCCTCGGCCTCGGGGCCGCGGGGATGATGGCGGCGGCCAGCCGGGTGCGCGGAGGGGCGAGCTACTCGGACGCGGTGTTCCCCCTGCTGCTGATGCACTGGGGGCACCAGAACAACCTGCTGTGGAACTGGCAGGTGGGCTTCTCGATCCCGGTCACGACGGCCTGCCTGCTGACGGCGCTGATCGCCTCCCGGGGGCACCGGCCGGGGGCGGGAACGCTGGGGATGATCGGGGTGGGACTGGTGATCCTCCCGATGTGCGGCGGGGCGGAATTGCCGATGGCCCCGGCGGTGGCGGCGTGGCTCGTCGGCCTGGCGATCGCCCGAGGGGCCTCCGGGGGAATCCGGCACGCCTGGCCTCCGCTGGCGGCGGCGGCGCCGGGATCGGCCCTGACGGCCCTCTACTTCGTGAACTTCCAGGCGACGGAGACGGCGGCCTCCCCAGCCCGGCTCGAAGAGCTGGCGAGGACGGCGGTGCAGTTCCTGGCGATCGGGCTCGGCCCGGTCGCGGCTCGGGCGTGGCTGGCCTTCGGCCTGGCGGTAATCGGGCTGGTGCTGGCGACTCTGGTGCCGCTGCTGGCCGCGATGAGGAGGCCGGGGGACCGCACAAGAGCGTCGGGGATGCTGGCGGTGCTGGCCGGCTTCGGCCTGCTGGCGGCCGGCGCCTCGTGGGGGAGGGCCGGGACGAGCGAGCTGGCGGGGCTGGAGCTGCGGTACGTGACCCTGCTCTCTCCGCTGCCGGGGGCCTGCCTGCTCGTGTGGACCCTGTTCGCCCGGCCGGGGCCCTCAAGGTTCGTGAGCATGGGGCTGCTCTCGGCGGTGCTGGTCCTCTCCTGGCCAAACATGGAGCTGGGCTTCGAGGAGGCCAAGCGGCGCAAGGCCCAGTCAGACGCGGTGGTGGCGGACATCGACGCGGGACTGCCCCAGTCCCTGGTGATCCGCAGAAATACCCCCTGGCTCCACTTCTCGCACAAGCTCATGGGAGCGGTGCTCCCCCTGCTCCGGGAGGCGAAGATCCCCCCGTTCGACCGGCTGCGGCCGGATCCTCCCACCGAGCCGCTCCGCCTCGATCCGGAGCCGGACGGCATGGAACTCGCCCGGAGTCTGGGGCCGGGAACCGTGGAGGTGATCGGGCCCGACCCGTGGCTCGTCTTCGAGCTGCCGAGGCCCGTGTTCGTGGTCGGCCTGGTCCTGAGGTACGACCACGACAACGGGACGAGGGAACCGGCTCGGTTCAAGCTCTCCTGGCGGCGGGAGGGGCAAGAGGGCTTCCCGCCGAGCCAAGAGTTCCGCTACTGGACCATGCCGAGCGGGACCGACCAGGAAATCGTCATCTGGATCGATGAGCCAATGAACGCCCTCCGCCTCCAGCCGGACAACAAGCCGTGCTCGTTCCGAGTCCGGGAGCTGACCCTGCTCGTCCCCAGCGGGCCGGGGGCCTCCGCCGTCAGAGCCTCGGGGCCGGCGGGGTGATCGGGGCCTCGAAGGGCTTGACGCCGACGGTCCTCACCTTCCGGCGGTAGACGGAGTTGCCGCAGGTGACAAAGAGCGTGTCGAAGCCGGGACCGCCGAAGCAAACGTTGGTCAGGCGGGCGCCGGGGGTGGGGATGATCGCGTTGACCCTCCCGGCCTGGTCGCAGACTTGCAGGCCCATCCGGGTCGCGACGTAGAGGCGGCCGTCTCGGTCCACGGCGAGGCCGTCGGCGGCGCTGTCGTCGGCGGTGTCGGGCACATGGAGATGATCATACCGTTGCTTGTACGCCAGAGCGCCGTCCGGCTGGATCTGGTAGCTGTAGACCCAGTGGCTGCGGGCGTCGGCGACGTAGAGGAGGGTCTGGTCCGGGGACAGCGTGACACCGTTGGGGAAGATGAGGCCCGAGTCGACCACTCGGGCCTCGCCGCCCGGGGGGATGTACCAGACCTTGCTCGGCTCGGAGCCGTCCCGGATGGGGTTGGTGACGTAGACCCCGCCGTCGTGACGCACAACCAAATCGTTGCCCCGGAAGCCGGAGGCGATGACGTCGGGCTCACCGGCCTCGCCGCCGTAGGCGAGCACCTGCTCGGTGCCGGTGGCCACGGCGAAGAGCCGGCCGTCGGGACCGATGGCCTGGCCGTTGGCCCCCTTCGAGTCGGTCAGGAATTCGGTAACGGTGCCGTCGAGAGCGATCTTGTACGTCTTCGAGGCCGGGATGTCGTTGAAGAAGACCTCTCCCTCCGCGTTGGCGACCGGGCCTTCGGTGAAGCGATAGCCGTCGGCGACCAGCTGCCAGTCCTCCCCGGGAATCAGAATCTCCTGGAGCTGAGGGGAGCCGGCACCGGCCTGAATCGGAGAGGGCCAATCCTTCCAGAGCCATCGCATGGCGTCGGGGAAGATCTCGGTGGCGTGCCGGGTGTTGTGCCCGCCGTCTCCCCAGGAGTGCTCGACCTCATAACCGGCGAAGGCGAGAGCGCGCTCCATCGTCTGGTTGGCCATCCACCAGTCTCCTCCATAGATGTTCAGATCATTGGAACCATCTTCCAGGAAAATGCGGATGGGCTTCGGCTCGGTCTTGCGGATCAGGGTTGGGTAGTCGTTCCCCCCCCGGAGGCCGACGTAGGTGCCAATGGCGCTGAAGACCCGTCGGAACGAGTCGGGACGCTCCCAGGCGGCGGTGAACGCGCAGATCGCTCCGCTGCTGGCGCCGGCGATGGCGCGGTCGTTGGGATCATCGGAGAGCAGGATCGGCCGGCCGTCGCTGGCGGCCTTCGTCTCGACATCGGGGAGCAGCTCCTCGATGAGGAAGCGGGCGTAGGCGTCGCCGAGGCCGTCATATTCGACGCTGCGATTGAAGCGAGGCAAGGCGCCCTCAACCGCGGGGGGGACGATCCCGTGCATGACGAAGACGCCGATCGTCACCGGCATCTCGCCAGCGGCGATCAGCGCATCGAAGGCGGCGGGGGCCTCGAAGCGAATGCCGTCCTGGCAGACGAAGAGGCAGGCCGGCGTCTTCCCGTCATACTGGGCGGGGATGTAAATCCAGTAGTCGCGCTCGGTGCCGGGGAAGATGCGGCTGTCGGCGAAGCGATGCCGCGACACCTCTCCCTTCGGGATCTCGTCCTGAGGGGCGGCCAGCGCGGCGGGACCGTTGAGCGCCGTCAGGCAGAGGGAGACCAGAGCGATCGAGACGCTCGACATGGGAGAACCCCTTTCCATCGAATCGGCCAAGACGCCGGGCAATCGCCCCGAGCCGGGGCGGGTGATTGCAGAATAGCGCACGCCTCGACCGCGAGCCAGGCGCCGACGACGCTGGCTCCAGGATCGCGACGGCCCCGTCCGCCGATCCGGCGGCCCTCGGCCCGGCGGCCTGAGGCCCGGGATCCTCCGGCTTCCCGCTGGAGCCTGCCGCCAGCGCGGGGTATCGTTGAACATCGCCTCCCGGGGAGGGAACCGCTCCCCGGCGGTCGGCGAGTTCCTGGCCTGACAATCCTCGGAGGCGTCAGCGGTGATGCGACGGCGAGACTTCCTCGGCGCGGTGGCGGGCGGCACGTCGGTGATCGTCCTGAGCCCGATCGACCGCATCGCGGCCTCGGCCCCCGAGGCGACACGCCCCCGGTCGGCCGGCGTGGTCGTCGATCCTCCCCGGGCCGGCGAATCGCTGGCCGACCGGGCCGGCGCCGATGACGCCCTCTTCGCCCGGCTGCTCGGCGCCGCCAACGCCTTCAAGGAGGGGGACGCCCTCATCGGCGTCGCCGCCGCCAGCGAGGACGATCGCCGACACGCCCGCACCCTGCTGGCGAACACCCCGATCCGGCAGATCGACGCCCGACCTCTGATCCGAGACTCGCTCACCGACCTGCTTCGTCGCGACCTCGACCCCGAGGCCTCCTCTCGGCTCGCCGGCATGACCGTGGGCCAGTTGAAGGCGTTCCTCCTCGATCGCCAGGAGGATGACATCAAGGCCCTCATGCCCGGCCTCTCCAGCGCCGTCATCGGCTGCGTCGTGAAGCTGATGAGCGACGAGGAATTGACCGCCGTCGGCGCGAAGGTCTTCAACCCGCTGCCCGGCAGCAAGGTCGGGGCGAAGGGCTACCTCGGCGCCCGGATCCAGCCGAATTCGCCAACCGACAACGTGGACGACATCCGCTGGCAGGTCTTTTCCGGCTGGTCGTTCGCCGTGGGAGATGTGGTGCTCGGCACCAACCCCGTCTCCAGCACCCCCGAATCGGTCCTCGCGGTCGAGGAGACGCTCAAGGACCTGCTCGTTACCTTCGGCCTGGAGCAGGTGCTCCCCCACTGCGTCCTCGCCCACATCGACGTGCAGGCCGAGGTCGAGCGCCGGTCTCCCGGCAGCACCGCCCTGTGGTTCCAGAGCATCGCCGGCAGCGACGCGGCCAACCGCACGTTCGACATCAGCACCGAGTCGATGCTCGCGCTGGCCGACGCCCGCACCGGCCCCTTCGGCCTCTACTTCGAGACCGGCCAGGGGGCCGACTTCACCAACGGCCACGCCCAGGGCGTGGACATGGTCCTGCACGAAGCGCGCAAGTACGGCTTCGCCCGCGCCCTCTCCCGACGTGTCGCCCAGGCCCGAGGCGGGGCCCCGTGGGTCCACCTCAACGACGTGGCCGGCTTCATCGGCCCGGAGGTCTTCCGCTCCCGAGAGCAGCTCGTCCGCTGCTGCCTGGAAGACATCGTCATGGGCAAGCTCCATGGCCTGTGCATTGGCCTTGATGTGTGCTCGACCCTGCACATGGACGTCTCGCTCGACGACCTCGACTGGTGCCTCGACCGCGTCGTCCCCGCCGCGCCGGCCTACCTGATGGCGCTGCCCACCAAGATCGACCCCATGCTCGGGTACCTCACCACCGGCTTCCAGGACCACGTCCGCCTCCGCGATCGGTTCGGCACGAAGGTCGACGACCGCATGTGGTCCTTCTTCCAGCGGCTTGGCGTCATCGACGCCGACGGCCGCCCCACCGAACACTTCGGCGACCCCGTCTGGGTCTATCTCCAGTACCGCCGCCGCAAGGGAGACGACCGCGCCGCCGAAGAGATCACCTCCGAGGCCCTCGCTCAGATCGACGCCGTCCGAAGCCACGGCGTCTTCCTCCCCCGAGGCCACGGCAAGCGCCCCTGGGATCTGGAACCCGGCCTGGAGGAGGCGATCGATCGCATCTACGCCGACGCCAAGCAAAGCATCTGGGCCGAGCTCTCCCCCGCCTTCATCGCCCGGGTCCCCCACCGCCTCCCGCTCTCCACCCGCTCCGCCGACCGCGAGGACTACATCCTCCACCCCGAGTCCGGCGAGCGGCTCTCCCCCCAGGCGGAGGATGCCCTCCGCCTCCTCCGCGCCCGCCACGCCGGCCGATACGACGCCCAGATCGTCATCTCCGACGGCCTGAACGCCTTGGCCATCGGCGACGAGGACCAGCTCTTCCCGTTCCTCGACCGCCTCCGCGCCCAGCTCTCCCGCCTCGGCTACTCCCCCTCCCCCGAGCACCTCGTCGTCACCTCCGGCCGCGTCCGGGCCGGCTACCGCATCGGCGAGGCCCTCTTCGGCGGCCTCCCCGGCCGCCGCGCGCTGCTCCACGTCATCGGAGAGCGCCCCGGCACCGGCCACCGCACCTTCTCGGTCTACCTCACCGCCCCCACCGGCGAGCTCTGGGGCCGCCCCGGCGCCGTCGACCACAACATCACCAAGGTCGTCTCCGGCATCGCCACCACCGCGCTGCCCCCCGTCCGAGGCGCCGATGACACCATCGCCCTCCTGGAGCTCCTCAGCTCACGCTAGGCCATCCCGATCGCCCGGATCTTCCAAATCCGAACGCCGTTTCCCGTTCCCCCATCCTCGCCGAACCTGAACGTCGTCGCAAACCCAGCCGCCGACGGACAACCTGGATGCGTCCGGAACCCGACCACGGCGGCTGGGCCCGTCGGCTCGACCCCTCCCTCCGCTCCCGGGGAGCCCGAGCGGCGAGCCGTCCGGAGAATTCGAGACTGAAAACACCAGAATCCCCGATGGTGTCGCTGAGGGGCCCCTGCGCGCCGAGCGATCGCGGTGCGGCGCGGCGCGGCGGACGGGCCAGAGCGATCGGCACCTTCTCCGTCTCATTCCCTGGAGTCCGTTCAGGCACACCTCGGGGGGAGCATCATGAGCGACGGCATCTCGCGGAAGCGGATCGAGGCGAACCGGCGGAACGCGCAACAATCGACCGGGCCGAGGACGGACGAAGGAAAAGCACGCAGCCGGGCCAACAGTTTGCGGCACGGGATGGCGGCGGAGGTGCTCGTGCCGGAGGAGGATCGCGTCGCCTATGAGCAGGCCCTCGAGCGCTGGCGCCGAGAGGCGGGGCCGGACAACGTGGTCGAGGAGCATCTGATTCAACGAGCCGCCGTCCTATCGGTGCGGCTGGATCGGATCGAGCGGGCCCACCAGGAGGCGAGGGAAGCGGCGGCCCGAGAGGCGGTCGGGCGCTGGCATCGGCGGAAGCAGGCATCCGCGAGGAAGCTGGGCCAGCGGTTGCTGCTCGATCCGGTCAATATCGTTGAGGAGCTGGAGGCGACGGCGTTCGGCTGCGACTGGCTGATCCGGCATTGGCGGCGGCTGGATAGTCAGATTCGCCTGGGCTCGCGCTGGGACGGGCGCGATCGGGCGTGGGCGATGGCGATGTTCGGGCTGCCCGGCGGGCCTCCGGGACCGGACGCGGCAGAGGACGCGAAGACGCTCTGGACCCTGGCCGTCTCGGTCGGCCACGAGCAACCCGTCGTCGCCGGCGCCTCCGCCCGGCACGCGGCCCCCTCGGACACCGAGAACGCTCCCGCCGTCG
>NZ_RYZH01000078.1 GCF_003977685.1 Tautonia sociabilis | reverse complement strand
GTCGCTGTGACCCAGTCCACCACGAAGGTGCCTCCCCTTCCATCGAAACTGTCAACCGGGCCCACCCCCATTTCGGCTCTCTTTGCGACAGAGCCCCGTGCTCCCCGAGGCGGTCGAGCGCACCGGCCCGATTCCGAGCCGCTCCCGACGCGATCGCTGCCGGCCGTCCCGGGGCGACTGATGCCGGTCGGCTCGGTCGGCGGGCCGTTCCTCCGATCGAGGGCCGGGGCAACGAGCGGCCAGGGGTTGGGGCCGAGCGGCGCCGAGCGGCGGCCTTGCGGGCGCCTCCCTGGGCCGCGCTCACGTTTGCGGCGTCGATTCCCGGCCGGAGGGACGACCGGCCCGCCGGAGGGGAGCCGTCCGCCCTGGGCCGGGTTGGTCGGCCCCGGATCGGCCGCTGCCGAGGACCCGGACCGAGGCCGCGGCTCCCCCCCCCCGTCCCGACGCTCCCCGGCGGGCCGATCGCCCCCCGGCCGCCGCCGCCGGGCGGCTTGACGGACCGGGGATCGCTCGTTAAGCTCTACCTCTTCATGGACTTGCGCTTGTCTTGCGCCGGTCCCGGGCGATGGGGTCCTCGCGTGGAGGCTTCGGGGCCGGGCGCCGGCGGTCCAGGGCGAAACGGGAGCGTTCGCATCCGATGTCCGACCCCCAGAAGTACGTCTATTCCTTCGGCGGCGGGAAGGCCGAGGGCACGGCCCAGATGAAGGATCTGCTCGGCGGCAAGGGGGCCAACCTCGCCGAGATGAGCTCCATCGGCATTCCCGTCCCTCCCGGCTTCACCATCACCACCGAGGTCTGCGACCTTTACTATAAGAATGACCGGAAGCTCCCCGAGGGCCTGACCGCCCAGGTTGAGCAGGCTCTTTCCCGGATGGAGGCCGAGTACGGCTCGAAGCTCGGCGACCCGACCAACCCGCTGCTGGTCTCGGTTCGCTCCGGCGCCGCCCTGTCGATGCCGGGCATGATGAACACGATCCTGAACCTCGGCCTGTCGGACGCCTCGACTGAGGGCCTGGCCAAGAAGACCGGCAACCCCCGCTTCGCCTACGACGGCTACCGCCGCCTGATCGACATGTTCGGCTCGGTGGTCATGGGAGTCGACCACGAGCACTTCGAGCACGAGCTCCAGGCGCTGAAGGACCAGAAGGGGGTCAAGCTCGACACCGAGCTGGGGGCCGACGACCTGAAGGAGCTGGTCAAGCGCTACAAGGCCGTCTACGAGAAGGCCGTCGGCGCCGGGTTCCCCCAAGACCCGATGGAGCAGCTCTGGAAGGCGGTCGAGGCGGTCTTCCGCTCCTGGATGGGGAAGAAGGCGATCGAGTACCGCCGGATCGAGAAGATCACCGGGCTGAAGGGGACGGCCGTCAACGTCCAGGCCATGGTCTTCGGCAACACCGGCAACAGCTCCGGCACCGGCGTGGCCTTCACCCGGGACCCGAACACCGGCGAGAACGTCTTCTACGGCGACTTCCTCATCAACGCCCAGGGCGAGGACGTCGTCGCGGGCATCCGCACCCCGGAGCACATCGCCGACCTCGAGAAGGAGATGCCCGCCGTCTACCAGCAGCTCCTCGACATCCGGCAGAAGCTGGAGTCGCACTACAAGGAGATGCAGGACATCGAGTTCACCATCGAGGACGGCAAGCTCTTCATGCTCCAGACCCGGACCGGCAAGCGGACCGGGACCGCGGCGGTCAAGATCGCCGTGGACATGGTCAAGGAAGGGCTGATCGACGAGAAGACCGCCGTCCAGCGCGTCAACCCCGACAGCCTGAACCACCTGCTGCTGCCGCAGCTCGACCCGAAGGCCGACGTCAAGCCCGCCGCCCGGGGGATCGCCGCCAGCCCCGGCGCCGCCTGCGGCAAGGTCGTTCTCACCGCCGAGGAGGCCGTCCGCCAGCGAGAGGCCAACCCGAAGGTCCCGCTGCTGCTGGTCCGCAAGGAGACCAGCCCCGAGGACGTCGCCGGCATGGACGCCGCCGTCGGGATCCTCACCTCCACCGGCGGCAAGGCCAGTCACGCCGCGGTGGTCGCCCGGGGCTGGGGCAAGCCCTGCGTCGTCGGCTGCGAGGCCGTCCGGATCGACGAGAAGGCCGGCCAGATCTTCGTCAACGGTACCGCCGTCAAGGCCGGCGACTACCTGACGATCAACGGCACCACCGGCGACGTCATGATCGGCGAGGTCCCCACCATCCCCCCCAAGATGGCCGGCGACTTCGCCGTCCTGATGGGCTGGGCCGACTCGTACCGCACCCTCAAGATCCGGACCAACGCCGATAACCCCAAAGACGCGGCCAAGGCCCGCGAGTTCGGCGCCGAGGGGATCGGCCTCTGCCGGACCGAGCACATGTTCTTCGAGGGCCAGCGCATCGTCGACATGCGCAAGATGATCCTGGCCGACACCGAGGCCGACCGCCGCCAGGCCCTCGACGCGCTGGAGCCCTACCAGCGGGATGACTTCATCGGCATCTTCGAGGCCATGGCCGGCCTGCCGGTGACCATCCGCCTGCTCGACCCGCCGCTGCACGAGTTCCTGCCGCACGACGAGGCCGGTCAGCAGGAGGTCGCCGACCAACTGGGGATCGACGTCGAGAAGGTCAAGGCCCGCGTCGAGCAGCTCCACGAGGCCAACCCGATGCTCGGCTTCCGCGGCTGCCGCCTGGCGGTCCGCTACCCCGAGATCCTCGAGATGCAGGTCCGGGCCATCATCGAGGCGGCCATCGCCGTCAAGAAGAAGGGGATCGAGGTCCTGCCCGAGATCATGATCCCGCTGGTCGGAACCGTCGAGGAGATGGCCCTGCTCAAGGCCGAAACCGATCGCGTCTGCAAGGAGACGATCGCCAAGGCCGGCACCGAGGTCGAGTACCTCATCGGCACCATGATCGAGGTCCCCCGCGCCGCGCTGACGGCCGACCGGATCGCCGAGCACGCCGAGTTTTTCTCCTTCGGCACCAACGACCTGACCCAGATGACCTTCGGCTACAGCCGGGACGACATCAAGTCGTTCATGGGCACGTACCTGGAGAAGAAGATCCTGCCGGAAGACCCGTTCCAGTCGCTCGACGAGGAGGGCGTCGGCCAGCTCGTCGCGATGGGGGTCGAGAAGGGGAGGGCCTCCCGCCAGGAGAAGCACGGCCAGCACCTGAAGATCGGCATCTGCGGCGAGCACGGCGGCGACCCGGCCAGCGTGGCCTTCTGCCACAAGGTCGGGCTCGACTACGTCTCCTGCTCCCCGTTCCGAGTCCCCATCGCCCGGCTCGCCGCCGCCCAGGCCGCGATCAACATGGGCCAGACCATCTCCCGAGACCGATAATGCCCATCGGCGGGAGGATGACCCCCCGCCTTCCCCCCCTCCCCGCGCCCCCCCGGCGTCGGGAGGGGGGCCGCCCCCCGGGCGACGGCCGCCCGGCCCATCGGCCACCGGCGAGGACCCCACCCCGATCCACGGTGCGAGGTGCCTCGTGATCCGGACCCACCCCCCCGACCGGCGTCCCCGCCCCCCCCGGGAACTCTCCCCCGGCCGCCGACGTCCAACAGGAAGCCCTCGATCGGCCCCCCCCGCGCGGCCGACCGGGGGTGATGTCGTTTCCGGGCACCGCCGCCAGCAGGGCCCCCCGGCGTCTCCTCCCGGGCGCTTGCCTGGCCCGGCGCGCCGTGCTAGGCTCAGGCCGATCCATCCTCCTCATCTCGGTCATCGTCCGACGCCCGGGAATCTCCCAGCCATCGCCTTGTCTTCCATCGTCCTCGCTCCCGGCCGGATCGCCTCCGGCCGACTCCCGGTCCCGAACCCCGGGCCCTCGTCCCGATCGCACGTCGCCCTGCGCCCCGCCGGACCGCCTCCCGAGCCCCGTCCGCGCGTGAGCGACCCGCCGTCCGGAGTCCCTACGCCATGGCCAAACAGACCAAGGACTGGACCGACATCCTCGTCAAGCGGGGCATCGTCGGCGCCGACCAGATCGTCGAAGCCCGGGGCATGAGCGGCCCGATCGAAGAGTCGCTCGTCCGCCTCGGTTACGCCGACGTCGAGGAGATCACCAAGGCCAAGGCCGAGCAGAACGGCCTGGACTACATCGACTTGCGCGAGATCGAGATCCCCCCGCAGGTCGTCGAGCTAGTGCCCGAATCGCTCGCCCGAGAAAACGTCGTGATGCCGCTGGCCCAGGAGGGCGGCGCCATCAAGGTCATCATGCACGACCCGATGGACTTCGAGACCCTCGACAAGCTCCGGTTCGTGCTCAACCGCGAAATCGCCATCGCCCTGGCCCCCCGCGAGGCGATCGTCGAGGCCATCAACCGCTACTACGGCTCGGCCACCACCGAGTCGGAGTCGGTCGACTCCATGCTCCAGGAGTTCACCGACACGGCGATCGACTACGCCGACGACATCGCCGCCGGCAAGGGCGTGGGAGGCGCCGAGGAAGACGACAGCGCCCCAGTCATCCGCCTGGTCAACCTGATCCTCGAGAAGGCGGTCCAGATGCGGGCCTCCGACATCCACATCGAACCCTTCGCCGACCGGATCCGCATCCGGTACCGAATCGATGGGGTCTGCCAGGAAATCGAAAGCCCCCCCCGCCGCCTGCTCGGCCCGATCATCAGCCGCCTGAAGATCATGGGCTCGATCGACATCGCCGAAAAACGCCGCCCCCAGGACGGCCGGATCAAGGTGCACGTCGCCGGTAAAGACATCGACCTGCGGGTAAGCGTGCTCCCAACCAACCACGGCCAGTCGATCGTCATGCGGATCCTGGACCGGGACAACATCAAGGTCAGCCTGAAGGACTTGGGCTTCGGCGAGGAGGACTTCAAGCGCTACCAGAGCCTCATCAAGCGTCCCAACGGCATCCTCCTGGTCACCGGGCCGACCGGCTCGGGCAAGACGACCACCCTGTACGCCTCGCTCAACGAGCTGAACCGGCCGGATGTGAAGATCATCACGGCCGAGGACCCGGTCGAGTACTACCTGCCCGGCATCAACCAGTGCGAGGTGAAGGCCAAGATCGGGATGACCTTCGCCCGGATCATCCGGGCCATGCTCCGGCAGAACCCGAACATCCTGCTGGTCGGCGAGATCCGGGACGAGGAGACGGCGAACACCGCCATCCAGGCCTCACTGACAGGACACTTGGTTTTCAGTACATTGCACACGAACGATGCGCCCAGCGCCTTGACACGTCTGATCGACATCGGTGTCCAACCGTTCCTCGTCGCCAGCTCGATCATCGGCATCATGGGGCAGCGGCTCGTGCGCAAGGTCTGCCCCAAGTGCCGGGCCAAGTACGAGCCGCCGGCCCACCTGCTCCAGGGGCTGGGGATCCGTCCCGAGATCGCCTCGAAGGCCAACTTCATGCGCGGCAAGGGCTGCGCCCACTGCAACAAGACCGGCTACCGCGGCCGGCTGGCCATCTACGAGCTGATGATGATGACCAGCCAGATCCGCGAGATGACCTTCAAGGGAGAATCGACCCAGGCGATCCGCAAGGTGGCCCGGAAGCAGGGGATGCGCACGCTCTTCGAGGACGGGATGATCAAGGCCCTCAAGGGGATCACCACCATCGACGAGGTGCTCCGGATCACCCACCACGACGCCGGTTCCTCCGGGGGCTGAGCCGGCGCCGGGCCGAGGGAGCCTCCTCCCTCCTCCAGGACCGGCTCCTCGGCCCAGGGGGAGCGATCCCGCTCCTCCCCCCCCAGGCGATCCCCCCGCTCGGGGCCCGAGGACCGGCCGGGACGGGGACCGAGGGGGGGTTCGCTCCTTGATCCAACGGGAGATCGCCCCGAATAATGGGGCGACCCGCTCTCCGGGTCCTCCCGTCGCAAGTCTTCTTCAGTCGTCAGCCTTCACGCGGACAGTCAGGAAACGAGACAACGTCAAGCCCCGGCCCAGGCGCCGGGGCTGACCCCATTTTCCGCCATCGCCACCGACGAGAGGATCCACGCGGCCATGGGCACGCTGCTGATCGACAAGCTGCTCCAGACGGTCTGCACCCAGAAGGCGAGCGACCTGCACCTGACGGTCGGCAGCCCGCCGATGCTGCGCCTGCATGGTCACATGCGGCCGCTGGCGACCAAAGTCCTCGAACCGCCGGACACCGTCGCCCTGATGAAGTCGATCACCCCGGAGCGCTGCCAGCAGGAGCTCCAGGAGGTCGGCGGCACCGACTTCGGCTTCGCCTTCGGCGAGATGGCCCGGTTCCGGGTCGCCGTGTTCAAGCAGCGCGGCAACGTCGGCCTGGTGCTGCGGCGGATCCCCAACGAGTTCCTGACCTTCGAGCAGCTCGGCCTGCCCTGGGTCATGGAGGAGTTGATCCAGCGCCCCCGCGGGCTGATCCTCGTCACCGGGCCCACCGGCTCGGGCAAGACGACCAGCCTGGCGTCCATGATCAACTGGATCAACAACAACATGGACCGCCACATCATCACGATCGAGGACCCGATCGAGTACTTCCACAAGCACAACAAGAGCCTGGTCAACCAGCGCGAGATCGGCATCGACGTGCCCGACTTCCCCGAGGCCATCCGCCGCGCCCTGCGGATGGACCCGGACATCATCCTCGTCGGCGAGATGCGCGACCTGGCCACCATCTCCGCCGCCATCACCGCCGCCGAAACCGGCCACATCGTCTTCGGCACCCTGCACACCAACTCGGCCGAGGGAACCGTCAACCGCATCATCGACGTCTTCCCCAAGGAACAGCAGGACCAGATCCGCACCCAGCTCTCCGTGGCGATCATCGGCATCCTCGCCCAGACGCTGCTGCCGCGCAAGCCCAAGGGGCTGGTGGCCGCCTACGAGTGCCTGGTCGTCACCCCGGCCATCGCCAACCTGATCCGCGAGAACAAGACCTACCGCATCGACTCGTCGATCCAGACCGGCCGCAAGCACGGCATGATCCTGATGGATGACTCGCTCTTCAACCTCTGGCGGCAAGGGATCGTCGAGGAGAACGAGATCATCTACAAGGCCCGCAAGCCCAACGAACTCCGGGAGCGGATCGAGTTGGCCAAGAAGGGCATCTTCGACGAGATGGACGAGGAGGAGGAAGAGGAGGAGCCGACCAAGAAGCGCTGACCCCCAGCCCAGCCCAGCGCGTCGCGCAAGCCCCCCCCCCCCCCCCCCCCCAACCGCACGAAGGGATGCTCGCATGGCCCGACGACTCGGCACGATCCTCGTTGACATGGGCTACCTCGACGAGGAAGCCCTCTGGAAGGTTCTCGAGGAGCAGAAGCGCTCGGAGAATGAGCTGATCGGCAAGGTGGCCGTTCGGCTTGGCCTGGTGCGCGAGGAGCACGTGCTGCGCGCCCTGGGCGAGCAGCTGGGGATGAAGGTCATCAAGCTGTCGGACACGACCATCCCTCCCGAGGCGATCGAGGCGGTCAACCAGTCGATGGCCGAGGCCTTCAAGGTCGTCCCGGTGGCCGTCGGCCGCAAGGACAAGTCCATCACCGTGGCGATGGCCGAGCCCCAGAACCCGGCCACGCTGGACAGCCTCCGCTCGTTCCTCGGCGTCGAGGTCAAGGGAGTCATCGCCGCCGAGTCGGAGGTGATGGCCAAGATCGAGGAGGTCTACGCGGGCAGCTCCGCCGAGTCGCTCAACGACGTCATCCGTCAGATCGAGTTGGATAAAGACCTCTCGCGGTTCCAGAACCGCAACGAGAACACCATCGACCTGGAGGCCATCGAGGAGATGGCCGAGGCGGCTCCGGTCCGCAAGCTGCTGAACATGGTGCTGCTGCTGTCGATCAAGGACAAGGCGTCGGACATCCACTTCGAGCCGTTCGAAGATGAGTACAAGATGCGGTACCGGGTCGACGGCGTGCTCTACGAGCTCGTCCCGCCTCCCCGGCACCTGGCGCCGGCGATCGCCAGCCGCATCAAGGTCATGTCGAACCTCGACATCGCCGAGCGCCGGCTGCCGCAGGACGGCCGGATCGAGCTGAACATCGGCGGCAACTCCGTCGACATCCGGGTCTCGACCCTGCCGACGATGTTCGGCGAGTCGGTCGTGCTGCGGATCCTCGACCGCACGGTCGTGCAGCTTGACCTCGAGAAGATCGGCATGACCCCCGCCACCCTCAAGCGCTGGCGGGAACTGGTGCACAAGCCCAACGGCATCGTCCTGGTCACCGGCCCGACCTCCTCGGGCAAGACAACCACGTTGTACGCCACGCTCAACGAGTTGAACACGATCGAAGATAAGATCATCACCACGGAGGAACCCGTCGAGTATGACATCGACGGCCTGATCCAGGTGCCGATCAACCCGGAGATCGGCGTCACCTTCGCCGCCTGCCTCCGCGCCATCCTCCGGCAGGACCCGGACAAGATCCTCGTCGGCGAGACGAGGGACCTGGAAACGGCCGAGATCTCCATCCAGGCCTCACTCACCGGCCACATCGTCTTCACCACGCTGCACACCAACGACGCCCCCTCGGCCGTCACCCGCCTGCGCGACATGGGCGTGCCGCCGTTTTTGATCACGGCGACGGTCGAGGGCGTGCTCGCCCAGCGCCTCGTGCGACGGATCTGCAACAGCTGCCGCACCGAGTTCCGACCGAGCGAAGAGATCCTCATGGAGCTGGGCCTCACCCCCGAGCAGGGGGCGCGGCAGAAGTTCTTCTACGGCCGAGGCTGCGACCGCTGCAACAACACCGGCTACAAGGGCCGCATGGGCCTCTACGAGCTGGTCGTCATGAACGACACGCTCCGCGACATGATCATCCGGGAGGCCTCCCTCGACGACTTCCGCGAGGCCTGCCGCAAGCACGGCATGCAGACCCTCCGCGAGTCGGGCCTGGAGGCGATCGACAATGGTCTGACGACCATCGAGGAAGTGCTCAAGGCCACGATCACCGAGGACTGACCCCCCTCCCCTCGGCCCGCTCGACCAGCGACCACCACGAGCCGCCCGGTCCGCCCCGAGGGCCAATCGCCAGCGACAGACCGAAGGAAGGCCGACGCCCCGGCCCGCCCCCTGCTCCGTCATCGCGCTGGTGTCATCCGTCTTCGCCGCCCCCACTCCGAGCCGAGCCCGAGCCCGACATCGTCCCGGCCGCCCCGCCGGGCCCACCCGAAGGAGACCCGAGGCCATGCCGACCTTCCAGTACGAGGCGATGGACCACACCGGCAAGGAGGTGAAGGACACCATCGACGCGGCGACGCAGGAAGAGGCCCAACAGCTCATCCGGCAGAAGGGCTTCTTCGTCACCAAGATCAGCGAGCGCGCCGCCAAGAAAGGGGGCAAGAAGGGGGCCACCGCCACCAGGCGGCCCACCGGCGGCCGGCGGAAGAAGAAGTCGTTCACCATCGGCAAGGTCTCGGCCAAGCAACTGACCACCTTCACCCGGCAGCTCTCCACCCTGCAAGACGCCGGCCTGCCGATCCTCCGCAGCCTGAAGATCCTTGAAGGGCAGGCCAAGCCCGGCGTCCTGAAGAACTCGCTGGCCGATGTCATCGAAGACATCGAGAGCGGAGCCACCCTCTCCGAGGCCATGGCCAAGCACCCCAAGTGCTTCGACCGGCTCTACTGCAACATGGTCAAGGCCGGCGAGGCCGGCGGCGCCCTGGAGGCGATCCTCCAGCGCCTGGCGGACTTCAAGGAGAAGAGCCAGTCGCTGAAGCGGCGGATCAAGTCGGCGATGGTCTACCCCGTGGTGGTCATCTTCGTCGCCGTGCTGATCGTCGGCTTCATCATGTACTGGATCGTGCCGCAGTTCGAGGCCATCTTCATCGACTTCGGCGTCGACCTGCCGCAGATGACCCAGTTCCTGATCAAGGCCAGCCACGTCGTCGTCGAATACTGGTACCTCGCCCCGCTGATCCCGGCGATCTGGTGGGTGTTCGTCAAACTGCTCTACCGGAGCAAGACCGGCGCCTACATCGGCGACCGCATCCAGCTGCTCATCCCCGTGATGGGCACCATCCTGGAGAAGTCGATCGTCAGCCGGACGATGCGGACGCTAGGCACCCTGGTGACCTCCGGCGTGCCGATCCTCGAATCGCTGAACATCGTCCGGGACACCGCCGGCAACGCCGTCTTCGAGCGGGCCTTCAACCGCATCTACGACTCGATCCGAGAGGGCGAGACGATCGCCCAGCCGCTCCGAGAGGCCCGGATCGTCGACGACATCGTCGTGAACATGATCGACGTCGGCGAGGAAACCGGCGAGCTTGATGTCATGCTCATGAAGATCGCCGACAACTATGACGAGGAGGTGGAGGCGGCCGTCGAGTCGCTGGTGAGCCTGCTCGAGCCGATCATGATCGTCACCCTCGGCGGCATCATCGGCTTCATCGTCATCGCGCTGTTCATGCCGCTGATTAAGCTGATCAGCGAACTGTCGGGCTGATCCCCGACCGAGTCGCATCGCCCCCGCCGCCCCCCCCGGCCCCGAGCCCGGGGGGCGGCGGACCCGACCGTCCCCTTCCCCGCTCGCGACGAGTCGTGCCCCCCTCCCCGCCTGCCTCCCCCCGTGCCTGCAAGCCCCCGGCCCGGCGATCGGGGCCGGCCCGCCCTCCGCACCGAGCGGGCCGGGCAGGCGCCCCGGCGGCGGAGGAACCGGATCGGTCGAATCGACGGCAACATTCGTGAATCTCGGTGTCCCATCTTCAGCCGATCGCCCGTAGATGTTCCCGGCCCCGGCGCTCGCGCCGGCCTTTCCGCACTCGGAGGACGCGACGATGACCCCCGCGCGACGCCGTCGGACCGGCTTCACTCTCGTCGAACTGCTCGTGGTGATCACGATCATCGGCGTCCTGATCGCGCTGCTGGTGCCGGCCGTCTGGGCGGCCGTGAACCGGGCCAACGACGCCCGCACCGCCGCCGAGATCAACACGCTGGCCGCGGCCCTGGCCAGCTTCAAGAACAAGTACCAGGAATACCCGCCGAGCCGGATCGTGCTCTCCGAGACGGGCGCCCTGGCCGTGGGATCGGGAGGCCCCCCGCCTTTTTTCACCGGGATGACCTACACCGACCAATTCCCGAACATCGGCGGGAACCCGCAGATCCCGGATCCAACCGTTGCCGACATCTCCTACGACGCCCTGGCGCAGCGGTCGATCAATTACATGCGAAAGCTCTTTCCGAAGGCGGTCTTCTCTCCCGGGTCGAGCCAGGTCGCCTCGTATGACATCAACGGCAACGGCAACATCGACCCGGGGGTGATCTATCTGGAAGGGCACGAATGCCTGGTGTTCTTCCTGGGTGGCATCCCCACGCACACCAGCTTGAATAACATGAACCCGTTCACACTCGAGGGGGTGGGCGGATTCTCCTCCAACCCGAGGAACCCGTTCATGCCGGCCTACCAGCCGAACGGGACGCCGAACGCGGGGGCGCAGAACCGCGTCCAGCCGTTCTTCGAGTTCAATCCCGACCGCCTGGTGGACGATGACGGCGACGGCATCCCGGGCTACATCGATCCGCTCGGCAAGGGACCGGCGGGGCGGTACTTCGCCTACTTCAGCTCCTACGGCGGCTCGGGGTACGACCCGAACGACGTGAACCTCGCGCCGATCAATGAGACGGGGTCGCTGGTGACGCCGTTCTCGGTCTCCTTCCCGGTCATCGCCAGTGGGGGGCCGTCGCGGACGACCGCCTCGCCGCTGCCGAATCCGTACACCAGCAGCGTGCCGGCACCACCCGGCCAGAAGCCGGCGACGTTCCAGAACCCGCAATCGTTCCAGATCATCTCGGCGGGGCGAGACCGGGCCTACGGGCCAGGCGGTCAGTACGTCGAAACCACCGATGGCGACCGCCTGCCCGCCGCCGGGGGCGCCGACGTGAAGCGGGAGCGGGACAACGTGACCAACTTCGCCAACGGCACGCTCGACTGATCGGAGTCGCCCGGAATGCTCGCCAGACGACCCGCAGGCCGATCGCAGGGGGAGAACGTCATGACCACCGGACCGAGGCGGCGCGACGACGGCTTCACGCTCGTGGAGCTGGGCGTCGTGATCGTGATCATCGGCATCCTGACGTCCTTCCTGCTCGCCGCCTCCTGGGAGGGGGTGCGGCGGGCCAACGAGCGCGCCACCCAGTCGCTGATCGCCAAGCTCGACGTCGCCATCTCCGACCGGCTCGACGGCCTGCTCCTCCAGCGGGCCCAGCCGAACAACGGGCACCGGCTGCTGGCCATGTCGGTCGCCGTCCCCAACGGAAACCCCGACCTCGTCCAGCTCGTCGAATCCGAGCCGAGGGCGCAGCTCATCGCCCAGATCGATTCCATCAAGCGCGAGCTGCCCGATGTCTTCTTCGTCCAGGCCGACCCGCTCTACCCGCTGAATTTCGCCGGGATCCCGTTCAAGCCCGAGTCGCTGACGCCGAATCCGACGGCGGCCTCCACCTTCCCGACGATCCCCCTCAACTACGCCCGCGAGCTTCTCCCGATCGGGCACGGGCTGACGATCAATCAGCGCTACAACATCAACGACCGAACGTTCGATGCGGTCGGCGGCGCCGTCCTGCCGACCCTCCTCGGCGAGATCACCGGATTGACGGCGGATCCCGGATTCACCACCGGAAATCCCCGGCGGAACTTCCGACTCCCCGACGGCGGTGCCGGGATCTTCGGTGCGTCTTACGCGGCGATCGGCAGCCTGACCCGGCAGCTCGGCTACCCGCCCCGAGGCTACAACGGGGTGGACGACGACGGTGACGGGCTGATCGACGAGCTCGATCAGACGGAAATGGGCCTCTCCTCGTCGGACTTCTCAGCGCTGGTTTCGGCGGTTCAGACCAAGCTCTCGGCCCATCAGCACATCACGGCGCGTTCGGAGATGCTCTACGCCATCCTGGTCGGAGGCGTCGGGCCGCTGGGCAGCGTCTTCAGCCCGGACGACTTCACGGACAAGGAAGTGCGGGACACCGACGGCGACGGGCTGCTGGAGTTCGTCGACGCCTGGGGCCGCCCGCTGCAATTCTACCGCTGGCCGGTTTACTTCATCTCGAACTACGGCGGCGGGCGGGGGTTGCAAAAGGGGTCAAGTTCTTATTCGAATCTTGTCGAGCCGCGCGAGGAGAACCCGCTCGACCCGAATCAATTACTCGTGTCGCCCGCATGGTGGGTCAACCTAGCGAATCTTCCCAACGATGAGTCCGAGGCGACCTCAGCAAACATGAGTGATCGCGCAAATCATTTCCAGCAACTCTTCTTCAGTGTTGTCGACCCACATGCGGACGAGAACCCTTCCCCACCCCACCCTCCAGGTTACTACTGGGATCGCACCGCATATTACCGCCGGAGAGCATATTTCTTCAAGCACCTGATTCTCTCGGCGGGTCCCGACAAGCAGTACGGGGTGGGCAGCTACGGAGTGACCTACACCGAAGCCGGCCAGGACGTGGTGCCGGGGGCCCCGCCGAGCAATTGGTTCACACCGGCTCAGGCGGCGGGGTTCGCGGCTCGGATGAACCTGATCGAAGGGCAGGCGGCGCAGACCGACGCGTGGGCGAGGACCGACCGGTCGTTCTCGGAGCCGGGCAACGCCGGGCCGGCCACGATCGATCAGGCAGGCGTGCCGGGCCAGCGGATGGCGCTGTACCAGCTCCCCCGGCCGAGCGGAGCCCCGATCGGGATCGCGACCGAGGACGCGACCGACCTGATCCAGAATGCCTGGGGCCTGGACGACCTGACCAACCACGCCCTCAACTCCACCGGCTCGGGAGGACGCTGATGCTTGCGCCGCGAACGCCTCGGCCCTCGGGGATGACCCTGACCGAGCTGCTGGTCGTCATCGCCATCATCCTGCTGGTCAGCGCCGCCACGCTGCCGACCGCCTACGTCGCCTTCGCCGAGCGCGAGGTCAGCGAGGCCGCCAACCTCGTCCAGGGCAACTTCAAGCTCAGCCGAGACCGCGCCACCGGCACCGGCCAGCCCCAGGGAATCCGCTTCGTCCCCGATCCGGATCTCACGGATTTCTCCTCCCGAGTTGTGGCATCCAATCGGATGCTGACCCTCACGACTCCACCAAACTACTCCGAAGGCCTGGTGATCCCGATCGTCGAGATCTGGACGCCTCCGTTCATCCCGGCCGGGGTCGTACCCAACGACCAGATCCGCCGGCTGGCCCTTTATGGCGCCAAGCTCGACAACGACAAGCTGCCTATCGCGCCGACGTCCTGGTATTTCAACATCCGCCAGGGCGAACGAGTCCGTCTCGATGGAGCCGGCAACGAGTACCTCGTTTCCGGCCCGATCACCCTGGGCCCCGCGAGCCGCAATCCCGAGCGGTTCGTCAACCAGACGGGCAACCTGGCGATCGGCACGACGGTTCGAGCCCTGCCCACGAACACCCAGTTCGAGATCCTCTACATCGTCAACGGCCGGGACGACCCCGACCCTCCGAGCAATCCCCTGATCGGCGGCTACACCGATCCCCATTTCAACGGCGTCGACGACAATGGCGACGAGGTCATTGACCCCGGCTACGACGGGGTGGACAACAACGGCAACGGTTTCATCGATGAACCGGCCGAGTTGCTCTTTGTGGCGCCAAGCTCGGGGTTGCCCGTCACCTATGTCGAATACGAGGAGGATGCGCCGATCCTAGACTCGGCGTTCCGCTTCGCGAGGGTGAACGGGTATACGATGGGGTCCAACGGGACCAACGAGCCCTACGCCGGCACCGGCATGCCCGGCGTCGTCCCGCTGACTGACCTGGGAGCCGCGCCCATCCCGCTGGACGACCCAGCGCTGTTGGGGGTTGCGACCCCGCCCCGGAACCGCTACGTCATCTCCCGACGGCCGAGCGTGGCGACCGATGCCCGGGAGTACGCATTGCCGACCGGGGCGGTGATCGACCTGACGACGAGTGAACTTGATCTTGATTTGGACCCATTGACCCGATCAGAGCGGTCTCGGGTGCCGATCGACCCGGTGACGGGGTATCTGGACCTGGTGATCTACCCGAACGGCCAGGTCATCCCGTCGACACCGTATGGCTTCTCCCGGGCACTGGACGCGGAGTACCCGCTGTTTTTCCTCTGGATCGCGTCTCGGGAGGACGTGGCGGCGCCGGTCGATCCCGATCCGTCGACGCCGATGACCCTCGAATGGCCGCTCCTGCCGCTGCCGAGGGAATCGAACGGCCCGGGCTCGAAGGTGCTTCAGGGGGAGCGCCGGCTGGTGACGATCTCGCCGACCTCGGGGTACGCCTCGGTCAGCGAGGTTCCGAGCTTCGGAGTCTTCGACCCGAGCGACAGCACAGCCGTGCGTGCCTTCAAGCGAGAGATCCCCTACACGGAAGCCCGCCAATCCCAGGTGACGGGAAGGTGATCGCCATGACGAGCCGCCGCAGCCGGGCGCGAGCCGGCATCACGCTGACCGAGATCCTGATCGCCATCATGATCATGGGGATCGGCATGGTTTCACTCGCCACGCTGTTCCCCCTGGGCCTGTTGCGCATGAGGGACGCAACGCGGGCCTCTCGGTCGACGATCCTCGCGCAGTCGGCCATGGCCGACGCGAATGTCCGCAGCACGGAGTACGCCGGCGGGCTGCTCAACCCCGACGCGTTCCTCGACCCTCGCCTGGTGTGGTACCAGCCCTGGATCCAGCTCAATGGTCGGGCCCAGCGGGCCGGGTTCCCATTCACGATCACCCCGCTGACGCACGACTTCGACACGATCAACAACGACGTGCTCGCCGGGGTGGCGGCCTCGTTCTTCACGCCGGGCCTGCCGGTGGCCTACGACCCGCTGTTCTGGTCGACGACGCACTACCTCACCGAGGGCCAGACCCCGGTGCAAACGCCCACCGGCCTGCGCGGCAACCTCGGCTCGGAGGGGAGGTTCGGCTCGGGGATCGGCTTCGTGAGGTCCACTGGCAACAACCCGCCGTCGGCACACGGGCTGCAGCGGATCACCAACTTCCAGCCCTACGACCCGTCGTACCCCTGGCCGTACACGTACTCGCTGCCGTCGACCAATCCGGCCCTGCTGAACATCGCCGAGGTGGCGGGGAAGATCTTTAGCTCGATCGACGACCCGGTCATCACCGGAGACGAATCGGGCCAGAGCGGCAGCCCGGTCGTGCCCGCCGACTTCGACCCGACGGCCGGCTACTCCTCGGAGCGGGAGTGGGACTTCACCTGGATGATCACCGGCCGCCTGGGAGTGGCCGGCGACCCGTCGACCTTCGAGGGGAACATCGTCGTCTTCCACAAGCGGCCGATCGGTCTCGACCCGGTGGTGAGCCCGCTGGATGGAAACACCTATCTGGTCCCCACCGGCGAGCGGGTGGTCGAGGCCATCTGGGGATACACCAGCAGCGCCGCGGGGCTCGACCTGATCCCCGCTCCCCAGGCGCCGGGGATCACCGGCGGGTACAGCGCCGCCGACGACCGGAGCGTGCTCCTCCGCTGGCCGGCCAGCATGCCGGACCCGCTCGTCCGGGTGGGAGACTTCATCGCCGACGTGACCTATGAGCGGTACCAAGAAACGACCCCAGCGGTCGTCAGCTCCTATCCGAGCGACCCGAGCGGCAGGCCGATCCCGCTGACGCGGAACTACCTGCCCGACAACCCGCTGACCGGCTGGAACGGCGCCCGGTATCCCGGGCAGCGGGTGCACTGGTACCGGATCGTCCAGAAGGGCGAGGTGGAGATCGACCCGGACGTGGCGGGCCACCGCCGGATCATCGTGCGGATCGACACGCCGGTGCAGGCCAAGACCCGGCTCGTCCCCGATGGCAGCGGCGGCGTCTCGTCGGCGGTGCCGGAGGCGGCGCTGATCAATCCATACGTCGTCAACGTCTTCCCCGTCGTCCTGTACAGCCGGTGAGGCGACCCGACCCGATCCGAACCGGCCCGGCCCATCTCACGAACGAGGGGCCGCCCGCGGCGGGCGAGTGAGCGAGGGATCCGTCATGCGATGTCCGACAGTGCGGCCGACCTCCCCCCGCGGCCGCCGGGGCCTGACGCTCGTCGAGCTGTTGGTGTCGATCGCGCTGATGCTGATCGTCATGTCGATCATCGTCGCCGTCTTCACCGCGGCCACCGGCGCCATGACCGGCGCGCAGAAGGACCAGGAGCTGGCCGGGGTCGCCCGGCGCCTGGAAACGACCCTCATCCAGGACCTCCGCGGCGCCACCGCCCGGTTCACCCCGCCGCTGAACCCCGACGACAACCTCGGCTACTTCGAGTACGGCGAGAACTCCTTCGCCGACGCTCAGGGCGAAGACACCGACGACTACCTCGCCTTCACCGTCCGCGCTCCGGTCGGCCAGCCGTTCACCGGCCGCGTCATGCTTCCCCGAGGCTTCTGGCCCAACGGCACGGCGCTGGCCGGCCAGGTCCGCTACGCCCCGACCACCGTCACCAGCGACACCGCCGAGGTCATCTACTTCCTCCGCAACGGCAACCTCTACCGCCGCGTGCTGCTGGTCGCCCCGAACCAGAGGCTGTACTTCGACTCCCACGTCGCAGGGGCCTACCGCTTCGGAAACGCCGGCTTCGACGGCTTCTCCCTCTCCGGCGCCAACGAGCCGGAGGTGAGCTGGCAGGGAGCGAACGACATCTCGGTGCGGCCTTCGGAATCGGTCTCGCCGCAGAACGACGCTCCGCCCATCCCGAACACGCTCGGCGACCTAACCAACCGCCACAACCGCTTCGCCCGCCCCCGGTTCTTCAACGACCTGCTGACCAACAGCGGAGGAAACCCGACCCCCGGCGGCGACGGGACGATCGACGACTTCTTCGGGAGCGGAGGCTTGTCCCCGGACGGCGTGGCCGACTTCTACCCCACGCTCTACCCGAACAACGCTCCGCTCCGCCCCGGCCGGCCGGCATCGGCCGACGACAACCTCGACACGCTTGCCTTCCCGTTTGTCTTCCCCTCCGCCTACTCGGTGGGCACGCCCTTGAGCGTGGGGGAGATTCACGACGGGACGACGATCACCTATGTGAACACGATCGACGGCAGCAATCGAACCCGGGTCAATCATGCCCCGCTCCAAACGGGGGACAACCTCGTCGGCGACGACCTTCAGCCGGAGATCAACTGGACCATCCCTCCCGGCGAGCGGTTCACCTACTGGGGCTTCCCCACCTGGGCGGAGACGAGGAGCATCAACTGGACCGCCGCCAACAAGCGGCTGATGTATCACGAGTTCTTCGGCACCGTGCCGACCCCCGCCGATCGCCGCCGCTATCAGGCGTATGGCCTCTCCTGGCAGGCCCGAGCCGGAGGACTCCCGAACCGGCTCCCGCCTCAGCTCCCGCCACTGGGCCCGTGGTACTCCGACGGCGCCGGCGACCCCTACCTGGCGCCCAACCAGGATCCGACCCTGGCCAGCGACCCGACCCTGCTCAATTCCTCTTGGCAGGACGACCTGATCGCCACCAACGTCCGCAGCTTCGACGTGAAGGTGCTCGATCCCAGGGCCCCCGCCTACAGCCAGCTCGCCGGGATCAACCTGACGACCGACTACTACGACCTTGGCTACGCCTCGTCGCCGAACGTCAAGAATGACGTGACCGTCACCTTCCCGGGCGAGACGATCACCCTGGGGCACGAGGGCCGCATCCCCCCGCTGACCTCCGACAACCGGATTGACTATCAAATGGAGCGGGTCTTCGGCGACTCGGGAGTCATCCCCGGCCGGAACAACATCGGAGACGACAGCGCCGGCACGGTTCGGCTGCGGCGGGTCTGGGACACCTGGTCGACCGATTATGCGTTCGCCCCGCTCCACGGGATCGATCCCACGGCGCACCCGCCCTACCAAGGTCGGCCGCTCTACCCGTCGTACCCGCCGCCGTACCCGGCTCCGCTGCGGGGGATCCAGATCCAGATCCGCCTGACCACCCCGGACGACACCTTGTTGAAGGTGATCACGGTCCGGGAGGACTTCACCGACAAGCTCTGACGCGAACCGGCCCCCGGCGGCCGGCCGCTCGGCGGCCGTCGTCGGGCCGCTCCCCGATCCATTCCGACTCGCCGGCCGTTCGGACACCGATCCCGAGCCCTCCGGGTCCCGTCGAAAGGAAGCGTCCCATGCTCGCCCGCCGTCCCCGATCTCCGGCCCGTCGCCGACGCGGCGTGGTGCTGATCCTCGTGCTCTCGATGCTGGGCTTGCTGGCGATCATCGGCGTGTCGTTCGCCACCTTCAGCGGCCAGGCCAAGAGCGCCGCGCTGTACTACAGCACCAAGCTCAACCGCCCGCCGGCCGACCAGTTGATCCAGTACGCCATCCGCCAGTTGATCAACGACACGACCAACCCCATGTCCGCGCTCTACGGCCACGGCCTGAAGCGCGACATGTACGGCAACGACGCGGCCGACAACGGGATTTACAACCTCAACCCCGACGGCTCGTTCCCGACGATCACGGCCGTCACGCCGGTTTCCACGGGAGGGGTCGCGCCGGCGTCCTGGGACATCGCCACGAACGTCCCGATCTACGCCGGCTACAACTTCGAGGGCTGGATCCTCACCATCCCCGGCCTGGGAGCCACCGTGGCGCAGACGTTCGAGGTGGCGGCGGTGACGACCAATGGCTCCACCTTCTCGTTCCGGATCACCGGCTCGCACCGGCCGAACACCACGCACCAGGGGGTGGGCCTGCGGGCGCCGACCGTCAATTCGGTGTTCTCGCTCGACGGCCGGTTCCGCCACGCCTTCAACGGCACCGGCACGGCGGCGTTTCGGACCAACGTGGAAGCGGCGATGAACGGCCCCGACGGGCTGCCCGGCACCGCCGACGACGACCCCGGCAACCGCAACCCGGGCCAGTTCGCCAATTTCCGGGTCAGCGGCGGGCTGCTCTTGGGCGACCCGAACTACCGCCCCGTGCCCTTCAACGTCAACCTGCTGGCGGCCGACGAGGACTACGACGCCCCCGACCTGGAGAACTGGTTCCTCGCGGTTCAGAGCGCCGACGGCAACACCGTCATCCCCTCGTTCCACCGGCCGGGAATCCTCGCGGTGGACAACAACCCGGTCAGCCCGACGTATGGCCTGACGGACATGAACGTGCCCCACCCGAGCACGCTCACGCCGGGGACCGCCCAGTATCGCCGGGCCGTGCGGGCGATCTCCAAGATCCTCCGCCCCCGGCCGGTCGACCACCCGACCGCCGGCTTCAGCGACCTGACCCCCGACGCCACCACCGGGAAGATCGAGTACGACGTCGACAACGACGGCGACGGCATCACCGACTCGGTCTGGCTCGACGTGGGCTTCCCGGTGCAGCGCTCCACCGACGGCCGGCTGTACAAGCCGCTGGCGGCCTTCATGGTGCTGGGCCTCAACGGCCGACTGCCGCTGAACACCGCCGGCAACCTGAACGCCCGGCTCCCGGTCGACGACCCGAACACGCCGAACTTCGACGAGGCCGGCCTGCCGCTGTTCGACCACGCCTCGCACCTGGGCTTCTCCCCCAGCGAGATCAACCCGAAGTACGCGCTGCAAAACGAGTACGATGAGTATTTTGACCCGAACACCGGCTTGAACGTCCCCGACGACGCCAAGCCGCTGAACTCCCAGTTCGACAACGCCACGTATGCCGGGGTCCGGCACATCTCCGTCAGCCTGACCCAACTGCGCAACCTGCTCACCGGCACGAGGCCGAACCCGAACAACGATTCGGGCGAGCAGAACGTCGTGCGCGTCGACGGCAACCCCGTCCGCTTCCAGAACAACGTGACCGACCCGGCCGACCTGGCGATCCTGGGGGGCGGGGCCACCGCCGTCGACCGCTCCAACAGCGACCGGGTCGCCGGCCGCTGGGGAGAGGCCGACGCCCTGCCGGACGACCTGAGGGTCTTCCCCTACGACCCGGCCACCGATGTCATCTCCCCCGCGTTGCACCGCTCGCTGAACTTCAGCGCCACTCGCGTGACCATGGGCATCATGGGCAGCGCCGGGGGCGCGATTCTGCCCAACCCCGTCCGCCCCGGGCAGTCCCCCTACCCGGACGGGCGATACCTGGTCGACGGCATCGACGACAACCTCGACTCCTACGACTTCTACCCCCCCTACACCACCCGCCAGGGGAGCCTCTCGGCCTCCGGCCCCGAGGCGGCGCCGATCGACAGCTCGACCACCCCCCCGGGGATCATCAGCTTCCGATCCGACGCCCGAGACGCCTCGAACATGCCGATGCTCACCTCGGAGCGCATCCGGCGCTTCGTGACGCCGATCGACCCGATCGGCATCGGCCAGGTCACCCGATACGACCGGGCTCCGGTGATCCGACCGCTGGCGACCGACCCGATCGTCCCCTTCGACATCGGCCCGGACGACCGCGGTCGCGTCGGCTTTTTGCACTACTTCCGGCCCCCCGGCGTGCCGCTGGACGTGGACGACGCCAGCACGGTCGACGTCGTCTCCCGGAACCCGGCCACCGAGCGGCTGATCCCCAACGCCGGCGGCCCGCAAGACCCGCTCTACCCCCTGGCCGCCAACCGGCACAACATCTCGCACGGCTTCGCCGCGCTGAGCAACCCGGCCGGCGCCCACGGCCACCTGATGGCCGCCATGCCGTTCGACCTGAGCAACAACGGCGGCACCCCAAGAGACGCCGCCGGGGTAGTCAACCCGCCGACCGACCTGTACGCCGCCAGCGGCGGCACCACCGACTACATCGGCACCTTCAGCGAAACGATCAACGCCAACCCCAACGGCCGGCTCCGCCGGGATCCGAACGGGTTTCTGAACGCGATGGGCAGCCAGGCCACCCTGGCCACGACCTCGACCACCGGCGTGCACACCTACCCGCTGGGCAGCCCGCTGTTCAACGACCCGAACGAGATGAACCTGTACTGGCCGGATGAGTCCGACGCCCCGTTCGGCCCGAAGGACCTGGAGTGGCTCTATCGCGTCCAGGACGTGGACGGCGATGCGCTGGAGAGCCGGCTGTCCCAGCTGGCGGCCGTCAGCTTCGTGCACGCGGCCGACGCCCAGACCCGGCGCCGCCTGTTCAGCGTCGAGAGCTGGGACCGGATCGACTACGCCTTCGCCCACGACAACCCCGACCCGTGGGACCGGGTGACCAACACCCCGCTGCCGGCCGGCAGCTACTACGACCTGTCGCAGCCTCCGGGGAGCCAGCCGACCGGGCTGGCCCCGCCGTACCTCGCCCCGGCCGACCCGGCCCGCGTCTTCCCCGACCGGACCGTGCCCGGCAACCCCTTCGACGACCCGAGGCAGTCGCTGCCGCAGCTCAACGCCCGGTTCCCCGGCCGGTCGACCTTCGCGACGTCGGCCAGCCTGAGGGAGATCGGCGGCACCTTCGAGGAAGGGGGCAACGCCGCCAACCGCCGGGGCGCCTCCTCCCCCTCGGTCATCCACGGCGGCCGACGGATCAACCTGAACCACCCGCTGCCGCACTCCTACGACCCGTTCGAGCCGGTGCGGCAGAAGTGGATCAGCGAAACCTACCAGACGCTCAAGCTCATCCTGCCGCCGCACGCGATCGACTCGCCGCAGGAGCTGGCCAAGCTCGGGCAGTTCGTGGTCAACATCGTTGACTTCCGCGACCCGGACAACGCCATCACCATCTGGGACAACCCCGACGTGATGCACTTGCCGGCCTTCCGGATCACCACGTCGAACCTCGATGTGCCCCCGTCGATCCACCTGCCCTACCGCGCCGACGGCACGGTCGACCCCCTCTACTCCGGCTACGACACCGACGGCGACGGCAACCCCGACGTCCTGCCCTCCCCGCTTCGGCATTACGGCATGGAATACCAGCCGGTGGCGCTGAACGAAGTGCTCGCCTTCCAGTTCAACTACTCCGACAAGAACGTCACCGGCGCGCCGACCGACCGGAACAAGCGCGCCAACCGGATGTACATCGAGCTGGCCAACCTGCTGACCAAGGCCGGGCCCGGCACCACCGACGCCACCGACCTGAACCTGCAAGGCTGGGACTTCGTCCTCGTTAAGGAAGACCCGAACTCACCCTACAACCCGTCCGAGGCGTCGTTCGACCCGGTCTACGTCCGGCCCGATCCGACCACCGGCCAGCTCCCTCCGGTGGCCAACGTGATCGCCCCGGTCCTCGGCGACGATGAGCTCTCGGCCCCGGCCGCGCAGCGGCGGGTCGAGCCGGTGCTGGTCGGCTCCGGCAAGAAGGCCACCCGCACCGACGACGGCTCGGGGAACCTCGACTTGGCTCCCTACCAAGCCGACTACCGAAGCTCGGCCCTCAACCCGGTGATCCCGGCCATCCAGCCTGATGGCGACCTCCGCCCCGGCGGCGGCGGTGCCGCCAACCGGGTCTACGCCATGGGCGGGATCAAGATGGAGAACCCGACCGGCTACACCAAGGCCGACGTCGACCTCATCGCCGACAACCTCGGCGACTCGAACCCCACCACCTGGCCGGAGATCGACAAAGACTTCGACGAGGCGGGCGGCACCTACACCCCCAACTCCTGGGACCTGATCCCCCCGCACGACGACCCGGCCTTCGATCAGGCCGACCCGACCGCCCGGCCCGAGGGCCTGTACTTCTGGCTCTACCTGAGACGGCCGGCCAACCCCCTGCTGCCGCCGGGACCAGGCAACCCGATGGTCGTCGTCGACTCGATCCGCTTCCCGTTCAGCGTCTCCGACGGCGTCGGTGAAACCATCGACATCGGCGGCGGCCAGAAGATCGACCGCACCACCGGCGGCGGCAACGCCCCGACTCAGCCGCTCTACTCGATGGGACGCCCGCAGCCGCTCCGCGGCGGCCAGCTCGTCCCCGACCCCGAGGCCACCGACCAACCCCTGTTCCTCTACGGCAGCTCCGACCAGGCCCGCCCCTCGGAGGACTCTCCCGACAATACCCGAACCTATTACAACAGCCCCGACGCCAACGACACCCCCACCCCCCCCCCC
>NZ_RYZH01000077.1 GCF_003977685.1 Tautonia sociabilis | reverse complement strand
TCGGCGGGATGAACGACCAGTGCGGCTCGTACTCGGCCCCGGCGGCGATCCAGCGGCGGAGGGTGGCCTTCTGCTCGGCGGTCAGGGACTTGTGCGAGGAGGGCGGAGGCATGACCTCCAGCTCGTCCTCGGACTCGACGCGGTAGATCAGCTCGCTGGCGTCGGGGTCGCCGGGGACGATGGTGGCGTAGCCGCCGCGGTCGGCTAGGGCGTCGTCGCGGTGGTCGAGGCGGAGGTCGGCCTTGCGGGCGGCGCTGTCGGGCCCGTGACAGGCGAAGCAGTTCTCCGAGAGAATCGGCCGGATGTCCCGGTTGTATCGGGGAGGCTCGTCGGCCGGGGCCGTCGCGGGGGCTTCCGCCAGAGCCAGCAGGCCGAGCAGGCCGATGCGGGCTCGGAACCGGATCCGGGTGCGGCGGTTACTCATGCGGGTGCTCCGTCAATCCGGGGCCACGGGGTGCCGGTCGGGTCGGTCGGTCGGGGGGGGGATGCGTCCGCGCGAGGCCGTCTCTCGTCGGGGCCCGGCGGCCGATCAACGAGGGGGAGCCCTTCCCGATGATGGTTGATCGGGGGCGGGGGGAGGCGTCGGCGGGGTCGTCTCGCACGGGGGCCGGCAGGTGGCGGCAGGCGTGGGCATCGGGCGAGCGCCCGCGGCGTCCGCGGGGCTCGCCCTACGTCCTCGACACTACATGCCGACAGGGCTCCCTCGCAAGGAGATTTCTCTTGTGAGAACCCGCCAGGAGCCCGAGGCCGGGAGCGGGCCCCTCGTGCTGCCGGGGGCCCGGGGCGGTCGGCCGGCGGGCGCCGATCGGGTTCAGGCCGACCAGGAGAGGGTCCGGTGGTGGGCGGACTCGGGGAGCTGCCCCAGCGCCTCGATCAGGGCGGAGGCGGCGGCCTCGCGGGAGGCGAGGGACTTCATGCGGCGACGGCCGGCGTCGGCCATGCGTCGGTAGCGCTCCGGGTCGCGCTCGGCGACTCGGGCGGCCTCGAGCAGGTGGTCGTGCAGCTGCTGCCAGTTGAGGCGGTGCCAGGAGGTCTCGAAGCGGGGATCGGGGTCGTGGGGGATGTAGGTCGGCTCCGGATCGCTGCGGACGACAAAGGCGACCTGGTCGTCGATGTAATCCTCCAGCGCCGAGTGTCGGGGGGCGACGGCCGGCCGGCCGGCGGCGAGCGACTCTTGCAGCGGCAGGCAGGCCCCCTCGGCCTTGCTCGTGTTCAGGTAGTAGGTGGTGGCTCGGCTGAGGGAGGCGAGGTCGGCGTCGCTGAGGTAGTCGGTGATGGCGACGACCCGGCAGCGGTGGCGGATGTTCATGCGATCGTACCGGGTGCGCAGCTCCTTCAGCTCGAAGTACTCGCGGTCGGGGTTGGTGGCGAGCTTCAGGACGAGGGTGACGTCGGGGCGGTCCTGGAAGGCGAGCAAAACGGCGCTGAGCAGGTCGTCGATGTTCTTCCGGCGGTCGCCGAGGTTGAAGATGCTGGTGAAGACGAGGCCGCCGAGTGTCAGCCTCGCCAGCGGGGGGCGGAGGATCCGCGTGGCGACGGTACGGCGCATCAGGCGGTTCTTGGCCTGGAAGAGGGCCTCGGCGGCCTCCTCGCTGAGGTACCGCATGACGTTCCGCTTGTAGAACGCCCGGCCTCGGAGGTAGGCCCGGCCGGCGAGGCGCTGCCAGGAGGGGCGGTCGGGGTCGTCGGCGGCCGGGAGGCGGGGGGGATCGGCCGCTCCCGGCCCCGGCCCCGCCCCCGGCTCCTCGGGACCGCCGAGGACGACGTGGCGGCAGTCGAGCTCGAAGGTCCAGCGGGGGTCCCAGTCCGGGACGGAAAAGGCGGAATCGGGCAAGGGGACGGGGACGACGGCGATGGGGGGGCGGAGCCCCTCTCGGCGGAAGGTGGCGGCGGTGAAGCGGCAGGCGGTGAGGATGAGGTCGGCGCGGTCGAGGATCCGCTTCCAGTTCTGCCGGGTGTCGAGCCCCATGTCCCGGTCCGGGAGCGAGGGGAACTCCCAGAAGGGGAAGGCGACGGTGGGCACGTCGGGGGTCAGGTAGGCGTTGTGCGGGGGGTGGAGGCAGAGGTGGATCGGCGTCAGCCCCTGCTCTCGGGCTCGGGCGGCGCGGTAGGACAGGCTGCTCTCGGGCCGCTCGACGACCTGCCAGGGGCCGAGGCGGTCGAGCAGGGGGGCGAGGGCCTTGAGGACGAAGGCGTAGGAGTAGTCAGCGTTGCCCATGTTCCGCCGGATGTCCCGGGCGCCGGCGGTGGTGCTGACCAGGACGCAGTACGACCCCGGCCGGGGGGCGGGGCGGATCGCCGTGGTCGGGCTCGGGGCTGCGATCATCCGGCCGCTCCTGCTTGCTCGGCTCTGTTGCTCGGCCCTCCCCTCCGGCCCGTTCCCTCGGGCCGACAGGTGGGGGGTGGCGCTTGTCGCGCTGGAGGATACCCGGGGGCCGATCCCCGTCAATGGGCGATGCGATGGGCAGGGACGCCCGGCTCCCTTCGCGCCCCGGCCCGGGGCGCCTACAATCGATCCGCTCGCGAGTTCCTCGGACCCAAAGCGATACGGAGCGACCCGTGTCCACCAGCTACGACCTTGCGCCGAACCAGGCGGCGCCCTCCCGGGCTGTTGTGCCCAAGAACCCGTCGTATCCCGAGCGGGTGCACGTCGCCGAACGCCCCCGGCTGGAGGGGATCCTCCGAGACTGGGAGGCCCGGATCGCCGAGGCGAAGCGGAAGCTCGACGTGCTCGGCCCGTCGGCCGACCGGCCGAAGTTCGAGCGCCTGTACGCCCAGATGCTCGGCGCCCGAGACCAGATCGCCGAGGCCGTCCGCCGGATGCCGATGGAGGTCGGCGACCTCTACGAGGAGGACGAGCACCGGCTGCACGAGGCCGTCGCCGCGCTGGAGCGCCTGTTCAAGGCGTGGGGATGACCGACCGGCCGGCCCCCTCCTCAAAAGCGGAGGGGGCCGGAGCCGGGCGATCGGCTCACTTCGAGTCGACCGGGCGCTTGGAGAAGACCTCGAAGACGTCTCCGATGACCTGATCGGCCAGGCGGTCGAGGGCCTCGTAGATGAGGGGCTCGGCCTCGGGGGCCAGCGGGGACATGCCGGGCTCGTAGCCGCCGACGGCGTAGGAGGCGGCGGTGGCGATGTAGCCGACGTGGCCGTTGGCGTAGCCGACGACGATCGGCACGGCGCGGTCGGCGATGAGGCGCTCCAGGTTGAAGCCGTACTCGACCATCGGCTCGCCGGGCATGGTCAGCAGCAGGAAGGGCCCGACCTTCAGGGCCATCAGCTCCCCGGAGACGGGGCCGTCCTTGCCGGGCAGTTCGACCACCTCGCGGGCGACCCGGATGCGGTAGTAGGTCGGCCGCTCGCGGAGGTGCTCCCGGACGACGCTCGAGGCCAGCGCCCGGACGACGGCGCCGCCGAGGTCTCGGCCCGCCCACTGGATGTCCGCCTCGTCGGCGCAGCGGTAGGGGTGGCCGGGGAGGTTGGGGCGGATGTCGCCGGCGCAGCCCTGGAGAAAAAGGGCCGTGGTGGCGCCGCCGTAGGTCATCTCGACGAAGCGGCGGGCCTCGCCGGGGAAGTCGGCGCTCATCTTCGGGTAGCCGTCGGGGTAGGGCGGGGTGCCGTCGTCTCCCCAGGTGAAGAAGCAAGGGTGGCAGACGGCCTGCATCAGCACGGCGACCGGGGTGAGCGAGGAGCCGTCGTCAAACCGGAGAACCTTGACGCGGGGGTCGTTCGGCCCCTCGGGGTTGAGCCGGACGACGGCCTGGCCGTTGATGACCTTGCGGCGGTTGATGCTGAAGGAGATGCGGTCCTCGGCGTAGCCGATCGACACCGGCCGAAGGGCCGAGGAGGCCTCGGCGGCGGCGGCGCGGAGCTTCCCTTCGACCTCCTTGGCCCAGGGAGACTCGGGGTCGTATCCCGGGCCGGAGTGGTTGTGCGAGACGGCGACCAGGATGTGATCCTGGGGCACGCCGGCCTCCTCGGAGACGGCCCGCCGGGCCGCCGAGACGAGGGCGGGCCAGGCGGAGGCCAGGTCGAAGGTGACGATCGCGGCCCGGGTCTGGCCGTCGTCGAGCACCAGCACCTCGGCCCGGATCGGGTCGCGGACGCCGGTGACGTGCCGGGGGTGGCCGACGACGTCCAAGCCCCCCTCGGGCAGCTCGGGGGTGATCTCGGCTCGGGCCGCCCCGGCGTTCAGGTTGGATTGGACCGGGAACTGGCCGTCCTCGGCCTGGGCCTCCGGAGCGGCGAGCAGGGCGGCAAGCAGCGCGACACGCCGGGCGAAGCGGGGACACGTCATGCCGGGTTACTCCGAATCGGTGCGGCCTCGGGGCCAGTCGAGATGGCGGGCGAGGAAGTCGAAGGTGGCCTCGCCCCGGATCAGGTGCCCGCCGTTGAAGAAGGTGATCTCGGCGCGGTCGCCGATGCCCAGCGTATCGTACAGGCGGCGGACCTTGGCGAACTCGTAGGCGACCCACTCGTCCGGCGCGACGCCGTCGGAGTGGCCGCGCTCGACCATGAACGGTCGGGGGGCGATCAGCCCGGCCATCTCGGCGTAGTTGTAGCCGGAGGCAAGGTCCCACTCGTACATGTCGTACTCAATGGTGAACAGGTAGCTGTAGCGTCGGGTCAGGTTCGTGCACTTGACGACCCACTCGTTGAAGTCGGCCGAGCAGATCGACAGGCAATAGCCGTCGACCAGGGCCGGAACCCGCATCGCCGTCTTGCCCCCGTAGGAGAGGCCATAGAAGGCGATCCGGCCGGGGTCGACATTCGGCAGCGTCTTCAGCCAATCGAGCGTCCGCTCGTGTTGCCGGACGATGATCGAGAAGAGAGACATCTTCAGCGGGTGCGCCTTCCGCTGGAGCTGCCGGAACCGATCGCCGCCGATGTACGGGTTCTGGGGAGCGTAGACGATGTACCCCCGGTCGGCCAGCGCCGAGCCGTAGGAGTTGTACGGCGACTCGACGCCGGGAGTCACGACCGGGTCCGGCGTTCCCTCCAGGCCGTGCTGGCAGACGACCACCGGGCGCCGCTCTCCCTCGGCCAGGTCCTTCGGCAGCAGCAGGATGCCCGAGGCGACCACGTCGGGCAGGACCGGGATCTCGACGGCGAAGCCCTCGAAGTTTGGCTCGTCGAGCACGCGGATCGACCGGGGTTCTAGCGGCTCGGAGGCGGGCGGGATCTGCCCGATGACCTCGGTGCGGAAGAGCTCGCGATAGGGCGGGGAGGAGGAGGCCCAAGACTCGGGGGAGGAGGAGTCGGCCTTCGACCAGAACTCGGATCGGCGGAGTTCCGAGGTGCGGATCAAGGCCTGGGTATGCTCCTGGAGGGCCCGGACCCAGCGGCCCTGGCGGGCGACGGGGTCGGGCAGGGGGGAGCGCTCGTCCCAGGCCGACTGGGGATCGGCCGGGGGGGCGGGAGCGTCGGGGCCGAGCAGGTCGCGGAGGAACTCGAGCCGGGCCGAGTCCGCCGCGTTCAGGGACGCGTCGCCGCTGACCGGCCCGATCGCGAAGGACCGTCCGGCAAGGCCGTCGGTCAGGGCGAGCAGGCGGTCGAACTCGGCAGCCGCCCCGTCCGGATCCCGGGGCTCCAGCCTCCCGGAAGCGGCCTGAGACCGGCCCTCGACCGGCGGGGGAGGGCCCCCGACGGCCGGCCCGGCGCAGGGCTCGACGAGGAGCGATCGGGGGGGGACGAGGCTGGCGATCTCGGCGTCGCCGAACTCGTCGAGCAGGCCCCAGACGTCCCGGTCGATCGGCTCCTGCCAGAGGCCTTCTCGCCTCCCGAAGTAGCCGGCGACCCAGGAGGCGTCGATCCTCGGGTCCAGCGCCGCCGCGTACAGGGCGATCAGGCCCCCTTCGCCGTGGCCGACCACGCCGATCGGCCGCTCCTGCCCGTCTCCGGCCGAGAACCAGTCGACGGCGGCGCGGACGGCGTCGACCTCGTAGCCGATCGGGTGGCGGCCCGTCTCGAACGCCTGTCGCCAGATCCACTCGCGGTGGGTCAGGTTGGTCATCGCCACGCCGGGGGTGCCGGAGAAGGTGGTGGAGCGGTCGAGCAAGACCGGCACGACGACCCGGCAGCCCGCCTCGGCCAGCAGTCGGGAGAGCTGGGACCGGGGCGGCAGCCCTTCGGCCAGGCCGGAGAACACCTCGGGGAGCACGTCGCAGTCGGCCAGGGCCACGACGTCGGCGATCGGCTCGCCGAAGGGCTCGAGCAGCAGGCCCTCGGCCTGGACGTCGGGATACACGTCCCAGCGCACCGCCAGGACCCGGAAGCCCTCAGCCCGGGCCAGCTCGGCCGGGGCCTCGGTCGAGCCGGCCAGGTGCATGACGACCGGGGAGACGCGGGGATCGACCGCGCCGACGATCCGCTCCAGCCGGCGCCGGTTCGGCTCGACGGATCGGGCGTAGGCTTCGGGGGAGGAGGTGTCGCGCTGCCAGTGCCGAGGGCGCCGGCAGAGGGAGGCGGCCGTCTCCCGTTCGAGGAAGCGGTGCAGGCCCTCGACCATGGCCGAGGCGGCGTCGTCGGTCGAGCCGCGGTCGTGCCAGGGGGCGGTGCCAGGCAGCGACTGGGACGAGGCCGGGCGCCCGGGAGGGCCGAGGGCCAGCAGGGCGGCGGCGAGGGCGACGGCGGCGGGGCGGGTCATCGGCGATCCTCCTCGGGGCGGGTCGATCTCGCTTGGATATCCCGGCGGCCCGGCCGACTCAAGGGGTCGGTCCCCAGCGGACGGCCCGCCCGGCTCGTCCCGCTCCTGAGCTCGGGACACCCGCCGGGCAAAAAAAAGGCCGCATGCCGCAACTCGAACCGATCGAATTGGTTCGATCCCCGATCCTCGTCGGATCCGGGACAGGAGACGGTCGAGCCGCTTGCAAAACCGTTCCAATCGTTGTAGGTAGTAAAGGAGCGACGCCTGGAATAACTGGTTCATCTAGGAGAGATGGGGCGTTCAGGCGGTTCGCGAGCACAGGGATGGTGAGCCGATCCCGTTCCCTCCTGGAGCCAAGACGATGCATCGGATGTGGAGTCGAGCCCTCGTGCTCTCGGCCGTCGCGGTTGCCCTCGGTGCGGCGCCGGCCGCCCGAGCGTGCCACCGCTGCGGCAAGCCGGCCGCCCCGTGCGTGCCGATGGTGCCGCAGACGATCACGACGTACTGCACGGTGACCGAGACGGTTATCGACCAGGTGCCGGTCACGGTGATGAAGACGCGGTTCCGGACCGAGTACGTCGAGGTTCAGGTGCCGGTCACGCGCTGCGAGGTCGAGGAGATTCCGGTCACGAAGCTGGTGACCCGGATGCACAAGGTTACGGAGTACGTGCCGGCGAGGGTCAAGCACTGCGGCCACGGCTGCGGGTCGACCTGCTCGTACCAGATGGTGCCGGTCACGCGCTGCGTCCCCGAGAAGGTGCCGGTGACGACGTACATCAAGCGTCCTCGGCCGGTGACCGAGATGGTGACGCGGCTGAAGCCGGTTCGGGTGCCGGAGCAGGTGCCGGTGACGATCACCAAGTGCGTGCCCCGGAAGGTGGTTCGCCAGGTGCCGGTGACCAAGACGGTGATGGTGCCGGCGGTCTACGCTCCGGCCGCCGTCGCCGCCGCCCCGACCCCGCAGGCCACGCCGACGGCCCAGACGGCCGCGCCGCAGGGCTGAGCTGAGCCGGCGATCGCTGAGCCTCCCCGACGGAGGGGGCCTTGAGATCCACTGCCCGGGCCCGGCGATCCACACAGGGTCGTCGGGCCCGGCTCGTTCTCGCTCGTTCCAGCTCGTTCCAGCTGGTCCCGGCTGGTTTCCGGGGCGAGGGAGCGGGCTTGCGGCCGGGTCGGGCAGGCGGGACAATCTCGTTCGAGTCGGGGAGCGAGGTCATCGCGGCCCGGTCGGCGCCTGGATCGGATCGATTCGAATCGAATGAGGATGTGAGAGGGACGCGCCATGGCCCAGTGCCAGACCAATCCGGAAGGCCGGTGCACGATGGAGCCGCCGTGCCCGCCCGGCGAGTGCTACCTGGGCTCGGTGCTGATGAAGGAGCACGCCGCCGTCGCCGCCTCGGTCGAGGAGAGCCCCGGGGTCGCCCGGTTCCTGGCCGGGGTGTCGCTCCCCTACGTCCGGGAGCCGATCATCGAGGGGGAGGAGTGGGAGCGGACCCGCCTGGCGTTGCTCAACGCCGTGCTCGACACGCTCGTCCCCGGCGCCCGGCTGGTCGTCGAGGCCGACGAGGAGACGGGGGAGCCGAAGCGGGTTTACCTGGGCAAGGGCCGGGCCTTCCCGAGGCCCCGGGACCTGCCGGGGACTCTGAGGCAACTGGCCGATTGCCTCGACGGCGGGAAGTGAGCCGGAATTGTTGGCTGGCTGGCTGGCCCTGGCCCTGACCCTGGCCGGGGCCGCCGATCGGGCCGATCGGGCGGAGCCTCCGATCGCTCGGCCCGTTCCCGGGGGATTGGACCCGGTGCCGGAGAGCGCCCCGAGGGCCCGAGGCGCGGGTGGGTCAGCGGCCCGGGGCGCGTTCGACGGCCAGCCGGAGCGCCTCCATCAGGATCGGGGCGGTCTGGGGGCCGACGGAGTTGACCTCGCCATACAGGGGGCGGTCCCTTCCGTAGGTGAAGGGAGGAGCCTGGTCCCACTGGCGTCGGGGGATGATGTAGCCGACCTCGTCGGCGGCCAGGCCGAGGATGAGGCTCGGGCCGTCGGGGAGCAGGGAGAGGACGTCGGGCTCGAGGGGGGCGTCGGGGAAGTCGGCGGCGGGGTCGGCGGGGTCCTGGAACCGGCCGGAGACGAGCTCGGGGTAGAGCTCTCCGGGGATGGCGGCGACGTGCAGCGCGCCGAGGCGGAGATAGGAAACCTCGGTGAGCACGGCCAGCGGGCCAAGGATGTTCCGCCTCCCGAGACTGGCGCCGGGGGCGAACGGGTCGCCGGTCCAGCGGTAGCCGACGCGGTCGAGCACGCCGGCGACCCGGGCGAGGCGATAGAGCGGGTTCTCCAGCGGCAGGGCGGCCTCGACCCGGGAGACGGCGATCGGGGTCAGCGCGATCGGCTCCTCCCCGGCCAGGGCGAGGTCGGCCAGGTCGGCGACGGCCTCGCCGTAGGCCTTGGCGAAGTCGAACTCGCCTTCGCGGTAGGAGGTGCCGTCGGGGCGCTGGAGCCGGGTCTCGGGGGCCGACATCAGGCCGCCGATGGCCCCGGTGAAGTAGGCCACGTCGCACCCGTGCCGCTGTTCCAGGGCTCGGACGGTGGCGAAGGGGAAGTCGGCCGTGACGAGGGTGTTGCGGCTGCCGAGATTCTCCGGGTGGCAGTTCCACTGGACGAGCAGGCCAATCGGCGCTCCTCCCCCGGGGGGGGCGAAGCGAAGGACGCGGAGGACGCCGTCCTTGACGACCGGCGGCCGGCTGTCGGCCAGCAGCGTCTCGTCCTCGGCGGTGCCGTAGGAAGCCTCGGCGGGGGTGAGGGCGGCCTCGGCGGCGAGGACGGAGGAGACGATCCCGTCTTCGACCTGCTTGAGGTAGTCCGTGTCGACCCCCGAGACGGTCGGGCCGGGGCCCCAGAGGCCGATGACGTCGGGCCCTTCGTGGTTGTGCGTGGAGCAGACGAGCACGAGGTCGAACCGCTCCAGCCGGGCTCGGACGGCCTGGGTCAACTCGAGCTGGACGCCGATCAGGTCGACCGAGACGAGGGCGACCGCACGATCGCCGTCGTCGAGGACGACGGCCCGGGACCAGAGGGGGTCGTGCACTCCGGTCGCCTGGCGGCCCTGTCCGAAGCCGGCGAGGAAGACGGGGTGGTTCGGGTCGCCGACCTCGGGGGTGATGTCGGCCTTGCCGAACCCGACGCGAAGCCCCTCGGCTCGGGCCGGGCCGCCGAGAAGGAGGAGCGTGGCCGCGAGGCCGACGAGCCTCGCGAGGGCTTGGACCGGCGATCGTCTGGTCATCTGGCGTCCTCCAGGATGATCGTCGAAGGGAGAGGAGGTGGTTGGAGTCGAGGAGGCCGGGTCAGTTCGATCCGTCCCGGGAGCGGTGGTCGGAGGCCGCCGGGATCGGCGCGAGGGGACCGGGGGGAGCCTCGCGGTCAAGGAACCAGCGGACGGTGCGTCCGATGCTCTCGGCGTTGTCCAGGGCGGGCGTCCAGCCGAGGCGGGTCCGGGCCTTCTCGGTGCTGTACCAGATGCGACGGGCCATCAGCCAGGTGGCGTACCGGGTGATGATCGGGGCCTTCGGCCAGCGGAGGAGGCGGGCATAGGCCTCGATGACCAGGGCGCCGGCGAAGACGATCGGGTAGAAATAGGGCAAGCGGCGATACCAGCGCGGGCGGGGGGCGCCGGCGGCCTCGGCGAAATAGCGGAGGAACTCGCGCTGGGTCATCGGCCCCTGGTCGGTGACGTTGTACGCCTCGCCGACGGAGCCGGGGTCCTCGGCGGCCAGGATGGCGGCGTCGGCGACGTTGCCGGCGTAGACGGCGCTGAGCGGGTTGTCTCCCTTGCCGATGACGGGGATGCCGGCCCCTCGCATCCGGGAGATGAGGCGGGCGGTGGTTGTCCGGTCGCGCTCGCCGTAGAGCCAGCTCGGGCGGATGACCGTCAGCGGCAGGCCCTCCTGGCGGGCGAGGCGCCAGAGGATGCGCTCGGATTCGACCTTGCTGATTGTGTAGTAATCCCAAGGCCACCAGACGCCGACGCCGAGCGGGTGGTCCTCGGTGATCGGTCGGCCGGTCCGGGGCGGGTGGCCGTAGGCGCTGGTCGAGCTGATGTGGACGAAGCGGTCGACGCCGGCGGCGAGGGCGGCGCGGGCGAGGGCTTCGGTGGCGTCGAGGCAGGCGGACTGGAACTCGGACCAGCTTCCCCAGTCTCCCACCTTGGCGGCGGCGTGGTAAACGACGCGAGCCCCTCGGAGGGCCTCGGCGCAGGAGGAGGGGTCGGTCAGGTCGCCGGGGACCAGTTCGACGCCGATCGCTTCGAGGAAGGTCGTGTCGCTGGTCGGCCGGACCAGGGCGCGAACCGGCTCTCCCCGGGCGACGAGCCGCTCGGCGATGTGGCTGCCGAGCAGCCCGGTGGCGCCGGTGACGAGGCAGGGGCGGGGCGAGGCCGTCGTTCGATTCATCGGCGAAGGGGGCGAGGGGTGGCCGGGAGGAATCGGGGAGCATACCGCCGGAGCCTCGGGTCGGGCAAGGCGAACCGCAGGCTCGGGGCGTTGGGAAAAAGTTTCGGGAAGAGGTGCCGGGGCGGCGTCCCGTTGCTCGTAGCCGGGGTCCCGCGCGATGGCGCCGGAGGCCCCGGGGCGACGGCCCCCCAGCCGGAGACGACCGGGATCGGGACGGATGGATCACTGGACCAGTGCGCGGGTCGGCCGGACTTCGCGAGCGAACTCCTCACTTCGGGGCTGCCCTTATGGCCGAAGACACGACCAAGACCCAACAGCCGACGCAGCAGCAGCCGATCGATCCCGGCCTGCTCGAGCAGACCAAGAACCAGATCCGCACGCTGGTGGCCGAGATCGCGGATCTGGCCGAGTCGGACATCCAGCCGCCGGAGTTCTATCAGGAGTTCCTCAACCGGGCCGTGGCCGCGGTGGCCGCCTCGGGCGGCGCGCTGTGGATGCTGGATAACCGGGGGACCTTGAAGCTGCAAACGCAGCTGGAATTCCGCCTGACCGGCCTGCTCGACGGCCGGGTGCGGACCCAGCCGCACGACATGCTGCTCGGCACGATCTTCCAGGCCGCCCAGGCCCAGATCATCCCTCCCGGGGCGACGATCGAGGGGGTCCCCGGCGCCGGCAACCCGACGCCGTTCGCGCTGATCCTGGCCCCGCTGATCGTGGACAAGCAGGTCGTCGGCCTGGTCGAGATCCTGATGGATCCGACCCGCCGGGCGGCCACGCAGAAGAGCACCCTGCGGTTCGTCGGCGACCTCTGCGACCTGGCGTCGCAGTACCTGAAGAACCGCCAGATGCGACAGATGATGTCGCAGCAGAAGCTCTGGAACCAGCTTGAGGGGTTCACGCACGCGATCCACGCCTCGCTCGATCTGCAGGAGACGGCCTTTGCCGTCGTCAACGACGGCAAGCGGCTGATCGGCTGCGACCGCCTGAGCGTGGCGCTGAAGATCAGCGGCCGGACGATGATCGAGGCCGTCAGCGGCCAGGAGGTCGTCGAGCAGAAGTCCAACCTCGTCCGGGAGCTGACCCGCCTCTGCAAGCTCGTCATCAAGTCGGGCGAGGACCTTGTTTACACCGGGGACACCGAGGGCTTCCCCCCCGACATCCGGGACGCCCTGGAGATCTACGTCGACGAGTCGGGCTCCAAGGCCGTCATCATCACCCTGCTGCACAAGCCCGAGGAGCCGACCAAGGACGGCAAGGTCCCCGAGCGCGTCCCCTTCGGCTGCCTGGTGGCCGAGCAGATCGGCGACGAGCTGGTGGTGACCGACGTGCACGCTCGCAGCGAGGTCGTCGCTCGGCATGCGTCGACGGCGCTGTACAACGCCCAGGAGCACCACCGGATCTTCCTCCGCCCGGTGCTCAAGGCGCTGGGCTCCCCCTGGCGGTTCTTCCGCGGGAGGACGCTGGCGAAGATCGCGGCCGTGCTGGTGGCGATTGGCACGATCATCGGCGTGATGGCCTTCGTCCCCTGGCGGCTGACGATCGAGGGCAAGGGCTCGATCCTTCCCGAGGAGCGGCGGAACACCTACGCCCCGTTCCCCTCCCGGGTGGCCGAGGTGCACGTGGAGCACGGCGACCTCGTCCGCGCCGGCGACCCGCTGGTGACGCTCTACAGCGAGGAGCTGCTCAAGCAGCTCGAGCAGCTGCAGGCCGACCGCGCCTACTACGGCAGCCAGGTGACGACCCTGGAACGGCGGATCAACAACACGACCGACTTCAACGAACGCCCCGTGCTGGCCGGCCAGCAGGAAGAGGCCCGGATCCGGTACGAGAGCGCCACCGAGCAGATCGAGATCATCCGGGAGCAGCTGGAGCAACTGAAGGTGGTGGCCCCGCACGACGGCATGGTCGTGACCTGGGAGGTGCGCAAGAACCTCTTGGGCCGCCCAGTCGAGGTGGGCCAGGAGCTGGTCTCGGTCGCCGCGACGACCGGCGAGTGGGTGCTGGAGGTGCACGTCCCCGACGACGACATGGCGCCGATCCTCGCGGCCGAGGCCCGGCTCAAGGAGCGGATCGCCGCCGGCGAGGCCGACCCGGGCGAGACGCTCACCGCCTACTTCGTGCTGGCGACCGACCCGGAGCATCGCTACCTGGGCCACGTCCGCCGGATCGCCTCGAGGGCGGAGACGGTCGAGGGAGAGCACGTCAACAAGCTGACCATCGGCTTTAGCGACGAGGTCCGCGATCAGATCATCGCCCGCAGCCAGAACAGCCAGCGCGGCCTGAGAGCCGGCGCCGAGGTGCGGGCCCGCGTCGAGTGCGGCGAGGCCCGGCTGGCCTACGTCGTCTTCCGGGACGTGATCAACGCCTTCCACGAGACCGTCCTGTTCCGCTGGCCGTTCCTGAACTAACCCCGTTCTCCCGGCCGGAAACGGGCGGCACCCAGCACCCCTTCCCCCAGCTTTCAGGCCCATCGGGCACCTCCAGCGGAGTCTCGAACGATGACCAAGACCACCCTGACGACCCTGACCGCCGCTCTGCTGGCGGCGCTGCTCCCCGCGTCGGGCGTCGGCTCGGCCCGGGCCCAGCAGGCGTCGGCCGCTCCGCCGGGCACGCAGGTGCAGACGCTGGTCGTGTCCGGCAACATCGAGTGGATCGAGCGGGCCGCCCTGGCGGCGAAGCGCGAGGGGATCCTGGCGCACATCGAGAAGAGCATCGGCGCCGAGATCAAGAAGGGGGACCTGATCGCCTACCTCGACGCCACCATGGCCGAGCTCGCCCGGCAGAAGGCCGAGATGATGGCCAAGGACCAGTCGGCCCTGAACATGGCGCAGGCCGAGCGGGAGGTCGCCCTCTCGAACATGGCCCGGGCCGAGCGGCTGTTCCGGGGGCCGGTGCCCGACGTCATCTCCCGAGAGGAATACGAGCTGAAGCAGGCTCAGTTGAAGGTGGCCGACGCCCGCGTGAAGGAGGAATCGGCCAAGCTCGAGCAGGCCGCCCAGGAGCTGAAGATGGCCGAGGAGGCGGTGCTGGAGCACAACATCCTCGCGCCGTTCGACGGCGAGGTGCTTGAGCAGGTCAAGTACCCCGGCGAGGCCGTGCAGGCGATGGAGCCGATCGTCCAGGTCGCCCGCACCGACCGCGTCCGCTTCTACGGCTACGTGCCGCTGGAGGCGGTCTACCAGCTTCGCAAGGGGATGGTGGTCGACGTGCAGCCGGTGGTCGAGGGGGCCCAGGTCCCCATCGAGTCGAAGCGGTTCCGGGGCAAGATCGTCTACATCGGCCCCGAGCTCGCCCCCGCCCGGGGCCGCGCCGAGGTGCTGGTGAAGGCCGACATCGTCAACAACGTCGACAAGGACCTGCGGGTCGGCCACAAGGCCAACATGACGGTCTACCTGACCGAGGACCCGAACCTCGTGCCCGCTCCGCCCGAGGACATGCTCCAGCTTCCCCCCGAGCCGGCCCCCGAGCCCCCCGTGCTCGGCCGCCTCGCCCCGGCGCCGGCGGCGCCGGCCGCCCCCCGCTGAGGCCGGGGGGTGATGGCGGCGCTGCGATGGCCGGAGACGATCGGACGCCCGCCGTTGGACGAGTCGGGGAGCATCGGGGTGGCTCGGGACCGCGTCGACCCGAATGCTTCCCAAACGCCCGCCGCCGGCGTCATCCCGGGCGGAGGGCCGAGGTTGAGCCATCGGCCGGGCCCGGCGACCGGCCCCGCCCGGACCTTGAAGACTCGAACCCGCTCGAATCGAACCGCGATCGACCCGAGAAGGGCCGCCCCCGATGCTGAGAGACCCGTCCCAGAACGCCTCGGTGCCCGCCGGCCAGGCGGCCGAGTACCTGACGGCCCGGCTCCGCCCCGATCTGGTCGTCCAGCCGGTGCCGTACGAGGGCGTGACCCACTACGTCGTCAAGGACCCGATCGCCCTGAAGTACTTCCGGTTCAAGGCCGAGGAGTACTTCCTCCTGCAGGAACTTGACGGCAAGAAGACGCTCCAGGACATCAAGCGCGCCTTCGAGAAGAAGTACCGGCCGCAGACGATCACCGTCGAAGACTTGCTGCGGTTCGTCGCCCAGCTCCACGAGGCGAGCCTGGTGCTCGTCGACACGCCGGACCAGGCCAAGGCGCTGGTCAAGCGGAGGAGGAAGAACCGCTGGAAGAAGATCATGCAGGGTGCGGCCAACATCCTGTACATCAAGATCCCGGTCATCGACCCGGAAAAGTTGCTGACCTGGATGTACCCCTTCTTCCGCTGGATCTTCACCCCGTATTTCGTCACGTTCAGCATTGGGTTGATGCTGGCGGCCCTGACGCTGATCTTCGCGCAGTGGGACACCTTCACCGCGAAGCTGCCCACCTTCGAGAGCTTCTTCAACTGGCGGACGCTGCCGTCGCTGTGGCTGTCGCTGGCGATCGTCAAGGTCATCCACGAGTTCGGCCACGGGCTGACGGCCAAGCACTACGGGTCGGAAGTCCACGAGATGGGCATCCTGTTCCTGGTGCTCACCCCCGCCTTGTACTGCGACGTGACCGACAGCTGGCTGCTGCCGAACAAGTGGAAGCGGATCTGGATCGCGGCGGCGGGGATCTACGTCGAGTGCTTCCTGGCGGCGATCGCCACCTTCGTCTGGTGGAACACGCAGCCAGGGCTGTTCAACAGCCTGATGCTCTCGACCATGTTCATCTGCTCGGTGAACACGATCCTCTTCAACGCCAACCCGCTGCTGCGTTACGACGGCTACTACGTCACCTCCGACTACCTGGAGATCCCCAACCTCCGGATCAAGTCGACCCAGTTCTTCGCCTACCTGTTCCAGGAGAAGGTGCTGGGGCTGGAGGTGCCGGTGCAGAGCTACATGCCCCGGTCCCGTCGGATGCTGTTTGTGACCTACGCGGTGGCGTCGTACCTCTACCGCTGGTTCATCACCTTCAGCATCATCTTCTTCCTCTACCACTTCCTGCCCGAGAAGCTTCGGGTCATCAGCGCCTTCCTCGCGCTGGGCGCCCTCGTGCCGTTGCTGTTCATGCCGCTGTGGCAGATCATCAAGTTCGTCCGCCAACCCGGGAGGATGCGGAAAGTGAAGAAGGTCCGAGCGGCGTTGTGCTTCGCCGCGGCGGCGGCGGTGATCGCCGGGATCCTGCTGATCCCCACGCCGCTGCGGGTCAAGGGGACGCTCGTGCTGACGCCGGCCAAGCCCGAGCGGATCTACGTCGAGGTGCCGGGGCGGCTGGTGTCGATCGACGTCCGGGACAACGAGCCGGTCCGGGGCCCCGGACCCGACGGCGAGCCGGGGACGGTGATCGCCCGGCTGAGCAACCTGGACCTGCTCCGCGAGGTCAACCAGCTCGACGCCGAGATCAAGGTCAACGAGGTCAAGGCGCGCGTCTACGGCCAGACCAGCGGCAGCGACCCGCTCAACCGGGCGCTGGAGGTCGAGACCGAGGACATGATCGTCAACGACCTGCAACCCAAGCTCGACGTGGCGATCGAGCAGCAGGGCAAGCTGATCCTCACCGCCGGCCGGGACGGCATCGTCATGGGGGTCCCCCACTCCGAGGTCACCGGCAAGTGGCTCCAGCCCGGCGAGCTGTTCTGCGAGATCGGCGACCCGACCAAGCTGGAGGCCCATCTGCTGATCGATCAGTCGGACGTCGACCTGATCAAGCAGGGGTCCGACGGCACCAAGCCCACCGCCTGGGTGAAGATCTACGGCAAGAGCCAGGAGACGATCGTCAGCCGGGTCGACGAGATCGCCCGCCGCAACCAGCGGGAGATCCCCCCGGAACTCTCCAACATGGCCGGCGGCGAGATTGCCACCAAGCCCGACGAGCAGACCGGCGGTGCCGTCCCGCTGACGACCGTCTACGAGGCGATCATCCCGATCGACAACGCCGACCTCACGCTCATGCCCGGCCAGCGCGGCATGGCCAAGATCGACGGCGGCACCGCCACCCTCGGCTGGTGGCTCTGGCGGGTCATCACCAAGACCTTCCGCTTCGTGCTCTGAGCCGGGCTCCGGTTCGGATCGCCTCGACGAGCCTCGGTCATCGTGACGCGGGGGAGGGAGTTGGCTCCCCTCCCCCGCGTTCGTGCGCGCTGGGGATCAGAGGGCCGGAGGACGACGGACCGTGGGTCGGCGGAGCGGGGAAGGTGCCCTGAGACGATCGGTCGCCGGGTTCCTGGTCCGGACCGGACTGGTCAGGGTGGGCCCCTCGATCGGGGAGGCTGCGTCCCGGACGATCCGACCCGGTCCGGTCCTCCGGCCCCTCTTGCCGGAACAGGCTCCCGAGATCGCGCCGCCGAGCGGGCTCCGGCCGGATCGCGCTCGTGAGCCGATGGGCGTATTCTCCTTCCGTTCTGAGGAGCCGTTTGCCCCTGGCCGCGGTTTTGGACGGATTGGTGGACTCGACGGATGTTCCGGACCTTTCGAAGGTCCGGGTCCCGATCCGACCTTGGATGCGCGACCCTGGCGGATCGGCACCTGTTCGGCAATGGGCCGCGACTCGGCTTGCCAGGATGCCCCGGCAATGGTACATCCGCCCGTAACCCTCGCCCCGGGCCGCCCGAGGTCGACCGCGCCTCGGACCGGCAGGGGTCGGCACGGATGCCTGGGGTCCCACGTCGTCGGTCCTGGCCTTCTCCATGAAGAATTTTTCCCGTCTCGTGCGGTATGCCTGGCCCTACCGGGGCCGGTTCGCCCTGTCGCTCGGCTGCGCGGTGATGGTGGCCCTGCTCTGGTTCACGGAGCTGGGGGCCGTCTTCCCGCTGCTGAAGATCCTCCTCGGGGGCGAGAACGTCCAGGGCTGGGTCGCCGACCAGACGGCCATGCACGCGACCGAGGCGGAGGCGCTGCGCGCCCGCCTGGACGAGCTGGAGGTGGTCCGCCGCGCCGGCCAGGCCGGCCCGCCGGAGCAGTACGTTGAGGCGGTGAAGGCGGGTTACAAGGACGCCTGGACCGCGTACTTCGACGAGGTGCCCGAGGAGTTCCGGTCCAGCTCCGTCGGCCTGAAGGCGCCGATCCCCCGGGAGCAACTGGAGCACTACCGGCGGTTCGAGCTGGCCTACCGCGTGGCCGAGGCCCGCTTCGACGAGCTGGGGGCCGCCTCCCGATTGCTGGAGCAGGGCGGGCCGTCGGCGCTCGACCGTCGGGAGCGGTCGTGGCGTCGCGACCTGGACTCGGCCCGGCGCTGGGAAGGCCGCTACCGGGCCGTCGCCCCCTGGGTCGACCGCTGGCTGCCGCGCGACAGCTTCCGGACGCTCACCGTGCTGCTCGGCCTGGTGATGGTCGGCGTGGCGGTCAAGGGGGTGTTCATGTTCGGCCAGGAGTACCTGGTGGCGAACATCATGCAACTGTCGATCTTCGACATCCGCAAGCGATTTTTCCGCCGCACCCTGGCCCTGGACCTGGGCAGCTTCAGCCAGCAGGGGTCGGCCGACCTGATGGCCCGATTCACCAGCGACCTGGATTCGGTGAGCCAGGGGTTGGTCGTTCTGCTGAGCAAGGTCGTCCGCGAGCCGCTCCGGATCATCGCCTGCCTGGGAGGCGCGCTCTGGCTGAACTGGCGCCTGACCCTGCTGGCGCTGGTGCTCGTGCCGGTCTCGGCGATGACGACCGTCCGCGTCGGCAAGATCATGAAGCGGGCGATCCGGCGGTCGCTGGAGAGCATGTCGAACATCTACAAGATCCTCCAGGAGACGTTCCAGGGGATCAAGCTGGTCAAGGCGTACACGATGGAGCGCCGGGAGCGCCGGCGGTTCTACCTGGAGTCGAAGGCGCTGTACAGGAAGCGCGTCCGGGTGGCGACGATCGAGGCGATGAGCGATCCGGTGCTGGAGATCCTGGCGCTGTCGACGGTGTCGATCGCGCTGCTCTCGGGGGCGTACCTGGTGCTGCGCAAGTCGGAGTTCCTGGTGCTGGGCCCGCTGAAGCTGCAGCTTGCCTCCGACCCGATGACGATCGAGCAGCTGCTGACGCTCTACGTGATGCTTGCCGGGATCTCGGACCCCTTGCGCAAGCTGTCGACCGTGCACTCGAAGATCCAGCGGGCGGCGGCGGCCTCCGACCGCATCTGCTCGCTGATGGACCGGGAGCCGAGGGTTGTCGACCGCCCGGCGGCGGTGCGGATGCCCCGGCACCGGAGGCAGATCGAGTTCGACGACGTGCACTTCTCCTACGACGATCGCTCCCCGGTGCTGCGCGGGCTGAGCCTGACGGTCCGGCACGGCGAGACGATCGCGCTGGTCGGCCCGAACGGGTGCGGCAAGTCGACACTGATGAACCTGCTCCCCCGGTTCTACGACGTGGAGCGGGGCGCCATCCGGATCGACGGCCTGGACATCCGGGAGGCGTCGATCCGGAGCCTGCGCTCTCAGATCGGCATGGTGATCCAGGAGACGATCCTCTTCGAGGACACGATCGCGGCCAACATCGCCTACGGCAGCCCGTTCGCGACGAGGGAGCAGGTGGAGGAGGCTGCCCGGCGGTCCTACGCCCACCAGTTCATCGTGGGCCTGCCGGAAGGGTACGAGACGATGATCGGCGAGCGCGGGGCGGGGCTCTCGGGAGGGCAGCGGCAGCGAATCGCGCTGGCCCGGGCGATGCTCCGGGATCCGGCGATCCTGATTCTCGACGAGGCGACCAGCGCCGTCGATATCCAGGACGAGGCACTGATCCGCAAGGCGATCGAGGAGTTCTCCCGAGGTCGGACGACCTTCCTGATCACGCACAACCTCGGCTCGTTGCAGTTCGCCGACCGGATCGTGCTGATGAACGAGGGGAAGATCGAGGCCGTCGGCACCGAGTCGGAGCTGAGCCGGAGCTCGGCCCTGTTCCGTCGGCTCATCGAGCTGCAATACCGCCGCGCGAGCGCGTGAATTCCCGGCCGGGACCGTCGGGGAGGCTCGGCGAGCCGACAGGCGGGCCCCCGGCCGACCGCCGCCGTGCTCCCATACTTGATTGGAAGGCTGGTCACGGGGCGGGGGTTTGCGCGTAAGATAAATAAGGGGGCGTCCTGCCCCCGGCCGAAACTCGTCTCGACCCGCGGAGTCCCCAGGCCTGGACCGCCGGCAAACCGGCCGGCGAGCGGGGTCGCGCGAGCGCGTTCCGAACGTGAAGACCGCACCGATCGCTGGAGGGTACGCCTCGCCGCCGGGAGAGGTCGGGCGGAGGAGATCGCATCATGACGACGAGCCGCTGGGAGCGAACGACGGGCCGGTCGGCCGCCTTGGTGCTGGCCCTGGTCGGGGCCGCGACGGCCGCGGCGGCCGACGACGCCGGGCCCGGCACGGGGTCGGAGGAGCCGCCGGCGTACATCGACCGGCTGATTCGGGAGGGCTGGGAATCGGCCGGCGTCTCGCCGTCGCCGAGGGCGCCCGACGGCGAGTTCCTCCGGCGCGCCTCCCTCGACCTGCTCGGCCGCATCCCGTCACTCGGCGAGGCGACCGCGTTTCTCGAGAGCAAGGACCCCGACAAGCGGGCCAAGCTGATCGACTACCTGCTCAACCACCCCGACTACGCCCGGCACTTCGGCAACCTCTGGTCGGTGACGCTCATCGGCCGGGGAGATCAGGGGAACGCGGTCAACCGGCCGGCGCTGCGTGCCTGGCTCCGGACGCAGTTCGCCGCCAACACGCCCTGGGACCAGATCGCCCGGGAGCTGATCACCGCCACCGGCCCGAACACCCCCGAGAACGGCGCCACGAATTTCGCGTTGGCGCATCTGGAGTTCGACGCCGTCCCGCTGACGTCGATCACCACCCGCGTCTTCCTCGGCCAGCAGATCCAGTGCACCCAGTGCCACGACCACCCGTCGAACGACTGGAAGCAGGCCGATTTCTGGGGCATCAACGCCTTCTTCCGGGGCGTCCGCTCCCGGCAGGTTCGGCGCGTCGGCGCCGGCGGGGCCGAGGAGACGGCGTATTTCGAGCTGTACGACGACCCGACCGACGCCTTCGTCTCCTACGATCGCCGGGATGGCACGATCAAGGGGACCTTCCCGACCTACCTCGACGGCCGGAAGATCAGCCAGGGGACCGACGTGAACCGCCGCCTGGAGCTGGGGCGGTTCATCACCGAGCCGACCAACAGCCAGTTCGCCGCAGCGTTCGTCAACCGGATCTGGGGCCTGCTGATGGGCCGGGGGATCGTCCACCCGATCGACGACTTCGGCGACCACAACCCGCCCAGCCACCCGGAGCTGCTCGACCGCCTGGCGGCCGACTTCCGCGACTCGGGGTTCGACGTCAAGCAGCTCATCCGCTGGATCACCGCCAGCGAGGCGTACCACCTTTCCAGCGTCCGCACCCGGTCCAACGAGCGGGACGAGACGTACTTCAGCCACATGACGCTGAAGCCGATGACGCCCGAGCAGCTGTTCGAGTCGCTGCTCACCGCCACCCAGGCCCACCAGGCCGGCGGCGGCGGGGACTCCGACGCCCGTCGCGACCGCTGGCTCCGCCAGTTCGTCTTCACCTTCGGCAACGACGAGGTGAGCGAGGGGACCAGCTTCCAGGGCACCATCCCCCAGGCCCTGATGATGATGAACGGCGACCTGATCACCGAGGCCACCAGCTGCAAGCCCGGCAGCTTCCTCCGAGAGCTGCTCGACGAGGCCCGGCGCCGGGGAGCCTCGGCCGAGTTCGTCGTCGACCGCCTGTACCTGGCGGCCCTCTGCCGTCCCCCCAGCGCCAAGGAATCGTCCGCCGCCCTGGCGATGCTCCGGCAGGGGCCGGATCCGGTGAGCGTCATGGAGGACATCTTCTGGGCGCTGCTCAATTCGAATGAGTTTGTCCTCAATCATTGATCGTGGGGCGTCCCGGGCCCGCCGGGCGAGCACCCCGTCCCGAACCACCCCGATCCCAACCGCCCGGCCGAGGGGAGGACCCGACCGATGTTCGATCGCCTGATGACCCCGCGCGGCATGTCGCGCCGGCACTTCCTCGGCCACCTGGCGGCGACCTCCATGGCGCCGGCGGCGGCCACCTTCCTCGGCTCGCTGCGGGCCCACGCCCAGGAGCTGCGCCGGAACCAGAAGCACTGCATCCTGCTCTGGATGGGCGGCGGACCGAGCCAGCTGGACACCTGGGACCTGAAGCCCGAGAGCCCGCGCAACGGCGGCGAGTTCCGGCCGATCGACACCAGCGTCCCCGGGGTGAAGATCAGCGAGCACCTGCCGACCGTCGCCCGGCAGATGCACCACCTGAGCATCGTCCGGTCGCTGAGCACCAGTGAGGGGAACCACGACCGCGGCACCTACCTGATGCACACCGGCTACCAGCCGAACCCGACGGTGGTGCACCCGAGCTTCGGCTCGATCTGCTCGTTCGAGCTGGGCCCGAAGCTCGGCTCCGACTTCCCGCTGCCGCACTTCGTCTCGATCAACCGGCCAGGAGAGTCGGCCGGCTTCCTCGGCATGTCTCACGCCCCGTTCGTGGTGAACAACCCGAACGGACAGATCGAGAATCTCCGCCCCTCGGTGGGTGGCGCCCGGCTGAACCGCCGCGTGCAGCTGCTCGGACTGGTCGAGGACCGGTTCATCTCCCAGAACCGGGGGGCTGCCGCCCAGGGACACGCCGACGTCTACGGCAAGACCCTGAAGATGATGAACTCGTCGTACACCCGCGCCTTCGACCTCAGCGACGAGCCGCCCACCGTCCGCGATGCCTACGGCCGCAGCGGATTCGGCGCCGGCTGCCTGATGGCCCGCCGCTTGGTCCAGGCGGGCGTCACCTTCGTCGAAGTCGGCCTCGGCGGCTGGGACAACCACGACGACATCTTCCGTGTCCTCCGCGAGCAGCGCCTGCCCGAACTGGACCAGGGCCTGGGCGCGCTGGTGGCCGACCTCGCCCGGCTCGGCCTGCTGGACGACACGCTGATCGTCTGGATGGGCGAGTTCGGCCGCACCCCGCGGATCAACCAGAACGGCGGCCGCGACCACTGGCCGAGGAGCTGGTCGGTCGTCCTGGGAGGGGCCGGCATCAAGGGGGGCCAGGTCGTCGGCGCCACCGACCCGGACGGCATCGACGTGGTCGACCGCCAGGTCGGCGTCATGGACCTGATCGCCACCATGTGCTCGGCGCTGGGGATCAACGTCGACACCGAGTACACCACGCCGCTGGGCCGCCCCATGAAGGTTGTCGACGGCGGCTCCCCGATCTCGGAGCTGATCTGATCGGATCCGACCTGATCTGATCTGATCTGATCTGATCCGATCCGATCTGATCTGATCTGATCCGACCCCGGCTGGCCGCCGATCCCTCCGGAATCGGCGGCCAACCGGGGAGTGTCGCTTTCTCCGCCCGGACGGACAAATAATTGTGTTCTCTGTTCATGATGTTTTGTGTTCTTTCTTGCTGATCATTTGAGTGCCGGGGAGGCCCGGATCGCCCCGGCCCCGATCTCACCGGTCCAAGGCGTCGCCAGCGAAGAATCCCGGGGAGAGGGGGGCGGCGGTTCCACCGCCGACATCCCGAGCCCGAGCCGCGCCCCCCGCTTGGCGACCGGGACGACGCTGGAGGAGGAGATCGCCCGGCGGCTCATCGCCCGGCCCGTTCGGATTGAGGAAGCGAGGGCGGAGGAGGGTCGGCCGATTCCGCCTTCCCGAGCCTGTCCGGCGGTCGATCGGGTCTCCTGAGAACTGGTTTCGGGATCGATTGGGCAGAGGAGCCGGGGCTCACCGGCCGTCGCCCGGCGTCCACTGAAGCACGATCGGCCGATCGGCCTCGGTCTGGCCCCGGAAGTGGCGGGGGACGCCGGGGAGCAGGGGGGCGAGGAGGTCGACGGGGGGGCCGGGGTCGGCGGTGGGGGGGGCGG
>NZ_RYZH01000076.1 GCF_003977685.1 Tautonia sociabilis | reverse complement strand
GAGCGTTGACGTACACGACGGGTCGCTGGGAGCAGTTCTGGGGCAGGCTCAGCCGGGAGGGATACCCGGTGGCGGCGTAAGCGAGTCCGGAGGGGCCGCGAACCACATCATTCGTCGGTCACACCCGAGGTCGTCACCGGGCGGATCCGCCAGGACGATCCGGTCCACTGCGCCGTCTGCCAGGTGCGGGGGCCGTTCTCCGGGCCGGAGGCATAGCCCCGGCTGGTGAGGAAGAGGATGACGGGGCGTCCCTCGGCGTCGAACTGGAGATCCTTCAGGTAGACGAGCAGCCCTTCGGATTGGAAGTCGCGGACGAGGCTCGGATGGTCGGGCTCGGTCAGCGGGGGAACGACCGGGGTGCCCTCGGCGGTCGTCCAGGAGCGGCCGAGGTCGGAGGTTTGCACGTAGTAAAGGTTCGTCCGGGCGTTCAGGCCGACGGGCTCCGGGTGGTAGTTGAACGCGGTGCCGACCGTCCTCCCCCTCGGCCAGCTCACCTGATAGTGGCCCAGCTCCATCGCGGCCAGCGGGAGGGGATCGGACCAGGATCGGCCGTCGGCGGCGGTCATCCAGTGGAGCATGCGGCGCCCGCTCCGATAGCGGGTGTGGAGGAACAGGAAGCCGTCGTCGCCCAGGTGCCAGGGCTGGCCGTAGGAGAAATTGGTCTCGTCGATCAGCTCGAAGGCATCGAGGTCGAACGGCCGAACGCTGCGGTGGATGAACGCCGGGCGGCCGGTGCCGTGGGCGTTGGAGAAGACCCAGAGGTGGCCGTCGCCGTCGAGGGCGAGCACGGGGTTGTCGTGCGCATCGGTGGTCTGCTTGTCGAGCAGGATCGTCGGCCGGGGGACGGTGCCGGTGTCGTGGTCGAAGGCCCCGACCATCATGAGCAGCCGGTTCTCCCCGGCGGGCCGCCCGCCGAAGACGAAGAAGGTGGTGTTCGCCTCCTCCGAGTGGACGGCGATCGGGATGTGCTGCTGCGGATATGTCGCGAACCCGCCGCTGTACTTGTATTTGTAAGCGTCTCCCGACGGCTGGTTGAAGTACCAGATGCCGCGGTAGCCGTCGGCCTTGGGCAAGGGATCGGGCTCCGCCCCCCGGGCGGTCATCGGCGCCAGCAAGGCAACCAGCAGCGGGGCGAACCGGCCGATCCGGGGGAACGGGGGCATGGGAGGAGCTCCGGGCGAGGCGACTCGCTGATGACGGAAGGAGGCAAGGCGGAGATACGCCGGCTGAGGTCGGAGGGCCGTCGCGGGGGAGTCCCGGGCATCCGGTCGGTCGTGAGCCCCCCCGCCCTCGGTCATCGGCCCTGGCGGCTCAGTCGTCGCCGGCCCGCTGCTCGAGCAGGTAGGCGATGAGCCGATCGAACTCGTCTTCGGGAATGCGCTCGCCGAAGTTGGCGGGCATGGGGGACAGGGGGGCGGTGGTGCGCTCCTCGACGTCGGCGGCGGGGATGCGCTGCGACTTCCCCTCGGCGTCAGCCAGCACCAGCACGTCCCCCTCCTCGGCCAGCAGCAGGCCGGTCAGGACTCGGCCGTCGACCAGGGCGAGGGTGGTGGCGCGGAAGGCCTGGTCGACGTTGAGATTCGGGTTGAGGATGTCCTCCATCAGCCGGAGCGGCCCCCGGACGCCCACGCCGTCGAGCTGGGGGCCGACCTGGGCCCCCTCGTCGCCGATCTTGTGGCAGGAGGCGCAGTGCTCGAAGAAGACGGCGCGGCCAAGCTCGACGTCGGGAGCCTGCTCCAGGGAGGAGAACCGGGCCAGGCGATCATCGACCTGCTGCCGGAGCGCCTCGTCGGCCGGCGGCAATCCCTCGGTGAGGGCCTCGATGCGCGAGACCATCGCCGGGATCCCGATGTTGGTCATGCGGATTTGCACCCCGGGCTCCCGGAGCAAGGCGGCCGGGGCCTTGCCGGCCTCGACCGCCTCCAGCAGCGCCTCGGCCCCCGCCTCGGTGGCCGACAGCGCCACGGCGATCGTCCGCTGGAGGCGGCTCGGCGCGATCGCCAGGGTGTCCAACAGGCTCGCCTGCGACTCCGGCCGGCTGAGCCGGCCGAGCGCCTCGGCGGCTCGGTCCCGGATCGCCGCCGGCTCGACGGCCGAGCCCAGCAGCGCCGAGAGCGGCGGCACCGACCCGCTCGGGTCGATCGCCGCCCTCGCGTCGATCGCCGCGAGCCGGGCCGCCTCCGGCCCCCCCGGGTCGGCGAGCAGGGCGTCGAGGTCGGCCACCAGCGGCCTCAGCCGGAAGGAGCCGATCAGGTCGACCGCGTCGACCCGGTCCCGGTCCTCGGCCGAGCCGAGCAGCGCCCGGGCCAGCTCGACCGCCCAGCCGACCGTCTCCTCGTCCGGGGAGGCCCCCCGGGCCTGGAGGCCTCGGTGGATCGCCCGCAGCAGATCGAGGCCGCGGCGGAGGTCGCCCTCGGAGGCCGATCGAGCGAACGACCGGGCCTCGGCCTGCGATCCCTCGGCGCCATAGCGGGCCACATGCTCAACGAACCGGCTCGCATCCTCCGGCGCTCCAGGGGCGGTCCGGAGGTAATCGAGCAGGAAGCCGGCCGCCTCGGCCGTCGGGACGCCGAGGGCCACGTCGGCGATCGCCCCCCGGTCCGCGTCGCTCATCGATTCGGGCAGGCTCTCCCAGGAAGAGGGGGAGCGGAGCTGGTCGCGCAGGGCCATCCGGATCACGTGGACAAGGTGCGAGTCGGCCGGCTCGGCGGCCTGCCGGGCTTCGAGCAGCGGAAGGATCAGCCCGGCCTCGGGATGCCGGCCAAGGGCATCGGCAGCCGCTCGTCGGACGAAGGGGTCGGCGTCCTTCAGGCCGATCAGGGCGTAATCGCGAGGGCCGGCGTCCCAGGCCGATCGCTCGGCCAGCAGCCGCATCGCATGGACGCGGACGGCCCGATCCGGGTCGACGACGCTCGCCGCCAGCCGGTCGGCCGGCAGCGTGCCAAGACGCTCCAGCGCCCAGAGGGCATGCACCCGAGCCTCGGCCGACGACCCCGCCTCCATCGCCGCCAGCAGGGCCCCGGCGACCTCCTCGCCCGGCCCCCGGCCGACCAGCTCGTGCGTCGCCCGCAGGCGGACGGCGAGGTTCGGGTGGTCGAGGTCATCGACCAGCTCGGCCACGCTCGCCGCGGCCCAGTCCGGCCGGGGCATTTCGGGAGGAGGATTCGAGCCGTCCTCGCCGACGTAGACGACGCGCCAGATCCGGCCTCGATCGCGGTCCCGGCCGGGATGGGTCAACGGCACCTCATAATGGCCGATGATGCGATTGTAGAAGTCGGCAATGTAGAGCGCCCCGTCAGGCCCCAGCTCCAGATCGACCGGCCGGAACCAGGGGTCGTCGCTGACAATGAAGTCGGGCTGCTCGATCGCCTTTGGGGTCGAGCCGACCCATTCGATCCGGTCGTGGTTGACCCGGGAGGTGACGGGGTTGCCGATGAAGATGGTGTCGCGCCAGGGCTCGGGGAAGTGGTCGGCCTGGTAGCGGACAATGCCGGCGATGCCGGTCGAGCCGTGCTGGTGCTCCATCATGCTCGGGCCGAAGCCGAGGCCGTCGTGAGGCTTGCCGAAGCTCGGGTAGTAGGCCCCCCGGAGGAGCAGGTAGATGGGCATGGTGTGGCAATCGCTCGACCAGAGGTCGCCGAGCGCGTCCAGGGTCAGGCCGAACGGGTTCACCTGCCCCCAGGTCCACTGTTCGATCGCCGAGCCGTCGGGTCGGAATCGGTACGTGTTGCCCGACTGCATCGTGATCGACCCGCCGTTGCCCGCCTCCACCGTCGACGTGTTCGAGAAGCCGTGGCAGGCGTAGACCCAGCCGTCGAAGCCCAGGGTGAAGGCGTTGGTCATGCCGTGCGTGTCCCGGAAGCCGTAGTGCTTCAGCACCACCTCGCGCCGGTCGGCCTTGCCGTCGCCGTCGGTGTCGGTCAGGCGGAGGATCTCGGGGATGCTGTGCACCAGCGCTTCTGTGGCCGAGAGGGGAAGCAGGCCAATCGGGATCGTCAGATCCTCGGCGAACTGCGTCACCGACCGCGCCCGGCCGTCGGGGCCGAAATCGCCGAGGATCGTGACGCGGTCGCGGCCGGGCCGGCCGTCCTCGGGAGGAAAGGGGTACTCGAGCGACGAGGTGACCCAGAGCCTCCCCCGCTCGTCGAAGGCGAGGTTCATCGGCTTGTAGATGTCCGGCTCCGAGGCGACGAGCTGGATCTCGAAGCCGGGAGGCAGCTTCAGCGCCGCGAGCTCCTCCTCGGGCGTCTTCGGGTCGGTCGTGGCGACCAGATCCTGAGCGGTCGCCAGGCCCGGAACCGCGCTGAGGGTCGCCATCAGGGCCGCGACGGTCGCGATGAGTCGCATCGGTCTTCCGGCTCCGATTTGGAGAGAGAGCCCGGCTCGAGCGGAAGGCCGGGCGTTGGCTCCGAGTCTATCCCACCTCCCCCGGCCGGGCCACCCGCGCCCCGGCCCGGCTTGCGTCGATCCAATCGACAACACCAAGGAAGGTCAGCCCCGTTGGATCGATCACGCGGAGGGAAGGAGCGCACTCATGGCAACCGCCGAGAAACTCCTCGCCGTCCCGGTCGATGCCGTCCCGACGCAGGACGAGCCGGCCTCCTGAGCCGGTCTGCCCGGCCGGACCTGGACGGGAGTACTATGGGGGCCGATCGAGGAGCCTTGATCGCGATCGGGGGCGACTTGCCCGGAACGTGGCGAGGGGAGGATGGCCCGGATGTTCGACGAGCTGCTGGAACGCCTTGGTCTGAGGGACCGACACCCCGGCGTCTGCTCCGGCCCCTGGTCGGATCCGCCGGGGGGCGAGGAGATCGTCTCGATCAACCCGAGTACGGGAGAGCCGATCGCCACGGTCGTCGGCGGCTCGATCGCCGATTACGACGCCGTCGCCGACCGCGCCGTCGCCGCCTTCAAACGCTGGCGCACCCTGCCCGCCCCGCGGCGGGGAGAGGCCGTCCGCCGGATCGGCCAGGCGCTTCGGGAGCACAAGGACGACCTCGGGATGCTCGTCACCCTGGAAGTCGGCAAGATCCGATCCGAGGGCCTGGGAGAGGTCCAGGAGATGATCGACATGGCCGACTTCGCCGTCGGCCTCTCCCGGCAGCTCTACGGCCTGACGATCGCCAGCGAGCGTCCCGGGCACCGAATGTTCGAGCAGTGGCACCCGATCGGGCCGGTCGGGATCATCTCGGCGTTCAACTTCCCGGTGGCCGTGTGGTCGTGGAACGCGATGGTGGCGGCGGTCTGCGGCGACAGCATGGTCTGGAAACCCTCGCCGCTGGCACCGCTGACGAGCGTGGCCGTGCAGCGCCTGGTCAACCGGGCGGTCGAGGGAATGGGGATCGACGGCGTCTTCGGCCTCTGCGTCGGCGGGGCGGACCTCGGCCGGAGGATGGCCGAAGACGATCGGCTCCCGCTGATCTCGGCCACCGGCAGCGTGCCGATGGGCCGGGCGATCGCTCCGGTCGTGGCCGCGAGGCTGGGGCGCAGCCTGCTGGAGCTGGGCGGGAACAACGGGATCATCGTCTCGCCGAAGGCCAACCTGGATCTCGCCTTGCGCGCGGTGGTCTTCGCCGCCGTCGGCACCGCGGGGCAGCGGTGCACCACCCTCCGGCGGCTCATCATCCATGAGTCCATCGCCGACGGCTTCCTCGACCGCCTCGCCTCGGCCTATCGGAGCCTCCGGGTCGGCGACCCGTGGGAGGACGACGTGCTCGTCGGCCCGTTGATCAGCGAGCAGGCGGTCGCCAGCATGCTCGACGCGATCGAGCAGGCGAAGGCCCAGGGGGGCGAGGTCGTCTGCGGCGGCAACCGGCTCGACCGGCCGGGGTACTTCGTCGAGCCGACCCTGATCCGGGCCAATCCCGGCATGCCGATCGTCCGCAAGGAGACGTTCGCTCCCATCCTCTTCGCGATGACCTATTCGGACCTGGACGAAGCGATCGCCCTGCACAACGACGTGGCCGAAGGCCTTTCTTCCGCGATCGTTACGGACGATCTGAGGGAGGCCGAGCGGTTCCTCTCGCCCGAGGGGTCCGATTGCGGCATCGCCAACGTCAACATCGGCACCTCCGGCGCCGAGATCGGCGGCGCCTTCGGCGGCGAAAAGGCCACCGGGGGAGGCCGGGAGGCCGGCTCCGACGCCTGGAAGGCCTACATGAGACGCCAGACCTGCACCGTCAACTTCGGCGGCACCCTGCCGCTGGCGCAAGGGGTGCGGTTTGACCTCGCCCCGTGATCCCGTCCGAATTTCGATTGCGGCCGGCCGGGATCGGGGCGAAGATCACGGTGGGGAATCCTGAGCGGATCCGATGGCCCGGGCCCCGATCCCCGAATAATCCGACGTGAGGACCGAATTCCTGGTAGAGCGGTCGATCGGCCCCCCGAGGCAACGCCACCCAAGGGCCGGACGGCTGATCAATCCAAGCAAGCGATTGCCGAGGGTTTCGGGAATCTACGAGGAGACGCGAAGATGTGCAAGACAGTCAAGAAAGCGGTCGTCGGGGCCGGCCTGGGAGTCGCGGTCCTGAGCCTGCTGTTCGGCACCTCGGCGAAGTATCACGCCCGGACGGCCGTCGAGCAGGCCCGGGCGCTGGCCCAGTCGCAGATGCCCTTCGAGTACAAGCTGGATGAGGCCCGGCAGCAGGTCGCCGCCCTCGATCCGGCGATCAGCGAGCACATCGAGAAGCTCGCCCGGGCCGAGTACGAGGTCGGCCGGCTGGAGGAGCAGATCGCCGTCGCCAAGGCGAACCTGAAGGCGCAGGGGCAGGAGATGCTGGCGCTGAAAGAGGGGCTGGAGAGCGGCCGCCTGCAGTTGACCAGCGGCGTGACCTACACCGCTGAGGAGCTGGAGGCCGACCTGGCCCGCCGCCTCGACACCTTCCACCGGTGCAAGGAGACCGTCGGCAGCCTGGAGCAGACGCTCAAGGCCCGGGTCGAGCAGATGCACGCCATCCAGCGGGCCCTGGAGGAGATGGCCGCCCAGAAGAAGGCGCTGTCGGCCAAGATCGAGGCCATCGAGAGCCGCCACGAGCAGCTCCGGGCCGAGCAGGCCAGCAACGAGTTCACCTTCGACACCACCCCGCTGTCGCAGGCGAAGAAGACCATCGAGGAGCTGGACCGGGAGCTCGACGTCCTGGCCCGCAAGGCCGAGCTCGAGGGCCGCTACATCGAGCAGGGCATCAAGGTCGAGGTCGCCCCGGACCGCGACATCTCCTCCGAGGTCGAGGCGGCCCTCGAGGGCCTGGAGCTGGAGGGGACGGCCCCCGAGGCCTCTCCGGCCACCTGACCGGCCCCGGTCGTTGAGAATCCCTCGGCCTTCGCCCGCATCCGGCCCGCCCTCCCCATCTTCGGGGAGGGCGGGCCCAGGCCTGCGCCCTCCTCGGCCACGATCGGCCCGGACCCGGCTCGGATCGGATCGGCTCGGACGGAGAACTCCGATGGTGAGGCCTGCCCGGCTCGGGCCAACGCGGGCGGCTGCCGCGATCTGGCCGCGTCCGGCCCCGGCTGGCTCGCCGCCGGCGTCGTCTTCGTCCTCGGGCCGTTGATCATTCTGGCAAGGGACGGAACTGGTCGTCATGGTTGTGTCCCTCGTCGCCGAGCTCCCGTCCGGCGAGGAGCCGGCACGCGAGGTCGCGGAGGAGGAGGGAGGGGTCGATCGGTTTCCTCCTTGAACGTGGCGAGCGATCACCGACGGACTCCCGCCGATGGGGCAGGAAGAAACACAGCCATTCCCGTCAATGCGCTGGCGAGGCCGGCGAATAACCCAGGGATGCGGGGGAAACCGACGAGACGGATCCCATCACACGGCGGGGCGATCGGCCAAAGGTCGAGCGGCGGCGGATGAACGTCGGGCCGGCCCGGGCACCGGATCGACCAGCCGATCTCGGACGCGGCCGGCAGGACGCCGCGGAGGCGGATATCCCCATGGGCAACGTCAACCAGGGCGGCAACTCCACCATGTTGGGACACTGGCGAGTCGTCTTGAAGCAGGCCGAGGAGTCGGCCAAGGCCGGTCGCCTCGACGAGGCGCTCGCGCTGGCCGCCCGCGCCGACGTGGCTGACCACCGGCAGGCCGTGCAACTGCGAGGGAAGTGGACCCTGGAGTTGGTCCGGCGCGCCTCCCGGCGCGCGGAGGCCGACGACCTCGACGGCGCCCTGGGCGACCTCGACGCCGCCGAGTCCTTCGGCGCCGCCCCCGACGTGCTGGCCGCCGCCCGATCGCGACTGGCCGACCTGGTCCTTGCGGACCTGCGGACGGATCTCGCCGCTGGCGAGCCGGATCGGGTGGTCGACCGCATCGACGCGCTGGCCCAGCGCAAGGTCGGCGGCGCCGGCCTCCGCCGCCTCCGGGAGGCGGCCGAGGCCTGGAAGTCCTCGCGCGTCGAGGCCCGCCGCGGCGAGTTCGGCCTGGCCAGCGAGCTGCTCGATCGGGCCTCCCGCCTGGCCGGCGACTCGGCCGCCGAGGGCCTGGCCGCCGCCCGCCGAGAGCTGGAGTCCCGGCAGCAGGCCGCCGCCTCGAAGGCCGACCGCTTCTACCGGACCCTCTCCGACTCGCCCGACGCCTGGCCGGCGATCCTCGCCGCCGCCGAGGACCTGCTGGCGACCGTGCCCGACCACCCCGCCGCCCGGCAAGCCCGCAGCCGGGCCTGGCAGCAGATCGGCGCCATCGGCCCCCAGGTCCCCACCCTTCCCCCCCGGCCGCCCTCGAACGCCGGCAACGGCGAGATCCTGTTCCTCGACGAGTCGACCACGGCCGTGACCGAGCGGGGGCCGGCTCCGGCCCCGCCCCTGCCCCGGGCGCAGCCGGCGATCGCCCGACCGAGGTCGAAGCACGGCGGGCCGCACGGCCGGTTTCTGCTCTGGGCCGACGCCATTGGCGGGTATCTGGTCTGCCTGGACGACGAGGTCACCCTCGGCCGAGCCGGCCCCGACAGCGCCGCCGACGTCCCGTTGCTGGCCGACCTGTCCCGAAGACACGCCGTCCTCTCCCGGGAGGGTGAGCACTACACGCTCCGGGCCCTGCACCCGACGTTCGTCAACGGCCGGCCCGTCTCCTCGGCCCCGCTGCGGGACGGCGACGTGATTCGCCTGGGCTCGAACGTCGAGCTGGAGTTCCGCCGGCCCAGCCCCGTGACCTCCACCGCCACGCTCCGGCTGCTGAGCCGCCATCGGTTGCCGATGGCCGTCGACGGCGTGCTGCTGATGGCCCAGTCGTGCCTGATCGGGCCGACCCGGCAGTGCCACGTGGCCGCGGGCCGGCTGAAGCAGCCGGTCGTTCTCTTCCGGCAGGCCGACGCCCTCTGGTGCCGCTGCCCCGGCAGCTTCGAGGTCGACGGCAAGCCGGCGCTCTCCCGGGCGCCACTCTCGCTGTCCTCCGCCGTGAAGGGCGAGGGGTTCTCCTTCAGCCTCGAGCCGGTTGATCCCCGGGGATCGGCCACCGCCTGACCCCCGGTCGCCGTTATGATGGACGGGAGCGACCGGCCGGAGCCCGAACCGAACCCCCGCCGACGGAGTCTTTCCCCAATGAACCCCCTGGCCCGACCCAAGCCCGGCGCCCCGATGGACGAGACGATCGTCTACCCGGTGGCCGGCCACCCCCGGCCGGATTCCGATGGGGACGGGCCCCTCGCCGAGGAGCACGCCCCGATGCCGAGCCCCGAGCGCGAGCACACCTCCCCCTCCGGCGGCGGGCGCCCCGGCGAGCGCTACTACTTCGGCTCCGGCGATCGCCCCCTGGACGGCTACACCATCAAGCGGGCCATCGGCCGAGGAGGCTTCGGCGAGGTGTACTACGCCGTCTCCGACGCCGGCAAGGAGGTCGCGCTGAAGCTCCTGCTGCGCAACGTCGAGATCGAGAAGCGCGGCGTGCAGCAGTGCATGAACCTCAAGAGCCCCCACCTGATCACCATCTTCGACATGAAGACGACGGAGGAGGCAGACACCTTCGTCGTCATGGAGTATGTGTCGGGACCCAGCCTCGCCCAGATCCTCGAGCGGCACCCCGACGGCCTGCCGCCGCACGAGGTCCGCATGTGGCTCAAGGGGCTGGTCGACGGCGTCGCCTACCTGCACGACCACGGCATCGTCCACCGGGACCTCAAGCCGGCCAACCTCTTCCTCGAGGAGGGGACGGTCAAGATCGGCGACTACGGCCTCTCGAAGTTCATCGCCAACAGCGCCGAGGCGGGGCACTCGGCCTCCGTCGGCACCTGCCACTACATGGCGCCCGAGATCTCGACCGGCAAGTACCAGAAGCCGATCGACATCTACGCCATCGGCGTGATCCTCTACGAGATGCTCACCGGGCGCGTCCCGTTCGAGGGGGAGACGCCGCACGAGGTCCTGATGAAGCACCTGACCTCGCGGCCCGACCTCTCCCCGCTGGCCGAGCCCTACCGCGAGATCGTCTCCCGGGCCCTCGCCAAGGACCCAGCCCGTCGGCCGCAGAGCGCCTTCGAACTGCTCGTCCCCCAGGACGCGCCCCGGCCCCTCGACGTCCGCTTCATCGGCGACGGCAAATCCAGCCCCGCCTCCCCCGCCCCTCCTCCGGTGCCGACCCCTGGCCCCGAGCCGGAGCCGAAGCCGAAGGCGAAATCGATGCGGGAGGAGGAGGAGATCCTGCACATCGGCGAGGAGGACTCGGTCCTCTACATCGGGCCCGACACCATGCCCCCCCGGCGCCCCGGCGTCCGAGGCTGGCTCCGCCCCCGGGCCAACCGCCAGGCCCGGCGCCCCTCGAACCCGAGGCCTCCCATCCGCCAGGCCTCCGCCCGCCGCCCCGCCCCGGCATCGGCGGCAGCGACGGCGACGGCCCGACGCGCCTCCCCGAGCGGCCCGCCACCGACCCCGCCGCCGCTGCCCCCGGCCCGGATCCGGCTGGCCGAGGCGACCACCTCGATGCTCGTCGCCGCCCCCGTGGCGGCGGCCCTGGCGGTCATCGCCGCGGCCCTGCTGGGGGACCGGGAGTTCGAGCCGCTGGGGGCCGAGGTCGCCGTCCTGCTCGGGACCGCCCTGATCGGCGCCTGGAGCTTGCTCGTGCCAACCAAGTTCTGGGAGGGAAGGCAGGTCGACTCGACCACCCGCCGCTTCACGCTCGGGGCCGTCGGCCTGGCCTTCGGGGCGCTGACGACCGTGGTCCTCGGCTGGACAAACTTCGACCTGGCCTCCGTCTCCTGGTATGCGGAGGGCGCGCCGGTCGGCCAGCTCGTCAGCGAGCTGGTCCGGGATGACGCGGGCCGCCTGCAGGCGCTGGGGCTGCCCTTGTTTTATGGCCTGGCCTTCGCCCTGGGCCCGTGGTGCCGCACCACGGCCCGAGACCGCCAGAGCCGGGTCCGGATCGCCCCGGTCTTCTGGGCCGGCGTGGTCGGCATCCTCTTCGGCAACCTGACCCCGGCGCCGCTGCCCTGGGCGCCGGCGTCGCTGGTCCTGATGGCGATCACCCTGCAACTGATCAGCCCTCGCAGCGAGCAGGCGGCCCGCTTCGCCCGCGTTCGACGGTCGCAGGCGGCTTGATCAAGTCGCAGCTCGGCCGCCGCGATCCGGAGGATTCCGGCCAAGCATCTCCCTGACCGAGCGAATCCCTTTCTGATCAGATGAACACCCGGGCGGATCGCAACGCCCCCAGTCGCCCCGTCCCTTCCGGCCGCCTCCCCGTCACGCAACGGTGGCCGGAGTTCGGCATCGGCATCGGCAAGGACCGTCCCACGATGAACCGGATCGCCCTGAGCATCGCCCTGGCCTTCGGCCTGCTCGCCGGCTCCTCGACCCCGAGCCCGGCCCAGGACTCCGACCGGGGTGCCGCCCCGCCGCCCGCGCCGGCGGCCCCCGACTGGTTCGCCGCCGCCCCCGAGGGCGGCATCGTCCCGCTCGGCGACGCCGAGGCCGGCGCCGGCGGGCCGATCGCGGCCAAGGGCCGGCGGTCCTACTCCCAGGAGCGGGCCCTGGCCGACGCCCGAGCCGAGCTGGAGCGAGCCGTCGCCTCCTGGCTCGCCCCGGAGGTGCCCGAGGGCTGGACGCCCCCAGCCGGGCTGATCGACGCCCTGGTCCTCGACCGCCACATCGAGCCCGTGCTTGTCAACCTCCAGAGCACCCTCGGCCCGGTGGCCAACGACCCCGAGCTGGACCTGCCCGACCTGCTCTACGTCGCCGCGATGCGAGCCAACCTGACCCCCGGTCATCGGGAAGCGATCATCCAGGCCTACCGGCAGGAGGTCGGCGCCCGCCGCTCGGCGCTGCTCGTCGGCCTCGGCGGCTTTTTGCTCTCCTGCCTGGCGATCCTCTCCCTCTACATCCGGGCCGATGAGGCGACCAAGGGCTACTACACCAACCGCCTCCGAGCGGTCGCGGTCGCCTCGGCCGGAGCCGCCGGGGCGATCATCTACCGCCTGCTGGCCTGACCGGGACGCTTGGCGACCGGCGCCGGGCCCAGGACCGCAGCCGGTCCCCCTCCCTTCCCGAGGCCGGGCGGATCGAGGCCTCGTGCCCCGGCCATGCCGCCCGTCGGCCCTTCGAGCATCGAGACGGCGCCACCTCGGCTGCCCGGCCGACATCCCTCGATTGTCGGCACGAAACGGGGCGAACCTCCGGCCCGATCAGGTCGTAGCCTCCCATATCGGCCCGCCTCGGGACGGGGCGCGAGCGCGCCCCGCGCCGTTGCGGGGAGCGAGGGGTGACGACTAAGATGTGCGGATCGCGAGCGGAGCGAGCCGCTCGGACCCGCCGGGGGCGCGTGCGGCCCCTGTCCGCCCCCGCGAGCGCCGGCCGGAAGATCGAGGCCGACGCCGGCGAGCACTCCCCTCCCGACCGATCGAGGCCCGGCCCCCGGCCGGCCAATCCCTCGGCATCGCATTCAGGATGGCTTTGGCATCATGACCACCCCCGTGATGATCGAGGCCCGCGGCCTCACCAAGCAGTTCGGCTCCTTCCTGGCGGTGCGGGACGTGAGCTTCCAGGTCCCCCAGGGGCAGGTCGTCGCCTTCCTCGGCCCCAACGGTGCCGGCAAGACGACCACCATGCGGCTGCTCACCGGCTTCATCGCCCCGACCCACGGCCAGGCCCTGATCGCCGGCATCGACGTGCAGGCTGACCGCATCGCCGCCGCCGAACGCCTCGGCTATCTACCGGAGAACGGCCCGCTCTACCCCGACATGACCCCAATGGCCATCCTCGAGTTCTTCGGCCGAGCCCGGGGCATGGGGGCCTCCGAACTCAACACCCGGATCGACGCGGTCGTCGGCCTCTGCTCGCTGTCGAGCGTCGCCTACAAGCCCATCGCCAAGCTCTCCAAGGGCTACCGCCAGCGCGTGTCGATGGCCCAGGCGCTGCTGCACGACCCCGACGTGCTGATCATGGACGAGCCCACCTCCGGCCTCGACCCGAACCAGATCAAGGGGGTCCGCCAGCTCATCCGAGAGCTCGGCCGCTCGAAGACGATCCTCGTCTCGACCCACATCCTCCAGGAGGTCGAGGCGGTCGCCGACCGCGTCCTGTTCATCCACGACGGTCGCCTCGTCTTCGACGGCGCCCCCGACGCCATGCGCCAGGGCGTCTCCTCCCTGGAGGAGAAATTCTACCAGCTCACCGCCCAGCCGGCGTGAGCCGGGGAACGGCCCGGCCATCAGCATCAACGACTCGCCATCGATCATCATCCGAACACCTCTGATGCGGGGACCGCAACGGTGACGACGATCGAGAACGCTTCGACCCGGACGACCGCCCCCAAGCGGCTCGGCGGGGCCGCCTCCCGGCCCGTGCTGCGGCCGTTTGTCGTCGGGGCTATCTGCCGGCGCGACCTGGCGCGGTACTTCACCAACGTCGCCGGCTACGTGTTCATCGTCCTGTTCATCGCCACCAGCTCCGTGGCCGCCTTCTGGCCCGAGGCCTTCTTCGCCAACAACCTGGCCACCCTCGGCCAGCTCAACGAGCTGATGCCCTACCTGCTGCTGCTGTTCATCCCGGCGATCACCATGAGCGTCTGGGCCGACGAACGCCGCCAGGGAACCGAGGAGCTGCTGCTCACCCTGCCGGCCCGGGACCTGGAAGTGGTGCTCGGCAAGTACCTCGCCGCGCTGGGCATTTACACCGCGGCGCTGGGCTTCCTCGCCTTCGGCTTGACGCTGGTGCTCGCCTGGCTCGGCCGGCCCGACCTGGGCGTCCTGCTCTCAACCTTCCTCGGCTACTGGCTGATGGGCGGGATGCTGCTGGCGCTGGGGATGGTCGCCTCCCTGCTCTCGGGCAACGTGACGGTGGCGTTCATCCTCGGGGCGCTCTTCTGCGCCGTGCCGGTCTTCGCCGAGCTGCTCGGCGGCCTCTCGAGCACCGAGGGGGCGAGGGCGATCGAGGCCGCCTCCGTGCCGGCGCAGTTCCGCGAGTTCGGCCGGGGCGTGGTGCCGATCTCCGGCGTGTGCTACTTCATCGGCCTGGCCGCGGCGATGCTCTACGTCAACGTCGCCCTCGTCGGCCGGCGGCACTGGGCCGGCGGCGAGAAGAGCTCCGGGCTGTGGGGGCACGCGCTGGTGCGGATCCTCGCCGTGATTGTCGCCGTGCTCAGCCTCCAGACGCTCGTCGCCCGAGCCGGCTGGAGGCCGGACCTGAGCGCCGAACGGCTGAACACGCTCTCGGATGAATCCCGATCGCTCATCAAGAACCTCCCCAGCGACCGCCCCGTGTTCATCGAGGCGTTCTTCAGCCCCGAAGTGCCCCGCGAGTACGTCGAGGCCAAGCAGAACCTCGTCGGCCTGCTCAAGGAGTTCGACGCCCTCGGCGGCCAGAAGATCCAGCTCAACCTCGTCGAGGCCGAGCGCTTCAGCGAGGAGGCCCGCCGCGCCGAGCAGCAGTACGGCATCGCCCCCCGCAACGTCTTCACCGCCAGCGAGGGCCGTCAGGGCTTCGACGAGATTCTCATGGGCGTCGCCTTCACCAGCGGCCCCGAACAGGTCGTCATCCCCTTCTTTGACCGCGGCCTGCCCGTCGAGTACGAGCTGACCCGCTCCATTCGCACCGTCGCCGGCGCCGGCCGCCGCAAGGTCGGCATCCTCGACACCGATGTCGGTATGCTCGGCCGCTTCGACTTCCGATCGATGGCCCAGAACCGCGAATGGCAGGTCGTCACCGAACTGCGCAAGCAATACGAGGTGACGAGCGTCTCGGCCGACTCGGAGATCCCCGCCGACCTTGATGCCCTGATTGTCCCGCAGCCCTCCAGCCTGACCCAGCCTCAGATCGACAACCTCGTGGCCTACGTCCAGTCCGGCGGACCGACCCTGCTGTTCATGGACCCGCTGCCACAGTTCGACCGCTCCCCGCAGATGAACCTCGCCCCCACCCAGCCCAAGGAGCAGCCCGGCGGCATGTTCGGCGGCGGCCCGCCGCCCGAGCCGAAGGGGGACCTGACCCCGCTGCTCGAGCTCCTCGGCATCGAATGGCCCCAGACCGAGATCGTCTGGAACCCCTACAACCCGCACCCGAAGTTCACCGAGCTGCCCCCCGAATACGTGTTCATCTCCCCCTCCAGCGGCGCTCCCGACGCCTTCAACCCGAAGGACCCGATCACCTCCGGCCTCCAGGAGCTGATCGTCCTCTTCGGCGGCTACGTCCGGCCCCGCGTCGGCGGCGGGCCGGATTTCACCCCCCTGCTCCGCACCAACGAGGAAGGCGGCATCGTCCGCTTCGAGAGCCTGACCACCCCAGGCTTCTTCGGCATCGACATCGACCCCGACCGCGCCGTCCACATCGCCACCGGACAGGACTACACCCTGGCCGCCCGCATCGAGGGCGACGCCCCGGCCACCACCGACGAGGATGAGGACGCGGATGGCGAGGGCGAGGGCGAGGGCGAAGAGAAGAAGGCCGAGGCCCGAGGGATTCACGCCCTCGTGGTCATGGACCTCGACCTGATCTCCGACGGATTCTTCCAGCTCCGCCAGTCCGGGAGCGAGGAATTCGAGTTCGACAACGTGACCTTCGTGCTCAATGCCGTCGACTCACTCGTGGGCGATGATTCGTTCATCGACCTGCGCAAGCAACGCCGGCGGCATCGCACCCTCACCCTGCTGGAGGAGCGCGACCGCGCCTTCGAGGCCGAGCGTCTGGAGCAGGAGGCCGAGGCCGAGAAGGAGGCCAACGAGCAGCTCGATGCCGCCCGAGCCCGCATGGATGAGAAGATCGCCAAGATCGAGGCCAACGAGGAGCTGGACGATCGCACCAAGCAGGTCATGCTCGCCCAGGTCCGCGAGGTCGAGCAGCGCCGGCTCACCGTGGCCGAGGCAAACATCGAGGACGCCAAGCGCCGCAAGATCGAGGAGAGCTTCGCCGCCAAGGAACGGCAGATCCGCGCCATCCGCGGCCGGGTCCGCCTCGCGGCCGCCATCATCCCCCCCCTGCCGGCGCTGATCCTCGGCATCGTCGTCGCCATCGTCCGCTCCCGCCGAGAGAACCGGGGAGCCACCCCGACCCGGCTGGCCTGAGCCATCCTCTGAGGTCGGCAGCAGGCAACAGGCAGACCGGAATCGAGCAGGGGCCCCGACGGCCCCTCTCCTCTGCGTTCCGCTCACCGTCCCTCTGCCGACCGCCGACCGCCCACCGCCTCCTCCCGAGAGAGCCAACCGCCATGAACGAGACCGCCAAGACGCTCGCCTTCGCCGGCGTCGCCCTGGTGCTGCTGGCCGCCGCCTCACTGGCGACCTGGCTGCCCGACTGGCGAGGACCCGGCACCGGTTTCGACGACCAGGGCCAGCCCTTCTTCCCCGACTTCGCCAAGAAGATCGACGCCGACCCGCTGGCCGCCAAGGTCCTCGAGGTCGTCTCCTACGACGAGGACACCGCCGAAGTCCGCCCCTTCCAGGTCGAATTCCGGGACGGCGAGTGGACCATCCCCTCACACCACGACTACCCGGCCAACGCTCAGGACCGCATGGCCCGCCTGGCCGCCCAGGTGGCCGAACTCTCCAAGGATTCCATCCGCTCCGACCGCAACAGCGACCACGAGGAACTCGGCGTCCTCGACCCGATGGACGAGTCCACCACCTCGCTCCAGGGCCGGGGCACCCGCATCACCCTCCGCGCCGCTCCCGGCGGCGAGCCCCTGGCCGACCTGATCCTCGGCAAGCCCGTCCCCGACCGCGACGGCCTCCGCTACGTCCGCATCCCCGGCAAAAACCGCACCTACGCCGCCAAGGTCGATCTGGATCTCACCACCAAGTTCTCCGACTGGATCGACACCGACCTGCTCGACGTCACCACCGCCGACACCGTCCGCCTGACCTACGACACCCGAAAGATCAACCCCGACGAGCGCACCCCCGACGGCGCCTTCGTCGTCCGCCCTGGCGACCCGCTTGTCATCTCCAAGGTCAAGTCGGATGATGACTCAAGCACAGGTTCCACCTCGAACCAATGGACGATGGAGGGCCTCGGCCCCGGCGAGGAGGTCGACTCGACCAAGGTCGGCGACGTGATCCGAGCCGTCGACAACCTCAAGATCGTCGGCGTCCGCCCCCTGCCCACCAATCGCAACGCCATCCTCCGATCACTCGTCAGCAAGGGCTTCTACCCCACCCAGCAGGGGGACCTGCTCTCCAATGAGGGCAGCCTCGCCCTCGCGACCGACGAGGGGATCGTCTACACGCTCCGCTTCGGCGAGATCACCCTCGCCTCCGGCGATGAGCTCACCGCCGGCGTCGGCGAGGATCAGGACGAGTCCGCCGAGGCCGAGGACGGAGCGAGCGAGGGGGAGGGCGAGGCCAGCTCCGGGGACGATTCCGCCGAGGAGGACGCGCCCGACCAGACCGAGGGCCGCTACCTCATCGTCTCCGTCGCCTTCGACGAGTCCTTCCTGCCCCCGGAGGAGGACGATTCCGACACCGACTCCGACCAGTTGCCCGACGACGTCTTCGCTCGAGCCCCCGACGACCCCGCCCGCGTCGAGGCCGAGACGAAGCGTGCCGAGGAGGCCAAGCGCAAGGAGGACGCCCGTCAGCGGAAGATCACCGAGGGCAAGGAGAAGGTCGCGGAGCTGAACCGCCAGTTCGCCAGTTGGTACTACGTCGTCCCCGGCGACGACTTCCGCAAGGTCGCCCTTCCCCGAGACGCCTTCCTCAAGTCCGACCGCGAAACGGACTCCTCTCCCGCTTCCTCCCCCGGCGCCATCGGCTCCGACCCCCACGGCGGCCTCCCTCCCGGCCTGGGCCTCCCCGGCCTCGGCGGGCCCCAGGGCTGATCCGGCTCTCGACTCCGAGACCGATCCCGGGATCGGCCGGGCGTCCCCCCGCCCGGCCGATCGCCGTCCGTCGAGACTCGAGCCGGCCCCCGATGGTATCCTCGGAGGGAATCCTCCCGCCGAGCGACCGTCGAGCGACGCCCCCCTTCCCCGGAGGCACGATGACCGCCCCGCCCTCCCGATCACTCGCCGAGGCCGGCCCGATGCGGCTGCGGGGCGTCCGGGTCCACAACCTCAAGGGGGTGGACCTCGATCTTCCCCGCGACGAGCTGATCGTCTTCACCGGCGTCAGCGGCTCGGGCAAGAGCTCGCTCGCCTTCGACACCCTCTATGCCGAGGGCCAGCGCCGCTACGTCGAGACCTTCTCCCCCTACGCCCGCCAGTTCCTCGAAACCCTCGACAAGCCCGAGGCCGACCGCATCGAGAATCTCCCCCCCGCCATCGCCGTCTCCCAGCGCCAGGGCCGGCGGTCGAGCCGCAGCACGGTCGGCTCCGTCACCGAGGTGGACGACTACCTCGCCGTGCTCTACGCCCGGCTGGGCCGGGTGATGTGCATGAAGTGCGGGACCGAGGTGAGGCCGGCCGACGCCGGATCGGTGGTCGCGGCGATCGAGGCCCTCCCCGGGGGCACCCGCTATCAGATCGGTTTCCCAATGGAGGTCCGGCCCGAGACCGATCGCGACGCCCTGGCCGCCATGCTCCGCGAGGAGGGGTTCCTCCGCGTCCGAGCCGGCGATCGCGTCGAGACGATCGAGGAAGGCCCCATCCCCTCCCCGGCGGACGGCGAGACGGCCATCGACGTGATCGTCGACCGCCTCGTCCGCGGCCGAGAGGATCCCGGCCGCCGGGGAGACTCGATCGAGACGGCCTTCGACCGCGGCCTCGGCCGCTGCCGGCTCATCACCGATGAGCACACCCTTACCTTTTATCGCGGCTGGCGCTGCGCCTCCTGCGGCACCGAGCACCTGGCCCCCGAGCCTCGCCTGTTCCGCTCGAACAGCCCGATCGGCGCCTGTCCGTCGTGCAAGGGGTTCGGCCGGGTGATCGACCTGGACATGGATCGGATCGTCCCCGACCCGTCGAAGTCGATCGAGGGGGGAGCCATCGCCCCCTGGACAACGCCGAAGTACCGCGAGCACCTCGACGACCTGGTGCGCGTCGCCCCCGCGCTCGGCATCCCGACCGACCGGCCGTTCAAGTTCCTGGAGCCGGAGCAGGTCCGGGCGATCGTCGAGGGGGCGCCTCGGCAGGGATTCCTCGGGCTCCGCCGGTTCTTCGCCTGGCTGGAGCGGAAGATCTACAAGATGCACGTGCGGGTCTTCCTCAGCCGATGGCGAGGCTACCGCACCTGCCCCGACTGCCAGGGAGCCCGCCTTCGGCCCGAGGCGCTCGCCGTGAAGGTCGCCGGTCGGAACATCGCGGAGCTGGCCGCCCTGCCGATCGGCGAGGCCCGGGCCGTGCTCGACGCCTTCGCCGCCTCCGAGGCGGCCGCCGGCCAGGTCGCCCGCCGGGCGATCGACCCGGTGCTCGCCCGGCTCGGCTACCTCGGGCGGATCGGCCTGGACTACCTGACGCTCGACCGCCAGGCCCGCACGCTCTCCGGAGGCGAGGCCAGGCGAGTCGCCCTCACCCGGGCGCTCGGGTCGGGCCTGGTGAACACGCTCTACGTGCTCGACGAGCCCTCGATCGGCCTGCACCCGAGCGACATCGACCGCCTGGCCGCCGCGCTGCTCGACCTCCGGGATCGGGGCAACGCCGTGGTCGTCGTCGAGCACGACGAGGCGATCATGCGGGCCGCCGACCGTCTCGTCGACGTTGGGCCCGGCGCCGGCTCGGCCGGGGGCCGGATCCTCTACGACGGCCCCCCCGAGGGCGTGGCCCTGGCCCCCGAGTCGGCCACCGGCGCCTTCCTCTCCCGACGCCGCCGCGTCGTCCCGCCGGCCCGCCGGCGCCCGCCCTCGGGAGAGACGCTCACCCTCAAGGGGGCTTCCGGCCACAACCTCAAGGATGTGGATGTCTCGTTTCCCCTCGGGCTCATCTGCGTCGTCACCGGCGTCAGCGGTTCGGGCAAGAGCACGTTGGTCGATCAGACCCTCTACCCCGCCCTACTCCGCCGCCTGAAGGGGGGGCACGAGCCGGCCGAGCCGCACCGAGAGCTACTCGGCACCGGGGCGATCGACGACGTGGTGCTGGTCGACCAGTCTCCGATCGGGCGGTCGGCGCGGTCGAACCCGGTGACGTACCTCAAGGCCTTCGACGAGATCCGCCGGGCCTTCGCCGGCACCCACGAGGCGAGGCTCCGCGACTACGGCCCCAGCCGGTTCAGCTTTAACGTCTCCGGCGGGAGGTGCGAGGCGTGCGAGGGGAACGGATATCAGATCATTGATATGCAGTTCCTCACCGACGTGATGGTCCGCTGCCCCGAATGCCGGGGCACCCGCTTCCGCGCCGAGACGCTGGAGGTCACCTACCGGGGCAAGAACATCGCCGAGGTGCTCGACCTGACCGTCCGCGAGGCGTTCGCCTTTTTCAAGAACCGGCCGAAGGTGCAGGAGAAGCTCCGCCCGCTGATGGAGGTTGGCCTCGACTACCTCCGGCTCGGCCAGCCCGCGTCCACCCTCTCCGGCGGCGAGGCCCAGCGGCTGAAGCTCGCCTCCTACCTGCCGACCTCGGGCGCCTCGGCCACCCGCAAGTCGGCCCGGCCCGCCACCCTGTTCCTGCTCGACGAGCCGACCACCGGCCTGCACCCGTCCGATGTGCTCACCCTGATCGACTGCCTGAACACGCTGGCAGACCTGGGCCACTCGCTCATCGTCGTCGAGCACAACCCCGAGCTGATGCTCTGCGCCGACTGGATCATCGACCTCGGCCCCGGCGCCGGCTCGGACGGCGGCCGGGTCGTCGCCGAGGGCCCCCCGGAGGAGGTCGCCAGGGCCGACACCCCCACCGGCCGCGTCCTCGCCGCCGCGTTCGCCGCGACCGGGGCAACGCCCGACCGCTGACCCGCCTCCTCCTGGCCCGACGGAGCCCTTCCCATGAACGGTACGTCCGTCCTCATCCTGCTGGCAGTCGTCGGGTCCATCCCGGCCGACGACCGGACCACCACCGTCTCGGACTCGGCCGGCCTGCGGGCCGCCCTCGAGTCGGCCGGGCCGGGAACGACCGTCGCCCTGGCCCCCGGAGACTACCAGGGAGGGCTCTCGATCCGGGGCCTGCGGGGCGAACCTGGCCGGCCGATCGTCCTCGCCGCCGCCGATCGTGAGCGGCCTCCGGTGATCCGAGGGGGCGGCTCCGGTCTCCACCTGATCGGCCCGGCCCACGTCGAGCTGCGCGACCTGGTGTTCGAAGGGGCCTCGGGCAACGGGCTGAACATCGACGACGGCGGCTCGATCACGAGCCCGGCCCATCACATCTCGCTCCGCCGCCTCGTGGTCCGGGACGTCGGCCCGGAAGGGAATCGGGATGGAATCAAGCTCTCGGGCGTCGATACGTTCCTCGTCGAGGGGTGCACCGTCGAGCGCTGGGGATCGGGAGGGTCGGGCATCGACATGGTCGGCTGCCACGAGGGCACCATCGAGGGCTGCATCTTCCGAGAAGGCGGCGCCCGAGGGGGCAACGGCGTCCAGGCCAAGGGGGGCTCCTCGGGGGTCATCGTCCGCCGCTGCCGCTTCGAGGACGCTGGCGACCGCGCCCTGAACCTCGGCGGCAGCACCGGCCGGCCCTACTTTCGACCGGCGGATCCCGGCTTCGAGGCGAAGGACCTGACCGTCGAGGACTGCGTCGTCATCGGCTCGACGGCTGGCGTCGCCTTCGTCGGCGTCGATGGGGCCGTCGTCCGGCACTGCACCTTCTACCGGCCCCGGCGCTTTGCCCTGCGCATCCTTCAGGAGAGCACCGGCCCCGATTTCGTCCCCTGCCGCGGCGGGCGGTTCACCGACAACATCATCGCCTACCGATCCGACGAACTGGCCCTTCCCGTCAACATCGGCCCCGGCACCGCCCCCGAGACCTTCGAGCTGGCCCGGAACGTCTGGTCGTGCCTCGACGACCCCGGCCACCGCCCTCGCCTGGCCCTCCCCGAGCGCGACGGCCGTCCCGGCATCGACCCCCGCTTCCCCGACCCCGAGGCCGGCGACCTCACGCTCCCTCCCGACAGCCCCGCCCGACCGGCCGGGCCGAGAGATCCAAGCACGAGTTAACATCTCCGAATCCGCAGAAGATCAGAGACATAAAAAAGAACAGAGTGCGAGAACAGAGCGCGGCCCGGGGAGGAACCATCCGCCCTTGACTCGATGGAAGGGCATCCCCCCTCACTCCTCGCCCTCGCCCTCGCCCCGGACCCACGCTTCATCGAAGATCGCGTGATTGACCACAGATCGGCGATCCGAGGTGAAGACAACGTGGATGCGGCCGTCTCGGGCCTGGAAGGCGATGGGGTAGCCGAAGTCGCCGTCGCCGGAGACGATGTTGCGGCGGTGGGGATAGGAGCGGTCGCCGTCGGTGGAGAGGGCGGCGGTCAGGGGGGTGCGGCGGCTCATGCTGTCGTTGTAAACGAGCAGGAGATGGCCCCCGCGGAGCTTGAGGAAGTCGACCGCGGCGTTCGGGTTCGGGAAGGAAGAGTCGACCCCCTCAGACCACGTCTGGCCGCGGTCGAGCGACTCGGAGCGGACGAGGTAGCCGTCGGTCGTCGGGCCGTAGCCGCCTCCCCGGCGGCAGTAGGCGACAAGGCGTCCGTCGTCCAGCTGGACCGGCGCCGGCTGGATGTTCCCCTTCGCCGACCGGATGCGGCCGAGTTCCTCCCAGCCGGCGAAGGGCTCCTTCGGGTCGAACCGGAAGAACAGGGAGGTGCTGTCGGGTCCGACCGACTCGGTGTCCTCGCCCGTCTCGTGGTAGGCGGGCAGCAGGTAGGAGCCGTCGTCGAGCACGATCGGCCGGTTGCGGACCATCATGCCCGGCTCGGTGGCCAGGACCGAGGCATCCGACCAGGTCCGGGCGCCGTCCCGGGAGATCTTGAACTGGATGCGGGAGGTCGACCACGTCTCGCCGAAGCGGACGACGTAGAAGAGCCAGACCAGGCCATCCGGGGCCTGCCAGATCACGGCGTTGCCGGCCGAGCGGAGCGGGTCCTTGGCGATCACCTCGGGGGAGGTCCAGGAGTCGGAGCCGACCGCCAGGCGGGAGCCGTAGACGGCCGTGTCGGTGGCGTACTCGCCGGCGCCGCCGTAGTAGACGAGGTACAGGTCGCCGCCGTCGAGTTCCTCCAGGCAGGCGGGGTGCTTGTAGGGGCCCGTCTCGATCTCGGGTCCGAAGACGCGGCGGACCTGGAGCGTGCCCCCGGCCGGGGCGTCGTCCTGGGGAGGGGAGACGGTCAGCAGACCGACGGCGAGCAGGGCAAGGATCATGAGGCATCCTCCTCGAGGCGGCGGGCCGAGGGCGGCCGGCTGGCTGATCAAGGTGCCGCCAGCGAAACGGCCCGGGGCCGACCTAGCCTATCCCCCGGCCGGATGCCGGACAACAGGGCACCCCCGGCTCGTCGAACGCGGGACCGGCGAGATTCGGCCCGAAGCTTGCGTGCACGGAGTGCCCGGAGGCCGGTTGCACCTAGGGCCCCGGCCTCCCCGGGGGGTGGTCGATCCTAGGTCCCCACCCCCTGGGGCCCATCGGCGGCCGATCGGGCCGTCCCGGCCGGGGCAGACCCCGGCCGGGCGCTCGTTCCGATCGGGCCGCTGGCCCCCCCGGAGCGAGGAGCCATCGCGGTTCCCTCGCGATCGGCCCCGCCCCGACCGCTTCCTGACCCGAGACGGGCCGCCAGTAGCAGAGGCGGGACGACTCCGGTGCCATGGGGAAGACGTCGAAACGCCTGAGTTCGACTCGGAATCGGCGGGCCAGCCCGTCCACCACCGGTCCGCCGTCCTCGACGTAACCGTCGAAGGCATAGGAGCCGGGAACCATGCAGATTTCGCCGGAGTGGGATCGCATCGGGTCTGTCTGATCGAGGGTGTCGAAGTCCCAAGGAAGGGATCGCCCCGAGACGAAGTGGGGGGCGATGTTCCCGGCGCGACGGGACATGGTGCGGTTCAGGGACGGGAGTCACCGGGGGGAGCGTTGTGAGGCCCGCTGCGAGCCCGCCTCCCTCCTCTCGGGCGCGCGAAAAGGCCCCGCCCCCTCGGAATTGCCTTCCAAGGCGTCGGGCCCCACGCGACCCAGTTGCGCTTTTCCCCTCGTGAGAAACGCGGTGACGTGCTGATTGTAGCCGATGCCCCCCCCTTGTCAACTCACGTGTTGCGTTCAAGAATCACCCCCCGATTCCCTTCCGAAGGTCCTGGAAACGAACCAGGTTCGGTCGCGATCGCGGGGGAGCAAGAACGTCCGGGGTGACCAGGAGGGCCCGGAGCCCGGCCGGTCGAGGCCCCCCGAGGACCGATCGCCCCCCGTCCCGGCCGGGGGGAGATCGCTCGGAGCACCGAGCACCTCGGGAACCGAGCCCGCCCGCAGGACGATCGGCCCGGGTCGAGGACGTCCTCCGGTGCGCTCCGGTGCGCTGGGACGTGTTGACGCAAGCTGTTCTCTGAACTCATCTTTCCGGAATCCGTTGGGTTCGTTCCGCGCATTCGGTCCGCCGCGAACGGCCCGCGTCCCTCCTTCCCTCGGGACTACCCGTCGATCGGGCGGGAAGGCCCATTGGAACGCCAGGAACGAGCGACGTGCGCTCCGGTGCGCTGGGACGTGTTGACGCAAGCTGTTCTCTGAACTCATCTTTCCGGAATCCGTTGGGTTCGTTCCGCGCATTCGGTCCGCCGCGAACGGCCCGCGTCCCTCCTTCCCTCGGGACTGCCCGTCGATCGGGCGGGAACGCCCATTGGAACGCCAGGAACGAGCGACGCAACCTGTTCCCAGAACGAGGATTTCGGAAATGAATTGAAACTATGAGAGGGGAGGTCGAGCCGACGGGGCCCGGGGCCCCGAGCCGGTGGAAGACTGGAGGTGCAGAACCGAACTCCTGCCCCACCGAACCGGAGGACTCCCGTGCACCACGTCGGCA
>NZ_RYZH01000075.1 GCF_003977685.1 Tautonia sociabilis | reverse complement strand
AGAGCGTTGACGTACACGACGGGTCGCTGGGAGCAGTTCTGGGGCAGGCTCAGCCGGGAGGGATACCCGGTGGCGGCGTAAGCGAGTCCGGAGGGGCCGCGAACCACATCATTCGTCGGTCACACCCTCGGGTGATCGCCACGGGGTTCATCGCGCAGTCGAAGCGGTTCGGCACAAGGAAGCTGGAGGACATCCACCAGATCATCGAGGATACGCTGAACACGACCGGCCAGGTGGTGCTCGGCCTGTCGCTCCGCTGCGCCCGCTGCCACGACCACAAGTTCGACCCGATCTCGGCCCGGGACTATTACGCCCTCTACGGCTTCTTCGCCGGCACGAAGTTCCCCTTCGCCGGCGCCGAGGAGGACCACCGCCCCAGCGAGTTCGCTCCGCTGGTGCCGCCGGCTCGGCTCTCGGAGTTCGAGGGCCAGCTTGCGGAGACGATCGGACGACTCCGATCCGACCTCGCCGAGGTGGAGGAGGAGGCGGAATCGAGCGCTGGCGACCTCGGCCTGGCGCTGGCCGTCGAGGAGTTCGTCGGGGTCGGGGACCGGGCGGGACGGGTCCGGGAGGAGCTGGACCAGGCGAGTCGGTCGCTGGGGAGGAAGGCGGATCGGATCCGGGCGGAGATCGCGCGGCTCGAGGAGGAGGGTCCGGAGGCGCTGGTCCCCAAGGCTTACGCCGTGCGGGACGGCGAACCGACCGACGTGAGGCTCCAGAAGGGGGGCGACCCGAGCGACCTGGGAGACGAGATCCCCCGGGGAGTGCCCAGGGCGCTCGACCCGAGCGGGGTCATCGCGCTGCCCGAGACGGGCAGCGGGCGGCTGGCGATGGCCCGGTGGCTGACCGAGGGGCCCCCCCAGGCCCTGACCGCCCGGGTGATGGTCAACCGGATCTGGCAGCACCACTTCGGCAAGCCGATCGTCGCCACCCCCTCCGACTTCGGCCTCCGGGGGACGCCGCCGACCCACCCCGACCTGCTGGAATGGCTGGCCGCCGACTTCGTCGCCTCGGGCTGGTCGATCAAGGCGATGCATCGGAAGATCATGACGTCGGCAACCTATCAGCTCTCCTCTCGGATCGACACGGCCAACGCGGAGGTCGACACCGGGAACGCCCGGTACTGGCGGTTCGATCGCCGTCCCCTCGACGCCGAGGCGCTGCGGGACAGACTGCTGGCGCTGGGCGGGAACCTCCGGCTCGGCCGGCCGGGGCCGCACCCGTTCCCGGACGTGGAGCAGTGGCGGTACACGGCGCACCACCAGTTCAAGGCGCTGTACCCGTCGGAGCACCGGAGCGTCTACCTGATGGTGCAGCGGCTGCACCCGCACCCCTACCTCTCGCTGTTCAACGGCCCGGACACGAGCATGTCGACCGCCTCTCGGGACAGCTCGACGGTGGCCTTGCAGGCGCTTTACCTGCTGAACAACCCGTTCGTGCACGACCAGGCCTCGCGGTTCGCCGACCGCCTGATCGCGGCGGAGCCGGACCCAGGGGCGCGGCTCCGCCTGGCGTACCTGTCGGCCTTCGGCCGGGAGCCGTCGGGGTCGGAGCGGTCGAGGGCGGAACGGTTCCTGGCGACGTATTCCAGCCGGCTCGCCTCCGAGGGGTGCGAGGGGGACGACGCGCTCGAACTCGAGGCGTGGTCGGCGCTGACCCGAGCCGTCTTCGCCTCGAACGAATTCTTTTACGTGGATTGAACGAAGGCCGAGAGACGGAGACCGCACCATGGCCGCCGGACCGATGAACCGCCGGGCGCTGCTCCGGCGTGCCTCGGCCTTCGCCACCGCGGGCGGGCTGGGGATGTATCGCCGCCTGTCGATCGCCGCGGCCGCCAACGGGGGCCACCCGCTGGCGCCGAGGCCGGGGCACTTCCCGAGCAAGGCGAAGCATCTGATCATTTTCTTCATGACCGGCGGGTTCTCGCACCTGGACACCTTCGACTACAAGCCGAAGCTCCAGGCCGACCACGACAAGGAGGTCGGCCGCCACAAGGTGCTCGCCTCTCCCTACGCCTTCCGCCCCCGGGGGGAGTGCGGGAAGATGGTCAGCGAGCTGTTCGAGCACGTCGGCGGCGTGGTCGACGAGTTCTGCTTCCTGCACACGGTGCACGGCGACTCGGCCGGGCACTCGGCCGCCACGCTGGGGATGCACACCGGGTCGGTGACGATCCCGATGCCGAGCATCGGCTCCTGGGTGAGCTTCGGCCTGGGGACGAGGAACACGAACCTGCCGTCGTTCGTCGTGCTTGCGGCGAAGGAACCGTACAACGGGTTCCAGGTGTGGGATTCGAACTTTTTGCCGTCGTATCACAAGGGAGTGCGGGTGGTGCCCGGCCCCGAGCCGATGCCCGACGTGCAGAGCCCGGTCGAATCGGCCTCGCTCCGGGAGCTGGAGGCGCTGATGCTCCGCGACCTGAACGAGGCCCACCTGTCGGCCCGGGACGGCGACGACCTACTCGCCTCCCGCATGGCGACGTTCGACACCGCCTCCGGTCTGATGCGCGAGGCCCCCGAGGCATTCGACCTCTCGAGCGAGTCGGCCGAGACGCTGACCCTGTACGGCGCCGAGGACGGCGACCCGGCCTCCTTCGGCGCCCAGTGCCTGACGGCGAGGAGGCTGGTGGAGCGGGGAGTCCGGGTGGTCGAGCTGTTCGACGTGGGATCGAACACGAACTGGGACAGCCACAACACCATCGAGGATCACCGCGCTCTGTCCCGGAACATCGACCGGCCGATCGCCGGCCTGGTGGCCGACCTGAGGAGGCGGGGGCTGCTCGATGAGACGCTGATCGTCGGCTGCTCGGAGTTCGGTCGCACTCCCTGGCAGGACCTCACCCCGAGGGGCCGGGGGCACCACAACCGGTGCTTCACCTGCTTCCTCGCGGGCGGCGGCGTGAAGGGCGGGTCCAGCTACGGCGTCTCCGACGAGTACGGCGACGCTCCGGCCGAGAACCCGGTGCACGTCCACGACTTCCACGCGACGATCCTGCACCTGATGGGGCTGGACCACACCCGCTTGACCTACCGCTACTCAGGCCGAGACTTCCGGCTCACCGATCTTTACGGCGAGGTGGTTCGGGACGTCATCGCCTGATCCCGGATCACCCCCCTGCCCCGGTCCCGGGTCGCGTCGGAGCGGGCCGAGGGCGGCCTCGGTCCCCCTCCAGTTCGGGAGGCGCTTCCTCCCGACGATCAAGGGTACGAGGACCGGGCGGGCTCTCGGCGGGGAGCACCTGAGGATCTCCCGGGCGATCTCCAGGAGGAGGGGCGACTCTGCTTGGTCGAGGTCCTCCCCTGTTCGAGGCGAGGTGCTTCACCTGCCACGCCGACGCCCCAGGAACGCTCAAGGGGGGCCGGGACCTCACCAGCCTCGAAGGGATGCTCGCCGGCGGTGATCGCCGGGGGCCGGCGCTCGCGCCGAGGTCACTGATGTTCCCGTCCTGCGCCAAGAGCGTCTTCCCCCATGAACTCGGGCAGTCTCCTGGGCGCCGACCCCGCGATCCAGGCGAGGGACGCTTACGGTCGGGGGTGGCCTGCTCCCCGAATCCTGGTCCAGCCGATTTGAGAGTCATTCTCGCCCGTGAGGACAGGAGGACTCAGATGAAGCGGAACCGCCCTTCGCCCGAGCAGATCATCCGCACGCTGCGGGAGGCCGATGCCGACCTGGCCAACGGCGTCTCGGTGCCAGAGATCCGCAAAAAGCTCGGCGTGGCCGAGAACACCTACGACCGGTGGCGGAACCAGTACGGCGGCATGAAGGCCGACGAGATGAAGCGGCTGAAGGACCTGGAGAAGGAGAACGCCCGCCTCAAGGCCCTGGTCGCCGACCTGACGCTCGACAAGGCGATCCTGCAGGAGGCCCTCCGGGGAAACTGATCGGCCCGACCCGGAGGCGTCAGGCGGTGGAGCGGGTCCGCCGGGTGCTGAACGTCTCCGAGCGTCGGGCGTGTCGATGCGTGAGTGGTTCGCTGGCCTCGAACCGGATGAGCCGCTCTTCCCGAAGCTCGCCCGTCGGAAGACCTCCACGATGGTCCGGAAGGACCTTGAGCGGGCCGGGATTCCCTACGAGACCCACGAGGGGCTGGCCGATTTCCACGCGGCGAGGCGGCACACCCACATCATCGGGCTCGTTCGGTCCGGTGCGTCGATCATGGAAGCGAAGGAGCTGGCCCGCCACGCCGACATCCGGCAGACGGCCAAGTACACCCACAGCGGGATCGAGGATCAGTCCGAGGCGCTGGCCGGGCTTCCTCGCACCAAGGCATCAGCAAGCCCCGATAGACCGCACAGAGACTGCATTCCGGGCGACGTCGGGAGTCGCGAGGTGAAGGCGGTTGGCAGCGAGGCCGACGGCGAGGACGGGCCGGAAAACGACGAAACCCCTTCCGGGGAAGGGGTTTCGTCGTCTGCTGACGCCGAGTGTCACGAGGTGGCAATCGACGTAAGTAGTGGAGGCGGCGGGAATTGCACCCGCGTCCCGAGATCCGTCGGTGAAGGCGTCTACATGCGTAGTCGTTCTTTTTGTTGTCGGCCTGGGATCCCCGAACGACAGGGTTTCCTTCGGCTTAGCCCATCATGAGTTTAATCCGATCCGCAACGGGCGGTTTGGATCGGACGAGCCCGCTGTGTCGTCGCCGGCCGAGGCCCACGGGCGAAGCCCCGGCGCGACGCAGCTCAACCGCGGTCAGGCGGCGAGGCTGTAGGAACCAACGTTGTTGTTGGCAGTTATGGTTTCGATCGGCTTTTTACGAGGCCAGCCGACCAACCTCGGCATGCAGCCAGACACCTCAGCAATCCGGTCGAACCTGGATCGCCCCCGTTTCAATGAGCGAAGTCGAGAACCGACCGCACCTTGATTATTCGGACGGCGGTCGAGGAGTCAAGGGCCACTCGAGGGCCCGAGGGCCTTGGGGGATCGCCTGCCGGCGCCGCGACGGCCCGCGGAGGGGGCCCGGTGGTGTCGGCCGACCGTCGCCCGGTACGGCGGTGGAACGCGGTTCATCGAGGGTGACCTCGGTGCGGGTGGCTGGTTCAAGGGGGTAAGGGACCCGTGCGGCCCCGCTCAGTCCTCGGCCGCGATGGGTTCGGGACGCTCCTCGGCGAGTTTGGCGGCTCGACCGACCGATCACCGGAGATTCCAGGGATTCTCGGCCTGTACGGCGGGCGGTGGAGCATCGAGGGAAGCCGCCGATGCGATCCGGGGTCGAGGTGCGGGGCCGAACGGAGGGATCGGGGGATGGCGGCGGCCTCCTTCAACCGGGCCGACGCCCGATGCGTCGGCACGAGGCCCCTGCCACTCCCTCGGCGCCGTTGTCCTCCTGGCGCCCTGCGCCGACGCGATTCGGAAAGCCCGGCGGTGCGGTTCTCGTCGCCATCGCCACTCACGGTGAGCGGCTTCGGGGGGCCGCCCTCCCGTCGCGTCATCGCCCGTCCCTGGTCCGATTGTCGTCGCCCCGGAGGCTCCGGACGACCGAGGCTTGCCAAGCGGCCAGCGCCCCGGCCAGCTCGGCGACGCGGCCCGGCTCGACGGTGGACAGGTCGGTCGACTCGGCCGGGTCGGCGTCGAGGTCATACAGCTCGAAGGCGATCCGGCCGGCTTCGCCGGGGATGCGGTGCAGCTTGTGCCGGCCGTCGATCCAGGCCGAGTGACCGGGCAGCTCCTCGCCGGCCTCGAAGGCGGCGATCAGCCGCTCCTCGGGCCCGGTCGGTTCGGGAGGAAGCTCGGGCGGGAGCGGCTGGCCGGCCTCCTGGGCCTCGAAGTGGGCGGCCATGATGGCGGCGCTGGGTGTCGATCGACCGGGGGCCGGGTAGTCCCAGAAGCCCATCGGCTTCGGGCGGGCCGCCATGGTCCCCTCGATCAGGGGCACGAGGCTGATCCCGTCCAGCGGCCGGCCCGGCTGCGGGTACGCTACACCGGCCAGTTCCAGCACGGTTGGCAGGATGTCGACCGACCCGCAGATCAGATCGCTGGACCGGGGCTCGGGGATGGCCTCCGGCCACTCGATGATCGTCGGCACCTGGAGGCCGCCCTGGTAGACCGTCCCCTTGCGGCCCCGCAGGCCGCCGGCCGAGCCGAGCCCGTTGCGGCCACCTTGAGGGCCGTTGTCGCTGGTGTACCAGACGAGCGTGTTGCCGGCGATCCCCCGATCCCGGAGCGCGGTGCGGAGCGTGCCCATCGCCCGGTCGATGCCGGTGATTTCCCCGTAGTAGTGCCGGAGCCCCGGAGGGAGGTCCTCGTACGGCTCCATCGTCTCCTCGGTCGCCTCGTGGGGATTGTGGGGGGACCCGAACCAGACGACCGCCAGGAAGGGTCGGTCCTGCTCCAGGGACCGGTCGATGAAGTCGATCGCCGCGTTCATGGCCACCATCGAGCTCTCGCCTTCCAGGGGGACAGCGGTCCCTTCCCGGCTCAGGATCGGGTTGTTGTCGTAGAAGTTGGGGGCCGAGAGCCAGGTCTCGAACCCCGAGTCCCCGGGGTTGTTCGAGCCCCCCTGGCGAACCGATCCCAGGTGCCACTTGCCGAAATGGCCGGTCGCGTAGCCGGCGTCCCGGAGCACCTCGGCGATGGTCACCTCCTCGGGCCGGAGTTCATAGCCCCATTGGAAACACCCGAAGCGGTTGGGGTGCCGGCCGGTCATGACGCTCCCCCGGGTCGGCGAGCAGACGGGTGCCGCCGCGAGGAACCGATCGAGCCGCAAACCAGAGGCGGCCATCGCGTCGAGGGTCGGCGTGTGGGGGACCGGATTGCCGGAATACCCCACGTCGCCGTATCCCTGGTCATCGGCCATGCAGAGGATGATGTTCGGCCGCTCGGGGAGCCCCGCCGCCGAGGCGACCGACACCCCCAGGACCACCGCCACTCCCGCCATCGGTCGAAAGCCCATCGTCCCCTCCTGTCTCCTGCTGCTCGAACTTCGCTCGATCCGAGTCGGGTCCCCACCATCCCAGGCCTCGCCCCGACAGACAACCCCCCCCGGAAGGTTCGGGGGGGTCGAAGCCTTCGCCTTCGAGCACCGGCCTCAGCCCCCCGGCTCGACTGGCCAGCGGCCATCCCGGAACGCGATCACTCCCGGGATCGCCCCGTGGGGATGCCTCGATGGGGTCGCCTGCCCGTGGTCGCCTTCCCGGTCGGTCGCCGCTCATTCCTCCGGCCGAGCGGGGCGGAATGACGAGTCGAGTCGAGTCGAGACGAGGCAAGACGAAACGAAACCGGTGCTGCGACTATCGTTGTCATACCACCACGGTTAGACTGTCTCACGCCACGAGTGGACCATGCTTCCATTGAGACACGGAGGCGAGTCGACGTGCGTCACGCCACCCGTCCACCCCTGGAGCGGATCGCCGAGCTGGACCGGGCCATCCGGGCGGGGCAATACCCCAACGCCGGTTCGGTGGCCGAGCGCATGGAACTCTCTCCCCGGACGATCCAGCGCGACATCGACTTCATGCGCGACCGGCTCGGGGCGCCGCTGGCCTACGACGCCCGGCGGCGCGGCTACCGCTACACCGACCCGACGTACCGCCTTCCCTTCTGGACCCTGACCGAGGGGGAACTGGTGGCGATCTTCCTGGCCGAGCGAGTGCTCCGGCAGTGGGGGGGAACTCCCTACGGCCCGGACCTGGAGCGGGCCTTCCGCAAGATGACCGCGGCTCTGGGGGAGGCGGTGACGATCGACCTGGGCGAACTGGGAGCCGCCTTCTCGGTTCGGGCGACGGCCGAGGCCCCCTTCGACCCGGCCCTCTTCCGAAACCTGACCGGCGCGGTCCTGCACCGGCGTCGGGTGGTCCTGGACTACGATTCGGCGACGTCCGGCCGGTCCCAACGCGCGATCGATCCCTACCACCTGGCCCAGGTGGACGGCTCCTGGTACCTCGTGGGCCATTGCCACCTTCGGGGAGAGATCCGGATGTTCGCCCCGGGCCGGATCCGGGCGCTGGAAGTTACCGAAGAGACCTTCGCTCCGCCGGAGGGCTTCCGGATCGAGGAGTACCTGGCCGGTTCGCTGGCCGTCCTGCGCGGCGGCCCCGGCGAAGTGTACCGGGTCCGACTGCGCTTCACCGGCTCGGCCGCCCGGTACGTCGCCGAGCGGGTCTGGCACCCGAGCCAGGTCGCCGAGCATCGCACCGACAACGAGCTGGTGCTGGCGATGGAGCTGGGCCACCTGCGCGAGGTCGAGCGCTGGGTTCTCTCGTGGGGCCCGGACTGCGAGGCGCTCGAACCTCCCGAGCTGCGAGAGCGGATCCAAGCCGCTCTGGAGCGGACCCTGACGAACTATCGGTCCCCGCCGGGCCCCCGTCGCCACCGCCGTGCTCGCTCTTGATCCTCTCGATGCCTACGGACCCCCGATCTTCGGAGGTATGACGATGCCGATCGTGGACCTCGCCTTCGCCCTCCAGCCCGCGACCATCCCGCTGGACTACGGCTACGCCCTGTTTGGGGCGCTGAGCCGCCTCGTGCCCGAGCTGCACGGCGACCGCCGCATCGGCGTGCACCCGATCCGGGGGATCCGGACCGAGCCGAGGCGGCTGACACTGGTCCCGCAGTCCCGCCTGAGGATCCGGCTGCCGTCAGAGGAGATCGGACGCTACCTGAAGATCGCCGGCCGGACGCTCGACCTGGACGGCTCTCGCCTGGCGGTGGGCGTACCCCGGGTCGAGCCGCTGCGGGCGGCGTCTCGACTGTCGTCTCGGCTCGTGACGATCGGCCGGCTGATCGAGCCCGAGGAGGTCGCCACGAGCCTGCGCTCGCAACTGGCGGGGCTGGGAGTCGAGGGCGAGTTGGGGTTTCTTCCCTCCCCCGACCCGGATCGACCAGGCCAGCCATCGCGCAAGGTGATCCGGATCAAGGGGAAGCGGATCGTCGGCTACGCCGTCTCGGTCTCCGGGCTGACCGCCGAGGACTCGTTGCGGCTCCAGGAGCACGGCTTGGGCAGCCGGCGCCGGATGGGCTGCGGAGTGTTTGTCCCCCTCGCTCCAAGCCGCCCGGAGCCGGCCCCGGTGTGAGAGGACCGGTTCCGGGTTCCGATTCCGGTCTCGCGGTCTTCTCGGGGGTAAGGCGATGAATGATCGTCCGCTCATGGCGAAGTCGGGCGAAGGGACCGACCTGGCACGTACGCTCGTCGGACATACGGAGTTGGTGCTGACGGCTGCCAACGCCCTTTTCGGAGGCCCCGGCGGGCCGACCCGGCTGGGGCGGTCTTGGCTCCAATTCTTCGGAATCAACGGGTCAGAATTCGAACGGTTTCGCAAGCATCTCCGCGTCGCTGCCGCGGCGCATGACTGGGGCAAGGCGAACCAAGGGTTCCAGGGGGAAGTGGGCGCCGACGATCATGCGGCGGGTCAGGTCCTCCGCCACGAGCACCTGAGCGGGCTGCTGCTCGCGGAGCCGTCGGTGCTGGACTGGCTGCGCCGTCAGGGGCTCGACGAGGTCGTCATCCTGGCGGCGGTGATCTCGCATCATGTGAAGGCCAGCGAGCAGTCCATCGAATCTCCACTACTGGGCACGAAGGGGACTGTGCGGATCCGAACCGATCACGAGGATTACCTGGCAATCTGCCGGCTGATCGAGGCCGAGGTTGGAGCACCTTGCTCCGCATTACCTCTGACCCCTACGCCGCGGAGGACCCGCTGGAAGGAATCGGACATCGAAGCAAGAAGCCGGGCCATCTCGACAATCCTCAGGAGGGCGAGGAGCGAACTCTTTGACGACCAGGAGCGGGATCGGCGGCGGTGGATTGCGGCCGTCCGCGCGGCGCTGATCGTCGCCGATGCTGCCGGTTCGGCATCAGTCCGGATGGATCGCGATGGGGATGAGGACGTCCGCGGCGTGCTGGTTCGCTGGATCAGAAACTGCTTCGCGGAGGAGCTGACGGGGGACTTCGTTTGGCGAGAGGTCGTGGAGCGTCGGATCGCCGACCTCCGGGGGCGAGGGCGATGGGACGAGTCGCGGGGCGAGTCCTTTCGGGGCCGGGGCGGATTCAAGCCCTTTCAGTGTACGCTGGCGACGCTCGGGCCCCGGGTTCTGATGACGGCCTCGTGCGGGGCGGGAAAGACGCTGGCGGCCTGGAACTGGATCACGGCCCGGCTCGACGAACGGCCAGCGGCTCGCGTCGTGTTCCTCTACCCCACGCGGGCCACGGCAACGGAAGGGTTCCGCGACTACGTCTCCTGGGCCCCGGAGGCCGAGGCCGCGCTGTTAAGCGGCACGGCCGCCTACGAACTGCAGGGAATGTTCTCCAACCCCGACGACGCCCGCCACGACCGGGCGAGCTATGCGACCGACCCCCGGCTCTTCGCGATCGGGTGTTGGGGTAAGCGAATCTTCTCAGCGACCGCCGACCAGTTCTTCCCGTTCATGCAGTACGCCTACGGCCCGCTCTGCACGCTGCCCGTGCTGGCCGAGTCGGTCCTGGTCGTCGATGAGGTTCATAGCTTTGACAGGTCGATGTTCGCGACCCTCAAACGGTTCCTCCGTGAGTTTCCGGAGATCCCGGTGCTGTGCATGACGGCCACGCTCCCGGAATCCCGGCGGAAGGACCTGGTGGATCACTGCGGCCTGGTTGAGTTCGTCGAGGACACTCACGCCAAGTCAGACCACGACTCGGAGTACCCCCGTTATCACATCGAATGGATCGAGCGGGACCAGGCCCGGAAGCTTATCGCCGAAGAGCTCGAGAAGCGACGACGAGTGCTTTGGGTATCCAACCGGGTGAGCGACTGCCAGGACACATTCAATGACTTCGACACGGGAGACGGCTACGTCGATCCATTCGGAACTGCCGTCTCCTGCTACTGTTACCATAGTCGGTTCAAGCTCGCGCATCGCCAAGCTCGGCACAAGGAGCTGATTGGGGCATTCCAGGACGCTGTCAAGGACGACGCCAGGCCCCGCGGGTTGCTTGGGGCGACGACCCAGGTCTGCGAGATGTCTCTGGATCTCGACGCGGAGATCCTCGTCACCGAACTGGCGCCGATCGCTTCCCTGATCCAGCGGATGGGCCGCTGCAACCGCGACCCGTCCCGGATGCGGAAGCAACCTCCGGGGCGCGTTTACGTCCTCAGGCCGGAGGCCGGGCGGGAGAAACCCTACGAGAAAGAGGAACTGGCCCTTGCGGCGTGCTTCGTGGACAGGGTTGCCGGCCGCGACGTCTCGCAAGCCGAACTGGATCGGACCTATCAGGAGCTGGATCCAGGCCAGGTCGAGCCGAGCAAGCTCTGCCCGTTCCTCGACAGTGGCCCCTTCGCCGTGGGACGAGTCGAGTCATTCCGTGAGACGGATGAATACTCTGTACCGAGCATCCTCGACATCGACGAATCGAAGGTGCTCGCCGCGATCGCCGCGAAGCAACCCATCGACGGCTTCGTCGTCCCCGCCCCGCGCCACCTCGCCAGGCCGGTGAACCCCGAGGCGTCACGTCTCCCCCGCTGGCTCTGGATTGCCGACGGGACTCGCTACGAACCACGGATCGGCTTCGACGACCGGAAGCGCCCCGACCAGGGAGCCAAGCACAATGGCTAAGAAACCACCACCCGAGCGGATCACCCTGACCTTCGATCTCCACGATCTTCCCACGGCGCAACACCGCGCCGGCCTGGCCGGGCTGATCCTCCAGATTGACTCCATGGGACCGGAGGGCAACCGCCGTGACCCAAGGCTCATCCCGGAGATCGACGAGGCGAGCCTGACCGCCACCTCGGCCCGGATTACGTTCACCCGAGAATCGATGCAGGGCGTCTTCGACGATCTGTATGCCGCGAAGCTGGTTGAGGTCGTCGTCCCCAGTAAATGGGCGGGCGTCGATCCAAAGCCCGGCGAGCACGTCATCGAGAAGCCAAACCCGAAGACGGGCGAGGTGACGAAGACCCGCGGATTCGCCTACGACGTTGTGCAACCTCAGGCCCCCTGCCTGGCCCGCCATCTCGAGCCGGATCGGAAGCCGTGGCTGGATCTGTGGCGGCAGATGGTTTGGGAGATACCCCGGGGCGGCAACAACGTCCGTTCGCGAGCCCCTTTCGAGCAAGTGGCGAACTCGGGTCACTGCGGCGAGGGGGCGGCGGCCTGGGCGGCGGTCCTCGACTTTCAGGAAGGGCAGGCGAAGGGCCTGCTCAAGACGGATCCGATCTCCGGTGCCTTGTTGCTCGGGGCTCAGGCGGTCAACGCTGAGACCGTCCCGTTCTCTGGGCGTGTCGACCACAATTTGCTCCTGCACTTCTGGCAAGTGGTCGTGCTGACTTTCATTCCCCAGGTGGTGAACAAGAAGGACGCGAAGGTCGAACGTGCTGGCTATGTCCTGGCGATCCCCGATGTCGCGGACCTCCGCGAGTTCCGTGTCGCGTTTCCTGCCATCCTCTCCAATCTCGCCACCGACACCGGCGGACGATTGCCGGCCCAGGCTCGCATCGATCTTCCCGCCCAGGCCGGCTTGGAAGTCCTGCGTCACCTGAAGTCGGAAACCGGAGAGGAGGCCGCCGAGCGGCGGGCGGGCCGGGCTCTGCACCGATCCGCGACGGGAGATTCAGCGCGTGGACTGATCCGGACGACGGGGGCCGACAAAGCCTGGTCGGCGGAATGGGGTCACAGCGTCCGGGCCGTCGAGTCATACCACATGCAAAAGAATAGAAACAATATCAAAATGCTGTTGTTCGATCGCGTCGTCGACCGCCCCCGCCTCGTCGAGCGATATCAGCGGATCGTGAGAGACTATCGTCATCCGCTGTTCCGGGCCACGCTGATGCGAGCCCTGGTCCAGGATGAGCCCTGGACCGCCAGGATGATCGAACTGTTCGCCGAGTACCCCGCGTGGTTCTTTATCGAGGGAGACGACACGCCCCGGTTCCTTCCCCGTTTCGGTCGGGACGCCCGGGAGCTTCTCCGTAACTCCTATGAGGAGGTGTATGACATGAGGATTGATGAGATGAGTAATGACGAACGCCTTCAGCATTTGGCCGTCATCATTCAGCGGTTGGTCAACGAGTACGTCAAGAGTCGGGCCGAGGTCAAGACCGGGAAGAAGGCCAAGGACTTCCCCAAGAAGATCGTCAGCGGCAAGGAACGGCCCATCTATCCGCCCGAATTCCGCGAGGCCCAGCAGCGCGTCTGCTCCGACGCTTTTTTGGCGATGCGGTCGCGCCACGATCAGGACTTCGTGGAATACTTCGCCGGCTCGATCTGCTCGGTCGCCCAGTACCTTCCGAAGGACGACTACCAGTTCCTCATCCGCACATTGATGACCAGGCCGGAACCCAATCCGGTGGCCCGTCCGGGCCTCTCGTGGGAAGACGTCAAGGCCATCGCCATGATCGCCGTCTCTGCCACCTCGTTCAACGTTCGCCCCCGGGACGTCGAAGCCAAAGGGAGACTCTCATGAACCTCTTTGCCACCGTCATGACCTATCCTGCCCCGTCGGCCAACTATCGTGGCGAGAGCGAGGAGAACCGCGCGGTGATCCAGAAGATCACCTATGGCCGGTTCGAGTACCCGATCATCTCGCCCGAGTCGATGCGGAATGCCCTGCGCGAGACATTGGCCGCTTACGGCCTGACCTGCAACCGGACTCGGCTCAACGACGAGGAGCAATTGGCGGTCAGGTTTGCTGACTACCCCGACCCCGATACGTACGCCGACGACTTCTTCTTCGGCTACCTCGTCGCCGCCACCGGGAAGGACCGCAAGGGCATCCTTGATGCCATCAAGAAATCGGGTCGTGATGTATCGGCGTTCCGATTCAAACGTGACTCGGTCCTGCGGATGAATCTGGCACGCGGGATCGAACCGTTCCGCAATAACGCCGTGTTCACCCAGTCACCGCTGACCTCCGAGGACAGCCCTTGGAGGAATGCCAAGACTTCGGCGCTGCTCCATCGCGAGACGGTCCTGACGGCATTTCAGTATCCCTTCGCCCTGAACCTCGACGATTGCAAGGCCAAGCCTGACTGGACCAAGGCCCTGCTCCGAGCCATCGGCGAACTGAACAACGTCGCCGGCAACCACGCTCGCAGCTACTTCGAGATGGCCCCTGCGAGCATCGTTGTGCGGCTCACCGATCAGCTTGTCGCCGGATATGACACCTACGGATTTGACTCGGCTGGGAATTTCCCGGAGGTCGTGGACGCGATTCTCACGAAGGGGGATTTCCAGGGGAAGGAGCGGGAATTCTACCTTGGCGGCAAGATTGTCAAAGACATGCCGGACCAGGCGATCAAGGCACTCACCGAGAAGGGCGTGACTCTCGACCGCGACCCGCGACGGCTCCTGGCCACGGTCGGTGAGACGGCGTTCCCAGCGAAGGGGGCGTGACGACCATGCTCCGCCTCTACGTCCAGGCGCCGTTCGCGGCCTTCCGCACCTTCACCGCCGGCTGGTATCGGCCGACGGCAGGGTTTCTCACCCCGTCGGCCGCCTACGGTCTGGCCCTGAACCTCGCCGGGATCGAAACCCGGCGAGACGATGGCTCGGCCATGACCGTCACCGCATTCGGCCTCCCCCGGGCACGGATCGCCCTGGGAGCCGACCCCGACAACCCCCGAGGCCCATACCCGACGGTTCACACGATCTACCAGCAGCTCCACAACTATCCTGTCGGGGCTTCCGGCAAGGCGCGGAAGGAGGATGCCAAAGGGAACAAATACAATATCACGCCAGTTCGTCGCGAATTTCTCTCCGACCTCCGCGCCATCGTCGCCCTCGACTTCGACGAGACTGAGGAATACCCGGATGTCGAAGGCCGCATCCGGCGAGCGCTGGATCGAGATGCGCCGCAGTCGCGGCGCACGTATGGCCTGCCCTTCCTCGGGGACAACGCCTTTCTGATCGACAAGATCGAGATCTGCGAAGAACCCAGAACCGCTCTCTGGTACTGTCGCGTCCGGTCCCATGTCGGGGCGGTCCCCCATTCCACGAGGCTGACCACCTGGATCGACCGCCGGGATATGTCCCGGACCCGGTCCGACCTGTTCGCCCCTGCCGAGCCGGCGGGCGAGTCGATCCCCGATGACGCCTGGACCGCGATCGAACCGCCGCCTGAGCCGGCTCCCGTCAGAACCTCGAAGAAGAAAGGATTGCCATGATCGCCGGGACCCACGACCCGCCGCTGCGGGTCATCTCGCTCCACGACCTTGGCTATTGCCGCCGGTTGTTCTACCTGACCGAGGTCGAGGGCCTCCAGGCCCCCAACGCCGTGATCTACGCCGGTCGCGAGCTGCATGCCTCGCTGGAGGCCGACGAGGAGGGAGATCGGACGCAGCTCGAGCTGGAGGACCGCGCGCTGGGGCTTGTCGGCAAGGTCGACGCGGTGCGGAGACGGGATGGGTCGCTCATTCCCTACGAGCACAAGCGAGGCCGTTCCCGGCACGAGGGGGGAACCCACACCGCCTGGCCCTCCGACCGGCTCCAGGTGATCGCCTACGCCGTTCTCATCGAGGCGGCCACGGGACAGCACGTCTCCGAAGGGCGGATCCGCTACCATGCCAACAACGTGACCGTGCGAATCCCGATCACCGACCTGGCGAAGAGGGACCTGGCCGAGGCGGTCGCCGAGGCCAGGAGGCTCCGGGAGTCGACCGAGCGGCCCCCGGTGGCCGAGAACGAGCGGCTTTGCGTCCGGTGCTCGCTGGCCCCGGTCTGCCTGCCCGAGGAGGCGCGCGCCTCGGGTGATCCCCACCGCGAGGCGGTCCGTCTCTTCCCGCCAGATCGTGACGGCACCAGCCTGCACGTGCTGACCGCCGGCGCCCGCGTCGGCCGTTCCGGCGAGACTCTGGTCGTCACGCCTCCCGACGGCGAGCCGTCGACCAGGCATCCCATCCGCGAGATCGACAGCCTTTTGCTCCACGGCCACGCCCAGGCGACGACCCAGGCCCTGGCCCTCTGCGCCGACCTCGGCATCCCGGTCCACTGGCTCTCGACCTCCGGACGCCACGTCGCCAGCCTGACGGCCACCGCCGGGCAGGTCCAGCGCCGGGTCCGCCAGTACCGCGCCCTGGCCGACGAAGAGACCTGCCTGCGCCTGGCCCGCGCGCTGGCCCGGGCCAAGATCGAGGGCCAGCATCGCTACCTGCTCCGAGCGACCCGAGGCGACGAGCCCGCCCGTCAGGCCATGCTCCCGGAGCTGGTCCTCATCCGATCGGCCCTCTCCTCGCTCGACGCCGCCGACTCCCGCGACGCGCTCCGCGGCTTCGAGGGCTCGGCCGCCGCGGCCTACTTCCGCGCCCTGGGACGGCTGCTCGGACCTTCGGTCCCCGACACACTGCGGTACTCCTCCCGGTCGCGTCGGCCCCCGCTGGACCGCTTCAACGCCCTGCTCGGCTTCGGCTACGGCCTGCTGCACGCCGCCGTGATGCGGGCCGTCCTCGCCTCGGGGCTGGAGCCGTCGCTCGGGTTCTTCCACACCCCGCGCAGCGCCGCCTATCCGCTCGTGCTGGACCTGATGGAGCTGTTCCGCGTGCCGCTCTGGGACATGCCCCTGATCGGCTCGCTCAACCGCGGCCAGTGGGACCCCGATGCCGACTTCGTCGCGACCAGGGCCAAGGTCTGGCTCTCGGATGCTGGCCGCCGCAAGGCGATCGGCCTGTTCGAGGCCCGGCTCGACGAGCAGTGGAAGCACCCGGTCCTCGGCTACTCGCTCTCCTACGCCCGGACGCTGGAGCTCGAGGCCCGCCTGCTGGAGAAGGAGTGGAGCGGCGAGCCCGGCCTGTTCGCCCGGATGCGCCTGCGCTAGCCCGGGAGACGGATGACATGAGCGATGCCCGCTGGTGGCTGGTTTGCTACGATGTCCACGACCCGGCCCGGCTCCGGCGCTGCGCCGGAGTGCTGGAGGGAGCGGGGCAGCGATTGCAGCATTCGGTCTTCCGCTGCTGGCTGACACCGGCCGGGATGCAGCGATTACGCTGGGAGTTGACCGAGGTGCTCGCCCCGGACGACGACCTGCTGATGATCCCCCTCTGCTCCCGCTGCGTCGGCGGGATGCAGACGACCCATTCCTCCCTCAAGGCGCCGGACTGGCCGGCGGGTCCCGAGCCCCATCGCATCCTCTGACCACGTCCAACCGCCGATCATGCATTCCCGATCGTCGTCCGGTCCCAACCCGCAGGCGTGACACAACCCGTTCTCAATCATGAAGTTCCAGCTCTTTGGCAACCAGGACGATGCTTGCTTTGCTTTAAGTGGTTTCCATGAAACCACTTCGGCCCCGCCCCCCCTCCCCCGATCGCGGCAATCTCGACGACCCAAGGGGCGACCTCCCGAAATCCTTGAAAACGCTTGCCGCTACCCCAAGCGATCACTACAGTTAGTAACAGGCGTGCCGACGACGATGACGCCGAAAGGCGTTGAGCACGTACCCGGCCGCCGCCGTGCCACGGTCCCCGGCCGTGCCGACGACGATGACGCCGAAAGGCGTTGAGCACCATCGCCGAATGGGGCCCCGTGCTCTACATCCTCGGTGCCGACGACGATGACGCCGAAAGGCGTTGAGCACGCGCTGAAGATCGTCTACCCCCCCGAGTCGGCCGCGTGCCGACGACGATGACGCCGAAAGGCGTTGAGCACCGGAGCATCTCCCGGGCAGTCCGGTGGCGGTCGAAGTGCCGACGACGATGACGCCGAAAGGCGTTGAGCACTCGCTCGCAACCCACTCCCCCTCTGACCCCTGGCATGTGCCGACGACGATGACGCCGAAAGGCGTTGAGCACCAAGGGCCAGCAATGCCCGTCATGTGGATGCTCGGGGGTGCCGACGACGATGACGCCGAAAGGCGTTGAGCACATGGAGCCGAATTCCATGTTGTGAAAAACGATCTTTGTGCCGACGACGATGACGCCGAAAGGCGTTGAGCACTATGCTTAAATGCATACTTTCGACAAGGAGGGTGGGGTGCCGACGACGATGACGCCGAAAGGCGTTGAGCACTCGCCGGAGTGACCCGGACGCCCGCGACGTCGGGAGACGTGCCGACGACGATGACGCCGAAAGGCGTTGAGCACCTCGATCGCCCTCCGGTCGAGGGGCCTCGGGTTCGTGCCGACGACGATGACGCCGAAAGGCGTTGAGCACCTCCGGATCCGCGAGGGTGAATCCCTCTTGCCCGGGTGCCGACGACGATGACGCCGAAAGGCGTTGAGCACCAAGATCGTGATCTCCAACACCTGGACCAAGTCCTGTGCCGACGACGATGACGCCGAAAGGCGTTGAGCACACCTTGCCCTTCGGCAAGCACCGGGGTCGGACGCGTGCCGACGACGATGACGCCGAAAGGCGTTGAGCACTGGCCAGCGAGGTTGAACGGTGGTTCGCGTCGCAGTGGTGCCGACGACGATGACGCCGAAAGGCGTTGAGCACCCCACCCCCAAGCATGGCGTAGGAAGGATGGACGGGGGTGCCGACGACGATGACGCCGAAAGGCGTTGAGCACAGGTAGGGGAGCATGATGGCACTCCGGGGGTTAGCGGGTGCCGACGACGATGACGCCGAAAGGCGTTGAGCACACGCGAACGACTGGCCGCCCGCCTTGAAGGGCGTCGGTGCCGACGACGATGACGCCGAAAGGCGTTGAGCACTCCTGGACTCCGGCGAGCTGCCGGTCGGCTGGGAGTGCCGACGACGATGACGCCGAAAGGCGTTGAGCACCACGGGCTGGACAAACTCCTCGCCACCCGTAACACGGTCGTGCCGACGACGATGACGCCGAAAGGCGTTGAGCACTTGCCACTCCTCGATCGCGGCCAGCTCCCCGACGGTGCCGACGACGATGACGCCGAAAGGCGTTGAGCACACGCGCCGGCAGTGCCCTCCACTGGCGGCCTGACGTGCCGACGACGATGACGCCGAAAGGCGTTGAGCACGAGATCAAGCCCTGGATCCGCTGGGCGATCCGCTCGTGCCGACGACGATGACGCCGAAAGGCGTTGAGCACTTTCTCCTCAACCAACTCCTGCAACGGATGGGGGGTGCCGACGACGATGACGCCGAAAGGCGTTGAGCACCAGGACGACACGAGCCGGTGGCCACCTGTGTCAGCGTGCCGACGACGATGACGCCGAAAGGCGTTGAGCACCGCTGATCACGGCTCGGTTGGCCTCGCCGCTCTGGTGCCGACGACGATGACGCCGAAAGGCGTTGAGCACACCTCGACCCGGCCGGATCGGGCCGGGACGCTGACGGTGCCGACGACGATGACGCCGAAAGGCGTTGAGCACTGGTCGCTGGTCTATGGGCACCGACGGTTCGTCTGGTGCCGACGACGATGACGCCGAAAGGCGTTGAGCACTCTTGGATTTGGGCCCCGTAGGCGACATCGACGGCCGGTGCCGACGACGATGACGCCGAAAGGCGTTGAGCACACCCTCGACGCGGAGGCAGGCTCCTATGCCTTGGCCGGGTGCCGACGACGATGACGCCGAAAGGCGTTGAGCACCCCGCAAGGTGCAGCAGAAGGACCCGACCCGGACGTGCCGACGACGATGACGCCGAAAGGCGTTGAGCACCTGGTACGCACGGTCATACGCAATCTCCGCCTGACGAGTGCCGACGACGATGACGCCGAAAGGCGTTGAGCACGCGCAGTATGACCGATCGATCCTCCGGGGTGAGGGGGTGCCGACGACGATGACGCCGAAAGGCGTTGAGCACTGCTTGCTGCGGAGTGGTTGGCGCCGGCCGAGCGAGTGCCGACGACGATGACGCCGAAAGGCGTTGAGCACAACTCGACGCCCCTTACTCGCTGGCAGATCGCGGGGTGCCGACGACGATGACGCCGAAAGGCGTTGAGCACCCGGCACCGGCGCCGGCAAGACCAAGGCGGCCGGCATGTGCCGACGACGATGACGCCGAAAGGCGTTGAGCACACCTTCCGGATCACGTGACGCCCGCTCCGATCAGCGTGCCGACGACGATGACGCCGAAAGGCGTTGAGCACCGCCTTGCGCTCGACCAGCGCCCGGACCCAGGCCGCCGGTGCCGACGACGATGACGCCGAAAGGCGTTGAGCACCGCTCCACACGGCGGCCGTGCTCCCGTCGGCGGTCGTGCCGACGACGATGACGCCGAAAGGCGTTGAGCACCCGAGCGTGACGGGCTCGTCCGGTTCACGCCGGACGTGCCGACGACGATGACGCCGAAAGGCGTTGAGCACGATCGCATCTGCCCGGCGACCTGATCGGGGCCCGGCGGTGCCGACGACGATGACGCCGAAAGGCGTTGAGCACACTCCGGCCGCCGGGCCTGAGCCACCTCCACCGCCCGCGTGCCGACGACGATGACGCCGAAAGGCGTTGAGCACACAGGGGCCGCCGATAGATCGACGCCTGCTGACCGAGTGCCGACGACGATGACGCCGAAAGGCGTTGAGCACAATTCCGGGAGCGCCTTGCGGAGCTCGTCGCGCGCCGTGCCGACGACGATGACGCCGAAAGGCGTTGAGCACCGAGTCGAGTCAGAGCGGATCTACACACCGGCAGAGGTGCCGACGACGATGACGCCGAAAGGCGTTGAGCACATCCTTGCACAACCGCTTCGCGCACGCCTCGGGTGTGCCGACGACGATGACGCCGAAAGGCGTTGAGCACACTTCGGCCGGCGGGCCTGACCCCTCCGCCGCCCGCGTGCCGACGACGATGACGCCGAAAGGCGTTGAGCACCCTGCGCCTCCGACGCCAGAGGAGTTGCGGCGGGAGTGCCGACGACGATGACGCCGAAAGGCGTTGAGCACGACGATCCGTGTTGCTGTCAGCGAGGCGGGCGAGCTGGTGCCGACGACGATGACGCCGAAAGGCGTTGAGCACTCCGGACGATCGTGCTCAACGCCCCGGCCCGAGCGAGTGCCGACGACGATGACGCCGAAAGGCGTTGAGCACTCATAGGTTGGGAGCGACATCGGTGGCGACCGAGCCTGTGCCGACGACGATGACGCCGAAAGGCGTTGAGCACGTGGACAAGGCGGAGTTCCATGCGAAGGTCAAGCCCGGGTGCCGACGACGATGACGCCGAAAGGCGTTGAGCACGCCGAGCAGCCCCAGGCCAGCGCCGCCCGGTCGTCCCGTGCCGACGACGATGACGCCGAAAGGCGTTGAGCACGTCGGCGTCCGGGAGGCCGAGGCGGCCCAGCAGCGGGCGTGCCGACGACGATGACGCCGAAAGGCGTTGAGCACCGCTTGGCCACGTCCGAGCATACATCCGGGAGCGTGTGCCGACGACGATGACGCCGAAAGGCGTTGAGCACTCGGCCGATACTTCGCCGGGATGCCCTCGGACGCTCCGGTGCCGACGACGATGACGCCGAAAGGCGTTGAGCACCGGACGTCGTGCTGATGCTGTATCGAGACGCTTACTGTGCCGACGACGATGACGCCGAAAGGCGTTGAGCACATCGCGATCACGCTCCAGTACCGCTCGCTCCCCTGTGCCGACGACGATGACGCCGAAAGGCGTTGAGCACACGAGCGCAATCCCGAAAAGGTGAAGAAGTGGGACGTGCCGACGACGATGACGCCGAAAGGCGTTGAGCACACTGATCGGCGAGCGGCCCGGGAGAAATCCCGGGCCGTGCCGACGACGATGACGCCGAAAGGCGTTGAGCACCCTCCGACATTAGGAAAGACCGGCAACTCCGCCTGGTGCCGACGACGATGACGCCGAAAGGCGTTGAGCACCGAGAATCCCGGCGCTCCTGAGTACGCCGGCGTCCGTGCCGACGACGATGACGCCGAAAGGCGTTGAGCACTACCACCTCTCCCCCGACCAGTTCGGCGACTTGCGTGCCGACGACGATGACGCCGAAAGGCGTTGAGCACTGCAGTCGTAATCGGTGTAGCCGACCGTGTCGCCGGTGCCGACGACGATGACGCCGAAAGGCGTTGAGCACCGCTGGTTGACGGCGCGGGCCTTGCGGTAGGCGGCGTGCCGACGACGATGACGCCGAAAGGCGTTGAGCACTTCCCGGCGACGCCGCCGGGGACGCCGTTGCCGGCGGTGCCGACGACGATGACGCCGAAAGGCGTTGAGCACCGACCGCCACCGCCATTCCGCTCCCGCCGCTCTGCCGTGCCGACGACGATGACGCCGAAAGGCGTTGAGCACTCACCGTTCCGGTTCGCGGAACGTTGAGGTTCCGGTGCCGACGACGATGACGCCGAAAGGCGTTGAGCACAAGACGAGCGCATGGAACTCGCCGTCGTCGGGGTGTGCCGACGACGATGACGCCGAAAGGCGTTGAGCACTCCCCCACCGTGTAGAGGGTGACCGTCCCCTCGCCGGTGCCGACGACGATGACGCCGAAAGGCGTTGAGCACACGAGTGTCGGGCTGAGCTGGCGGCCCGGCGGGGTGTGCCGACGACGATGACGCCGAAAGGCGTTGAGCACATCTCCCCCGCCCTCTTCGGGGTCGGTCTGGCGGCGTGCCGACGACGATGACGCCGAAAGGCGTTGAGCACGACTGCGCCGGGCTCGGGAACCTTCAGCGTTTTATGTGCCGACGACGATGACGCCGAAAGGCGTTGAGCACAGATCCGGTTGGATGCGGTGAACGTCGCGAACGGCGTGCCGACGACGATGACGCCGAAAGGCGTTGAGCACTCGGCGGAGTCGGCGCTCCGACTAGGTGACACGCCCGTGCCGACGACGATGACGCCGAAAGGCGTTGAGCACCCGTCATGGTGGTGTGCGCGTGCGACGCGATCGCTTGTGCCGACGACGATGACGCCGAAAGGCGTTGAGCACGCGGCGTCCCGAAGGTGCGGGCGCCTCCCAGATTAGGCGTGCCGACGACGATGACGCCGAAAGGCGTTGAGCACATGAACCAACGATCGCACTCCGCAACCAACGCGCATGCGTGCCGACGACGATGACGCCGAAAGGCGTTGAGCACACAACAAGTACCTGACCCACCGCCTGATGGCCTGCCCCGTGCCGACGACGATGACGCCGAAAGGCGTTGAGCACCCTGGGTCGCCGTCCTCACGCCGCCCCATACCAGGAGTGCCGACGACGATGACGCCGAAAGGCGTTGAGCACCTCGATCTCTGGTGCAACGGCCAGCACTGGGGCTCGTGCCGACGACGATGACGCCGAAAGGCGTTGAGCACCAGTTCAACGCGGCGATGACGGCCGATTACGTCGGGTGCCGACGACGATGACGCCGAAAGGCGTTGAGCACCCGGCCAGAGGAGTTTCGCCGATGCCGGGCCAGGGGTGCCGACGACGATGACGCCGAAAGGCGTTGAGCACGCGGCGTCCCGAAGGTGCGGGCGCCTCCCAGATCGTGCCGACGACGATGACGCCGAAAGGCGTTGAGCACTAGCAACGCTGGCGAACTAGCTAGCGACGGTCAGATGTGCCGACGACGATGACGCCGAAAGGCGTTGAGCACACCTGAGGACCGGCGGTACGCACCGCAGCGAGGCGGCGTGCCGACGACGATGACGCCGAAAGGCGTTGAGCACTACTCCCCGCCACCGCCACCGCCCGAACTGGCGGTCGTGCCGACGACGATGACGCCGAAAGGCGTTGAGCACACCGACGCCACACTGGTCTACGACGGGTCGAGCGTCCGTGCCGACGACGATGACGCCGAAAGGCGTTGAGCACATCAGGGCGTGGAGGTCAGCGGTGCCCAGGGCCAGGGCGTGCCGACGACGATGACGCCGAAAGGCGTTGAGCACTGGTTGCCGGCCGGGCAGAGGACGTACTCCCCGCGTGCCGACGACGATGACGCCGAAAGGCGTTGAGCACTGGGCTGCGTGGAGCAAGACGACCCCGAAGCAGCGGTGCCGACGACGATGACGCCGAAAGGCGTTGAGCACGATAACCGACCCGAAGCAAAGCGAACAAAACCGGATGTGCCGACGACGATGACGCCGAAAGGCGTTGAGCACGTGCCGGCGTGGTTGGGCCAGGGCTCGATGCGGTCGGTGCCGACGACGATGACGCCGAAAGGCGTTGAGCACCTCGCCAGAGCGTCGAGCAACTGCCGCTGCGGATGTGCCGACGACGATGACGCCGAAAGGCGTTGAGCACCCGATCCGTCGGGTCCGGTCGTCGCGGTCCACGGGGTGCCGACGACGATGACGCCGAAAGGCGTTGAGCACGTGTTCCCGGAGTTCCCGGAAGCGCCGGAGGCACGTGCCGACGACGATGACGCCGAAAGGCGTTGAGCACCCGCCTCAATGTGAGGCACAATCTTCGCCGCAGCGTGTGCCGACGACGATGACGCCGAAAGGCGTTGAGCACATTGCCGACGAAATCCGTCTCATGGCCGATCAAGGCCGTGCCGACGACGATGACGCCGAAAGGCGTTGAGCACCGATCAACCCGAAGAAAGGGGACTACCGATGACCGAGTGCCGACGACGATGACGCCGAAAGGCGTTGAGCACTCGCGGCGCAGTTCAACGCGGCGATGACGGCCGATGTGCCGACGACGATGACGCCGAAAGGCGTTGAGCACCTGCGCTCCTCGGTGAAGGATCGGGCCGCTCGCGAGTGCCGACGACGATGACGCCGAAAGGCGTTGAGCACACACGAGGACCGCCGGCGCGTCGGCGTCATACGGGTGCCGACGACGATGACGCCGAAAGGCGTTGAGCACTGGGCAAAGGCGAACCCATCCCTCGGGGTCACGATCGGTGCCGACGACGATGACGCCGAAAGGCGTTGAGCACCAATTCGGCGTGGTCGATCCCCGGCGTGCCGCCGGGTGCCGACGACGATGACGCCGAAAGGCGTTGAGCACCTCGGATTCGGCGGGTATGCGAAGGGCGGGATCCAAGGTGCCGACGACGATGACGCCGAAAGGCGTTGAGCACACTCCTTCGCCGAGACGAAGATCGGCCGGTTCCGGGTGCCGACGACGATGACGCCGAAAGGCGTTGAGCACGACTTGCGAGTCAACGTCGGGTTCGGCGGCTTCTGTGCCGACGACGATGACGCCGAAAGGCGTTGAGCACAGAGCGGCGAGCCCGAGCCACCGAATCTGTTCGCGGGTGCCGACGACGATGACGCCGAAAGGCGTTGAGCACCTCGCAGCCAGGCCGCGATCTCGTCCTGATCGCGTTGTGCCGACGACGATGACGCCGAAAGGCGTTGAGCACACCTTGTCACCGATGACGAAGCGCCCCCCTCGGGGCGTGCCGACGACGATGACGCCGAAAGGCGTTGAGCACCCTACGAGGTCAACGGTGTCGCCGGGCTCGCCGGGTGCCGACGACGATGACGCCGAAAGGCGTTGAGCACCCTACGAGGTCAACGGTGTCGCCGGGCTCGCCGGGAGTGCCGACGACGTAACCGTCCGATGAACCGCGTCTGGAAAGCGAGCTGAGTCGACGCGACGATACCCGCGGCGGGTCCGATCGCCCCGCCCGGGAGCCGCACCCATGCCGCGTCAGGC
>NZ_RYZH01000074.1 GCF_003977685.1 Tautonia sociabilis | reverse complement strand
CCCCCGCCTCGTCTCCCGCTGCCCCACCACCGACACCGTCTTCGTCGCCCGATCCGGCCGCCCGCTGTCGCGCTCCGGCCTCTGGCGGATCGTCAAGACCCACGCCCTCGCCGCCGGCCTGCCCAGCAAGGTCAGCCCCCACACCCTCCGCCACAGCCTCGCCACCCACCTGCTCGCCGGCGGCGCGGATCTCCGCGTCGTCCAGGAGATCCTCGGCCACTCCTCCATCGGCACCACCCAGATCTACACCCGCGTCGAGATCGGCCACCTCCTCGACGTCCACGCCCGCTGCCACCCCCGCGCCGGACGCTCCTCCCCCCCGAAGACGGACTGATCCCGAAGCTCACTCGACACGATCACGTCCGATCCGAGCGATGTGCCCGCCAGCCCCCGTCCCGAAGAAACGCCCGAACCTCTTCAATGGTATAGGGCGGATTGCGCAAATGAACAACCGCATGACAGTTGGGGCAGACCGGGCAAAGGTCTTTGATGGGATCGACCTCGTATGCGCCTCGGATGTGGGAGAGAGGGCGAAGGTGGTGAACGTGAATGAACCCCTCGGCAACCTCCCCATAGACGTCCCCGAGGCTGACCTCGCAGATGCGACATCGCGTGCCGTGATGTTCAAGGCACCGACGGCGGGCGTCCGGGCTGCGTTCGTAGACGTCGACCGGGACGCGCCGGACTTCCCCCTCCGTGATGGTCGTCGTCGCCGCGATCTCCTCGGGCAACAGCAGGGTTGCTCCGTCGACCCAGCCGAGCGCTTCCAGGGCCTGGGCGACCTCGGGACGCATTTCCCACCAGAAACCGTCGTCGGCCTCATGGCCAACGGACCAAGTGGCCCACCACCTGTAACTGCCATTGGGGCGGACATCGGGCTTGAAGCCAATCACGTCGCAGAACGCATGGCCAAGCCTGCCATAAAGCGAATTCACGACGGGATATCCACCTGGGATGTCGGCCAACTCCGCGAGGAGCGTCGCCCTGACGGTACGACGGGGGGCGTTGTACTGCTCGATGAGGAGCCGACGCTGCTCATCGCTCATCCGATCGCCGATCGCATCGAGGCCACGTATGTACTCGTCGATGGTGGGGATGCTCGACAGATCATGAATTCGTGTCGTCATCTCTTGAGAAAACCTCTGAAATCCAGATGAAATGGCGCGTTCTTTCGCGTCGTCGGGTGCCACTGGTGGCAGGGTGGCTGGGGTCGTGTCGATCCCAGCGTCGGAGGTTGTTCGAGCTGGGGTCGACACGACCCCAGCCACCCCACCGGGTGCCACTAGCGGCTTGTCCACCAGTTCTCTGGATCGCCGGAGTGACCGAGCCGCGCGCCTCCGATGGCGAGCCCAGAGACGGCGGGTGGCCGGGGTTCGGGTGCCACGGGGTCCGTCAGCGGAACCCGGGCCCTCGTCGGCCCCGGCACAGGTGGAAGACTACCCGAGGCACTCACCCGAGAGAGGCGAGCCGCCGAACCGACGGTTGCGGAGGGCACCAGCCTCCCCGACCGAGCGTCCACGATCCGCAACCCGAACGCCCCCGCCGCCCAACCTCTGCCTCTCCGGACGAAATGACGTGTCCTTCCGTGTCGCCGACCACTCGTTCGCGCGACAGGAGTTGGGCGATAGAGCGGATCATCTCAAGGTTATTGCCGCGCATGAGCGATTGCAAGAGGTAGGCAGGGGACATTTGGATACGCTCTCGGCCGTCGGGGCCCTTGAGTCGGGCGCCGCCGGCAGATTTTGAGACTGGACCACCCCCCATCCCCCGATGGTGTCGCTGAGGGGCCCGTGCGCGCCGAGCGATCGCGGTGCGTCGGACGGGCCGGAGCAATGGGTATCATCTCATTCCCTGCTCAGTCGAGGCACACCTCGGGGGGAGCACCATGAGCGGCGGCATCTCGCAGAAGCGGATCGAGGCGAACCGGCGGAACGCGCAGCGATCGACGGGACCGAGGACGGACGAAGGAAAAGCACGCAGCCGGGCCAACGGCTTGAGGCACGGGATGGCGGCGGAGGTGCTCGTGCCGGAGGAGGATCGCGTCGCCTATGAACAGGTCCTCGAACGCTGGCGGCGAGAGGCCGGCCCGGACAACGTGGTCGAGGAGCATTTGATTCAACGAGCCGCCGTCCTATCGGTGCGGCTGGATCGGATCGAGCGGGCCAACCAGGAGGCGAGGGAGGCGGCGGCTCGGGAGGCGGTCGCGCGCTGGTATCGGCGGAAGCAGGCGGCGGCGAGGAAGATGGGGCAGCGGTTGATGCTCGATCCGGTGAACGTGATCGAGGAGCTGGAGGCGACGGCGTTTGGGTGCGACTGGCTGATCCGGCACTGGAGGCGGCTGGATAGTCAGATTCGCCTGGGCTCGCGCTGGGACGGGCGCGATCGGGCGCAGGCGATGGCGATGTTCGGGCTGCCCGGCGGGCCTCCGGGACCGGACGCGGGGGAGGACGCGAAGACGCTCTGGACCCTGGCCGTCTCGGTCGGTTACGCGGAACCCAGCGCGTTTGGTGCCTCCGCCCTGCGAGTGGCCTCCTCGGAGGCGGAGAACGCTCCCGCCCAGACCGATCCGGACGCCATCCGAGCGGCGTTGCGCGCGGTCATCGCTCGGCAGATCGAGCGCTTGCGAGCGCTCCGAGATGCCTCGTGGCGGGAGGTCGAGGGGCCCGAGCGCGCCGCGGTCGCCCGGCTCGCGGCGGCGGCGGATACGTCGCAGGAGGGGCAGTTGCGGCATCGGTACGAATCGTCGGCCGACCGGGCCTGCATGGCGGCGATTCGGTTGTTCCTCAATCTGAGGGATCGCCGCCGTCGGGAGTTGCTGGCGATTGCCAGGGAGGCGGCGGAGATCGGGGAGACGCCCCGGGCTCCCGTCGGGGGGGGATGGTGGCGCGAGGTCGATTCCGACCCCGAGCCGCCGGGGTTCGTCCGGATCGGCGCGGATTCGGCGGTCGAGGGAGGGGAGGAGGCGTCGCCGGTTCCCCAGCGCGAGACGGAGGCGTCCGCCGCCGGCGGTGCGCCGTCAGGGGAGGTCGAGGAGGCGTCGGAGCCGGGTCGGATCCCGTCGCCGCCGGTCGGAGCGGGCCAGGCGGCTCCTGACTCGATCCGAACCGAGCGGAGGACCGATCCGGGCGTGCCGAACGACGGAGCGAAGCCAACGAGGCCGAGGGACGAGGGAGCCGTCCGGGACGCAACTCCTTGGAAGGAACGTCGCTTGCGCGGTTGCTCCTTCGCTCCGATCCCCGATTGGGGAGCGCGTGCCGGGTCGCCTCCGAGGGCGGATCGGCGCGTCCTCGAGGGCCGTCGGGCGGAAGGCTGACGGCTCGACGTCGGCTCCGAGCCTTCGGGATGCTCCGGCTGCGATCGCTGGGCTTGCCCTCCCATCCGGGAGGCTCGGGCCGGCGTCCGCTCGGCTCCTGGTTGGGCTCGGGCATCGTCTTGGGGTTCTGGTAGAATGGCCCTCCCCAAGGACGAGGGCGGGCAGGCGGGCCGATGGCGGAGTGGGAAGGACCGGGGACGCCCGAGCGGTCCCCGGAGGGGGCCTTCCCCTGGCCGATCGACCCTGGCCCTCGTTCCGACCGTGCTCCGATCGTGGCGGTCCTCCCCCGCCGTCACCAATGCCTCCCGACCCTGGTGCGACCTCCCCATGACCGGCGCCCTCCGCTACCTCCGGATCTACGGCCAGCTCGCCCGGTACACCCTGGCCCGGGAGCTGTCGTTCCGAGGCAACTTCCTGGTGAAGGTGTCGGTGGAGGTGCTCTGGCTGGGCATCCTGCTGGCCTTCTACCGCGTGGTCTTCTCGAAGACGAGCGTGGTGGCCGAGTGGTCCGAGCCGCAGTACCTCTTCTTCGTCGGCTGCTACTTCGCCATGAACGGCCTGCTGGAAACCCTCTTCCTGGAGAACTGCAACGAGTTCTCCGAGCTGGTCCGCAAGGGGGACCTCGACTTCCTGCTGCTCAAGCCGGTGGACGAGCAGTTCCTCGTCACCTGCCGTCGGATCGACTGGTCGACGGCGCCGAACGTGTTGATGGGAGTGGGGGTCATGCTCCTGTCGCTGGTCAACCTGGGCTGGCCGTTCGACGCCGGCCGGATCGCCGCGTTCCTCTTGCTGTTCTCCTGCGGTGTGATGCTGGCCTACGCCTTCATGGTGCTGCTGACGGCCTCGGGGGTCTGGCTGGTGCGCAACCAGAGCATGATGGAGCTCTGGTGGCTCTTCAGCAGCCTGACCCGCTACCCCCGGGAAATCTACATGAGGGTCGCCTGGGCCGAGCCGATCGGCATCTTCTTCACCTTCGTGGTGCCGTTCCTGCTCGTGGTGAACGTGCCGGCGCAGGCGATGGTGAAGGTGCTCGACTGGCGGATGGTCGCCTTCACCGTTTCGGCCACCGCGGCGAGCCTCTGGGTGAGCCGCCGCTTCTTCCGACGAGCGCTGCGGGCGTACCGCAGCGCGAGCAGTTGATCGGGACCGGGATCCGGGGCGGAATCCCCCCAACCTACATCGGAGGGTCGGACGTGGCGGACCGCTTGCCTTGGCCCAGGACGACCGGGCTGCTGATCAACGGGGCGGCGATGGTGCTGATCCTGGCCGGGATCCGGGCGGCGTCGGACCTGGTCGTCCCCTTCCTGCTGGCGCTGTTCCTGGCGGTGCTGATCACGCCGTCGATCGACGATTTGGCCCGTCTTGGCCTGCCCCGGTGGCTGGCGGTGGGGGTGGTGACGCTGATCTTCACGGTGCTGAGCCTGCTGGGTCTGGCCTACGTCGGCGTCTCGCTCAACGATCTGCTCTGGAAGCTGCCGGAGATTCAGCAGCAGCTTGACGCGCTTCGGGAGCGGGCGATCGCCTGGCTGGAGTCGATCGGCGTGCCGATGCCGGCCGAGGAGGGGGAGACCCCCGTGTTCGACCCGGCCTCGGGAGTCCGCCTGCTCGGCGGGCTGCTCTCCGGCGTGAGGAACGTGCTCAGCGACGGGCTGTTGATCCTGATCACGGTGGCCTTCATCCTGCTGGAGTCCAGCGGCTTTCCGGCCAAGCTGCGGGCGATCACCGGGCCGGAGAGCCCGGCGATGGGCCGGATCATCAAGATCCTGGCCGACCAGCGCCGGTACATGGTCATCAAGACCTGGATCAGCCTTGCCACCGGGGTGCCGGTCGGGCTGGGCCTCTGGCTGATGGGGGTCGACTACGCGGTGCTCTGGGGGGTGCTGGCGTTCTTCCTGAACTTCATCCCGAACATCGGCTCGCTGATCGCGGCGATCCCCCCGGTGACGCTCGCCCTGGTGCAGAACGGCGTCGGGGTGGCGATCGGGGCGACGGCCTTGTTCCTGGCGGTGAACTTCGTGATCGGCTACCTCGTCGAACCGCCGGCGATGGGCCGGGGGCTGGGGCTGTCGACGCTGGTCGTCTGGGTCTCGCTCGTCTTCTGGGGCTGGGTGCTCGGGCCGGTGGGGATGTTCCTCTCGGTACCGCTGACGATGGCCATGAAGATCATGCTCGAGGCGTCGGAAGAGACCCGGTGGCTGGCCGTGCTGCTCGGGCCTCCGATCTCGAGCTCGGGCCCCGCCCGGCCGATTCCCGCCGAGCCCGATCCTCCCCGCCCCGGGTGATCGCGGTGTTCGGCAGGGGCTGAGTCAAGCAGAGCCATTCGGGAGCCAGGGGGATCGGACGTGTCGAGTGCACCGAGTCGGGCGGCGTTGAAGGCGATCATCGAACGCTGCGGCCTGCGGCTGGCCGAGCCGCAGTACGACGCGCTCTGGGCCTACCACCGCCTGCTCCGAGAGGCCGACGCGGAGCTGAACCTGACCCGGATCCGGAACTTTGAGAACATGGTGTTGAAGCACTATGTTGATAGCTTGCTGGTGTTGAAGCACGTCGATCTGCCCTCGCCGCTGGTGGACATGGGCTCGGGGGCCGGTTTGCCGGGGATCCCGCTGAAGATCGCCCGGCCGGAGGTCCACATCATCCTCGCCGAGCCGAGGGGGGCGCGGGCGGCCTTCCTGAGAGCGGCCTGCGAGCGGCTTGGGCTGCAGGGGGCCGAGGTCCACGCCGGCAAGGTGGGGCCCCACTTCACCCGGGCGGTCGAGGGGGTGATCAGCCGGGCCGTGGCCACGATCCCCGAGACCCTGGAGCGCGTGGCCTACTGCCTCCGCCCCGGAGGCCGGATGATCTTCCTGAAGGGCCCGGAGTGTGACGACGAGATCGCCGAGGCCGGGCGCGAGCTGGCCTCCTCCTACCGGCTCGTCGGCGACGTCGCCGACCGCATCCCCGGCACGGAGCACCGCCGTCGGTTCGTCGTCTACGAGCGGCTCGACGCCCCGGTCGTCTCCCGGTCGCTGCCGGCCGGCGAGGTCCCCCGGGCCCGAGCCTTCTCCGGCCCGGTGAAGGAGCTGACCAGCGCCTCGAACCCGAGCTTCCGCCTGGCCCGCGACGTCCTCTCCGGCAGGGGGATCCGCAAGCACGGCCGAACCCTGATCTCGGGCAGCCGGATCGTCTCGGAGGTCGTCGATCACTTCGCCGACCGGGTCGAGGCCTGGCTCACCGGGCCGGACGGCGACCCTCCCCCCGAGGCGCTGGGGGAGACGGCGGCCTGGCTCCGGATCGATCCAAATCTTTTCAAAGAACTAGACGTCTTCGGCACGGGGGGGCCGCTGCTGCTGGCCAGGGTGCCGGCGATGCCCTTGTGGTCGGACTCGGAGCCGTGGCCGCCGGGGTGCTCGCTGTTCGTGCCGTTCCAGGATCCGGAGAACGTCGGGGCCGTGATCCGGTCGGCGGCGGCGTTCGGGGTCGCCCGGGTGATCCTGCTCCGGGAGGCGGCCCACCCGTTCCACCCCAAGGCGATCCGGGCCGCCGGGCCGGCGGTCTTCCAGGTGCCGATCCGCTCGGGGCCGTCGATCGACGCCTTGCGCTGTGAAGGCGCCCCGATGATCCCGCTCGACGTGGATGGGCCGCCGATCGACGCCGGGCCCTGGCCCGATCGCTTCGCCCTGGTCCCCGGCGTCGAGGGCCCGGGGCTGCCCGAGGGGCTCCGGGGTCATCCCGGCCGCCGTCGCGTGCCGATCGCGCCGGGGGTCGAGTCGCTCAACGCGGCCACCGCCGCCGCGATCGCCTTGTTCTCCTGGCGCAGTTCGGCGGGCTGGCCGGGGGAAGGTGAGGAGGTTGCAAATGAATGAAGTTGAATAGATTGTCTTGTTTGAGATGGTCGGAGGTGGGCATGGGTCGGATCGTTGGGGGAGCGGGGGTGGCCGCGATCCTGGCGGCGGCTCTCCTGCTCGGCTTCTCGGGCCTGGTGGCGGCGCCGGGTTCGCTGATCGTCGACGGGGAACGGCCCTGGGTCGACGAGGGCCATCCCCCGGGATCGAGGCCGATCGGCAACGACCTGACGGCCCTGTTCCTGCCGAGGCACCTCTGGCAGTCCTGGTGGTGGCATCAAGGAGCCCGTATTCCAAGATGGGATCCGCGCGGGTTCGCCGGCCGCCCGAACGCGGGGAACCCGCAGGCGGGGATCTGGTATCCGCCGACGTGGCTCTCCTGGACCTCTGGGAGCCCGGCGGCTCCCGGCTGGCTGACGGTGGCCCACCTGTTCTGGGCCGGGCTTGGGGCCGCTGCGCTGGGGAGGGCCGTCGGCCTGGGAGGAGCCGGAGCGACGGCGGCCGGGGCCGTCTTCATGGTGAATCCCTATGTGATCGCGCAGGTGTGCGAGGGGCATCTGCCGCACGTCTGGGCGGCGAGCTGGATGCCCTGGGCGTTCCTGGGGGCGGTCCGGATGCGCCGGGGGGAGCGGATCGGACGGGTCCTGCTGCCGACGAGCCTGGCGATGGCTCTCCTCGCCGGACACCCGCAGGAGGGGCTGTACCTGGCCCTGGCGCTGGGAGCCTGGGCGGCGGCCGACGGGCTGGCGGCGCTCCGAGGCCGCCCCGGCCCGATGCGATCGGGCCAGGTCGTTGCCCGGTGGGGGATCGCCCTGGGTCTGGGGGTCGGCCTGGCGGCGGTGGACTGGGTGCCCGCCCTGGCGGCGAGGCCCTGGGTCGCCGGGCCGCTCGGCGGGGAAGGGGGGGGCGGCTCGGGGCCGTACCATCTGCATGGGTCGAACGCCTGGCAGCTCCTCTCGCCGAGGGCGCTGGGGGGGCCGTCGGACTACCTCGGCCGGGGGAACTGGTGGGAGTCGCTCTGCTCGATCGGCTGGGCGCCGCTGGTGCTCTTGGCGGTTGGGGTGGCCGGCTTCCCGGAGCGTCGGGCGGTGCTCGGGTGGTGCGCCTTGCTGGGAGGGAGCCTCGTCCACGCAGCCGGCGAGGGCCTTGGACTGGCGGCGATCGTCGGGGGGTTGCCGGGATTCGAGGGCGTCCGGGTGCCGGCCCGATCGCTGTTCCTGGCCGCGACGGCGGCCGCCGTGCTGGCGGGGATGGGGGTCGAGGTCGTCTCCCGAACGATCGACCGGCCGAGGGCCGTCCGCAGGGCGAGGAGGTACGGGGCGACGGTCGCCCTGATCGCCCTGGCGGTCGCCTTGGCGGCAGCGCTGCCGATCGAGAGGGGATCGCATGACGATTCGATCCGATCTCTGGCGATCCGGTCGGCGATGGCCTGCCGTCGGATCGCGGGGGACGGGCTGACCGTCTCCTCGGCCCTGGCGACGGGGATCGCCCTGGTCTGGGCGGCGATCCGTCCGGCCGAGGGGAGGGAGGCGGCCTGGTTCCTGGTCGGCGTGGCGATCGTGGAGCTGGCCGCGACCGCCGCGATGGCAGTCCCGCTTTGCCCCCCGGAGCGGTTCCTCTCCCCGGATGCCGTCTCCAGGGCGATCGCCCGGGTTCGCCCTCCCGGGGCGTTCCGGGTCCGGGCCCTCGACCGGATCTATTCCGACCTGGACGCCTGGCGGGACGGCGTGGAGAAGACCAACCTCAACGACCTGTTCCAGCTCCGACGCCCGGCGGAGCTCTACCGGGCGCTCTATCCCATCTTCGACGAGCCCGGCCCCCGGTCGGGGACGCCCCGGACCCTCGACCCCCGGCTGGCTCGGGAGGCGCTCGACCGGCTGGGAGTCGGGCTGGTCGTCACCGACCGGCCCGTCCGGCTCCCGGTCGGCCCGGTCGTCGCGTCGGCGAGCCGGGGAGGGGAACCGATCTCGATCCGAGCCCATCCCGGCGCCTTGCCGAGGGCCTACGTGGTCCCCGATGCCGAGGTGGTCCCGGGGGAAGAGGAGGGGGCGGCGCTCGACCGGCTGGCCGACGTCGACCCGATCGCGGTCGTGCTGATGGGCCTCGACCCGCTCGCCGGGCTCGAAGGGCCGAGGCAGCCGTTCACCCCGGCGCGCTTCGAGGCGGTCGATCCCGACCTCGTGGTCGTCCGGGTGGCGACCGAGGCGCCGGGACTCCTGGTTGTGCTCGACGCCTGGATGCCGGGGTGGTCGGCCTCGGTCGACGGCGAGCCGGCGCCGGTCTGTCGGGGAGACCACGCGTTCCGGGTGGTCCCGATTACCCGGGGGGGGAGCCACGAGGTCGTTCTCACCTACCGGGCGCCGGGGCTGGGGATCGGCTCGGCGATCACGGCGGCCTCGCTGGCGGTGATGCTGGCCGGAGCGGCGAGGAGGGGGACCCGGAAGTCCCGGGGAGACGACCCGCTCGGCCTGCCCCTCAGTGGGGGGGGCCGGCCCCCGCCGGGGGAGGAGGCGGGATGACCCGGAGCTGTCGGACGCGGTGGGCGGACACGTCGATGACCTCGAAGCGGAAGCCGTCCCACGAGAGGCGTTCGCCGACGGCGGGGATGCGGCCGAGGCGGGCGATCACGAAGCCGGCGATCGTGTGATAGTCGCCGGGGGGGAGGTCGCGATGGGCGATCCGGTCGCGGAAGTCGTCGGTCGAGAGCATCCCGTCGACGATCCAGGAGCCGTCGGGGCGGGGCAGCGCCCGAGGGCCGGGGGGCTCACCGGGAGCGGTCAGGTCGCCGACGATCGACTCGAAAAGATCCGTCAATGTGAGCACGCCCTCGACCGATCCGTACTCGTCGAGGACCACGGCGAAGTGGTGGCCGGTCTTCTGGAAGGCTTCCAGGATCTTCAGGCCCCGGGTCCCCTCGTAAAGGAACAGCGGGATGGACAGGCGGCCCTTCAGCTCGACCGGGTGGTGCGAGAGGCCCATCATGAGCAGGTCCTTCACCCGGACAATGCCGAGCACCGCGTCGATCGAGCCGTCGCAGACGGGGAAGCAGGAGTGCGGGCTGGTCGAGACCTTGCGCCGGACCTCCTCGGCCGGGTCGTTGACGTCGATCCAGACGACCTCGCTGCGGGGAGTCATCAGCGCGCCGGCTCGGCGGTCCCCCAGTCGGAGGACCCCCCGGATCATGTCGTGCTCGACCGGCTCGAAGACGCCGTGCTCGATTCCCTGGAGGATCATCTGCTTGACGTCCTCGTCCGTCACTGGGGGCTCGGTGGCGTGCCGGAGCCCCAGCAGGTGCAGGACCAGGTCGGTCGACCAGCCGAGCAGCCGGACCAGCGGCACGGAGACCCGGGAGAGGAGCCGGAGGGTCGGCGCCGTCAGGGAGGCGATCCGCTCCGGAGCGGCCAGGGCGATCCGTTTCGGGACGAGCTCGCCGAGGATCAGGGTCGCGTAAGTGATCCCGACGACGACGATTCCCAGCGCGACCGTCTCGGCCGACTCTCCGATCGCCGGCAGGCGGCGCAGGGCATCGGCCAGGGGCCCGGCCAGCCGGGCGCCGCCGAGGGCGCCGGCGAGGGTGCCGACGAGGGTGATGCCGATCTGCACGGTGGAGAGGAACCGGTTCGGGTCCTCGGCCAGTTCGAGGGCGGCCCGGGCACGGCGGTCGCCGGCCTTGGCCCGGTGCTCCAGCCGCCCCTTGCGAACGGAGACGATCGCCAGCTCCGCGGTGGCGAAGGCCCCGTTGGCGAGGATCAGGGCGAGCAGCCCCGCCAGTTCGATCCAGGGCACGATCGAGGCTCCTTCGACTCCTGCGGGCCCGCCGGGCTCGGCGGCGGGACGAGACGGGACGGGACAGGCGGTTGGCCCGGACGGTCAGACCCACCCCATCCGCTTGCGGACGACCCACTCGACGCCGAGCACGCCGACGAACAGCAGCAGGAACGGCCAGTTGTCCCAGAGCCGATATTCGACCTGGGTCTCGACCCGGCTGAAGGCCTCGGGGTCGAGGTCGTCGAGGAACTGGTCGAGCTGCTCGGGTCGGAGGAACTGGCCGCCGGTCAGCTCGGCCACCTGCCGCAGCAGGGCGATGTTCGCGGCCGGGTTCTCCAGCTCCAGGTCGTCCTGGAAGACGAGGAACCGCGACGACGCCCGGCCGATCTCCGAGCCGTCGGGGGCTCGGCCGATCAGCTCGACGCCGTAGACGCCTGGCGCTCCGGAGGCCGCATACGTTCCCCGGGCCCGCTCTCCCTGGCTGAACAGGTCGACGGGAGCGCCGGCGCCGCGGTCGGGGGGGGTGATGGTCGCCTCGAATCGGGCGTCGGGGATTGGCCTCCCCTGGTCGTCGAAGGCGGCGGCGGTCAGCACGACCGCGCCGCCGACGGCGACCCGGCGGCGGTCGAGCTGAAGCTCAACCCGGGACTCGCCGCGGTCCTCCTGGTGGGCGAGCCAGAGGATCGCCTGGCGCCAGAAGCGGCGGTGGGCGTCCTGGGACTGCTTCGAGGCCCGGTACCACGGCCAGGTCTCGCCGCCGAAGGCGATCACCCGCCCTCGGCCGTCCTGGGCGACCATCAAGGGCTCTCGGGAGGGGGTCTGCGCCCAGACGACGGCCGAGGGCTTCGGCTGGCCGATCCGGCTGGCGCCGGGGATCGGCGGGAGGGCCTGCCAGAGGCTGGCGGTCTCGGAGGGGGTCGGGGCGAGCTGGAGCACGAAGCTGTCGAGCGCCTGGGTGTTCGGCAGGACCTTCAGGCCCCCTTCGGGCTCGATCTGGCCGTCTCCCTGACGCATGGTGGTGGGCAGGACCTCAGCCAGGGGAGTGCCTCCCCAGCCGCCGTCGCCGAAGCTGTCTCGACCGCCGAGCATGATCAGCCCGGCGCCTCCCTCGACGGCCCGAACCAGCGACCGCATCTGGGCGACGGTGAGGAACTCGGCCGGGATGTCGCCGAGGATGTACACGTCGTGGGCGCCGGGCATCAGGTCGCGGTCCAGCTCCTCGACCTGCTGCGCCGACCGGGGAGGGCCGAGCATGACCTTCAGGTTCGCCTGGATTTCCCGGGAGGCGTCGAGCGCCCGGGTGACGTACTTCCCCTCCCAGATGGTGCCCGGTCCCTGCAGGTGCAGGACGTTCAGGCCGCCGGGCAGCACGCTGACGAAGGTGCTGAAGCGGTTGTTCGAGGCGAGCAGCTCGCCGTCCTGATCGGCGACCCGGACGGTGAGCAACTGGTCGCCGGAGGCCTGGGGGGCGTACCGCAGCGGAGGGGTGGTGACGACCTCGGAGTCGGCCGGCACGCGGACGGTGGTCCGAGCGACCGGCTGGTTGGAGCCCTCGGCGAGCAGCTCGACCTCCAGATCCTGCCCGGCGAAGCCTCGGACCCGCAAGGCGCCTCGGACCTCCATCTCGTTCTTGACGAAGACCGCCTCGGGGGCCTGCACGCCGGTGACGGCGATGTCTCGAGAGCCGGCGCCGGCGGCGGCCGAGCCGAAGCCGACGGCCGTGACGGGGACCCCCTGCGCCCTGAGGTTCTGGGCGGCCGTCAGCGGGGCGACCCCGGCGTTCGAGGCGCCGTCGCTGAGCACGACGAGGGCGGCGATCGGCGCCCCGCTCTCGCGGCGGACCGCCTCGAGTAGGGCGGCGCCGAGGGCCGTCTGCATGCCCTCCGGCTCGGCCTGGCCGTCGGGGGCGCCGGCCTGGAGTTCACGGTCGAACCGGTAGTACTTGACCGCCAGGTCGGCGTCGGGGTCGTCGGACGACTCGCCGAGCCGCTCCCGGGAGCGGTCCAGCGCCCGGAGGGCCATCTCCCATCGGCTCCGGCTGTTGGCCTCGTCACTAATCTTCATGCTGGTCGAGGCGTCGACCAGGAAGATCAGCGACACCTTCTGCCTCACCCGCTGCAGGACCAGCAGCGACGGCCGCAGGCTGGCCATCAGGGCCAGCAGGACCGCCGCCAGGCGAAGACCGACGACCAGCCACTTCCGCCGGTCGGCGCTTGCCCGCAGCCTTCGGCGGTAGGGCCAGAGCGTCAGCCCCACCACCGCCGCCGCGGCGAGGAGGACCAGCGCCCCGTGGGCGATCGGGCTGAAGCTCAGGCTGATGCGTTCGCTCATCGGTCGCGTCGGGGTCGATGGGGGGCCGGCGATGGGGGGCTGCTCGCACCGAGTCGAGGGCGGCTGGCGATCGGGAGCGGTCCCGAGCGAGGCGAGATCGTCGCTGGCGACTCGCCCGGTCGCTCTCCCGGCCCCCGAGGTCGTCCTCGTCGCGATGGCTGGTCGCGGATCCCATCAGGGTTACGAAGGCGGCTGGCGGCGGGCGCCGTGGCCCCCGTTCTCGGGACGGATTGCGGATTGGTCGCGAGAGGGCTGGGCATGTTGGTTGTCAATGATCATTTATCGATTTCCTCCTCCGACCGCCACGGCCGCCGGAGTCTCGCGGTGGAATCGGTTGGCCAGATAGTTCTCGGCGGTCAGCAGCAGCAAGATGAGAACCATGATCCAGGGGAAGAGTTCCCGGCCGATGCGGCCGGTGCGCTGGACGCGCTCGATCTCGTCCGGGGAGTTGGCCAGGGCGAAGGCGTCGGGGTCGCCGAAGATGGCCTCGAGCTCGTCGTCCTCGATGGTGCGGAAGTTGGCTTCCTCGGGCCGGGGGTTGATGCTGAAGCCGAGGGGGGGGCGATCGTCGACGCGGCCGGCCTCGCGGCCGGAGGGGAGCACGGCCCAGTGCCCGGGGGCCTCGGGCCCCTCGATGATCAGCTCGGCGGCGTCTCGATCGGGGTTGATCCGTTCGATGAGCCGGTCGGTCGGGCCCTGGACGACGTAGCTTGGGGCCCGGATCGAGGGCTCCAGGGGCAGGATGACGATCTCGCCGGCCTCGTAGTTGAGGCGGGAGCCGGCGGCCCCGGCCAGGTAGGGAACCGTGCGCTGCATCAGCATCAGGAACGACCAGCCGGTGTTGCCCAGGATCGTCGGGAACTCGTTCCAGGCGTCGGGGTCGTCGGGGGTCGGGCGCCGGGAGAGCGGGGTGGTCCAGAGCAGGACTCGGCCGATCTGTGGTCCGTCGAAGGTCGACTCGATCAGCGCCGGGGAGCCGTCCTGGTAGGAGAGCAGCGGGCGGACGGTCGGGGCCTCGATCGGCTGGAAGGAGCGGTAGGAGAACACGGGAATCGAGGCCAGATCCGTCGTCAGCTCCCGGGTGTAGGGGGTGAACAGCGGGTGGGAGGGGTCGGCCAGGCTGCCGAAGGCCGTGCCTCCGGCGGGGGAAACGGGATCCCCCGGCTTGCCGGGCAGGACGGCTCGGGCGGCCTCCGAGGCGTAGTCCGCCGGGTCGGTGTTCTGCCCCAGCGCGATGACCACGCCGCCGCCGTTCCGGACGTACTCGGCGAGCTGGCCCCACGCGGCGGCGGGCAGGCGGGCGACGTTGTTGATGAAGATGCACGCATAGGTCGACAGGTCGCGCGGGAATCGTCCGCGGAACTGCTCGGTGCTCAGGGTTTCGACGCGGTTGGGGATGCCGGTGGCCTGCGGATCCAGGGCGCCGGCGACGAAGGTGGCGTCGATGGAGCGGGGCTCGTCGTCGGGGTCGGGGTCGTAGACGACCAGGACGTCGAAGGCCGGGCTGGACTCGAAGGTGACGAACCGGTCGTCGTCGTGGGGCAGGGGGTCGACGCCCTCGAGCCGGACGGCGGCCTGGTGCAGGCCGGGTTCCAGGCCGGCGGGGGTGCGGAAGGCGACCTCGATCTGGCCGTCGGCGGGCAGCTCGACGTCTTGCTGGCCGCGCTTGGCGCCGTCGAGTTCGAACTCGACCAGGCGGGTTTCGGCCGGGCCGGCGTTTCGGATGGTGGCGACGACCTCGAACGGCCTCCGGCCGTCGGGCTCGGGCTCCGAGGCGGGCCGGGCCTCGACGGAGACGACCGCCGCGTCCCGGACGGACTCGGGGGCCAGTCGGATCAGGAAGGTGGAGACGTCCCGGCCGGAGCGTTCCCGGACCCGGTCCCGGCCGGCGACCCGCTGGCCGACCTCCCAGGAGGAGCGGGCCAGGTCGGTCAGCACGTAGGCCTCCAGGCGGGGCAGGTCGCGTCGGCTCTCGGCCAGGGCCTGGTAGGCGCGTTCGAGCCCCTCGTTGAGCGGGCGATTGGCCGCTCGGAGCTCCAGCCCCTCCAGCCGCTTCCGGGCCGCCGAGGGAGAGACCGGCGCCGGCACGGCGGGCACTCCGGAGTCAATCAGGTAGACCTGGCTGGAATCGGGGAGCTTGCGGAGGATCTGGGCGGCGACCTCCTTGGCCTGATCGAGCCGGGACTTCCCCTTGTCGACGTAACCCATCGACAGGCTGGTATCCACGACCAGGGCCAGCGCGGTGGGGACCTCGCGGTCCCCCAGCGGCACTCGGGCGTTGAGGGCCGGCCGGGCGAGGGCCAGGGCCATCAGGGCGATCAGCGCCATGCGGGCCAGCAGCAGCAGCCAGTTCTTGACGCGAAGCCGCTTGGTCGAGCGCTGATGCCGTTGCTGGAGCAGGCGGAGCGCCGGGAAGACGATCCGCTTGGGGGTCTGGCGCAGCACCAGGTGGATGATCAGCGGCACGACCGCCAGGGCCGCGCCCGCCGCCAGGCCCGCGTGGATAAGGGAGAAGTCCATGGGAGGGGTCGTCTCGTCCCGGAACCAGTGCGAAGCGACGGGGGCCGCGTCAGCCGCGGGCCTGCCGGCTGAGCAGGTAACTCATCAGGGCCTTGTCGAACGGCATCCCGGTGTGCAGGGGCACATAGTCGATCCGGGCCGAGAGGCACTCCTTGCGGTAGCGCTGGCGGAAGGCGGCCAGCTCTTCCAGGTAGTCGGCCTTCATGGCGTTGGCGTCGACCAGGAGCTTCTGATGCGTCTCGTTGTCCTCCAGCTCGACCATGCCGTCGAAGGGGAAGGCGTCTTCGGCCTCATCCAGCACGTGGAAGACGATGACGTCGTGGCCGGCGTATCGGAGGCGGTGGAGGGCCTTGAGGATGGGGTCGGGGTCATCGAGCAGGTCGCTGAAGAGCATGATCAGGCCGCGGTGGCGGATCATGCCGGCCAGTTGGTGCAGGCTCTTGGCCACGTCGGTGACGTCCGAGGGCGCCAGCCGGGAGAGCAGCGAGAGGATGTTGGTCAACTGCGTCCGCTTGCTGCGCGGGGCGAGGCTCTGGCGGATCTTCGAGTCGAAGGCGACCAGGCCGACGGGGTCCTGCTGGTGGACCATCAGGTAGGCCAGCGCGGCGGCGAGGCTGATGCAGTACTCGAACTTGGTGAGCTCCTGGCGGAAGGTGTAGCCCATCGAGGCCGAGAGGTCCATCGCCAGGTAGCCGGTGAGGTTGGTCTCGGCCTCGAACTTCTTGATGTAGAAGCGGTCGGTCTTGGCGTAAACATTCCAGTCCACGTCGGCGATGTTGTCGCCGGCGGTGTACTTGCGGTGCTCGGAGAACTCCACGGAGAAGCCGTGGAAGGGGCTCGCGTGCAGGCCGGCGATGAACCCCTCGATGATGAACCTCGCCCGCAGGTCGAGCCGAGCCACCTGGCGGATGACCTCGGGCTTCAGGTACTGTTCGGCCGTGACGGCCAAGGCTGGTCCTCCGGGGTCCGGGGCGTCGATGCTCGAGTCGCTCCTATTGTACCGGGGCCGACGACGGGGGGCGTCGGACGACCGCCGCCTCGGGTTCAGAAGACCTTGTCCCGCGCCGGCGGCCGGAGCGACTGGCCGGGAGCCCGATCGGGGATCGGGGAAACCGGCCCTGCGGCGACCGGATCGACGCCGAAGTCACCGAGGAGGTCGGTCCCGTCCTGGACATCGCGAGGCTCCCAGTAAGAGGGGGGCGTCCTGGGGTCGGCCGGTCAGGCGGCTCCTCCTCGGCGGTCGTACTTGGGGACGTCGGGTTCGCGGACCTCCTGGACGAGCCGGGTGATCAGGTCGTCGGGGGACAAGCCCTCGGCCTGCGCCTGGAAGTTGGTGCTGATGCGGTGGCGGAGCACCGGGACGGCGACCTTGCGGATGTCGTCGAGCGAGACGCTGAAGCGGCCGTCCATGGCGGCCATCGCCTTGCCGCCGAGGATGAGGTTTTGCCCGGCTCGGGGGCCGGCTCCCCAGTCGATCAGCTCCTTGACGAACGCCGGTGAGTTCGGGTCGCCGGGTCGGGTCGCGCGGACGAGCTTGGCGACGTATTTCACCGCGTAGTCGGAGATCGGCACCGAGGTCACGAGCTTCTGCAGGTTGATGATCGCCCGGGCCGAGAGCACCTTCTTCAGCTCGGGGGACTCCCCCTTGGTCGTGGCCGAGAGGATCTTCTCCTCCTCGTCGAGGGAGGGGTAGCCGACCCGGATGTCGAACATGAAGCGGTCGAGCTGGGCCTCGGGCAGGGGATAGGTCCCCTCCTGCTCGATCGGGTTCTGCGTGGCGATGACGAAGAAGGGCTCGGGCAGCTTCATCGTGTCCTGGCCGACGGTGACCTCGCGTTCCTGCATCGCCTGGAGCAGCGCCGCCTGGGTCTTGGGCGGGGTGCGGTTGATCTCGTCGGCCAGGATGATGTTCGAGAACAGCGGGCCGGGGACGAAGCGGAAGGCGCGCCGGCCGGCCTCGGGCTCCTCCAGCACGTTGGTGCCGGTGATGTCCGAGGGCATCAGGTCGGGGGTGAACTGGATGCGCTTGAAGCCGACGTCGAGGATGCGGGCCATGGAGCTGACGATGAGCGTTTTGGCCAGGCCCGGGACGCCGACGAGCAGGCAGTGCCCCCGGGTGAAGATGGCCGCCAGGATCAGCTCCAGCACCTCGCGCTGGCCGATCACCGACTTGCTCAGCTCGGTGATCATCACGTCTCGGGAGTTGCGGAACTCGTCAAGGAGCTGCGAAATCCGGTCGCCGGAGCTGGCCATGCGTCCTGTCGTCCCTGGGCTGGAGGAGGGCGGGCCCGGCGCGATCCGACGGCGCGATCGCGAGGCTCGGTCGGGGCTCGGACCATTGTAGAAACCGCTGGCGACGCGATTCAAGGACGGCTCCCCGGGGCCGGAGGCTGCCCGATCGCGTGCAGGGCTGCCCTCCGGGCGCGCGTCGGATGCTGGCTCGGCGGGAGGCTCGCGGGCGGGCTGGCCGGGGGCGGTGGGGAGGGCCCTCGCCGTAACCTCCTGGCGGGGAAGGGGGTGCGCCCAGAAGGCGGGAGGTCCGGCCGGCTCGCGCTGATTTCACGAGACGTTCTCCGAACCGTGGTCCGGCGGTTGCTATGGTCGACGGCCACGACCGAAGGGCGGGGAGAGGCTCCTCGCCCCGGCGCGGCCGTTCCCGGCCCCGCCCGGTCCGATCGCCGAGGGCGCCACGCCCCGGCCGATCGCGTGGTCGATCACCCCCCCTGATCCCGGCCGAGGTGGCCGTCCCTCCCCGGACGAGCGCCCCGGGCCGGTCCCCGTCGCCCGACTCCCCGCGGGCGTCGGGCACGCCACGACGGATCCCCACCCCCACGACCCGCCCCACCGGGAGCGGAGCCCGCCTTCTCCTCGCGAATCACGAGCGCCTCATGGCCCAGAACGTCTTCTCCCTGGTCCGGATCACCGGGATCGTCTCGGTTCTTCTGTTCGCCGGGGCTGTTGGCCTCGGCCGCCTCGCTCCCGGCCCGGAGGGCCGCACGGTTGGTCACGGGCCGTTGATCGGCGTCTCCTCGTTCGAGCCGAGGCCGGCGGACGGCTCGTTGGAGGTCCTGGACGTGACCTCCGGAGCGATCCGGACGCTGGAGCTGCCCGACGCCGACCGGGTCGATCTGGCCGTCGGCTCCCCCTGGGTCGACGCCTGGGACCAGGCCCAGATCGTCGGCCGGTGGATGGACGTCTCCTCGGACGGGTTCCTCCGGCACACGGGGCTGGCCCGGGTGTCGTATCCCTCGGGCCGGGTGCTGGAGCGGATCCCGCTGGAGCGCTACCCGATCTCCCCGCCCTGCTGGGGATCGGGGACCTCGGATCGGGTCCTCTACGTCTCGGGGGACGGCGCGCTGTACCGCCTGGATTTCGACGCCCCTGCCGGAGCGCCGGGAGAGGGGGGCCAGCCGGGGCTGCGACGGCTCCCCTGGCGGTCCGAGGCCGGCTCGCCGCCGTACCTGCTCGACGTCTGCCGGGCCGGCGCGGGCCTCGAGGAGGAGATCCTGCTGGTGAGCATCGTCTCTTGGAAGAGGCCGGGCTCGGCCGACTGCGGGCTGGAGTCGGAGATCTGGTGGCTCCGCCTGGACCCGGACGAAACCGAGGTGGTCGCCGCCGGCCCCGTCACGCCGACCGACCCCAAGGGCCGGGACAACCGGCGCCGGCGCCCGGCCCTGGGCCGCCGAGCCGACGGCTCGCTCTGGCTGGCCTACCTGAGCTGGGCCGGCACTCCCGACCGGATGCGGCTGCGGGTGGTCCCCGCCCGGGTCGACGAGCGGACCGGGGCGCCCCGGGTCGACATCGCCGAGGGCACCCCCCTGGCCGACGGATGCCTGAACTCCTTCCCCGCCTTCAGCGAGGGGGGCACCCGGCTCAGCTTCGTCGCCGCCAGCGCCAACGGGCCGATCAGCCAGTCGATCGCGCTGGACGACGCCCCCTCGCCGACCGCCCTGGCCGCCGCCATCGAGCCCGATCGGCCCTGACCTCCTCCTCGGGCGCCGAGGATCCTCCGGTTGACCCCCCCGGGACCGGGCCCTACACTTCGGTGTGGGACAGTTGTCAGTGCTCCGGCCCGGAAGCCGGGGGGCGTGGGGAGTTCGTCGGCGATGCGAAATTCCTGGCGGGGGGGCACTCGACCCTGGGTCGCGGCGGCCCTGGCGGTCGCGATGGTCGTCGGCCCGATGGCGGCCGTCGGCCGGGGCGAGGTCACCTCGGAGCAGGTCCAGCAGGCGATTCGGGACGGGGTTCGCTTTCTCAAGGGGGAGCAGCGTCCCGACGGTTCGTGGCCCGAATACAACCCCCGGTACGCCACCGGCACGACCTCGCTGGCGACCCTCGCCCTGCTGACGGCGGGGGTCCCGAAGAACGACCCGTCGATCGTGGCCGCGCTGCGTCACCTGGAGCAGTTCTCGGCCCGGCAGCTTGGGCAGGTCTACACCGTGGCACTGCAGACGATGGTCTACGCCGCCGCCGACCCGGATCGCTACCGCATCCGGCTGAAGGAGAACGTCGAGTGGCTGGAGGCCGCCCAGATCGGCCCTCGGGACGGGGTCGACGGCGTCGGCGGCTGGACCTACACGGTGCAGAAGGGGCAGTCGGCCGACAACTCGAACACCCAGTACGCCCTGCTCGGCCTGAACGCCGCCGCCGAGGTCGGGGTGCCGGTCGACCCGGACGTCTGGGAGCTGGCCCGGCACTACTGGGAGCAGTCCCAGCGGCTCAACGGCGGCTGGGGCTACACCATGGCCCCGAACAACCAGACCACCGGCAGCATGACCACCGCCGGCATCTCCAGCCTGGTCATCACCGGCCTCCGGCGGATCCAGAGCCGGGAGCTGCTGGTGGGCGATGAGATCCGCAACTGCGGCGAGGGGGGCATCAACCCCAACATCCAGCGGGCCCTGGACTGGATGGGGGCGAACTTCCGGGTCGACACCAACCTCGGTCGGGGGATCACCTGGAAATATTACTACTTGTATGGCCTGGAGCGCGCCGGCCGGCTCAGCGGCCAGCGCTACTTCGGCAGCCACGACTGGTACGTCGAGGGGGCCGAGGAGCTGGTCCACCTGCAGGACCGCCTGCTGGGGAGTTGGCCGCGCAACGCCGGCGAGGACAGCCCGGTGCTGACCACCAGCTTCGCCCTGCTGTTTTTGGCCAAGGGACGGGCGCCGGTGCTCATCAACAAGCTCCGCCACGGCGTCGGAGACAACTGGGACATCCACCGAGAGGGGGTCCGCAACCTCGTCGACGCCGTCTCGGCCGACTGGAAGACGCTGCTGACCTGGCAGGTGGTCAACCCCGACGTCGCCTCGGTCGAGGCGATGCTCCAGGCCCCCATCTGCTTTCTTAACTACCACGAGCCGATCGGTCTGGGGGAGGACGGCAAGCGGAACCTCCGCTCCTACGTCGAGCAGGGGGGCTTCCTCTTCGCCGAGGCCTGCTGCGGCAGCCGGGAGCACGACCGAGGCTTCCGCGCCCTGGTGGCCGAGATCTTCCCTCCCGATCAGGGGTACGAGCTGAAGCCGCTGAGCGAGGACCACCCCGTCTACCGCTCCCGCCACCGGCTCAGCCCCGAGTCGGCGCCGCTGTTCGGCATTGACCTGGGCTGTCGGACGGTGCTCATTTACAGCCCGAACGACCTGTCCGGCTACTGGAACTTCATGCCCAGCCAGCCGGACAACGCCGCCGTGCTCCGGGCCACCCGGATCGGCGAGAACGTGGTGGACTACGCCACCGGCCGAGAGCCTCCGCCGGACAAGCTCGTCCCCCGAGAGGTGGTCGACTTCCAGCTCGAGCTGCCCCGCCGAGGAGCGCTGCAGATCGCCAAGCTCCGCCACGCCGGCGGCTGGAACGTCGCTCCGCTGGCGATCCCGAACCTGACAACCGTCCTCCGCCAGCGCATCGGCTACGACGTGGTGATCAACCACCGAGAGCTGCTGCCGACGGATCCCAACCTGATCAACTTTCCGCTGATTTATATTCATGGCAACGCCGCGTTCTCGCTTTCCGACGCCGACATGGAGGCTCTGCGCTCGCATCTCGACCCCGGCGGCGGCACCTTCTTCGCCGACGCCGCGTGCGGCTCTCCGGCCTTCGACACCGCCTTCCGCCGCTTCATCGCCGAGCTGCTGCCCGATCACGAGCTGGAGGTCATCCCCCCCGACGATGAGCTCTATACCGCCCGAGTCGGCTTCGACCTCTCCGACGTCCAGTACACCAAGGCCGCCGGCGGCGACACGGCCCGCCCCCGCCTCGAGGGCGTGAAGATCGACGGCCACTGGGCCGTGATCTACTCCCCCTACGACATCGGCTGCGCCCTGGAGCGTCAGCAGGGGCTCGACTGCAAGGGCTACACCCACGAAAGCGCGATGCGGATCGCCGCCAACGTGGTGATCTACGCGACGCTGCCGTGATCGGCGAGGGCCCCGGTGCGGTGAACCCCGAGTGGCCCGGCGCCGGCCCGAGGTTCCCTGGTGGTTCGACCGGCGGTTCCGGCGGCGGCCGTCAGTTCCCCTCGGCCAGGAGATCGATCCGGCGGATGTAGGCCGTCGCGTCGAACTTCTTCCTCGTGCGCTCGAAGCTCATGGATCGGACGGTGCCGTAGATCGGACGCTCGGGCCAGGGGCGGTCGTGGGTCCCGCCGATCGCCCAAGAGATGCCGGTATAGCCGTTGGGATCGCGGCCGTCCATCTCGTACCGATCGTTCAGATCGACGGCGACGGCAAAGGCGGAAGCGGCGTCGGGAGACCATTCGAGAATCTTCTTGGCCCAGTACATTCGCAAATAGTTGTGCATGCGTCCGGTGAGGACCATTTCCTTCTGGGCGGCGTTCCAGAGGGGGTCGTGGGTGGCGCCGGCCTCGAGCTGTTCGGGGGAATAGTGATGCGGCCGGGGGTCGTGGGCATGCCTGGCCAGGGTCGAGAGGGCCCAGGAGGGGCAGCCCTCCAGGCGGTCGTAGTCCGGGTTGCGGGCGACGAAGTTGACGGCCAGCTCTCGGCGGACGACCAGCTCTTCCAGGTAGGCGTCGACGTGCTCCTTGCCGGCGTCGGCTCCCATCGCGGCCAGGGCACACCGCACGGGGCTGATGTGGCCGAAGTGCAGGTGGGCGGAGAGTTCGCTGGTCATGTACGGGGTCGGCTCGTTCCGCCGGGAGGCGTACTGGGGGAGGCGGTCGGCCACGAAGCGGGCCAGGCGGGCCTTGGCCTCGGCCGGACCTCCCCGATAGCCGGGGACCTCGCTGACGCCGCCGACCTTGAGCGTCGTGAGCAGGGCGTCCGGGTCGATCGCCTCGCCCCGGGGGATCGTCCGGCCCCGCCAGGAGACCTCGGCCCGGGGCTCGGGACCGGGGGGCTTGAGGAACTCCCGCCAGACCCGGTGGATCTTCGGCCGGATCGTCCTGGCGGCGTATTCCTGCCTGGGGAAGAGGGAGGAGGGGACGACCACGTCGCCGTCGACGCACCGGAAGGGGACCTCGATCCGCCCGGCCACCGAGTCCCGCCACGCCCGAGGGCCGCGCAGGGGATTCTCGTCCCCCACGAGGAAGGCGGGCCGCACCTCCCGGCAGAGCGCGGCGATCACCTCGTCCGGCTCCCCCAGCCGGAGCACGAACGCCACACCGCGCTTGGCCAGGCCGTCCCGGATCTCGGGCATCGCGTCGAGGAGGAAGCGATAATGCCGTCGCTGGGCGGCGGGGTACGATGCCGTGAGCCCGAAGGCGGCGAGCACCGGCAGGCCCAGCGCGTTGCCCAGGGCGATCGCCAGGTCGAGGGCCGGGCTGTCCTCGGCCCGCTGCGACCGCTGCATCCAGTAAAGGACGCAACGCCCTCCGTCGGCCGGCCCGCCCTCCCGCAGCACCCGAACCCTCGGATCCGGGCGCATCAGCTCGTCGATTCCCAAGGCCGAATCCTCCGATCGCTTCCCGGCCCGCCGCGATCTCGCCCGTGGCCTCCTCAACTCCCCCTCCGAGAAGTGTAGGAAGCCGGCCAGGGCCAGCGGTTCGATCAGTCGACAACACGTCTTTCACAAGAACTTCACGCCATTCTCGAGTCATCCTGCGTAGAATCGTTCGAGCCGAATCGGTTGATCGCATCAGCGTTCCTGCTCGGCTCGACTGGTTCGCATCCTCGATCGACACGAGACGGGCGCCCCCCCGAGCCGTTCCGAGCCCAGCCGGGCCGGTTCGAGCGCCCGGCGTCATCCTCCCTCGACGGCGAGGGGGGCGCTGCCGCTCATTCGAATTTTTCTTATTCTGATTCCATTCTTTGAGGTTCCCGAATCGATGTCTCGACTTCGCCACGATCTCCCGCGACGCGGCTTCACCCTGATTGAGCTGCTGGTGGTGATCGCGATCATCGGCGTGCTGATCGCCCTGCTGCTGCCGGCCGTGCAGAGCGCCCGAGAGGCGGCCCGGCGGGCGCAGTGCACGAACAATCTGAAGCAGATCGGCCTGGCCGTGGCCAACTACGAGAGCGCGCACGGCTCTTACCCCCCCGGCCGGCTGGCTCCCGACTGGGTCCTGCCGAACGGCCAGCCGAATTCGGGCTATTACTCGAACTACAACACCGTGGACAACAACCCGAACGCCGGCCACTGGACCGGGTACTTCTCCGTCCACGCCCACGTGCTCGGGTTCATGGAGCAGACGGCCGCCTTCGACGCCCTGAACTTCTCGGCCGCCAACACCTCCCGGCTGACGAACAACAACCGGGCGACGGTCCTCTCGCCGAACTACACCTCGTTCGCGATCGCCTCGACGATCTTCATCTGCCCGTCGGACCCGAATACCGACAGCGGGGTGAGCGAGAACAACTACCGCTACAACTTCGGCGGCAGCACCACGCACGCCGGCGCCGCCAGCTGGTCCAACAACGCGGCGCGCACCGCCCTGGGCAACGGCGCCTTCACCTACGGCCGGGCCCTCAAGCCCTCCGACTTCCGAGACGGCCTGAGCAACACGGTCATCTTCGCCGAGCGGGACAAGGGCAGCGGTGTCGACGTCTCCTCGACCCCCCCCACCCGGACGGACATCATCACCTCTCCCCAGCGGCAGACCAGCCCCGTCAGCCTCGCCGATCAGGAGCGGCACCTCCAGGCCTGCGGCGGTTACGTTCCGGCCGTCAGCGGCTTCAACTTCTCGACCCCCGGCCGGTGGCTTTCCGGCAGCGACTACACCAACGGCTGGCCGCTCGCCCGGTACTCGAACACGATGTACAACCACGTCGCCCCGCCCAACTGGAAGGGCCAGGACTGCGGCATGGCCAGCGCCATCGACGACGTGCCCGGCGAGCACGCCATCATCTCCGCCCGAAGCTCGCACCCGGGAGGCGTCAACGTCGCCTTCGGCGACGGCTCGGTTCGCTTCATCAAGGAGTCGATCGACCTCGGCTCGTGGCGGGCCCTGGGCACCCGGGCCGGCGGTGAGGTCGTCAGCGCCGACCAGTACTGACCCGCCCCTCCCCCTCCCGGTCCGAGCCCGGGGCCGCTCGACCCCCCCGACTCGGACCGACGCCCTGCCCAGGACCTCCCCCATGCCTCCCCTCCCGACCGCCCGACTTGCGATCGTCCCGGCTCTCTTGGCCGTCCTGTTGCTGGCCGGCTGCGGAGGCCCCTCCGAGGTGGACCTCGCCCCCGAGGACAATCCGACGTTCGGGCCCGGCGGGGGCCCGCTCTCCCCGCTTCCGGGAGACGGCGCCTTCGAGGTCGGCACGGAGGAGCAGGGGGGCAAGGTCCGGCTGGTCGTCACCTTCTTCGCCAGCGAGGAGGCCAATGCCCCGCTCTCCCCTCCTCCGTCGGGAGTGAGCATCGACCTGGCCCTGCCCGACGGCTCGACCGAGCCGGTCTCCCTCGCTCCGGACCCGAGCGATCCCTCCCGGTTCGTCTCGAGCCCGGGGGACTACCAGGTCGATCCGCTCCTGGGCACCCTGAACGCGACGGTCGGCGGCGATCCCGTCTCGGTCGCGTTCTCCGGAGTCCGCTACTGAGGTGCTCGGGGGGAGCCGCCGCTCTCCCCCCCCCCATCAGGCTTCCGTGCCCTCAGCCACGCCTCCTCCCTACACTTCTTGTCATCGCCTCGCGCGCCGATCATCATTATGTCGTGCTCGGTCGGGTGTGACCGACGAATGATGTAGATCGGGCCGGTTCGTCCGCCTATGCTGGGGCTCCCCTCACACTCCGGGAGCCACCGCCATGGCCGCCACCATC
>NZ_RYZH01000073.1 GCF_003977685.1 Tautonia sociabilis | reverse complement strand
GATGGTGAAGCCGGTCTCGGATCGGGCGACGATGGTGGCGGCCATGGCGGTGGCTCCCGGAGTGTGAGGGGAGCCCCAGCATAGGCGGACGAACCGGCCCGATCTACATCATTCGTCGGTCACACCCTGCTAGAGTTCGCATAAATTGCATTATCAGACTGTTTCGCCGCGCCCCGGGACGACGGCCGCTCTCCGACCTCAGAAGCCGGGGCCCGGCGTCACGCTCTGGAGCAGGCGCTTCGGATCGCCCACGCCCTGGACCTGCCGATCGAGCGACGGCTCACCGGATCCGAGCGGGCGGGGACCAGCCCGGCCGGCCTCGTCGTCGCGCTGCCCCGGTTCGGAATTGGTGACCTCCGGGTCGGCGAGGCCCCGGTCGCTGGGGCCTTTCTTGTCATTACGATCGCGTTCTGCTCCCAGGGTCGCAGGCGAAGGGCCTTGTCCGGCGCGATCGATCGGCCAGGGGAAGTGACGGATGAGGTCGTAGTCGACCGGGACGACCTACAATCGACGTTCTGGTCCGCCGTGGCAGAGGACGCCAAGGGCATCGACCTGATTCAGAACACGATCTCCGTTCCCAAGACGTTGAGGACGGCCTCGACGGAGACGCCGATCCAGACGGTCGACCCCGACGGCTGGGGAATCTCCGACTCGACCGCCAGATTGCTTCTTGGAGAGACGGCGCTGGTCGTGGGGATCATGCTGCGAAGGCGTAGCGCATAGGGCCCCGCGTGACCTCGCGCTCCTCTCACATCGTTCGTTTCAGGCATCAGGCCATGATCGCATTCCTGGACGATCAGTCGATCGCCGAGCTGCTGGCCGTTATCGCGATCGACGCTCGGCCGGCATCTTGCACAGATCGGTTGATCAGAACGACGATCGATCCGACCGCGTTCGCGAGTCGTTTCGGAGCGATTGGGTTCATCCCCGATCCTGGCTGACGGCCGATCGGCCCCCGTTCCCGAGATCCGATCCGGGCCTGGTGGGCGATCCGGTGGCCGGCCGGTACGGCGGGGCAGTTCGGGGGATGGTCATCACAACCGTAGGTCCCATCTCGGGGCCCGTCACGATCGGCGGGTTTCGGGCACCGAAAGGGGGTGTCGTTGGCCGTCGCTCGGGGTGGCGTGCGCGAGGCCGGTTCGCGTGTCCCGAAACGCGTCCTAGGCTATCGGAGGATGGCCGCCCCTCCGACGGGCCCCAAAGGTGAGGAGATCGTCCCGCGATGACCGGCGCCATGGCGACAGAACGACTGACGAAACGCTACGTCGCCGCCCTGGGCGTCTTCTCGCTGCTCGCGCTGCTCTTCGGCACGCTGCTGACCGTCGAGCTGGACCGGCGAGAGCGGGACGCCCGCGTCATCAACGTGGCGGGAAGGCAGCGGATGCTCAGCCAGAAGCTGTGCAAGGCCGCCTGGGCCGCCTCGAGCGCGGTCGAGGACGCCCGGCTCCTCGACAACCTTGACGAGCTGGGGTACACCGCCGCCGAGTGGGAGTCCGCGCATGCCGGCCTCCGCCGAGGAGACCCCGCGCGGGGACTGCCCGGCAACAATTCCCCGGAAGTCGAGCGACTTTTCCGTGAACTCGAGCCGGATCATCGGGCCATGCTCGGGGCGGCGCGGCGCCTGGTCGCCGCCGGGCGTCGGGTCCCGCCGGATCGTCGGGAGATGACGCGGGCCGTGGGCACCCTCATGTCCCACGAGGGCGCATTCCTTCGGACGATGGACACGATCGTCGGCCGCTATGATCGTGAAGCCCGCACGAGCCTGGCTCGGATCCAGCAATCCGAGTGGGCCGTCTCGATCTCCTTCCTGATCGTGTAGCTCCTCGCGGGACTCTTCGTGTTCCGCCCGGCGGTCCACGAGGTGAAGACGGCGATCGAGGCCCTGGAGCACTCCAACCCGGAGCTCCGCTGCTCGACGGGAGTCGAGCTTCTCAACGAGCAATTGCGGCGCGAGGTCGCCGATCGCTGCCGGATCGAACATGAGCTCCGCGAGGTGCAGGGCGAGCTGGAGGAACGGGTTCGCCAGAGGACCGAGGAGCTGTCGGAGGTCGCCGCGACGCTCCGCCAGAGCGAGGAGCGATTCCGGGGAGCCTTCGAAGCCTCGGCCATCGGCATGGCCCTGGTCGGGCCGGACGGCCGATTCATCCGGGTCAATCGATGCCTCTGTGAGATCCTCGGCTATACCGAGTCGGAGCTGCTGGCGACCGACTTCCAGCAAATCACCCACCCCGAGGACCTGGACAAGGATCTCGAGCTGGTCCGCCAGGCGCTCGCCGGGGAGACCGTGGGCTATCGGCTGGAGAAGCGTTACCTCCACAAGGAAGGGCACGTCATCTGGATCGTCCAGAGCGTTTCGCTGGTCCGCGACGCTCGCGGGCATCCTCTTCATTTCGTCGAGATGGTCGAGGACATCACGCCAGGGAAGCGGGCCGAGGACGCGCTAATCGAAGCGACGATGCTTCGAGACGCAGTTCTTTCCAGCGCCAACTTCTCGATCATCGCCACGGACGAATTGGGGACCATGCTCATCTTCAACGCCACCGCCGAGCGATGGCTCGGCTATTCGGCGGAGGAGATGGTCGGACGGCAGACGCCCGAGTTGATCCACGACCGATCCGAGGTGGCCCGACGGGCCGAGGAGCTGTCCCGGGAGCTGGGCCGGGAGGTCGAGCCGGGCTTCGAGGCCTTCGTCGCCAAGGCGAGGGGCGGCGAGGTCGACGAGGGGGAATGGACCTCCGTCCGCAGAGACGGCTCAGGGTTCCCGGTCCGACTCTCGATCACCTCCCTCCGAGATCCCGGAGGAGGATCACCGGTTTTCTTGGCATCGCCTGAGATATCACCGAGGAGAAGGCGGCTCGGGAGGGGCTCCGGCGTGCCCAGGAGGAATTGGAGTCCCGCGTCGCCCAGCGGACCGAGGAACTCGCCCGGGCCAATGAGCGGCTCCGGGAGGGGGAGCGGGCCCTTCGCCAGCTGGCTGACGCCATGCCCCAGATCGTCTGGGCGGCCCGCCCCGACGGCTACATCGACTACTACAACGACCGCTGGTACGAGTTCACCGGCTGCGACCGCTCCTCAGGAGGGGACGAGAGCTGGAAGCCGATCCTGCACCCCGACGACCTGCTGCCCTGTCTCGACGCCTGGTATGGGTCCGTGGCCAGCGGCGAGCCGTATGAGATCCAGTACCGCTTCCGAGATCGCCGGACCGGCCAGTATCGCTGGCATCTCGGCAGGGCGCTTCCCGTGCGGGACGAGTCGGGCCGGATCATCCGATGGTCCGGCACCTCCACCGACATCGATGATCTCAGGCGGGTCGAGGAGGATCGCCGGTACCTGGCGACGATCGTCGAGTCCTCCGGGGACGCGATCGTGAGCAAGGGACGAGACGGGGTCATCAGGAGTTGGAATGGCGGCGCCGAGCGGCTGTTCGGCTACTCGGCGGCCGAGGCGATCGGCCAGTCGGCCGCGCTCCTCTGCCCGGGAGTTGGCGAGGAAGGCATTCTGGATCAGGTGGGAGATGGCGAGCGGATCGACCACTTCGAGTCGGTGCGACGCACCAAGGACGGTCGGCTGATCGACGTGTCCCTGACCATGTCGCCGATCGTGGACCGCGGCGGGGTCGTCGTCGGAATCTCCGAGATCGCCCGAGACATCACCGAGCGGAAGGAGGCCGAGGCGGCGATCCGACGCCTGAATGCCGACCTCGAAGATCGGGTGGCCATCCGCACGGCGGAGCTGGAGAGGGCCAAGGAGGCGGCCGAGGCGGCGAGCCGGGCCAAGGGCGAATTCCTGGCCAACGTCAGCCACGAGATCCGGACGCCCATGAACACGGTCATCGGCCTGACCGCCCTGGTTCTGGACACCCCCCTGAACCCCCGTCAGCGGGAGGATCTCGAGATGATCCGATCCGCGGCCGAATCGCTCATGGCCCTCATCGAGGACTTGCTCGACTTCTCCCGGATCGAGTCTCGCCGGTTCCAGCTCGACCCGACCCCCTTCGGGCTCCGGCGGCTCCTCGGGGAGACGATGAACCTGCTCGCCATCCGTGCCCACGCCAAAGGGCTCGAGATCAGCCTCCGGATCCGGCCCGACGTGCCGGACGCCCTGACCGGCGACCCGGCGAGGCTCCGCCAGGTCCTGATCAACCTCGTGGGCAACGCGATCAAGTTCACCGCTCACGGGGAGGTCCTCGTCGAGGTCGAGGCGGGCCCTCGCCTGAACGACAGGACCGAGCTGATCTTCCACGTGAAGGACAGCGGCATCGGGATCCCCGCGGACAAGAGGGCGTCGATCTTTCAGCCCTTCGTCCAGGCGGACGGCTCGACGACTCGGCTCTACGGGGGAACGGGGCTGGGCCTGGCGATCTCCTCGCAGCTGGTCGAGCTGATGGGCGGCCGGATCTGGGTCGAGAGCGAGCCCGGACGCGGCAGCACGTTCCACTTCACCGCGAGTTTCGCAAGCGACGTGGAGGCCCGCAGACGCCGGGATCGCGACCCGGGAGCGTTGCGGGGGCTCCGAACGCTGGTCGTGGACGACAACCCGACGAACCGCCGCATCCTCGAGGCGATGCTCTCGGGCTGGGGAATGGAAGTCACCCTGGCCGATGGGGCCCGGGAGGCCTTCGCCGCCATCGACTCCGCCAGGCACTTCGACCTGATCATCCTCGACGTCCCCTGCACGTATGATGAGCGTTACTTCGAGACGCTGACCACCGCCAACCACTCCATCCTGATCGGCGAACAGACCCTCTCCTCGGTCCGCGCCCTGAAGCTCGTCCACGAGTCGCTCGAGGGGGCTCGAGGAGGCAGCGAGCCCCACGTGATCGCCATCAATCGCTACGACCCAAAGAACTCGGTCTTCTCGGTGGGGCGTCTCCTCGGCCCCATCGGCGTCCCCTCGCTGTCGACCATCGCCTGCGACGTCGCCGCCGCCTCGGCCGCACTGCACAAGGGATGTCCCGTCCGGCTCGTGGCCCCACGATCCCCGCTCGTGGCGGACGTCGCCTCCATCGTTTGAGGGCTGCTCGCGCCGGAAGCGCCGGCGAGCCCCACCCCTCCGGGATCGTCGGGCGGTTCCGACGCGCGTTCACCCACTGACGAGGCAACACGATGATCACATCTCAGCAAACGATCCGGCTGCTCCACGTCGAGGATGACGGGATGCAGCGTGCCCTCGTCCGGCACCACCTCGCGGCCATCGACGAACTCCAGTTCGACATCCGCTACGCCGAATCCGAGGAGGACGCGCTCGAGCTCTTCGAGCAGGGAGGGGCGGACCTGGTCGTCCTCGACTACCAGCTTCGGCGCGGCAACGGACTGAGTTGCCTGAGGGCCCTCCGGCTCAGCGACCCGATCGTCCCCGTCATCGCCGTCTCCGGGGTCGCGACCCCCGAAATCGCCTCGGAGCTCCTGCAGGCCGGGGCGGATGACTATATCAGCAAGGAAGAGTTGACGAGCAGCCTCCTCGTCGCGAGCATGCGAACGTCCCTGATCCGGGCCTCCGCTTGCCGGCAGCGAATCTCCCGGCGCCGATCGAGTGCCAACGGGTGCTTGTGCAACAACGGAGGGCGAGACGGCGTTTCAGGAGGCTCCTTCACCCGAGGGCCCGGCGACGCATGATCGATGCGACACGTTCGGCATCCGGCTGCAACAGGGGAACCACGCCGAACCAGGCCGCTGTTTCCTTCGGGCGCGACCCTCTTCCCGCTCCTCCGGACGTTGTTTCCCGGCAGGGAGTGATGACGGAGGAATATAAAATTCATTTAATTCTTGCTATATTTATCGACAGGATCGGGCGTCCAGGTCATGGCCGGATCGACTGAGGGCCTCGGATTATCTCCTCGTCACTCCTCGACATCGAGGGCGTCCTGCCAGCGGCTGAGCGCGCCACCGGCCCCAATCGGGAGCCCAAGGCCCTCTACATCCCCGGCTCTCCTCGCCAACGCTTCTCGGAACGATGTCTCTTTGCGCTCCGCTCTCGGCCGGCCTCGGCGCCGCGGCCTATCACCGGAGGGCGGAAGCCCGCCAGGAAGCCATCGGCGTGCTGGCCCGGTTCGAGGAGGATCTTGACCAGGCTCGGGTCTCCCTGAACAGCTCGGGCGTCGACGCCGGACTCCGACGCGAGGGCGAGGCCGCCTGCCTTGCCGCCCTGGAGCGATACGACGCCCTCGGGGAAGGGTCCTGGACCGACTCGGGCCCGGCCCGGCTCCTGACCTCCTCGGAGCGCCGCCACCTCGCCGAGGCGATGGGGGAGGCGTTCTGGATGCTGGCTCGGGCCCGCTGGCTCGACGCCTCGGACGCCCCCGACCGGGAGTCCGTCGAAGCGACCGTGCGAGAGGCCCTTCGGCTGAACCTCCTGGCCGAGGACTGCTACGACAAGGGAGCGGTCCCGGCCTCGCTCTGGTCGCAGCGGGCCGAGCTCGTCGGCTGGCTCGGCGACGACCGGGAGGCAAGACGCTGGCGCAAGAGGGCCGCGGAGACGCCCCCCCGGACGGCCCGGGACCTGTACCTGCTGGCGACCGACCTGGCCGTCGCGGGCCGCTTCGCCGACGCGCTCGCGAAGCTGGAAACCGCCACCCGGGCCAACCCCCAGCTCTACTGGGCCTGGTTCCTCCGGGGGATCTGCCACGACCGGCTCGGCCAGGACGCCGAGGCCCTGGCGAGCTATCAGGCCTGCGTCGCCCTGCGTCCCGAGGTGGCCCGGGCCTCCTTCAACTGAGGGCTGGTGCACCTGCGGCGAGGCGATGCCCGGGCCGCCCTGGCCGACTTCGACGAGGCGGCCCGAGGGTTGCCCGGACGGCCCGAGCCGAAGATCGACCGGGCCCTGGCCCTGCACCAGCTCGGGCGCCCGGCCGAGGCGATCGCCAGCCTCGAAGCGGCCGAGACGCTCGGGGCCTCCCCGGCCCGAGTCGCCTTCATGAAGGCCCGCATCCGGCTCGAGTCGGGCGACCTCGAGGGGGCCCGCCGCGACCGGGACGAGGGCATGAGACACCGTCCCGAGGACGCTCCCGGCTGGGTCGCCCGAGGCCTGGCCCGAGTCGACTCGGATCCCCAGGAGGCCCTGGAGGACTTCCGGGAGGCCCTCCGGCAAGACCCCCGTTACCTGCCGGCGCTCCAGAACATCGCCCATACCCTGGCGATCCTGCCGGGACGGACCTCGGAGGCAATCGCCGCGCTCGATCGACTCCTGGAGCTGTATCCCGACTCCGTCCCGGCCCTCGGCCGCCGGGGCATCCTGCTGGCCCGGCTCGGTCGGCGGGCCGAGGCGATCCGGGACGCCGAGGAGGCTCTCCGACTCGACCCCTCCCCAGCGACCCGGTACCAGGTGGCGGGCATCTTCGCCCGGAACTCCGAGGCCTCGCCCAACGACCTGCCGGAGGCGCTTCGGCTGCTGGAATCGGCCCTCCGGGCCGGCGTGGGCTGGGAGCGAATCGACAACGACCAGGATCTAGACCCAATCCGGGACCACCCCGCATTCCTCGAACTGGTCCGAGCCGCCCGGGCCTTCGACAAGGCCCCGGCGGGTGTGCGGGAGGAGGACAACCCGAGATGATCACGACGAAGCCGGCCGAGAGCAGCACCGAATCCCCGTCGGAGGCCGACCCGCTCGCCAATCCCCCCGAGACAGCGTCTCCCCGCCTGGATCAGGCCTGGGACATCCTCGACCGGTTCGCCCTGGCCTTGCAGGCCGAGTCCCTCACGGCCGGGCAGATCCGCCTGGGCCTGGAGGCGGTCCGCGAGAGCCTGAGGGCGGACCTCGTCTACTGGGATCCGGGCAAGGGCCCCGAGGGAATGCAGCTGGCCGGCCCGGCGGACCTCACCGCCGACTGGTGCCGCGCGCTGACCAGGAGGATCGCCGACCGGGCCGGCCCCGGCTGGGAGGAGGGCCGGCTCTGCTGCGAGCCCCCCGACATGGGGGCCGACCATCACCATCACCATTCCCATCGCCGCCCCGGCCACGCGGCCCTGCTCCGGGTCAGCCGGTCGATGTCCAGCTGGCTGGTCGCCGTGAACTTCTCCCCCGGGCCGGGCCTTCGATGAGCCCGACCTGAAGGTCATGGGCATGGCCCGTCGCCTCCTGCTCAACCACCGAAACAATCTCCACGTCTACAAGCAGCTCCGCGAAACGCTGCTGGGGCTGGTCCGCTGCCTGACCGCCGCCATCGACGCCAAGGACCCCCACACCTGCGGCCACAGCGAGCGGGTCGCCCGGATCGCTCAGCGGCTCGGCAATCAGATGGGGCTGCCCGAGCCGTCCCTCAGCGACCTGTACCTGGCCGGCCTGCTCCACGACATCGGCAAGATCGGCGTCCGAGACACCGTCCTGCTCAAGCCCGGCCCCCTGACCGAGGAGGAGTTCCGGCACGTCCAGCGGCACGCCATCATCGGCGACCAGATCATCTCCAGCGTCCCGCAGCTCGAGCGGCTACGGCCGGGCATCCGCGGCCACCACGAACGCTACGACGGCCGGGGCTACCCCGACGGGCTGGCCGGGCTCGACATCCCGCTCATGGCCCGGATCCTGGCCGTCGCCGACTCCTGCGACGCCATGATGTCCGACCGTCCCTATCGCCCCGGCATGCCCCCCGATCGCATCGACCGGATCATGGCCGAAGGGGCCGGCAAGCAGTGGGACCCGTCCATCATCGACCACTTCCGAGCCTGCGCCCGGGAACTCTACCCGATCTGCCAGCGCGGCCTCGGAGAGTCGGTCGCAGCGGCCATCGACCTGGCCCTGGATTCCGACCCGTTCACCTCGTCCATCCCCGCCAACCTGAGCCGAGGTTGAGCCCGTCGCCCCCAAGGACCGCCGGGGCCGGAGGCAACCCATGAGAATTCGCCGTCCCGCCGAAGATCGGACCCCACCCCGGGTCGAGCCCCTCGAACGACGGGAGGCACCGGCAACCTGGGGATACCCCTGGCCCAGCCCGGATAGCCTGACCATCAGCTTCGTGCCCGACGGCACCCGGGTCGGTGCATACTCCAGCGACCTGCAGGCGAAGGCCTCGGATACCTTCGGGGAAGACTGGAGGCAGAAGATCATCCGGGCCTTCCAGTCCTGGACCTCCCACACCGGGCTGAACCTGATCGTCACCGGAGACGACGGCTCTCCCCTGGGAACGACTGGCCTGCTGCAGGGCTCCAGGAGGTTCGGTGACATCCGGGTGGCCGCCCACCCGATGTCCCCGGAAGTCCTCGGCATCTCGATCCCCTTCGATCCCGCGGCCGGCACCTGGTCCGGCGACGTGATCCTCAACAGCGCCTACGCCGGTCTGACGATCGACGGCGAGCCGGTCGACCTCTACTCGATCATGGTGCACGAGGCCGGCAACATCCTCGGCCTGCCCGACAACCTGGACACCTCCTCGGTCCGCTACGCCTTCTATCAGGGGGAGAGCGCCGGCCCCTCCGAGGCGGACATCGCGGCCTTGCAGCAGCTCTACGGCGAGCGCGGCCTCGACGAACTGGAATCGCTCGACGGCCCGATCCCGATCCCATTCAATGCCGGGCGAACCCAGGCGACGATCACCGACGATCTGAGCGCGGCGGACATCGACCGCTTCCGCTTCACCGTGCCCGACGACGCCCCGGGGCCGCTGACCGTCCGGCTGCGGACGACCGGCCTGAGCACGCTGACGGCCCGCATGATCCTCCGGGATGCCGACGGCCGGATCCTGGGGACCGACGCCTCGGTCGACCCCCTGGACGGCAACCTGGAAATCCTCGTGGCCGACCTCCAGCCCGGCGGCGACTACCGCCTGGAGGTCCAGGGGGCGACGGGCTCCGTGACCGACGTCGGCCGCTTCGCCCCGATCGTCGACGTCGCCGGCGGGTCGGGAGACGGCCTCGACTCCTCCTACTTCGAGGGCATGGGCTTCTTCGACCTGCTCCCCTTCTTCAGCGATGGCGCGGCGGCACTCGATCCTGAGGCGATCCGGCTCTTCATGAGGATGGTCTTCCCGGCGCCCGACGGCACGACGCCCGAGGCCTCCGACTCCACCAAGCAGGTCGTCGCCGCCTCCCTCGCGGAGAGGGCCGGCCAACCGATCGACAGCGCCGCCATCGGCAAACTCTTCGCCCGGCTGGTGACTGGCCCCGCGCAGTTCCGCCTGGAACCGGGGTCTCCCGGCGGCGTCTTCGCCGAGCTCATCCGCCAGGGCGCCCTGCCCGCGATGATCCGGGGCCTGGACCTGACCCAGGTGATGAAGCCGATGGTCCGGTCCATGATCGAGTCCGGGCAGCTCGACGAGCTGCTCACCGAGTTCCTGAGCTCCGAGCACGGCAACGGGGTCCTCGACCACCTCATCCGGTCCGGGGCCCTGGAAGAGTTCCTCAAGGGGCTGATGCATCCCCAGTCCGGCGGCGCGGCCTCGGAAGGAGCCAAGCTCTTCGGCCGGCTGCTCTCGTCGGCGACCTCGCAGCTCGATCTCGGTCAGTTCGAATTGGGAATCGTCCAAGACCTCTTCGGTTGGTTTGTCGACGAGGGCAACCTGGAGCGGGTCTTCCGGTCTGCGATCGCCTCGGGCTCCCTGGAGCAGATTTTCGAAACCCTGGAGGCCGCCGGCATTCTCGACCGCATCGGGCAGGGCTTCGGAACCACCTTCAGCGCGGCGGACTCGGATCCGGCGAGCCCGCTGGCGGGGCTGGCCGTCCTGATCGGGCAGATGCCGACAAACGCCCGGTCCATGACCGCCCTGACCGAAGCCCTGCTGGACTCCGGCCAGTTTCGCGAGGTGATCAACGCGATGCTGCGATCGGGTGCCCTCGACGAGGCACTCGATTTCCTGGGAGCATCCGAGGTGATCGGTGGTCAGATCGGAGGGCTGCTGGATCCGGAAGGGATCAACGACTTCGTCTCAGGGCTCCTGGATTCGGGGAAAAATCAAGGGCCTGCTCGAGATCCTCCAGGGGTCGGGCCTGTTCTGCGAGATTGTCCAGCAGTTCATCGGGTCCGAGGCCTTCGCCGACGAGATGCGATTTATGCTCGAATCGGGATCGATGGATCGGATGCTGGATATCTTCCTCGGGTTGGATGGTATCGATACCCTCCTCGAGGGGTTCTGGACGAGCCCTTCGGCAATCGGCCTGGTCAACCTGCTTCTCTCCGGCCCGCCGAGCATCCGGGGCCGTCTCTCGACCGCCAAGGCCGCCACCCGGGGCAACCACTTCCGGGGAGGCCCCCGGCCGGATGCGGGACCGATGCCCCGTCGGGTCCTGATCCTCGCCGCCCGACCGGCCTCGATGGCCCGGGCCGCGATCGGAGACTACCTCCAGGCCGAGCAGGTCCGGGTCGGCCAGGCCGACCCAACGGACTGGCGAGACGGCCTGGCCAAGGCCCCCGACCTGATCCTGCTGGAGCATCGGCCCCCCGCGATCGACGGGCTCGGGTTCCTGCCCGAGGTCCTCGCGACCACCGAGCCGGCCGGCATCCCCGTCCTGGTCTTCTCGGGCCCCGACCACGCCGCCGAGGCCTCGACGGCGCTGGGCCTGGGAGCGTCCGACGTCCTGCCGCCGAACCCGTCCGCCGCCGAGTTCTGGCCCCGGGTCAGTGCCGCGATCCGCCTCCGCGATCGGCTCAGGGACCTGGTGGACCAATCCTCGATGGATGGCCTGACCCGGCTCTCCAACCGCCTCGCCTTCGAGGCCCGCCTGCGGAAGGAATGGGCCGGCCTTTTCCCGAACGCGTCTCCCCTGAGCCTGCTGATGATCGACATCGACCGCTTCAAGCGGATCAACGACTCGAAGGGCCACCTTCTCGGCGACGAGGTCCTCAGGATGAGGAATCCCGAGCGGTCGATCCGACGACGGGGATGATCCCTGCCGACCGGGCCGGCCCTCATGCGGAACACGTCGTCCTCGACCTCCGGCCCGGCCTCACGTCCCGGGCCGAGGTCGCCCTCCTCGGCCTCCTGCTCTTCGACGACTCCGAAGGCTCCCCGGATCGGGGGAACTCCGCTTCGGTCGGCGTCGGGATCAGCCGGGGCCGGCGACGATCTTCTCCAACGCCGCTGCCGCCTGCGCTCGGACCTCGGCGCTGGGGTCGGCTTGGAGGAGGTCGAGGGCGTCGGCCGCCTCCCGGGCGGCGGGGCCGGCGGCGGCGAGGAACCGGATCGCCAGCAGGCGGACCGCCTCCTCCTCATGCCCCAGCAGGGCGACCAGCTCGGGGATCGACGACGGGTCCGGTCCCGACCGCTCGAACCGACGGAGCGACCGCTCGACCGACCGGCGGTCCTCCTCCCGGGAGGCCGACCGGATCAGGTCGGGAACCAGCAGCACGCCGTCGGCCCCCAGCCGCTGGACCGCCCGGCGGGCGGCCGATCGGACCTCGGGCACCTCGTCCTCCATCGCCTTCGCCAGCAGAGGACGGACGGCGGCTCCCCCGACTCCCAGGCTTCCCAGGGCGACGGCCACCTCCTCCCGGACCGAAGGGGAAGGATCGGCCACCAGCGGGGAGAGGCGGTCGAAGGCCGAGGCTCCCGACGGTCCCAGCTCGGCGAGGGTGCGGGCCGCCACCGCCCGGGATTGCTCCTCGGGGTCGTCCAGCAGCTCGACCAGCGCGGGCACGGCCTCGGAGGCGGCCGGGCCGAGGCTCGCGATCAGGCCGGCCGCCGCCAGCCGGACGTCCGGATCCGGGTCCGACAGCGCCCCGATGGCGGCCGGCAAGGCTCCCCGGCTCGACGGGCCAAGCGACCGCAGGGCGTCGATCGCCGACCGACGCACCCGGGCGTCCTCATCCTCGACCCGGCCCGCCAGGTCGGCCGCCAGCCTCTCGTCCCGGGAAGCGATCCGAACCAGGATCGCCAGGGCCTCGAGCCGAATGTCGGCCGAGTCGTCCCGGAGCAGGGTTCGGACGGCCGGCACGGCGTCTCGGGCCCTCGGGCCGAGCGCCCCGATCGCGGAGAGGAAGGCCGAGCGAACCTCGGGGTCCTCGTCTCCCAGGCCGGCCGCCAGCCTCGGGACCGTCCCCGGCGCCGGGGGACGGATCCGGCCGAGCGCCAGGGCCGCCCCGCGACGAACCCGAGGGCGGGGATCCTCGACCGCCTCGGCCAGCAGCCCGGCGGCCGGCCGGCCGATCCCGGCGAGGGCCTCGGCGATCGGGGAGACCGGCCCCCTGCCCTCCCCGAGGGCCTCCAGCAGCATCGGGGCCGCCTCCGGACCGAGCAACTGCATCACGAAGGAGGCGTGGCGGACCACCCCTTCTTGATCCGAGTCGAGCCGCCTCCGAAGCGTCGGCAACATCCCCGGCACCAGCTCTCGGCGCTCGAACAGCAGGTTGACCGCTTCCAGGCGAACGCGCTCGTCCTCATCGCCGAGGGCCTCCTCGAGGATCGGCCGGAGCCGATCGCCCGGCAGGTCGAGCCCCGTCAGCGCCCTCAGGGCCGCTCCCCGGACCTCCGGGCTCGGATCCCCGGCCGCCTCGACCAGAGCCTCCCGGGCCCGATCTCCCGGCTCGGCCACCTTGCCGAGGGCCTCGATCGCCGACGACCGCCGACGCTCCTCCCCGGCCGAGGCCGCCTCGACGAGCGGCCCGACCGCCTCGGGGCCGATCGTCCCGAGCGCCTCCGAGGCCTCGGCCCGGATGCGGTCGCTCGGGTCGGCCAGCAGGGAAACCAGGTCGGGGATGGCCGCCGAGGCGGCCGGGCCGATCCGGCCCAGCGCCATCGCCGCCTCGGCCCGGACGTTCTCCCGGTTCGAGCCCAGCAGCCCGAGCAGGCTGTCGACCGACGGCGGGCCGATGGCCGCCAGGGCCAGCGCCGCCCGGTAGTCCTGGTGCGTTTCCTCCCGGCGACGGCCGCCCGAGTCGGTCTTCAGCGAGTGCACCAGCGCGGCGATGGCCGGCTCGGCGTCGGGACCCATCGCCGTCAGGGTGTCGAGGACGGCCAGGCGGACCTGACCGTCCGATTCTTCCATCAGGACCTCGATCATCGCCGGCAGCGCGGCCACCTGCACTGGCCGGGGGGAGGCGAAGAGCGCCTTGGCCGCGTCGCGACGGACGTCGACGTGGGCCTCCGAGTCGCGCAAGGCCGAGGCCAGCGCCGACGCCTGGCCCCTCCCCTGCCCCTCGTCCTCCTCCCGCGCCCGGGAGGACGTCGAGGAGAGAAGCACCCCGACCACGATCGCCGCTCGCATCAGGTCTCGCATCCGCTCGCCAGGCCTCCGCATCGTTGATCGTCGGGGAGCCGCCCCCGGCGATCCCGGGGGGAGTCCCGGGAGGCCGAGTCGGTCGCCCAGTCGCCCGAGACTCCCCGGCCTCCGGGCCGCCGCACACCGTTCCCGGCGGTCAACCGTCGGGAATCGGGCGTCAGACCGCCAGGCCGGGCAGCGGCTCGGTGCTGTCGCCGAAGCGGTCGACGGGGACGCCGGCCTGCTGGAGCATGGTCAGCAGCAGGTTCGACATCGGCGTCTCCTCCCGGTAGGCCAGATGCCGGCCCGTCCGGAGGGTACCCCCCCCCTTGCCCACGGTGATGACCGGCAGGTTCACGTGGTCGTGGCGGTCGCCGTCGCTGATGCCGCTGCCGTAGAGGATCATCGCGTTGTCCAGCAGCGTCGACCCGTCGGCCTCCTCGACCGCCATCATCCGCTCGACCATATAAGCGAGAATCGAAACGTGATAGCGGTCGATTTCCCGGAGCTTCCGGTGCTTCTCGGCGTCTCCGCCGTGGTGCGAGAGCTCGTGGTGGCCGTCGGTGAAGCCAAGCCAGGGGTAGTTGCGGTCGGTCGCCTCCTTGGTGACCATGAAGCTGGCCGCCCGGGTGCTGTCGGTCTGGAAGGCGAGGACCATCAGGTCGCACATCAGGCGGAGGTGCTCGTCGAAGTCCTCCGGGATGCCGGCGGGGCGCCCGAAGTCGGTGCCGGGAAGCTCGACGGCGGCGGAGGCGTCCTGGATCCGCCGCTCGACCTCCCGAACGCCGGTGAGGTACTGGTCCAGTTTGCGGCGATCTCCCGAGGAGATCCGCCCCCGGATGCGACGGGCGTCCTCCATCGCGAAGTCGAGGATGCTGCGGCGGTAGAAGTCGCGGTCGGCGACGGTCGAGCGGCTCGGGTCGGCGCCGCCGTCGGCGAACAGGCGGTCGAAGACGAGCTTCGGGTTGATCTCGTAGGGGGCCGGCGAGGTGGCCGTCCGCCAGGAGATGTGCGTCTTGTACGTGCCGCTGTAGCCGAAGGCGTTGCCCGATCGGGCCGACTCGCAGCCCAGCTCCAGGCTCGGCAGCCGGGTCTGCCGGCCGACATGCCGGGCGTAGAGCTGATCCGCCGAGATCCCCACGCGGACGTCATCCTGAGAGCGATACGCCTGGGCTCCGGTCAGGAAGCTGGCCGCCCCCTGGCCGTGGCCGCACCCCTCCTCGTCCCCGTTGACCAGCGCCGTGTTGTGGAGCAGCCCGTGGTAGCAGTTCAGCCAGTCCCGGGCGAACGACAGCGGCCGGAGCGTCTCGGGAAGGTCGATCAGCGGGCCGTCTCGGTCGGGGAACCAGCTCGGCAGATGCACGCCGTTGGGGACGTACCAGAAGCACATCCGGATCGGGGGACTCCCGGCCTTTTCCCCGGCCGCACCGCCGGCGAGGGCCGTCCCGGTCATGCTCTCCATCCAGGGCAGGGCGATGGCGGCCCCCAGGCCGCGAAGCACGGTCCTCCGGTCGATCCGATTCCGCATGGCGATCTCCCCGTGTCCTGGCGATGCGATCGAAACGCCCGAGTCCGGCCGGATCGAAGCGCCCCCCGAGGGGGCCGGGGCGGGCGGGTCGGGTCACGACTCCCCGGCGGTCCCCCGATGCTGGAAGGCCGGGCTCTCGACGATCCCCATCAGGATCGTCCGGAGCCGGTCGTCCTCCCCGGTCAGACGGCTCCGGATCTCCTCGACCGTCGGGTAGTCCTCCGGCCCCAGGGAGCGGCCGAGGGCGTAGGTCATCAGGTTCTCGATGAGCGTCCGGCGGAACTTCTTGGCCGAGGTCTCGACCAGGGCCCGCTTCAGTCCTTCGGCGTCGTCGAAGGCGATCCCGCCCGGCAATTCCCCCGAGGGGTCGATCGGAATGCCGGCGTCCTCGTCCCGCCATCGGCCGATCGCGTCGAAGTTCTCCAGGGCGAAGCCGAGCGGGTCCATCTGGCTGTGGCACGAGGCGCAATCGGGATTCGACCGGTGCCGCTCCAGCCGCTCCCGGAGCGAGGCCGACGCGGCGGCCTCCTCCCCTTCGTCCAGGTCCGGCACCCCGGGGGGAGGAGGAGGAGGAGGCGTGCCGAGGATCTGCTGCAAGATCCACTGCCCCCGCTTCACCGGGGACGTCCGGTTTGGGTTCGAGGTCAGCGTCAGGACGCTCGCCTGCGTCAGCAGCCCGCCGCGGGGACGGCCCTCCAGCGAAACTCGGCGGAATTCCTCTCCCGAGACGCCGACGATCCCGTAGTGCTCGGCCAGGGCCTGATTGAGGAACGTGTCGTCCGAGTCGAGCAGATCGAGCAGGGGGCGATCGTTCCGCAACACGTCGGCGAAGAACCGCTCGGTCTCCTCCCGCATCGCGGCCTTCAACGAGTCGTCGAACCCGGGGAAGAGGGCGCCGTCCCGGGCCACGCTGTCGAGCTTGCGCAGCTGGAGCCACTGGCCGACGAAGTTCGACACGAAGGCGTCGGACTTCGGGTCCCTCAGCATCCGGTCGACCTGCGCTCGAAGGTGCTCCCGAAGGGTCCCGGCTCGGGCCTCCCGGAAGAGTTCCGCATCGGGCATGCTGCTCCAGAGGAAGTACGACAGGCGGCTGGCCAACTCGAAGTCGTTGAGCGGCCGGTCCCCCGGAGCCTCCTCCGGCTCGACCAGGTAGAGGAAGCGGGGAGAGACGAGGACCCCGGTCAGAGCGATCTGCACGGCTCGCTCGAAGCTCTCCCCCCGGTCGTGAGCCAGGAGGAAGACGTCGAGGATCTCCTCGACCTCCTCCGCCGTCGCCGGGCGCCGGAAGGCCCGGTCGGCGAACCGGGAGATCACCTCCCGGGCGGCCTCGATCCTCCCCTCGTCGCCGGGGCCCGGTTCTCGGACGACGATCCGGAGGTGGGACTCCGGCAGCCCTTCGGGCCGGGTCGGGACGGGGCCTCGAACGACCATCGAGTCGACGTGCAGGCCCCGGTCGTCTCCGTAGCGCTGGTCGCCGCCGGCCAGGGCGGTGACGGCCTCGGTCCCCAGGACGTCCGACTCCGACTGCCCCGGGGCGAGCGCGACGATCACCGAGTCGTCCCCCTCGGCGACGGTCAGCCAGTAGCGATAGACCACCGTCTCGTCCTGCACCCGCACCGCCTCGACCGTCCGGCGGTCGGAGCCGAAGCCGATGACCAGCCGGGGGGGAGGCACCGACTCGGCCACCCGGACCCGCACCAGGCTGAATTCGGCCAGGTATCGGCCGGGTTTCAGGGTGTGCTCGAACTCGACCGAGCCGTCGATCGGCAGCGGATACGTCCTCAGGCCGATCAGCTCCGCCGGGGCCATCCCCTCCACGTCGGGGCACACGATCGCGGCGGCCATCGCCCGCTCGGCGGCATCGAGGTACTTCTCCACGTGGATCGGCGAGACGTTCAGGGCCGATCCCACGTTGTCGAAGCCGAAGCCGATCTCGTCGGCCGGGAAGGCGTCCGAGAGCTTCAGGTCGAGGCCGAGCAGGTCCCGGATCGTGTTGTCGTACTCCTGGCGGTTGAGCCTCCGCATCACGACCGGGGGAGGAGGGGAGGCGCCGGCCCGGGAGAGGAGCACGTCGCGCTCGATCCAGGAGACGATCGCCTCCAGCTCCTCCACCGTCGGCTGAGGCTCGTCGGCCGGGGGCATGATCCTCCCCTCGACCGCGTCGAGCACCCGGAGCCAGGTCTTGCCGTCCCGGGAGGCGGCCCCGCCGTCGTCGAAGCGGTCGAGCACGACCCCCGCCTCCGCGTACACCTCGGCGTGGCAGTCGATGCAGTACTGTTCCAGGAGCGGGAGGATCCGCTCCCGGAACGCATCGGGATTGGAGGCGTCCGAGCGGGGGACGATGCCGAGGGTGATCGTGCTCAAGAGAATGAGAGCAAGTGTCCGGCTCGGGAGGAGCCGTCGATTCCCGTCGCGGAACTCCATCGAACAAGGCCCTCGGGGTCAGGGTCGGGGTCGGGTCGTTCGGCGATTTCGGGACGGATCTCGATTCCCCCAATGTGGCATCCTCGACGCCCGATGTCGAGCCCCCAGGCGGCGCTCTGGTCATCTGGAGGAGGATTTCCGGGACCACCGGGTCCGATCGACCCGGAACGGCCCGGCATCTGCTAGACTTCTTGGAGATCGCGCCGATTCCGGCCGTCCCGAACCAAGTCTGACACCGCGACGCACACGGCCGTGCGAGCCCTGCCTTCCGACACCGACCCGCCCGAGGATGCCGGGGGTCGGTGAGGGGCATTGAATCGTGGCGACCTTCGGCTCCCGAATCCGTCCCCTGGTGCGCCTGGCCCTGCTGGCGGCGGTCGCCTCGGCCCTCGCCCCGAGACCGTCCCCCGGGCCGGCCGCCTCGGGGACCGATCGTCGCCGCGACCCCTCGGCCTCGGCTCGGGAGCGACCGGAGGATGGGAACGGGGGAGGCGGGCCGACTTCAGCGGGCTCCTCCCTGCTCGACGAGGCTCCCCCGGAGGTTCTTGCCTTCCTCTCCCGGGTGCTGGAGCGCCTTCCCGAGCCGGGGGAGATCGACGACGACCGCTTCGACTCCTGGACCGAGCCCGGCAGTCCGACCCGGGCGGCGATGGGGATCAAGCCGGTCCCTGGTCTCGACCCCGACGCGCTGATCAGCCGGGTGCTCGACGTCGACGGCTACACGGGCCCGATCGCTTTCGTCGAGGCCAGCCGGTCGCTGCCGCCCTCGGGAGACGCTCCCGGCCCCCCCGGTTCGGTGCGATTCTACCAGCGGATCCAGATCCCGGGGATCGCCCGGGTGCAACAGAAGGCGGTGCTGCTGGACCTCGGCACCGTCCGGGGCTACCGGGTCGCCTGCTGGTCGCTGTTGCCGGAGGAGACCTCGGCGCTCAACCCCAAGGAGGGGGCCCGAGCCTCCTCCAACGTGGGAGCCTGGCTGGCGGCTCCAGGAGTGGTCGGCTACGCCCTGCACTCCTGGCCTCGCCGGGAGGACGTCAACGCCCTCCAGTGGCTCTCGCTGACAGCCGGCTCCGACGCCATGGCCCGGTCGATCGTCGAGACCACGATCGACGGCATGGCCCGTTGGGCCCGAGAGCCGGGACCGGCTCCGCATCCGGGGCCCGGCCCGGAATGACACCCCGGCTCAATCCGGGTCGGAGGCGCGGACGACGGTACAGGATCGGCGGGGGAGAGCGGCGCGAGGGAAGGCCGGAGGTCCGGTCGAATCGAGTCGCCGACTCAATCCCGGACGGCTCGTCGGCCCGGCTCGGGCAGGGGGGCGGCGGCGATGGTGCGGAGCAGGTTCTCGTACCGCCCGGCCTTCCGCAGCAGGAGGCGGATCTGGAGACGGGACGGGACCGGCCGGGAGGCCTCCGGTCGGCTCGGGGAGTCCATCGAGGAGACGCGGCGATCGAGCGAGGGCGGAGCGATCATCTCGGCGAATCCTTCCGGGTGTGGGTGGGGCGGGGTGTCCCTCATCCCGCCAACCTCCTGGTTGCGCGTCGAGGGGGAGGCCGGCCACGAATTCCAGCCGAATCGCCAGAATCGCCACGACCTCGACCGCCTCTTCAGGCGATGATTCTGATGCAATCGTCGCGCCGAGACCGGGTGGACTTCTCCTCGCCGACCTGTCACCTTCGAGGAGCCGTCCCGGTCCCCCGATCGGTCCCATCCCCGGAGGCGAAGATGAGACGCCCCCCCCTGCCCTTCGGCCTGCTCGCGGCCCTGGCCCTCGCGCCCGGCCCCCTCGGGCTCCGGGCCCAGGACGAGGAGCCTCGGCGAGAGATCCGCTTCGGCGAGGACCTCCGAGACTTCCCCAACCCCGAGCGAGGGTTCTACGCCCCCCGGATGAGCGACCGGATGGACCGGCTCGACGATCTCCGGGAGCGCACCATCACCCTGCTGCTGATCGAGATCGATCTGCGAGACTTCAAGGACCGCGACCTCTCCCCCGAACGGCTCGACGAGGTCCGAGCCGCCTTCGACGCCTGCCGGTCCCACGGCCTCAAGGCGATCGTCCGGGCGGCCTACGGCTTCACCGGGAGGGACTACGACGCCGACCCCGAGGACATGGACCGCATCCTCGGCCACATCCGGCAGCTCGGCGAGGTGTTCCGGGAGCATCGGGACGTGCTCTTCGCCATCCAGGCCGGCTTCCTCGGCCCCTGGGGAGAGTGGCACGGGTCGAACTGGGGGGACCCGCCCTCCCTGGAGGCCCGGCGGGCGGTCCTCTTCGGGCTGCTCGACGAGGTGCCGGCTCCGATCCCCGTCCAGATCCGCCGCCCCATGTTCATCCGGGATCTCTTCGCCGAGGAGCCCGGCGGCTCCTGTCTGGCGGAGGGGGACGCCTACGGCGGCTCCCGGCTCTCCCGGACCGGCTGGCACGACGACGCCCTGCTGAGCCTGCCCACCGACATGGGCACCTTCGCCGAGCCGGGCTGGGATCGAGAGCGGGAGCTGCGCTGGTGCGACCACCACGGCCGCTTCACTCCGTTCGGGGGAGAGACGGTCCCTTCCTCGGCCAACACCCCGATCGAGCAGGTCGTCCGGGAGCTGGAGCGGTTCCACGCCTGCTACCTGAACAGCGCCTATCACCGGGGAACGCTCCGGGGCTGGGCCGAGGCCGAGTACGCCGGCGAGCCGGGGCTTGACCACATCTCCCGGAGGCTCGGCTACCGGTTCCAGGCGGATCGGCTCCTCCTGCCCTGGTCCTCGGCTCCCGGGGGGACGCTGCCGGTGGAGCTGGAGCTCCGGAACGTCGGCTTCGCCTCCCCCCACCTGCCCCGGGAGGTCGCCTTCGAGCTCTCCCGGGGGGACCGGGTCGTCCGGGTCGTCCTCGACGACGAGGACCCTCGCCGCTGGGACCCCGAGGCCGGCACGATCACCCTGAGCGCCTCCCTGCCGATCCCCGACGACTCCCCTTCCGGCGACTGGCAGCTCTCCCTGGTCCTGGCCGATCCGTCCCCTCGCCTCCGGGACGACCCTCGCTTCGCGATCCGGCTGGCCGGCGAGGGGCTCGTCTTCGACGAAGAAGGCGGCCGGAACATCCTGGCCGAGGGCGTGGCGATCCGGGAGGACTGATCGCCCCGCCGGGCGTCGGGCCTCCGCTCCTGAAGGGAGACCGCATGGACCGGGCTCAGATGATCGATCGCCTGTCGGACCCGGCCGGGCGATGGGACGTGCTCGTGATCGGGGGAGGGGCGACCGGACTCGGGGTCGCGGTCGACTCGGCGGCGAGGGGCTACCGGACGGCGCTGGTCGAGCGGCTCGACTTCGGCCAGGGGACCTCCAGCCGGTCGACGAAGCTGGTCCACGGCGGCGTCCGCTACCTCCGGCAGGGGAACGTCTTCCTGGTGGTCGAGGCCCTCCGGGAGCGGGCCACCCTGCTCCGGCTGGCGCCGCACCTGGTCTCCCCGCTCCGGTTCGTGGTGCCGAGCTACTCCTGGTGGGAGGGGCCGTACTACGGCGCCGGGCTGAAGGCCTACGACCTGCTGGCCGGCCGTCGGGGTCTGGAGCCGTCCCGGTGGCTCTCGGCGAGGGAGGCGGCCGAGGCGCTGCCGACGATCCGGACGGAGGGGCTCCGGGGAGGCGTGCGGTACGTCGACGGCCTGTTCGACGACGCCCGGTTGCTGGTGGCCCTGGCCCGGACCGCGGCCGGGCTCGGGGCGACGGTGGTCAACTACGTCCGGGTCGACCGGCTGCTCAAGGGGGAGGGCGGCCGGGTCGAGGGGGTGGCCGCGACCGACGTCGAGGCCTCCCGAGCGCTGACCATCCGGGCGAAGGTCGTGGTCAACGCCACCGGGCCGTTCAGCGACGACCTCCGCCGGGAGGACGACCCCGGCTCCCGGCCGATCATCTCCCCGAGCCGGGGATCGCACGTCGTCCTCCCCCGACGGTTCCTCCCCGGGGACTCGGCGCTGATGATCCCCAGGACCCCGGACGGCCGGGTCCTGTTCGCGATCCCCTGGCACGACCGGGTGGTCTTGGGGACGACCGACTCTCCGGTCGACTTGGTACCGATCGAGCCGAGGCCGACCGCTCGGGAGGTGGACTTCCTGTTGGAGACGGCTGCCGGATACCTGGCGGAGCCCCCCGCGCTCGGGGACGTGAGGAGCTGCTTCGCCGGCATCCGGCCGCTGGTCCGATCCGGCGAGGGGAGGAACACGGCACGCCTGTCCCGGGACCATCACCTGGAGGTGTCCCCCTCGGGCCTGGTGACGATCTGCGGCGGAAAATGGACGACCTACCGGAAGATGGCCGAGGTCGCCGTGAGCCGGGCCGCCGAGGTCGCCGGGCTTCCCCGACTCCCCTGCCCGACCGCCGACCTGCCGATCCAGGGCCATCGGGAGGGAACCCCGGCCGACGACCCGATGGCGGTCTACGGCTCGGACGCCGAGGCCGTCGTGAGCCTCTCCCGAGAGCGCCCGGGCCTGGCCGATCGGCTCCACCCGGCGTTGCCCATCATCGGGGCCGAGGTGGCCTGGGCCGCCCGTCGGGAGATGGCCCGAACCGTCGAGGACGTGCTCTGCCGGAGGACCCGAGCCGCGTTCCTCGACGCCGAGGCCGCCGAGGAGATGGCCCCGGCCGTCGCCTCGCTGCTGGCGGCCGAGCTGGGCAGGGACCCCTCCTGGGAGGAGGAGCAGGTGGCCGGCTTCCGCCAGGCGGCCTCGGCCTACCGCCCCGACCGGGCCTAACCCCCCGGTCCCCTCCCGATCCGGAGCGATCAGGCGGCCTCGCCGGTGCCGTCGGGATCCCGGCCCCGGTCGCGCTCCTGCTCCTGGGCGAGCTTCAAGGCGCGGCGGAGCGCCTGGGAGAGCCCGATGGACGTCGCCTTCCGCCAGCGGACGGTCACGCTGACGCCGTCCCCCAGGTCGATCGTGACCGGGTCCGGCTTCGGCGAGGGGGCCGGACGCCGGGCCTTGATCGACTGGATGACCTGGCCGACCTCGGAGCGGTTGAGCCCCTCGGAGACGACCGCCCGGGCGACCTCGGCCTGCTGCGAGGGGTCGGGCAGCTTGCCGATCTCGTAGGCGACCGAAGGGGCGAGCGCCCCGGAATCCACCTGCTCCTGCACCGGCTCGGGAAGCTCCAACAGCGCCAGGGCCCGCACCACCGAGGCCTGACCGATGTGCAGCTCCTCGGCCAACTGGCGGCCGGACCAGCCGTTGGCGTCCATCAGCGCCCGGTAGGCTCGGGCCTGCTCGACCGGCTTGAGGTCCTCGCGCAGGGCGTTCTCGACGAGCTGGACCATCAGCCGCTCGTCGGCGTCGAGCGGAGCGTCGTGGACGATGCAGGACAGGGCCGGCAGGCCGGCAAGCCGGGCGGCCCGCCACCGGCGCTCTCCCACCAGCACCACGTACCGCTGACTCCCCTCGTCCCAGCGGACCCGGATCGGCTGGAGCTGGCCCCGGGTCTTGAGCGAGTCGGCCAGGCGGCGCAGCGCCTCCTCGTCGAACTCCTTACGCGGCTGGTCGGGGTCGTTGGTGATCCGGTCGACCGGGATCAGCGCGGCGTCCTTCGGCTTGGTCACCCCTTGCCATCGGGCCGGAGGACCGGAGGCCGCCCCCCCCTGCTCCGCCGAAGATTGCCGATCCGCCCCCATCGACTCCCGGACGTTGCCGCCCGCCGACCTTCGGAGGGTTTCCAGCTTGCTGCCCATCTCAGGCCGCCTCCTCTCGGGAATCGACCCGCGACCTCTCCAGGCGGTCGAGGATCTCCAACGCCAGCGCCTTGATCGCCTTCGAAGCCGCGCCCCTCGGCTTGTGGTGCGTGACCGGCTTGCGGTGGGCGACCGCCTCGGGGAAGTCGGCGGCGGCCGGAACGATCGCCTCCAGCACCTCGGCGCCGTAGTCGGCCCGCAGCGACTCCATGTACAGCTGGTGGATCGCCCGGCGGGGCTGGGCCATCGTGATCAAGTAGCCGAGCAGCCGGAGCGAGGGATTCACGGTGGATCGGACCCGAACCATCGACCGCCGCACCGCCGCCAGCCCCTGCGCCCCGTAGTCCTCCGGCTGCACCGGGATCAGCGCGTGAGAGGCGGACGCCAGGGCGCACCACGAACAGAGATGCAGGTTCGGCGGGCAGTCGATCAGGACGACGTCGTAGGAGTCTCCCGCCTCGGCCAGGAACTCTCGGAGGGCGACCTGATCGGGCCAGGGAGCCTCCTCAGGCACCGGGCGGTTGTGGCGATCGGTGTGGATCGAGCCGGGAACCAGGTCCATGCCGTCGATCCCGCTGGGACGGACAAGCCGGCCGGGGACCGCCTCTCCCGAGTAGACCGCGGCAATTGTCTCCTCGATCGGCAGCGCCTCGGCCGCCGCCGGCCCGAGCAAACCCTGCGACAGACTGCTCTGCGGGTCGTTGTCCACCAGGAGGACCCGGCGCCCGAGCAGGGCGAGGGCCCCTCCCAGGTTGTGCGTGGTCGAGGTCTTGCCGACCCCTCCCTTCATGTTCAGCAAGGCGATCACGTCCACGGCTCAGGCTCCCTCCCTCCCGGGGCTTCGGTTCCTCGGCTTGGTATCGACCGGGCGATTGGGATCGGATCAGCGATTCACCCCCCCCCGTCTCCCAGGGCCGATCCACCGTGGATCGCCCCGGACCCCGGTTCACCCCTCGGCCCCGGATCACCCCCCGGGGGGAGGCTCCGCCCCGGATCGCCGGACTCCCCGGGACGGCCGTCGGTTGCCCGGGGATCGGCAACGCCTCAGCCCGAGCACCCGACGACGGCCGGAAACGGCCCCGGCGATCGCGACGGCGAGGCGATCCACGGTGGATCGGCCCCGAGGGGAGAAGGCTCGGGGGAAGGGGGCTCGAGCGGAGGACTCCCGGGAGGGACGGCGGAGGACGTCGGCGAGCGACCGAGGCCGATGCTCGGTGAATCGCCGGGGGTCGGAATCGGATCGGTGCGCGGATCGTCTCGGCGGGATCGGGCCGGGAGATCGGGCCGCAACCCCTGTCCGGGCCAATCCCTTCGACGACGACCGGCCGGGCGGGAGGCCGCCGAAATGGGTTCGCTCCGTCGCGAACCCTCGGCCGGGAGACGGGGGGAATCGGCCGGGTCGGGATCGGAGCCGGCAGGGCGGCCGGAAGGGACGCCGAGAGTGGAGGGGGAAAGGGTCCGCCCTCCCGACCCGGCCGGGGAGAAGACGGCCGAGGGACGGGAGGGGACCACCCGATCGGTCCCCGGCGCAGGAGCCGGGAACCGCGTCGGGGACTCCCGGAATCCCGGAGGAGTCGGGCAGGAGAGCGGCGCCGGGGAGGGGGACGGCGGCGATCCGGGCCCCGGAGGAGGATCGGCCTCCCCGGCCGTCGAAGCCAGCCCGAGCTGCCGATTCCGTCCCGAAGCCGGCGACCGGGGAGGAGAGGCCCCGGGGTCGGGGAACCCGGCGTCGGGGAGAACTCGGGCTTGGGAGACGGCCGAGGAGGGGGGAGGCGCGGTCCCGTCCTCCCCGGCTCTCGAAGGCTCACCGCCCTCGGAGGATCGGCCCGGAGCAGGGGGGGGAAGGACCGGGAGAGGCCCCGGCTCGACGGCCGGGTCGGCCGGAGTCGAGGAAGGAGGGGAAGCGCCGGCCTCGTCGGGGGAGGCCGGCGGCGGCGGATCGGACCCGAGGGGGATCGATCGCGTCGAGCAGTCGGGAGGAGAAGGGCAGGGGGGGGCGTCGGGATCGGTCGGAGGAGCGGGGGGAAGCTCGGCCGGGGAGAAGCCGGGGGGGGAGGGGTCGGAATCGACCTCCCGCCACCAGCCTCCTCCGACAGGGATGCGGGGGGGGCCTCCGATCTGGGAGGCTTCCCTGGCGATGGCCAGCAGCTCCCGGCGTCGTCGGTCTCGGAGGTTGAGGAACAGTCGGATCGCGGCGTTGCAGGAGCGGTCGGCGTCTCGGTGGTAGCGATGGCGGAGCTGGCCCTCGGGGGAGACGTCGGCCGAGCAGGAGAGGCGGGCGACGGCAAGGCGTTCGGGATCGTCGTCGAGGAGGTCGAGTTCGTCTCGGATCGCCTCCAGGCGAGCCACCTGG
>NZ_RYZH01000072.1 GCF_003977685.1 Tautonia sociabilis | reverse complement strand
GGGGGGGGGGGGAGGGCGGTCGAGGCCGGGGCGGACGGCCAGGCGGCCGAGGGGGAGCAGCGGGTAGAAGTCGGTCCAGGGGCCGTCGCCGGCGGGGACGATGCCTCGGACGAGCATGCGGTAGTGGCCTCGGGGGAGCTTGGGGGTGGTGAGGGTCCAGGAGCCGTCGGGGGAGACGGTGGCTTCGTCGAGCAGGAGGAAGGGGCCGCCGGGGACGGTCTGGGAGAGCAGGCGGACCCGGCCGCCGGGGGCGGCGGTGCCGGTGTAGGAGGCGGAGGCCAGGGCGGTTCGGGTGAGGTCGCCGGTGGTCCGGTCGCCGGGGGAGACGACGAGGCGGCCGGTCATCGCGGTCGGGTTCACGAAGGTGCCGCCGTCGGCGAGGGTGGGGACGACGTTCTTGAAGTACCAGGTCTGCACGCCGGTGGGGCCGGTGTGGGTCATGCCGGGGCCGGTCAGGTCGCTGTAGCGGGCGCGGCCGACGACCGGGGCCTGGCCCCAGAGGTTGTGGCTCCAGGGCAGGCCGTCGAGCTCGGCCGGGGTGTGCTGGTAGTAAACCTCGGCCTCGTCGACGAACAGGGGGATGGTCACGAACGGGTCGTCGGCCAGCCACTGGTAGGCGGAGGCGGCCTGGCGGGCGAGCCAGCCCTCGAGGTCGGCGGTGAAGCTGGCCTGCCCGGGGGCGCCGTTCTTGGCGGCGTGGGGGTCGAGCAGGGTGGCCCGGGTGTAGCCGGCGGCGAGCTGGGGGGTGCTCAGGCGCTCCAGGGCCAGCAGGGCGGCGCTGTTGACGACGTTCCCCTGGCTGTGGCCGATCAGGTGGAGGTCGACCGGCTCGTCCCAGGGGAACAGCTGCGCGGTGTGCAGCAGGATGTTCGCCAGGCGGGCCCCCTGCTTGGGGGCGGCGCCGGGGGTGGAGCTCTCGCCGGCCCAGGTGTAGGTGATGACGGCGTCGTAGCCGAGGTCGCGGAGGGAGTCGCTGAGGATGGCGGCCCACTCGGGGGGGAAGGAGGAGCCCTGGAGGCCGCCGTGGGTGACGACGCCGATGATGTGCTTGCGGAAGCCGGCGACGTTGTCGGCTCGGCTCTCCTCGGGCTCGCCGAGGGCGTTGTCGGGGTCGGCGACGGCGAGCACGAAGGGGCGATTCGGCGTGGGCTTCAGGCCGTCGGGGGCGACCACGGTGGTCGAGCCGAGCACGGCGGGACGGCCGTCCCCCTGAACGACGACCCGAGTGGTGCCGACGAGGCGGTCGAGGTCGGGGTCGAAGCGGTCGTCGGCCGATCGGTAGAGGTGCACGTCGAATTCGGCACGATCGCCGTCGGCCAGGCCGACGACCTGGAAGGAAACGGAAACGGCGTGAGAGTCGGCCGTGGAGGCGGCGTCGAGCGCCACGGCGACCGGGGCCGCTCCCGAGGCGCGGAGGGTCCGGGCTTCGAGGAGATCGAGGGGGGCTCGGCGCCACCGGCGGGGCCGCCATCGCCCCGATCGGGGGCGGGAGGCCCGGCGGGCGATCCATCGATCGAGGCGCATGCGCGTCATCCTCCGCGCGTCTGGTTCGCCCCCTCCGGCGGGGGCGACGGTCCCGATGGTAGGGGATCGGGCGGTCCCGAGAGGGCCGGCCAGCCGATTCGTCCCGGATTCTCTCGCCGGCCGGGGCGACCGGCGCGATCCGCAAGGTCGGCCGGGGTTATCCTAGCCGAACCGACGCGATCGGTCGGCCCGGGGTTCGGGCCGGTCGGGGACGATCCGGCGCAAGAGCTTGGGGGATCAGAGCTTCGATTCGCCGAAGAGTCGGGCGCGGAAGCGGTCCCACTCGGTGGCCTCGGTCTGGGGGTCGGGCTGTCGGGCGAGGATGTCGGCGATGCGCTGGTCGATCAGCTCGAAGTGGCTGGCGAGGACTCGGATGGCGGCGGTGGCGAGCTGCTCGGAGGTGCGGGGATCGACGCGGCGGAGGACCTCGTGGGCGTCGCGTTCGAGGATGAGCAGGCGGAGGTCCGTGAGGGCGACGACGCTGACGAGCTGCGGCCGGCGCTGGAAGTAGGCGACCTCGCCGAAGGCGGTGGGGGCGTGGAGTTCGAGGATGGGCTCGGGCCGGCCGTCGGCGTCGTTGCGGAGGACGGAGACGGCCCCCTCGATGAGGAAGTGGATGCGGTCGTTCGGCTCTCCCTGGCGGAGGAGCACCTCGCCGGCCCGGGCGCGGTGCTCGGCCAGGACCTGGAGCAATTCCTCCCGGGCCGAGGCGTCGAGGTCGGCGAGGAAGGGGGCGACAAGGAAGCGCTCGGCGGCGTCGTTGGAGACCATCCGACCCAACTCCCGTAGGGGGACTGCGACTCGGCGGCCCCGATCCTCCCTCCGGAGGCCGGCCCGTTCGCCCGGTTCGGGGCCAGGGGCAAGGTCCATCGTACCCGTTGGGCGACCGGGATGCTCGGGAGGGTCGCGGCGGATTTCTCGGAGGGGGAGGGGGGACGGGCGGGTTCGGGTCCTGACGGCCGGGGGGGTCGTAGCCGGGGCCGGAGCGGGAGGGAGCCCGGATCGGCGATCGGGGGGACGGGGGTTCGCCGATGGAGAAGCCTGGCCCGGCTCGGTCGGGGACGACCCGACGGCCAGGGGCAGGATGCCGGATGCCGGGACGGCGGAGGGAGTCGCCATGGGTCGGGGTCGATCGTTCGCCCTCTGGGCCTCGTGCCTGATCGTGCTCGCCTCCGGTTGCGCCGGCCCGGGCCGCCGGGCGGGGCTCTCCGGCGGCGCCGGGCTCTCGGCGATGCCGAGGCTGATGCGGCCGGCCGATCCGATCGCCCGGCTCGCCCCGGCCCGGATCTCGGTCGATCCGGTCGGCGCCCCCGGCTCGTACACCCCAGCGAGGCCGCACCTGGCAGGCTCGCGCGGGGTGGGCATCGGGAGGCTCACCGTCGGCGGCGGGGAGCTGGCCGGTCGGGAAGCACTCGCCTCCCGGTCCCCGACCTCGACCCGGACCCCGACCCCGACCCCAACGCCGGGCCCCCGGGGAGAGCGGCCGAGCGTCGCCCCCGAGTCGATGGCCGCCGGAACCCCGGGCCCTCGGGGGGAACGCGCGATCGGGGAGGGATCGCCGGTCGTGGAGGTGCTGGACAACGGCTGGCCCGTGGTGCCGGGGTCCAGCGCCGCCGCCGGCTCGGGAGCGGCGGCGATCCGGCTCGCCGACTCGGGAGAAGCGGCGGGATCGGGGCCGGGGCCGGGGCTGGGACTGGGACCGGCATCGGCATCGGCATCAGGGTCGGCGTCGGCGTCGGAACCCGCCGGAGTCGGGGCCATGACCCGAGGGGAGGCTCCTAGACCGGAGCCGGAGTCTGCGTCGGAATCGGCGCCGATCCTGGCGGCGGGGATCGACCTGGAGACCTATGCGGCGCCAGCGATGGGAGCGGACCCCGAGGCGAGGCAGGTTTCGATCCGGAGGCCGATCGCCCTGCTGAGCAACGTGCTGGCGACGGCGATGGGGGAGCAGCGGTCGGCTCCGGAGCCGCGAGCGGAGGACGGGGAGGCCGATCAGGGGGTCGCTTCGGACGACCGGGAGCCGGTCGCGATGGAGGGGGGAGCGGAAGCGTTCGGGCCTCCCGCGCTGCCTTCCTTCCCCCTGCCGGCCCGGGACGAGGTGAGGCCGGCGGTTTCGGATCCGGAGCCGGAGGCCACCGAGGAGGCCGCGTCGTTCGAGGACGGACGCGGTGGGGCCGCCGAGGAGTCCTCTCCCTTCGAGGACGATCGGGGGAGCTTCGGGGTCGTGTCTCGGCTGAGGCAGCTCGGGCGCCGGGTCGTGCCCGGTCGGCTCCGGGGAGGTTCCGGGGAGGAGCCGGCTCCCGGACTGAGGCGGGAGCTGCCGACACTCCGGCAACTGGGCCGACGTCCCCTGCCCCGGCTGGGGCGGGAGGATGTCGGCTGGCTGGGCCCGGGGGCGTAAGCGACCGCGACTCCGGGAGGGAGGGACGGGCGATCCTCCCTCTGGCCGGAGCTCGAGGAGGCCGGATCGAGGGGCCAAGGCGGCCGGGGACGCGTTTCCCCCGGCCCGCTCGGCCTCGATCCGTTGGTCCTCGAAGACGCCCGGGAGAACCGCGTCGGGCGATCCCGAGGGCTGGGCGTTCTGTCCTCGGGGTCCTGACGGCGTCGTCCCGACCGGATCAGGCGGCGTGCTCTCGGCGGGAGGGGAGGAGGTTCCGGCCCCGGTAGAAGTGGGCGAGCAGGTCGACGACGCGGCGGATGGCGTCGGCGGAGAGCTCCGGATACATGGGGAGGGCGATCGTCTCCCGGGCGGCGCGCTCGGAGACGGGGAAGTCGCCGGGCTGGTAGCCGAGCGAGGAGAAGCACTCCTGCAAGTGCAGGGGGATGGGGTAGTAGATCTCGGTGCCGACCTTCTCCTCGGTGAACATGGCCCGGATCGGGTCTCGGAGGGCGGGATCGACCCGGATGACGAACTGGTTGTAGACGTGGATCCGGCGGGGGAGCTCCGTCGGCAGGGTGACAAGGGCTCCCAAGCCGGCGGCCTCGAAGTGGTCTCGGTACGATTCGGCCACGGCGCGCCGGGCGGCGGTCCAGGAGTCGAGGTGACGAAGCTTGACGCGGAGCACCGCGGCCTGGAAGGCGTCGAGCCGGGAGTTCAGGCCGACCTCGGCGTGATAGTACTTGGGCTCCATCCCGTGGACACGGAGCCGGGCCAGCCGCGAGGCGAACTCGGGGTCGTCCGTGGTGATCATGCCGCCGTCGCCGAAGCCGCCGAGGTTCTTCGACGGGTAGAAGCTGAAGGCGGCGGCGTGGCCGAGCACGCCGGCCCGCTTCCCCTTGTAGCCGGCGCCAATGGCCTGGGCGGCGTCCTCCAAGACCTTCAGGCCGTGCTCGGCGGCGACGGCGTTGATGGGGTCCATGTCGGCCGCCTGGCCGTAGAGGTGGACCGGGATGATGGCCCGCGTGCGGGGGGTGATCGCCTCGGCGAGCCGAGAGGGGTCGAGGTTGTAGCTGACCGGGTCGATGTCGACGAAGACCGGCTTGGCCCCGAGCCGCCAGATGACCCCGGCGGTGGCGAAGAAGGTGAACGGGGTGGTGATGACCTCGTCTCCGGGGCCAATGCCCCAGGCCATCAGGGGGAGCAGCAGGGCATCGGTGCCCGAGGCGCAGCCAACGGCGTGCCTGGCGCCGCAGTAGGAGGCCAGCTCCGCCTCCAGGCCGGCGACGTTCGGGCCGAGCACGAACTGCTGGCTCTCCATCAGCTCCAGAACGATCGGCTCGACCTCGTCTCGGATCGCCCGGTACTGGGCCTTCAGGTCGAGCGCCGGCACGCTCGGGGACTCGGCGGGACGGTTCATCGTCGTTCGACTCCTTCGGCGCCCGAGGCGTCGGGCCCGGGCTCCCCATCCTTGGGGATCGCTCGGGAGGGCACGCTATCTCGGGAGGTCGGCACCGTCAAGGCGACTCGAGGGGGATCGGTCCGGCTCGGCGGGCAGGCTCCCGGCGGTCGCCGCGCAATCGACGGATCGCGGGGGAACCATTAGGATGGGGAAGCGACCCCCGACCGGGGCCGGGCGCCCGGGAGCGTCGCGGCCGGGGCCCCAGGACGGGGGGGATCGCTCGGGGGCCCTCTGGCCATCGCCGGGAGGGCCCCGCGCCCAACGACCGCCTGATGGATCGAGAATGGCCGATGCCCGATTCTGAACCATCGAGTCCGAGCCCGGCGCGAGCCGGCCGCGTGATCGTCCGGCTGATGGACCACCTGACGACCCGGTGGGCGACGCCGGGCTCGGGGCGGGTGGCGGTCTGCAGCCCGCTGGTGGGGCTGGTCTCCGGGCTGGGGGCGGTGGCCTTCCTGGTGCTGCTGGACCTGGTGATCCATGGCGTGCTGGGAGAGTGGCTCGGCCTGGTGCCGCCGCCGACGGGGGAGGCAACCCCCCACCCGATCTCCTACCCGAAGACCTGGTGGCTGGTGCCGCTGGTGCCGGCGATCGGCGGCCTGATCTCCGGGTTCCTGGTGTTCACCTGGGCCCCCGAGGCCGAGGGGCACGGCACCGACGCCCTGATCCGGGCCTTCCACCGGGGAGGCGGCCAGATCCGAGCAAGAGTGCCGTTGATCAAGGGCGTGGCCTCGGTCATCACGATCGGCACCGGGGGCTCGGCCGGCTCGGAGGGGCCGATCGCCCAGGTCGGGGCCGGCTTCGGGTCGTTCCTGGCAAGGCTCCTGCGGCTGACCCCCGACGAACGCCGGCTGCTGATGCTCGCCGGGGCCGCGGGGGGAATCGGCGCGATCTTCCGGGCGCCGCTGGGGGGCGCCCTGTTCGCGTGCGAGGTGCTGTACATGACGGCGGCGATGGAGTCGGCCGCGTTGCTGCCGTGCCTGGCCAGCGCGATCGTGGCGTACTCGACCTTCGCGCTGTTCATCACCCCGAGGCCAATCTTCATCGTCCCCGCGCTGGAGTTCCACGGCCTGCCGGAGCTGCCCCTGTTCGCCTTGCTGGGGATCGCCTGCGCCGGCGTGGGCTGGCTGTACGTGCGCGTCTTCTACGGGATGCGGGACCACCTCTTCCGCCCGCTGCCGCTGCCCAGGCACCTGAAGCCGGCCGTGGGAGGCCTGCTGCTGGGACTGCTGGCGGTGGCCTTCCCCCAGCTCTTGACCGGCGGCTACGGCTGGGTGCAGTGGGGGGCGATCGGCCTGCCGCCGTCGCTGACGCTGCCGGGGCAGTCGGCCTTCGAGCCCGGCATGGGCGTGGCGATGCTGCTGAGCCTGGCGCTGCTGAAAACCGTGGCCACGGGCCTGACCATCAGCTCCGGCGGCAGCGGCGGCGTGTTCGGGCCGTCGATCTTCATCGGCGGGATGCTCGGCGGGGCGGTCGGCCAGTTGCTCGGGGCGGCGCTGCCGGGGCTGGACCTGAACCCGGCGGCCTTCGCCCTGGTGGGCATGGGAGGGTTCTTCGCCGGGGTGTCCAAGACGCCGCTGTCGTCGATCGTGATGGTCTGCGAGATGAGCGGATCCTACAGCCTGCTGGTCCCCTTGATGCTCGTCTGCGGCCTGAACGTCGGGCTCTCCCGGCGATGGACGATCTACGAGGAGCAGGTGGCCTCTCCCGTGGACAGCCCGGCGCACCAGGGAGACTTCGTCGTCGACGTGCTGGAGCGCCTCCGCGTCGACCAGGTGCGGGTGCGTACCGAGGGGCTGGAGGTGGTGCCCGCCGCCACCCCCTTCAGCCAGGTCGTCCGCCGGGTGGCTCGATCCACCGAGACGCTCTTTCCCGTGGTCAACGAGGAGGGCCTGCTCACCGGCATCTTCTCCCTGCGGGATGTCCGCCTGGCGCTGCTCGGCACGGCGAACCTCGGCGAACTGGTCATCGCCGACGACATCGCCCGCCCTCCGCTGACCGTCACCCCCGAGGACGACCTGCACACGGCCCTGAAACGCATGACCGAGCTGAACGTCGACGAGCTGCCGGTCGTCCCCGCCGACGGCCCAACCCGCCTGATCGGCCTGCTCGGCCGCAAGGACCTGGTCAAGGCCTACTCGGCCCAGATCGAGGCCCTCCGCTCCCCCTCCGAACCCGCCGCCGCCTGACGACCTTCGGCCAGAGGCGATGGTTTGGGTGCCGAGGGTTCCGTCCTCGCCGGCGTGGCTGGGGTCGTGCCGCCCCCCATGCCGGCGGAAGCCGGCTCATGGGATCCCATGGTCGCTCGAGGCCCGATCCGCATGGCCTGGCCCTCCGATCGGCACGAGTTCCGAAGACGGAACCCGTGGCACCCAAACCCCGATGTGAGAGCGGTTAGGCGAAGATGTCTCTCGGAAAGGCGTTGTGTTTGATGGCCCGCTTCAATTGGCCAGCACTGCCCCGTACGCGCATGCTGGCCTTCGGAACTTCGACGCGAACCCATTGAGCATTCTGAGAATTTAAATCGATGACAACTTGATATTCGTCTTGATTTAAGAGACATATCGTTGTTTTTCCGCAGACAAGAACGACAAATGTTTTGACGCCTCATTCAATGTCATCGCGAAGATGCTGGAGATCGTCTGGTTGAAAGGTGAACTGCCAGGGCGGATTGTCCGTTTCGGTCAGCTTGATCATCAAACGGCGATCGGTGTTAACGAGATCGTGCCCATATTTGTCATCGACTTTATTCAACGCCTTGAAGGAGTTGTGCTCTATGATCTGGGTCAGGGCCGCGCCGTGGAAGAGGTCTTTCTGCTGGATCTTCACGAGTGGCAAGACTCCCCGCCGCCTCACCTTGGTTGTCGACGACGTACGTGTCGTGGAGCATCACGCCACGCACCGTGTCATCCCGTTCAGATTGCATTCTGATCGCGACGGATCGGAGGTGCAAGGACCTTTCTGGGATGTCCGGAGCGTGAGCGGGAGAAGAGGCGGAGACGCCCAGGCCGCGGGATCGGCCGCGTGAGGCGTTGGGGAGGGGGACACGGGTGGCGCGCCAGTGTTCCGGGAGTGGGCGTCCGCGGGCGGGGCGTGTCCACCGGCTTGACGACGGTTTGAGTGGTGTCCTCGTCGGGGAGGTCCGAGGGGAAGGGGGCGGGGGCATGGGCCTCCCGGGGGGAGCCTGGTTCGGCCTTCTCCCGGGGGAGGATCGGGACGATCGGAGCGTTTCTGACCAAGACGGCCTCTGGGCCCGATCTTCTTAGTGAGTCTGCGGCCCTCCGCTGCGATCGGCGACGGCGCCGGCAGCAGCAGGGGAAGAGAACCGGCCGACCGGCGGCCCCGAAGAGGGCGGGCCGGGCGAATCCGTCGCGTCGAGGTGACACCCATGAGCACGATCGCGGACCCTCCGAGCGCTCCGAACCCAGGCGACCCGACCCGAGACCGCTTCGGCCGCCTGCGGAGCCGACACAACGCGCGCACCCACGGCCTGACCGCCGCCCTGCCCGACGGCGAGGCCGAGGCCGCCGCCATGCAGGCCTTCGCCGACCGATGGGCCGCTCAGCTCGGCTCGGAGGTGGAGGCCGAGGAGGCGTTGATCCGGGCGGCGGCCGTCGCCTATGCGCGGTTCGAGCGGTGCAGGAAGGCCGAGGAGGCCGCCCTCCGCGACGCCTCCCGCCTGGCCGTCGAGCGCTGGGAGCGGAGGAAACGGCACGCCGTTCGGCGCAAGGCGCAGGACCTCGCCCGGGACCCGATCGCCATCGTCGCCGAGCTGGAGACCTCCTCCTTCGGCTGCGAGTGGCTGCAACGGCACTGGCAGCGGCTCGACGCCAAGCTGGCGCAGGGGGTCGCCTGGGATCCCCGGGAACTGGCCTTCGCCATGACCCTGCTCGGCCTGCTCCCGATGCCCCCCGGCCCCGGCGGCGACCCGATCGCCCGGCAGATCTGGTCGCTGGCTCGGATCGTCTCGGGCGATCGGCAGGCCGCGGTCGACGGCCTCCCGGGCGACCCGGAGGCCGCCCGGGTCGCGTTGCGCCGGCGGATCGCCGAGGAGTTCGACCGGCTCGACCGGCTCCGGGCCGACCTCTGGGAGCACCAGGACGGCCCGGAGGCCGAGGCGATCGCCCGATCCGGGCTGGTCGACTCGAGCAAGGAGGGCCAGCTCCGCCAGCGCTACCGCCGCGAGGCGTTCTCGGAGATGATCCGGGGGATCAACCAGGTCATGCGCATCCGAGTCGAGCGCAGCCGGGACGACGATCGCCAGTGGCGACGCGCCCACACCAGCCCTCCCCGACCCCATCCCGAGCCCGCCCCTCCTCCCATCCCGGCCGGCTCCCGAGACGAACCGCCCCTCCCCTCGGCCGGGGAGCCCGAACCGTCAGGACCCGGAGGAGAATCCCGACCAGGCCAAGCCGGCCCCTCCCGAGTCGGCCCCGAGCCCCCGAGCCCCCCGACCCCGAGCTTCGTCCCGGCCTCCCACCGAAACGAACCGCCAAAGCCCCCCTCGGGGACGGACTCGCATCGCCGCAACACCGAGTCCTGCAAGACGTTCCTCCCAGGGGACGCTGTCGAGGTCCCCGAAGGCGATCGGCGCACCGAGCCAAGCGCCGAAGCGCCCGCCGCCGCCCCTCCCGACGCCCGATTCCCGGCCGAGCGGTCGTCTCCCGGCGGGGTCGGCAGGGGGGCGGCCCCGGCGCCGGGGCCGGTCGGGCCCGGGGACGTCTTCTCCCCGGCCCCGCCGTCGCCACGACCCGACCTCCGGGGACGCCGGTCGATCGCCTCGGCCGGGGCCGGCCGACCGTCGCCGGGGCCTTGCGATCCCGGCCCGGTTCGAGCAGAGTCGGGAGGGGCGGCGGTCGAGGCCGCCTCCGGCCCCCCCGGTCTTCCGAACGTGCGAGCCAAGCCATGAAGCGAAGCGAAGTCGCGCCGAGGTCGTCGTCCCGTCGCGGGTTCCTCCGATCGGTCGGCCGGGCGGCCGCGGCGGGGGTGGCCGCGCCCATGATCGTGCCCGCCTCGGCGCTGGGCCGGGGAGGCATTCCGGCGCCGAGCGACCGGATCACGCTGGCGATGATCGGCACCGGGAACCAGGGGTTCAACGACCTGCGCAGCTTCCTGAGGGACGACCGCGTGCAGGTGGTCGCCGTTTGCGACGTGAACCGCGAGAGCGAGGGCTACTGGGACGGCAAGCTCGGCGGCCGGGAGCCGGCGAAGCGGCTGGTGGAGGAGCATTACGCGGAGCGGGCCGGCTCCGGGTCGTATCCCGGCTGCTCGGCGTATGTCGACTTCCGGGAGGTGCTCGGCCGCGACGACATCGACGCGGTGGAGGTCTGCACGCCGGACCACTGGCACGCGATCCCGGTGATCGAGGCGTGCCGGGCGGGCAAGGACATTTACTGCCAGAAGCCGCTGTCGCTGACGATCGCCGAGGGGAGGGCGATGAGCGACGCGGTGGCGAAGTCGGGCGTGGTGTTCCAGACCGGCAGCCAGCAGCGCTCCGACCGGAACTTCCGCCAGGCCGCCGAGCTGGTGCGCAACGGCAAGATCGGCGAGTTGAAGCGGGTGCTCGTCGGCCTGCCCGGGGGTCGGCCGAACCTGGCCGGCGAGGGGGGGGACGACAAGCGGGTCGCCGCCGTCCCCGACGGGTTCGAGTACGACTTCTGGCTGGGGCCGGCTCCCGAGGCGCCGTATGCCCGGGCACGCTGTCATGTGAACTTCCGCTGGATCCTGGATTACTCCGGAGGCCAGATCACCGACTGGGGAGGTCATCACCCGGATTGCGCCCAGTGGGGCATGGGCACCGACCTGACCGGGCCGGTGGAGATCCGCAACGTGAGCGGCACGTTCGAGCCGTCCGACCCGCTCTGGAACACGGCCACGGCCTTCTCGTTCGACGCGGTGTATGAGAATGGCGTGGTGATGACCATCTCGAACGAGAACCGGATGGGGGTGACGTTCGAGGGGACGGAGGGGACGGTCTACGCCAACCGGGGGCGGATCGAGGCCGACCCGGCCGGGTTGCTCGACTCGGAGCTGGGCCCGGAGGCGATCCGGCTTTATGCCAGCGACGACCACTTCCGGAACTTCATCGACTGCGTGATCGCTCGAGGGCCGACGGCGGCGCCGGCGGAGGTGGCGCACCGGTCGATCACGATCTGCCATCTGGGGAACATCGCCCTGAGGCTGGGGAGGGAGCGGCTGCGCTGGGATCCGGAGTCCGAGCGGATCCTCGGCGACGACGAGGCGGACGCGATGCGGTCCAGGCCGTACCGCGATCCGTGGGGCTTGCCTGTCGTCTGACGGGCGGATTGGTTGTCGACTGATGGGCTCGATCGTTCTTGAGAGCCTGAGAAGTTAACGGAGTCGGCCGTCGTCATGTCCCGCGTCGAAGGCCTGCCCGAGCCGCCGCCGATCCCCGGTTTCGCGTTCATCCGCCGGATCGGCCGGGGGGGCATGGGCGAGGTATTTCTCGCAAGGCAGGAGTCTCTGGGCGGCCGCCCAGTGGCGATCAAGCTGCTGTTCGCCGACGAGCAGTCGCTGTCGGACGAGCGGATGGTCCGCTTCCGCCGAGAGGCGGAGCTGATGGGCCGGGTGGACCACCCGAATGTGGTGACGGTGTACGACTCGGGCACGGCGGCGGGCCGGCCGTACCTGGTGATGGCTTATGTGGACGGGGGGGACCTCCGCCAGCTGATGACGCCCGGGGTGCCGATGACGATCGACCGGGCGAAGGCGATCGTCGTGCCGGTGGGGGAGGCGCTGACCTGCCTGCATCGCATCGGCATCCTCCACCGCGACCTGAAGCCGGAGAACGTGCTGATCGGCGAGGACGGCCGGCCGAAGGTGGCCGACTTCGGCATCGCCGTGCTCCGGGGAGGGGCCGGGGCGCTGACCGGCACGGAGGTCGGCCTGGGGACCCCGGGTTACGTCGCTCCGGAGCAGCAGTTCCGGCTCTCGGTCGACGAGCGGGCCGATCAGTACTCGCTGGCCGCGCTGTCGTACGAGCTGCTCACCGGACAGGTGCCGCTGGGGGTGCCGAAGCCGCCGTCTCGGTACAACCGGGCGCTGCCTCCGGCGCTGGACGAGGTCTTGCTGAAGGCGCTGGCCGACGATCCGGACGACCGCTTCCCGGACGTGCCGGCGTTCCTCCGCGCCTTCGAGGCGGCGCTGGCCCACCGGCGTCCCTGGACTCGGGCGGGGGGGTACCAGGTCGTGCTGGCGGCGGCGGCGGCGGCGGTCGCCATCGGGCTGCTGATCGTCGGTCTGGTGGCGGCCTGGACCGGCTCGGGCTCGCCGTCGGGCGATGGTGACGGCGGAGTGGCGGTCGAGCCTCCCCAGGAACCCTGGAAGGATCCCCTCGTGCCGTTCCTGGAAGACCAGATCGAGCGCTTCGCGTTCGCCCACTACCAGGCCCGGAGCCCGGACGAGGGGGACGAGCGGAGCGACTGGCTGGCCGCCCTGGACGAACTGCTCGGCCACGGGCCGCTGGCCGAGCGGGTCAAGGAACAGATCAACGAGCGGGCGTATCTGATCTGGGAAGAGAAGGGGAGGGGAGAGCAGCCGGAGCTGGACAACTGGCTGGCGGCCCGGAGGTGGTTCCTGGAGGAGGACCGGCTGGGTGAGGCGATCGACGCGGCGATCGGCGCCGAGGCCGTGTCCCGCTGGGAGCGCGAGGGCCGCCCCGAGGGAAAAGCCCTGGCGCACTGGGTGTCGGCGCGCCGCCGGCTGGTGGACGAGGGCCGGCTGCTGCCGAGCCGGATCCGGGACGACCTGGGGATGACCTTCGTGCTCGTCCCCGCCGGGACGGTCGGCGAGCCCCCCGTGCCGGGCCAGCCCGGCCGGGAGCGCGGGCCTCGGCTCGGCCGACCGATCTACCTGGCCGAGCACGAGGTGACGATCCGGCTCTTCGATGCGTTCGTCGCCGAGACGCGGCACCGGACCACCGCCGAGGTCGAGGGCTGGGCCATCGGCTTCGACCCCCAGACGGGGAAGGAACTCCGGGGGCCCGAGTTTCACTGGCGGAACCCCGGCTACCTGGGAGGGTCGGCGAACGACCACCCAGTGGTCCAGGTCTCGTGGCTCGACGCCATCGCGTTCTGCTCCTGGGCGACCGCCTCGGGGGGCAACCTCGGCCGGTGCCGCCTGCCGACCGAGGACGAGTGGCGCTATGCCTACCACCTGGGAAGATCCCGGAACCCCTCGTCCGGCTCTCCCCCCCTCGACCTGGAGGAGGACGCCTGGTTCCGGGAGAACTCGGGAGGGCAGGCGCACCCCGTGGGGACCCGGAACCCCGACGGGCTGGGGCTGTTCGACCTGCTGGGCAACGTCGGCGAGTGGTGCCTGGGCGACTGCTCGGCGGTCGACCGGGATGCCCCGGCCGCCGGCTCCCGGCCGGGGCGCCCGATCCTCGGAGGCTCGTGGATCAACCTCGCCGAGGAGCTGGGCCCCGATGCGGTCATCTGCCATCCGGAGGATTTCCGGTATCCGTCGGTGGGGTTCCGCGTGTGCCGGGAGATTCCGGAGGAGTTTTATTGATTCAATGTCATATGAGTCGACGAGCGTATATTCAGTGGTAGGGTGTCCGGGGCCGAGTCGACCCCGGGCCTGGAGGGTCAATGGGAGCGGTAGTGGCGGACGACCGTTTCGACGGCGTGGCGCCAGCGGCGGAGGGCCTTGCGGCGCCAGGAGGGGTCTCGGGAGGGAGTGAACGGGTCGCCGCCGGGCTCCAGCAGCGCGGCGACGGCATCGACGTTGGGCCAGAGGCCGACGCCCAGGCCGGCCAACGCGGCGGCGCCGAGGGCGGTGGCCTCGGTCTGGGGGCTTCGGCGGATGGGCAGGCCCATCAGATCGGCCTGGAAGCGGAGGAAGGGATCGGAGCGGGCCATGCCGCCGTCGGCTCGGAGGGACTCGAGCGGGGCGGGGAGGTCGACGTTCATGGCCTCGACGAGGTCGGCGATCTGGTAGGCGACCCCCTCGATGACCGCCCGGGCGAGGTCGGGGACGGTCGTGGCCCGGGTGATGCCGAAGATGGTGCCGCGGGCCTCGGCGACCCAGTGGGGGGCCCCCAGGCCGGTCAGGGCGGGGACGAAGAGGACCTCGCTGTCGGGGGCGGCCTCCTCGGACAGCGGGTTGATCTCCGGTGCGGCGCCGATGGCCCGCAGGCCGTCTCGGAACCACTGGACGGCGGCCCCGGCGATGAAGACGCTCCCCTCCAGGGCGTACTGCTGCGCCGCCCCCGGCGGGGAGGCGGCGGGGGTGGTGACCAGGCCGGTGGTGGAGCGGACGACCCGCTCTCCGGTGTTCACCAGCAGGAAGGCCCCGGTGCCGTAGGTGCACTTGGCCTGGCCCGGATGCACGCAGCCGTTGCCGAAGAGGGAAGCCTGCTGGTCGCCGGCGATCCCGGCGATCGGGAGGCCGTCGGGCAGGTAGCCCAGGCCCCGAGTCTGGCCGACCTCTCCGGAACTGGGAACGATCTCGGGCAATATTGTGGTCGGGATGCCGAAGAACTGGCACAGGTCGTCGGCCCACCGGCCGGCGCGGAGGTCCATCAGCAAGGTCCGGGAGGCGTTGGTCACGTCGGTCGCGTGCAATCGGCCGCCGGTGAGGTGGCCGAGCACAAGGCTGTCGACGGTGCCGAACGCCAGCTCCCCGGCCTCGGCCCGCTTGCGGACGCCCGGCAGGTGATCGAGCATCCACGACAGCTTGGTGGCCGAGAAGTACGAGTCGAGCAACAGGCCCGTGCGCTCGGCCAGCCAGTCGGCGCGCGAGGCGAGGCTCCGACAGAGCTCCGCCGTGCGGCGGTCCTGCCAGACGATTGCCGGCCCGGCGGGCTCGCCGGTGGCTCGGTCCCAGAGAACGGTCGTCTCACGCTGGTTGGTCAGGCCGATCGCCGCGATCCGGTCGGCCCCGACGCCGGACTCCCCCAGGGCGGCGATGACCGTGGTGCCGACGGAGTCGACCAGGGCCCCGGGGTCGTGCTCGACCCAGCCCGGCTTCGGATAGGTGGGGGGCACCTCGATCTGTCCCTGGCCGACGGGCCGAAGCCTGGTATCGTAGACAACGGCCCGGGTGCTCGTGGTGCCCTGGTCGATTACCAGGATGTGATCTCGGGCCATCGTCGTCGGCTCCGCTCAGGGGTCGGGATGGGATCGGGATCGCGTCGCGGGCGCCTCGGAGATCGACGAGGCCGCGACGTGCGATCGGAAGGGGGGCGCCGCCGGGGTCGTTCCGGGGCGGCGCCTCGCACGACCGGCCAGCATCGGCCAGAGCGGCCCGGGACGCAAGATCCGGCCGGCGCACCACCCCGGAACCAGGAGCGGAGCGGATGGAGACATTCCTGACCATGTGGCCGGCAACGTTCGGGCAAGCCGTGACGGTCGAGGCCGGCTCGGTGCCGGGAGCCGTGCCGACGTCCCTGCTGATCCTGGCCGCGATCGCCGCGGTGACCGTGATCAGCCTGGTGCCGATCGTGCTGGGGATCCGGGCCCAGCGGCACAAGCAAGAAATGGAGCATGCCGAACGGATCCGGGCGATCGAGTGCGGCCGGCCAATCCCCGGTGAGGCGGGCTGGTGGACCCCGGGCCGGACGGCGGGGACCATCGGCGTCGGAGTGCCGGCGGCGGTCTTCGGGATCGCCTTCGTCGCCTCGTCGGCCGACTCCTCGGCGGCGCCGTTCATCTGGCCGTCGGCCGGCGCCGTGGGCGTGGCGGCGGTGATCTGCGGCACCGTCCTCGCCGCCCGGACCCCCGCCCCCCGGCCAACTCCCCCCGACCCTCGGGCCAAGCCCGACGTCGACCCCGACGCCTACGACGCAGCCGAACATCAACATGCGTGATCGCAATGACCATGCGCCATGCGCCATCCGGCAACCGCCCTGCCCATTCCCCCCGACCCCGAGGCCCGAACGACCATGGATGAAGCACTCGTGATCCCCATCGTGGCGATCCTCATGCCGATGTTCCTGGTGCCGGCCGTGATCCTGATGCGGCAGTCGGCCCGCAATCGCGAGTGGCAGCACCGCGAGCGGATGAAGGCGATGGAGCTGGGCCTGCCGGTGCCCGGGGCCGAGGCCTGGGCGGGGAGGTCGGCGATCGCGATCGGAGCGGTGATGCCCGTGGGGGTCTTCGTCGCCTCGATGGTGACGAACGCGACGACGAGGAACGATGACGTCTGGGTCGCCGCGGCCTTCGTGTCGCTCGCCGGGGTGATTGGCGGGGTGCGGCTGGCCGGGAGGCAGTTCGGGATGCAGGCGAAGGGCAGGGGCAGGCAGGCGGAGGCGGTCGCCTTCGACCGGCGCCATGGGAAGCCGGCGTTCAACCCCGACGCCGACGACGCGATCGCCAGGCATTGCTGATCGGGATCGGAGCACTCCCGAGCGGAGGAGGAACACCGGCCATGCCGTTGGGACCGACCTTGATCATCCTCGGCCTGCCGCTGATCGCGGGGGCCATCGCGATCGGCCGCGCCATCGAGCGGGCGTCGGAGCGGAGTCACGTCGAGCGGATGCGCGCCCTGGAGCTGGGCCGTCCGCTGCCCGATGGCCAGATCGGCGCCACGCTCGTCTGCCTGGCGGTGGGCGGGCTGGTTCCGGTGTCGGCCCTGGCGACGGGGATGATGCTGGCGGTGTCGAGGTCTCGGGACGAGGTGGCGGTCTTCGGCTTCTTGATGCTGGGCACGGTCGGCCTGACCGGGATCGTTGGCGGGATGAGGCTGGCAATCCGGCTGCTGTCCTCGCGGGGGAAGGGGACGCCTCCCCCCGAGCCGGTCAAGCCGGCCTTCGACCCGGACGCCTACCTCGACCCGCTCGCCGGGGCCCGGCGCTGAGGCCGGGCCGTCGGGGTCAGGCGGCGACCGCCCCTCGGTCGTCGGGGGAATCGGCGTCGCCTCGGCCTTCAAGGAGCTGGAGCCGAAGCTCCTCGACCTGCAACTCGAGCCGGGCGATCTCTCGAATGCAGCTATTCAAGGCAATGTTCATCTCGTGATGCGAGACGTTCAGCGCGTGCAGGTGCTGGGCGATCGGGTCCCGGATCGTGCCGCCGAGCAGGGCGTCGAGCTTGCGGCGGAGGGGGCGGCGCACGACGTTCGTGAGGCCCCAGATCCGCTTGATCGTCGATTTGATGAGGCGTTTCATCGCGAGGGGGCTCCGGGGGCGGGGGCGGGGGCGGTGCGGTCGGCGACGAGCCCGGCCGCGCCGCGTTCCATCAGTTCGGAGTAGGCGAGGGCGGCCCGCCGCCAGGAGTGGTGGCGGCGGACGTGGTCGAGGGCGGCGTCGGCGATCGCTCGGCGGGCGTCGGCGTCTCGGGCAAGCTCGGCCATGCGGTCGGCGAGGCCGGGCACGCCCTCCCGGGCGGGATCCCAGCGGACGACGACGCCGGGCGGGTAGTCGCGGAAGGTGGCGACGTCGGTGACGATCGTGGCCACTCCGGAGCGGAGGAAGTCGAGCAGCGAGGCGGACGTCTCGCCGTAGGTCGGCGGCCGACGCAGGGCGAGCCCGACGTCGACCGAGGCGACGAGCCGTTCGTAGTCGTCCTTCGACGCCTTGCCGAGGAAGAGGGTGCGGTCGGCCAGGCCGGCGGCCTCGACCAGCCGTCGGGCGTGGCCCCCCTCCCAATCCTTGCCGACGAAGACCAGCGCGGCCCGGTCGATCCGCCGGGAGACCGAGGAGAAGGCTCGGATGATCTCCTCGTACATCTTCATGGAGGTGAGGTTGCCGAAGCAGCCGAAGACGACGGCGTTGGCGGGCAGGCCGAAGCGGGCCCGGGTCTCGAGGAGCTGGGAGGGGGGCGGGAGGTTCGGGGTCGCCCCCATCGGGATGACGACGGTGCGGTCGACCTGGTCCGGCAGCGTCTCGCGGACCAGCTCCCGGCAGTAGGGCGAGTGGACGACCACAAACCGAGAGCGCTCGAAGATCTCCCGGTTCATCGCGACGCCGCGCCGGGCGGCGGCGGCCTGGAAGCCGCCAGGCTCGGCGAGCCAGGAGGACACGTCGTCGTCGGGCCCGAGGGTGCCGGCCTCGCGTTCGAGGGCGATGATGCGGTCGAGGTGGCCGGGGCGGGTGTCGGGCTGCCGGTCGTACCAGAAGTGGAACCCGGCGAGGTGGAAGTCGTGCAGGACGGTGATGCCGGGATGCTCGCGCAGGAGTTCGTAGACGGATCGATGGTACCAGGAATTGCCCATCTGGTAGATCACCGCCCGGTGGGGTAGGGCGGCGATGCGTCGGGCGAAGGCGGCGCGGTCGATGCAGCGGAAGCGGCGGTCTCGGAGGCCAAGCTCGGGGACGTAGTCGCCGTCGTGGTAGAGGTCGACGAGGTGGTGATCGGCCAGGGCGACCGCCAGGCGAGCGGCGTAGTCGGCGATTCCCGTCTCCTTCGGGGGGAAGGGGGAGACGAGCCCGATCCGGGGCCGATCCGGAGCGATGCGGACGTGGGGGGCGGGGACGCCGAGGCCGGCGGCCCGGAGCAGGGCCGGCCGGGCGGCCCGGCCGACCTCGTCCCAGCAGAGCCCGGCCGTCCGGGCAATGGCCCGGCGTCTGAGGTCGGAGGCGGACACCGGGTCGGAGAGGAGGCGATCGATCGCTCGGGCCAGGCCGGCGGCGTCGGTCGGGTCGACGAGAAGGCCGGCGTCGCCGACCACGTCGACCTGGGAGGAGTTTCTCCCGCCGATGACCGGGGAGCCGCTGCGCATGGCCTCCAGCAGCGGCAGGCCGAGCCCCTCGTACAGCGAGGGGAAGACCAAGGCGGAGCAGCGCCGGTAGAGAGCCTCCAGGGCCCGGTCGTTGACGACCCCCGCGAGGAGGACGCGGTCGTTTACGCTCCGATCCGTCGCATACGCGGAGATCTGGTCGCGGTACGCGGTGTCGTACTCGCCAGCGAGGACGAGTTGGAGCCGGTCCCGGGTGTCGGGGTCGAGGAGGGCCAGGGCGTCGAGCACGGCCCAGACGTTCTTGCGGTCGTCACGGCCGCCGACGTGGAGCACGAAGGGGGGGGAGACGCCCAGGAGGCGGAGGGCGTCGGCGTCGGGGGCGTCGTCGAGGCCGTCGGGATCGGCGGGGCGGAAGCGGGGATCCAGGGCGAAGGGGAGGGCGGTCACGCGATCGGGGCGGAGGCCGAGCAGGTCGATGGCGTCGCGGCGGGTCGAGCCGGAGATCGCGAGGAAGGCGTCGTAGCGGCGGATCGCGTCGAGGCGGTGCTCGTAACGGCGGCGGACGCCGGGGTCGGCGAGGTAGGCGTCGGGGAAGCGGAGCGGGATCAGGTCGTAGAGGACGGCGACGATCGGCACGCCGCCGGGCACCCGGGGAGGGGGCTCGAAGCCGGGAGCGAGCTCGAAGGGGTTGAGCAGCAGGAGGGCGTCGAGGCGGTCGGGGTTGTGGGAGGCGATGCGATCCCATCGGGATCGGATCGCGTCATCATCCTCGTTGGTGCCGATCTCGGAGAGTCGGCGGGGGGTGTTGCCGAGGTCCGGGACCCGGTCGCTCGGGAGGTCGCGGCAGCCGTAGAGGACGAACTCGTCGCCGGGGGAGGAGGCCGAGAGCGATCGGAGCAGCGCGGCGGCGTATCGGCCGACGCCTCGGTCTCGGCTGCCGGAGGACTGGAGGGGGAGCAGGTCGACGCCGAGGCGCATCAGGCCACCCCCTTCATGGGCTTCGAGGCTTCCGGGGAGCCGGCCGGGCCGAGGCCGGGCAGGCAGAGGGAGCGATAGAGGTCGATCAGCGGGGTCCAGGAGTGGTGGGCCTCGGCGTGGGCGAGGGCGGCTCGGCCGACCCGGAGCCGGCGGGGGAGGTCGAGGGCCGCGGCCCGCAGGGCGGCGCCGAGCTGGGCGACGCCGGCCTCCTCGCCGGGCCAGCAGACCTTGAAGACCGCGTCGTCGGGGACGGCGGAGAAGGTGCCGACGTCGCAGACGATCGTGGGTAGGCCTCGGCGGAGGAGGTCGAGCAGGGCGGCGGAACTCTCGCCGTTGGTCGGGGGGCGACGGAGGCAAAGGCCGACGTCGAAGGCGGCGATCGAGCGTTCGTAGTCCTCGTCGGGCAGGTGGCCGAGGAATCGGACACGGCCGGAGACGCCGAGCCGGTCGGCCTCTCGGGCGGCCTCGCCGCCGCCGAGGTCGCGGCCGAGGAAGACGAGCATCGCGTCGGGGAAGTCGGCCAGGGAGGAGGCGAAGGCCCGGATCGTCTCTCGATTGAGCTTGGTGGGGTGGAGGATGCCGACCGAGCCGAAGACCACGGCGTGGTCGTCGACGCCGAGGGCCCGGCGCGCCTCGCGGCGGCGGTCGGGGTCGATGGGGTCGGGGTCGCAGCCGATGGGGGCGACGTGGACCTTGCCGAGCAGCCAGGGGTAGGCGGCGGCGATGCGGTCGCGGCCGTCCTCGGAGTGAACGATGACGGCGGTGGCGCGCTCGAGGATGCGGCGGTTCATGGTCACCCCGCGTCGGACCATCTCCTCCTGGAGGTCCCAGGTGCCGGGCTCCCAGCCGGCGACCATCGCGGCGACCTCGGGGTCGCGGGCCTCGCCGGAGTAGGAGAGCTCCTCGACGAGGTGCGCGTTCATCCGACCGGCGATCAGGCCGTAACTGGCGTGGAAGCCGGGCATGGCGGGGTCGTGCAGGACGACGACGCCGGGGTGCTTCAAAAAGATGTCATAGAGATAGGCGTGATAGGATGAGTTGCCGAACTGGTAGATGACCGAGGCGTAGCCGAGCAGCCCGGCGCGGCGCTCGAAGAGGGAGGCGTCGAAGCAGGCGAGGCGGCCAGGGGAGTCGGCGAGGGCGGGGCGGTAGTCGGGGGCGTGGTAGAGGTCGATCAGGGCGTCATCGCGCAAAGCGGTGGCGATACGTTCGGCGTAGCGGGCGATGCCCGACCGCCGGGGGGGCAGGGGGGAGAACATGGCGAGGCGAGGGGGAGGGGCGGCCGGTCGAGGAAGGCGGGGACGACCGGTGGCGCCGAGGGCTCGGAGGGCGCGGTCGGCCACGTCGGCCCAGTGGAATTGGGAGGAGCGGTCGCGGCCTCGGGCGGCGAGGCGGCGGCGGAGGGCGGGGTCGTCGAGGAGTCGGGCGATCTTGGCGGCCAGGTCGGAGGGCTCGGCGGCGTGGGCGAGCAGGCCGGCGTCGCCGACGACCTCGGGCTGCGAAGAGTTGTTGGCGGCCACCACCGGGGCGCCGAACTGCATGGCCTCCAGGATGGGGAGGCCGAACCCCTCGTAGAGCGAGGGGAAGACGAAGGCGGCGCAGGAGCGGTAGAGCGTTTCCAGCGTGTCCTGGTCGACGCCGTTGGTGAGCACCAGCCGGTCGGCGACGCCGGCCGATCGGGCGTGGTCGGTGAGCGCTCGGATCTCCTTCTCGATGAGGGAGCATGTGACGACAAGTTGGATCGTCGATCGATGGTGGTCGGGGAGCAGGGCGAAGGCGTCGATCAGGCCTCGGAGGTTCTTGCGGGGGTCGCCGCTGCCGAGGCAGAAGAGGAAGGGGCGGTCGATGCCGAGGCGGTCGAGGGTGGCGGCGTCGCGGTTGGGGTCGCCGTCGGGGTCGGCGGGCGGGTCGCTGGCGGTGCCGATGGCGTGGACGCGGCCGGGGGGGAGGCCGAGCAGGCGGATGGTGTCGAGGCGGGTGGCCTCGGAGATGGCCAGGAGGCGGTCGTAGCGCGACAGGCGGCGGAGGTGCCCGTAGAACCAGCGGCCGACCTCCTCGCTGGTGAGGTAGGTTTCCTGGAAGAGGAAGGGGATGACGTCGTAGATGACTGCGGCGGCCCGGGTGCGGCCGACGGGGCGGTGGGGGAGGCCGTAGAACTGCCAGGTCTCGAAGGGGCTCAGCAGGAGGAACCAGTCGAGGCGGTCGGCGTCTTCCAGCAGGGCGCGTTCGACGGCGTGCTGGAGGGTGTGCTCCTCGCGGTCGGGCCGTCGGGCGACCTCCCGGATGCGGGAGCGGGGGGAGGAGGGGAGGCCGTCCCGGGGGAGGTCCTCATACGTGTAGATGACGTACTCGTTGCTCGTGTCGGCCTCGAGCATCGCCGCCAGCAGGCTGCGGGCGTACCGGCCGATGCCGCGGCCTCGGCTGAAGGGAGACTGGATGGCGAGCGCGTCGACGCCGATGCGCACGGGAGTCCTCCTGGGGGTGCCCTGGGCGGGCCGCGCCGGGCCGGTTCCGGGGGCGGGGGGCCCCCGGCGGTCAGGCGGCGTCGGCCGTCGGGATCTCGTGGTTGCTGCCGGCGGCCGGGGAGGAGTGGCCGACCTCCTCGGTGTAGGCCTGGATGACCTCGTCGATGGGGCCGTCTCGGCGGATGGTGCCGTGATCGATCCAGACGCCCCGGGTGCAGATCTTGGAGAGCGAGGTCATGTCGTGGGAGACGAGGATGACGACGCTCGAGCGCTCGATGACGGACATGATCCGCTCGTGGGCCTTGGCCTTGAAGGAGGCGTCGCCGACGCTGAGCGTCTCGTCGAGCAGGAGGATGTCCGGGGCGACCTCGGTGGCGACGGCGAACGACAGGCGGGAGAGCATGCCGCTGGAGTAGTACTTCAGCGGGAGGCCGGCGAACTGGCGGAGGCCGGAGAACTCCCAGATGCGGTCGATGCGGGCCCGCATCTCGCGGCGGTCGAAGCCGAGCAGGGCGCCGTTGAGGTAGACGTTGTCTTCGCCGGAGAGCTCGTAGTTGAAGCCGGCGCCCAGCTCGATGAGCGGGGCGACGCGGCCTTCGACGCGGAGCCGGCCGCTGGTGGGGGGGTAGATGCCGGCCATGACGCGGAGCAGGGTGCTCTTGCCGGCGCCGTTGGGCCCGAGGATGCCGACGCGCTCGCCGCGGGCGATGCCCAGGGAGACGTCGCGGAGGGCCCAGAAGGCGGAGTGGTTGCTCGTCTCGCGCCGGAGGAAGAGGTCGATGCAGGCGCGCTTGAGCGAGTAGTACTTGTCGTGGTAGGTGGTGAACCGGAGTGACACACCGCTGAGCTCGATCACGCTGGCTCCCCCCGCCCGATCCGACGACTCGGCCCGCCCCGATGATCCGGCCGGCCCCGGCTCAGAGCCGGAAGACCAGCTTGTCTTCGTAGCACTTGAAGGTGACATAGCCGATCCCCAGGACGACCGCCGCGATGCCGGCGGAGGAGCAGACGAGCGCCCAGGACGGCCACTGGCCGTCGTGAATGATCGTCTGGAAGAAGCGGATAAATGGGTAGGCCGGGTTGAGCCAGAAGCGCCAGGCGACTTCGGGAGGGAGGGTGTTGACCGGGTAGATGATGGGGGTCGCGAAGTACCAGGCTTGGAGGACGACCGTGAGCAGGTGGCCGAAGTCGCGGTAGAAGGTGTTGACCGTGGCGGTGATCAGGGCGATGCCCAGGGCGAAGGTGGCGAACAGGGTGATGGCCAGCGGCAAGAGCAGCAGCGGGGCGGTCAACCGGGCCCCGAGGGGGACCATCAGCAGGAACAGGGCTCCCATCGAGAGGACCAGGGTGGCGGCGTTGAGCAGGACCCGGGTGATGGGGAACACCAGCTTGGGGATGTAGATCTTGCGGATCAGCGGCTCGTTGGCGATGACGCAGATCGCTCCCTCGCTGACCGTGGCGTAGAGCATCGACCAGGGGACGAGCCCGGAGAACAGATAGATGGCGTAGTTCCCCGCGTTGTCGAACTTGAAGAACTGGCTGAAGACGACCGACAGGACGGCCATCATCAGGATCGGGTTGAGCAGGGTCCAGAGGAACCCGAGGACCGAGCGGTGGTAGCGGAGGCGGAAGTCCTGGGCGACGAGGTTCTTCAGGACGGCCCGGAAGCGGTACAGATCTCGGGCGTCCCGGGCGATCGTCCCGATCCAGTTCGCGCCGGAGAGGGCGTCGCCCCCCGGCGGGAACACCTGAGGCATCGGCGACGAGACCTGTGTGGCCATATCGATTCACTTCCGTGTGAATGGGGAGCGTCGGGGCCGCCCCGAGGTCGCCTTCCCTGGCCCCGTCGAGGGCTCCGGGTCCCGCTCATCGGCCGACGGCGGGCGATCGCCCCCGGGCGGCGGCCCCCGACCGCGTCCGGATGGCCGGGATCATACGGTTTCGGTCCGCCTTGTGAAGGGCAACCTCGGCCGACGCCTCTGGTCGAGAGCCGGCCGCGATTCCGGCCGCCCAGACGGCCGCCAGGGGCTCGATCGGCACGTGGAACCGGGCCGAGACGATTGTCAGGGCGTGGAAGCCCGCGATCAGGCCGGCCGCCAGCAGGGTCGGCGCCAGAGGTCGGCGGGCCTCGGGGCCCGAGGCGATCCAACCGAGCAGGGCGAGCAGCGTGAGCCCGAGGTGGCCGGCCCGATAGATGAGGCTGCGGGTCTTGGGGTTGGTGTCGTCCCAGAGGACGAAGGCGAGCAGTCGTCTGAGGCAGAGCCTTGGGTATCGGGCCGGATCGGCCCGGAGGTCGTCCAGCGCCCGGCGGAAGAGGAGGCGGGAGCGGGCCGGTTCGGTCAGGGAGGAGAGGAGCAGGTCGTCGGCCTCGGTGAGGGCGATGTCGTCGATGTAGCCGGCCTCGTGGCGGGCGTCCCAGAGGGCCCGGTTGCGCTCGGCGAGGCTGCCGCCGGCGCGGGCTTCGAGAACGCGGTCGACCGAGGGGCGGACGACCTTGTCGGTCCCCTCGCTCAGGGAGCAATTGCCCTGCCAGAAGGCGTAGCCGAAGGTGCTCTTGACCGGGACGAACTCACCGTGGACGCGGTAATTCCGGGCGACCCAGGGGGAGACGACCAGCGCGGCGACCAGGCCGATCGTCGCCAGCGGCCGGAGGGCCCCGACGAGCCCTCGGGCCCGGATCCAGATCCAGCAGATGCCGGGGGCGATGAGGGCGAGGATGGGGTCGGTGAGGGTCAGGAGCCCGAGCAGGGCCCCGGTGGCGAGCCGATCGGCGCGATTGCCGGTGCGGGCGGATCGGTAGGAGACCGCGAAGGAGGCGGTCACGAGTAGCGCCGCGAGGCAGGCCACCTGGACGTGGGTGGCCGAGTAGACGAGCGTGGGGTGCAGCGCGACGACCAGGCCGGCCAGGACCGCCATCCGGGGGCGGCCGGGGACGGCCTCTCGGGCGAGGAGCATCGCCGCCAGGGCGGTCAGGCCGCCGAGGATCGCCTGGCCGAGCTGGAGCAGCAGCAGCGCGGCCGGCGTCTCGACCCCGCCGACGGCGAAGCTGGCGGCGACGAGAAGGGGATAGACGGGGGCCTGCTGGGAGGTCGGGCCGTCGACGCCGAGGAAGCGGATGGAAAAGCCGCGACCGTCGAGCAGGTTCGCGGCGATCTCGCCGTGCTCATACGTGCTGCGGGGGACGGTGTGGCTCTGGAGCACGAGGATCGCCGCCACCCGAGCGGCGACGGCGAGGGCGACCACGGCGACGATCCATCGGCGGTGCGGCATCCGGCAAGACTCCCCCGGCGCGCCGGCGTCTCCCGGCCCGAGCCCCGGGCACTTTGACGGCGATGCCGCCGGGGGTCAAGGCGGAATGGATAGGGAGCGGGAGCGGGGGCGGAGCGGGGGTGATCGGTTCGCCAATCGCGGGGCCCCGATGCCGGTCGGGAGGCCGGGCCGGCGATCGGGGGGTCAGGCGATCAGCTCGGGGATGACGCGGGCGGGCTCGACGCTGGTGAGGCGCTGGTCGAGCCCCTGGTAGCGGAAGGTGAAGCGTTCGTGGTCGAAGCCGAGGAGCTTCAGCACGGTGGCGTGGAAGTCTCGGATGTGGACGGGGTCCTTGACGATGTTGTAGGAGAAGTCGTCGGTTTCGCCGTAGATGGTGCCGGGTCGGGAGCCGCCGCCGGCCATCCACATGGTGAAGCAGCGGGGGTGGTGGTCCCGGCCGTAGTTCTCCCGGGTCAGGCCGCCCTGGCAGTAGATGGTGCGGCCGAACTCGCCTCCCCAGATGACGAGGGTTTCGTCCAGGAGGCCGCGGGATTTCAGATCCTGGATGAGGCCCCAGCAGGGGCGGTCGACGTCGCGGCACTGGTCGGGCATGCGGCCGGCGAGGTTGCCGTGGTGGTCCCAGTTGTTGTGGTAGATCTGCACGAAGCGGACGCCGCGCTCGACCATGCGGCGGGCCAGCAGCGTGGTGTTGGCGAAGCTGCCGGGCTTCAGGGCGTCGGGTCCGTAGAGGTCGAGGGTGGCGGCCGACTCGGTCGACAGGTCGGTCAGCTCGGGGACGCTGGCCTGCATGCGGAAGGCCAGCTCATACTGCTGGATGCGGGTGGCGATCTCGGGGTCGCCGAGGCGGTCGTAGGCGTGCTCGTTGAGGGCCTTCAGGCCGTCGAGGGTGGTGCGGCGGACGGACTCGGGGACGCCGTCGGGGTTGTTGATGTAGAGGATCGGGTCGCCGGCGGTGCGGAAGGAGACGCCGGCGTGCTCGCCGGGCAGGTAGCCCGAGGACCAGAGGCGGGCGGAGATGGCCTGGATCTGCTCGGTGTTCGAGGGGCGGGCGACGAGGACGACGAAGGTGGGCAGATCCTCGTTCTCCGACCCGAGCCCGTAGGAGGCCCAGGAGCCCAGGCAGGGGCGGCCAGTGACCATGTTGCCGGTCTGGATGTAGCTGATGGCCGGCTCGTGGTTGATGGCCTCGGTGTGCATGCTGCGGATGAAGCACAGGTCGTCGACCATGCGGGCGGTGTTCGGCAGCATCTCCGACACCCACATGCCGCACTCGCCGTGCTGGGCGAACTGGTACTTCGACGGGGCGATGGGGAAGCGGGCCTGGCCGCTGGTCATGGTGGTGAGGCGCTGGCCCATGCGGATCGAGTCGGGGAGATCCGTGTCGAACTTGTCGGCCATCGCCGGTTTGTAGTCGAACAGGTCCATCTGGGACGGCCCGCCGACCATGTGCAGGTAGATGACGTGCTTGGCCCGGGGGGCGAAGTGCGGGCCGAAGGCGGGGCCGCGGGTGTCGGCGCCGGTCTCGGCGGCGGGGGGGG
>NZ_RYZH01000071.1 GCF_003977685.1 Tautonia sociabilis | reverse complement strand
CGGGCGACGATGGTGGCGGCCATGGCGGTGGCTCCCGGAGTGTGAGGGGAGCCCCAGCATAGGCGGACGAACCGGCCCGATCTACATCATTCGTCGGTCACACCCCCAGGAAGACGACCAGAGGAGCAGCATCGCCTCGGCGGCGATGAGCATGGCGGCCGCCGCCGGGCAGAAGACCGCCAGCAGGCCGATCCCAACGTAAGGAGCCGATCACCAAGGCGAAATGGACCATCCCCGACAGGACCGAAGCGCCGAGCCATCCCCGACGCATCTCGATCGCCGATGAGGCGCCGTAGAGCGACGCGATGGCGGGGATCAGGACGATCGATCCCCGCAGGCGAGGCGGATTTCGGGTCGGATGTCGACGAGCAGGGTTCCCCGCACCGCCGTCATCAGGAAGGAGGCGATGGCGACGGAGAGCAGCAGGTCGACCACGACCGGCCGGCGGCTCCCTCGGATGGCGGGGCGGTCGAGCATGGGTCGGCTCCCGGGTCTGGACCTCGGATTCCGGAATGCGTCGTCTTCCCAAGGAGGGCGTCTTGAGAGCGGACCAGCCGGCGAACGCCGGGATGACTACACTAGAATCGTCTGAGAGGGATCGAAGGAGGAAGGGAGAGGCGGTCTCGAACCAGGACGATCGGCCGGCCCTCCCACGCTGGTCCATTGTCCGCACCGATCCCGACGCTGGCAACTCCCCATGTCGACCGACCCGGATGATCGAGCATCCGCCTTGCTGTTCGCCTACGGGACGCTCGGCCCGGCCGACGAGGCCGAGGCCAAGCGCCTCGGCTGGCGGGCCGACGCGGTCCGGGGCCGGTTGTTCGACCCGGGGCCGTATCCGGTGCTCGTCGGATGGGATGACCCGGACGCCGGCTGGGTCGAGGGGTACGTCCGGCCGGTCGATCGTCCCGAACTGGAGCAGGTGCTCGATCCGTATGAAGGGGTGGACGAGGGCCTCTTCCGCCGGGTTGAGCTGCGGACCAGGGCCGGACTCGTCGCCTGGACCTATGTCTTCCCCCATCCGGTGCCGGAAGGGGCTCGGGGTCCGCTGACCCGATGGGTCGGGCTCCGGGTCGATCCGGCTTCGATTGATTGGGGGACCCACACCGAGGAGCGTTGCGACATGGCCACCGAAACCGCCGCGCCGGGACGGGATGCCTCCCGACCGACGACGCAGCCGACGACGGTCGGCCGCTACCTGATCGATCGGCTCCAGGCCCTCGGCGTGGAGCACATCTTCGGTATCCCGGGAGACTACATCCTCAACCTCTATAAGATGCTCGACGACAGCCCGATCACGGTCGTCGGCATGACCCGGGAGGATAACGCAGGCTTCGCCGCCGACGCCTATGCCCGCGTCCGAGGTCTGGGCTGCATGGCCGTGACCTACTGCGTGGGGGGGCTGAGTGCTTGCAACAGCATCGCCGGAGCATATGCGGAGAAGTCGCCGGTGGTGGTGCTGACCGGCTCTCCGGGGCTCTCGGAACGGGAGCGGAACCCCCTGCTCCACCACAAGGTGAAGGATTTCGATACGCAGTATCAGGTCTTCAAGCAGTTCACCGCCGCCGGAACGGTGCTCAACGACCCCCTCACGGCCTTTTCGGAGATCGACCGGGTGCTCGGGGCGGCTCTGCGCTACAAGCGGCCGGTCTACATCGAGGTCCCGCGCGACATGGTCAACGCTCGTCAGGTCGTGCCGCACCCGGCCCCCGGCCCCCTGCCCCCGAGCGACCCGGATGCGCTCCGGGAGGCGCTCGACGAGGCCGAGGCGATGCTCCGGAACGCCTCGAGGCCGATGATCCTGGCGGATGTGGAGATCCACCGCTTCGGTCTGCAAGAGGAGCTGATCCGGTTCGCCGAGGAGGCGAACCTGCCGATCGCCACGACCTTGCTGGGCAAGAGCGTCATCAGCGAGGAGCACCCCCTGTTCGCCGGGGTCTATGAGGGGGCGATGGGCCGGGAGGAGGTGACCGATTACGTCGAGCGGGCCGACTGCCTGCTGATGCTCGGCTGCTTCCTCACCGACATCAACCTCGGCATCTTCACGGCCAACCTCGATCCGGCCCGCTGCATCGACGCCACGAGCGAGGATCTCCGGATCCGCCACCACCACTACCGGGAGGTCCGGCTCGACGACTTCCTGAGGGGGCTTCGGGATCGGGGGTTGCAGCTGGATCCGCCGGCGCCGCCCTCCCGGCCGACGCCGGTGCAGCCCTGGTCGGCCCGGGCCGGCGAGGCGATGACCTCCGCCCGGCTCTTTTCGAGGCTCAACCAGTTGGTCGATGAGCATTACATGGTCATCGCCGACATCGGCGACTCCCTCTTCGGTTCGGCCGATCTGAGGATCAGCCGGTCGACCGAGTTCCTCAGCCCGGCATATTACACCTCGATGGGCTTCGCCGTTCCCGCCTCGGTGGGGGCCGGGATCGCCAACCGAGATCTGCGTCCGCTGGTGATCGTCGGGGATGGCGCCTTCCAGATGACAGGCATGGAGCTGGCGACGGTCGTCCGCAACGGCCTGGCACCGATCGTCGTGGTGCTCAACAACAAGGGGTACACGACCGAGCGGTTCATCCTCGACGGCCCGTTCAACGACCTGCTGAACTGGTCGTACCACCGGATTCCCGACCTGCTTGGCTCGGGGATCGGCCTGGAGGTCCGCACCGAGGACGAGCTGGACGCCGCCCTCTCCCGGGCGGTGGCCAACACCGACAGCTTCAGCCTGATCAACGTCCACCTCGACCCGATGGACCGGAGTCCCGCCCTGGAGCGGCTGGCCGAGCGGCTGGCGGGGAGGGTCTGAGGGGCCGTCGCGGGGGATCGGGAGCGGCGATCATCCCCGTCCCCTGCGTCCCGGAGTCGCCGATCACCGGGCTCGGGGAATCAGGGGGAGATCCCGGATCCCTGGCGGTCGATCCCCGGAGAGGATTCGGCCGGGACCGACCTCGGGGCCGGACGACCCAGGACGAGGCGTTTGGACCAGGTCGGATCGCGCACGAAGCGGCCGGCCGCCTCCCGGGATCGGGGGGCGGCCGGCCTCGGTTGGGTTCTCCTCGGGCCGGAGCGGGGATTAGACCCCGCCGCGCCGGAGGTGAAGGGCGCTCACCGGGACCAGGCCTCGATTGGCCGAGCGGAAGGTCCCCAGCGGGATGCTCGCCTGGCGATGGAGGATCGGGCCGGCGATTTGCCCCACGCGGTACCGTCCCCGGGTGAAGACCCCCTTCGGCAGCGTGGAGATCCCGTCCCGCTCGGTCTGGTTCCCGGAGGAGAACGGTCGGCTCACCGCCTGGTTCGGGAAGAAGAAGTTGTGGGTCCGCTGGGCGAAGCCGGGACGGGCGAGGAACTGGCGGTACGTGGCTCCCGAGAAGGGCAGCGGCCGGTAGAAGGACAGGCCGGAGAGGGCCTCGGGGGTCGGGGTCAGCGCCTCACCGTACTGCGGGGCCGCGGCGTTGGGGGAGGGGAAGGAGAACCGAGCCGTAGGCAAGATCGGCCCAGGGATCGGCCCGGGGCCGGGGCCAGGGCCAGGCCCGGGGCCAGGCCCGGGGGCCGGGGTGGGCAGCGGCAGCAGTGCCCCCTCGACGAGCATGGCGGAGCCAAACGCCTGATAGGGCGGGGTGTCGAAGGGAGCCCCGATCAGCAGATCGCCCCGGCTGTCGAGGTCGACCGTCGTGTTGAGCTGGCTGAGTGGGCTCGATCCCGAGACGCTCGTCCCGAGGAAGCCGACGCTCCGGGGCAGCAGGAACTGAATCCCCGGCGGGACGCCGGCCGCGTCGGATGCCACCGACACCAGGCTCACCTCGGCCGGCACCGCCTGAGAGGTCCCCGCCACCAGGTAGGCCGCCCCGGACCCATTGGCGAAGCCGGGCGAGCCGATCAGGATTTCGCTCAGTTGGTCCGTGTTCACCGAGCGGACGCCGGCCACGGAGAAGCCGGCCAGGTCTCCCGGGTTGATCCCGATGAACGAGGCCGAGGGGAAGATCAGCGGGTTGAGCCCGGTGAGGGTCAGGTCCCGGTCGGCGTTCGACGGCCGGGAGGCGCCGGCGACGAGGGTCGCCCGCCCCTGGTTGTTCAGATACCCGGGGGAACCGATGAGGATGTCATCCGGCGCGAACCCGTCGTAGTTCCCCGCGGTCGAGACCGAGTAGCCGGTCAGGTCGCCGGGCTGGTCGCCAGCGAAGGTGATGCCCTCGACCAGGGTGTTGTTGACCGAGATGTTCAAGGAGTTGAGCGAAACCGTCGGGGCGACGCCCTGCGTGGTGAACTGGTTCAGCAGGTTGGCGGCGCCGTAGATGACATAGGCTCGCCCCTCATTCAAGGAGACCGCCCCCGGGCTCGACGGCGCGCCGATCAGCAACTCGGTGCCCGGGCCTTGGCCGTCGAAGTCGCCGCCCGCTCCCACCGCGAACCCCGCCCGGCTCCCGGTGGCGCCGCCGACGAAGAGGATCCCGCGGTCGTCTCCCACCGTGCCGAAGCCGGTCAGGCTGATCGTGGTCGGCGGGGAGGCGATCCGGAACTGGGCACCACTGAAGAGGAAGACCGCGCCATTGTCCACCAGGCCGACGCCGACGTCGGCCACCGGGGCGCCGATGGCGAAGTCGTTGAAGGTGTCGCCGATGACGTCGCCAGCGGCCCCCGCCGAGGCGCCGAAGCGGGCGCCGGGCAGCAGGTTGTTCAGGATGGTCGTCACCCGGACGGCCGGATTGATGTCGGCCGGTCGGTCCAGGTCGATCGTTGTCAGGCCCGGGCCGATCTCGTCGAGCAACGTGGAGCCGTAGATAATGTATCCGCGGCCGGCACTGGCATCGGCCCCGGGGGCACCGATGAAGAAGTCGGCCAGGTTATCACCGTTGATGTCCCCGAGCCCGGCGACGCTGGCGCCAAGCTCGTCGGTCTGGGTCACGCTGGTGATGAAGGTCAGGCCGTCGAAGGCGAAACCGTTGCCGCCGATCGGGCTGCTCTGGGTCGCATTGCCGAGCTGGTCGAGGTCGGCGACCCGCTCGTCCGTGGGCAGGATTGGGGGATTGACGCCGCTATCCCCCGTGTAGTTGACCAGGCCGAGGAAGTTTCGAAGGCCGACCGCGGGGTCGGCCGACCGGGAGCCGAAGACCAGGGAAACCGAGCCCGTCTGGTTCAGGGTCGAGCCAGGCAGGTTGTTGATCAGGGCCGGGGGGGTTCCCGAGATCAGGAAGTCCTCGACGCCGTCGCCATTGACGTCGCCGATCACCGAGACGTTCAGGCCGGCGTCGTTGGTATTGTTCGTGGTAGTGAATTGCACGCCGGTGGCCGTGGGCGGGACGACGAGCGGCGGCGGGGGCGCCGTGGGGAAGCCGTCGATGCTCAGGGCATCGGGACCGACATCGACGCCATTGCCCAGGTCGATGACGGACATCAGGGCGCGCTGTTCCAGCGGCGTGGGGCCGTCAAGGGCGGGGCGGTATCGGGGCCGGCGCCGGGCCGGCGGGCGGCTCAAGGGCATCGGAGACTCCTTCCTCATTCTCCAAGACCGATCGCGTCCGGGCGCGGCGGCGAAGAGTCCCGCTCGGTGTGAGGCGCCCCGCCCCGGATCCGGGGAGGGCTCCCGGTCCCGGGGGATGCCCGGGGAGGTCGGGCCGAGGCGACGACGCCGGCCCGCGCCGGTCCCCCGCGCGGTCCTTCGATTCTGCCAGGGTAGATCGGTCCTGGCTCCGGCGGGGCTCCACGGTCGGCAGGGGGGCCCCGCCACCGCTGGCGGCGTAATCGGCTCATCCCGACCGACCGGCGCGACCGATACGGAAGGCCAGAGGCGACCGGCGTCGGATCGTCGACGCGCCCGTGTCGCCGCCGGAACGTCATCGTCGGCTCGTTGTCCAGCCAGAGAGCCCCGGGGCCGGCATCGGGCCGGTCAGCCGGGCGGACCGGGGCCCCGGGAACTCGGAGGTGGGAATCGTGAGCACGTCCACGACGCGGAGGACGCCGGGCGGCCGGGCGGCCCGGCTCGCGATGGCGGCGGCGGCCCTGGTCGCGTCGCCGGGATGCACTCGGGAGTTCTTCCGCAACTGGGCGGACCAGGATGTCACGGAGGCGATTTTCGAGAAGAGCCGGGACCCCCGGTTCCGGATCGACCTGTTCACGGTGACTCCTCCGGCCCTCTCCCGGTTCGCTGACCCCTACGATCCCGACCGGCCCCCCGCCCCCCCCGACGACTACGTGGCCCAGGTGCTCAACCCCCAGCCCCAGAAGCCCGGCCACCGCCTGCTCACCCCCGCCGAGGGGACCGGCTACCTCGACCTGCTCGAGCAATGGCGGCGCGAACGCCAGTACCGCCGGCCGGTCGACGTGACCATCGATACCGGCCCCAGCGGGGGAGACCTGGCCCCGCCTCCCCCGAGCACACCCTCCCCCTTCCCGACCTCCCCGAATCGGGGGCCAGGGGCCCCGGGGATGTCGCCTATTCCAACAGATGAGGAGCTGGGCGATCCTGCCCCTCCCGACCCCCGCCGGCCCGCTCCTGACGCGGCATCAACTCCCGAACCTCTTTCCTCTCGGCCACTTCGGGATAATTCCGTGCACATAGCCTCGCTCCAGATCCCCGATCAGCCGGTGACCCCGGGTGTCGAGCCCGACCAGGGGCCGTTCGGGGCCCAGGGAGTGTCGCCGGAGGAGATCTCGGGGCTGGCGGACGAGCCGACGGAATCGGGCCGGAGCCTGATCGAGATCCTCAAGCCCGAGGCGATCGTCTTCGACGAGGCCCGGGCCGCCGGTCTGGGCGAGGAAATCGACCCCTATATCGTCGATGCCCGTCAGATTCTGACCCTCGCCCTGCAGAATAGCCGGGCGTATCAGTTCAACCTGGAGACCCTGTACCTGCAGGCGCTCCCCGTCACCCTGGAGCGCTTCCAGTTTACGCCGCAGTTCGCCGCGGGCCTCAACCCCGGCGGCCCCTCCTTCGGCGGTTTTACCGGCCCGTCCCCGGGGAACCAGTACACGTATCGGACGCTGGAGACGGGCTCGCCCGCCTCGCTCCTGAACGTCGGGGGCGTGGCCGGCTTCGGCAAGCTGCTGTCCTTCGGCACGTCGATCACCGGGAACTTCGCGAACCAGACGATCCTCAACTTCGGCGGCCCGAACGCGGTGCAGACGACCTCGCAGTCGTTCTTGCCGCTGAACGTGGTCATTCCGTTCCTCCGGGGCGGCGGCCGGGCCGTGGCGCTGGAGGGCCTGACGCAGGCCGAGCGGAACCTGCTGTACGCCGTCCGGCAATTCGCCCGGTTCCGCAAGGAGTTCTTCGTGAGCGTGTTGGCCGGCGGCTCGGTCACCGGCGGCGGCGGCGGCGATCCGACGACCGGCTACCTGAACCTGCTGTTGCAACTGCAGTCGGTGGAGAACAACACCAAGAACGTGGCGGCATATGAGCGGGTGCTCGAGGTCTTCCAGGAGCTGTCCCGCGGTGCCGCCTCGACGGTCGCCCCGCTCGACCTAGTGAACGTCGAGATCGACTTGCAGTCGCAGCGGCTGAGTCTGCTGCAGTCGAGCACCAACTACCGCAACTCGCTCGACCAGTTCAAGCAGCAGATCGGCCTGCCGCCCGACACGCCGCTGGTGCCCGACACCGAGCTGTTGCGGGGCTTCCGCCAGGTCTTCGACGAGATCGATGCCCTTGAAACCAAGCCCCGCCCGGTGCTGGAGCGGCTCGTCGAGGAGTTGCCGCCGCTGGAGGACGTGGTCATCGACGGCCGGCCGGTCATCGCCCTCTATCGCCGGGCCGCCGACATCGGCCGGCAGCGGCGGCCGATCCAGCAGCGGGTGGCCGACCGCCAGCTCGCCCGCAGCGCCGCTGAGCAGCGGATCAGCCAGTTGCAGGACCTCCTTCGGCAGATCGAGCAAGGGTTCGGCGACCCCTCGATGGAAGAGCCGACCCGGCAGCAGTTGGAGCAGGAACGCCGCATCCTCATGCAGTTCGATCCGTCCCTGGACGCCCGCGACCGCGAGGAGATCCGGCGGCTGCTGGAGCTGGAAGGGGAGATCCTGGAGGAGGCCAACGATCAGCTCGAGGATCTGCTCCGGGCGGCCGAACGGGTGGCTCTGGAAAACCGGCTCGACTTGATGAATTCCCGGGCTCAGCTTTATGATGCGTGGAGGCAGTTGGCGGTGACGGCCAACGCCCTGCAGGGGATCTTCACCGTCACGCTCTCCAACCAGTACCTCACCCCGATCGCCACCACCAACAACCCGTTCGCCTTCGACGACCAGGTCAAGCAGTTCTCGCTCCTGTTGAGGGCCGAGCTGCCGCTGATCCGGCTCCAGGAGCGCAACAGCTACCTCACGGCCGTCATCAACTACCAGCGGGCCCGGCGTTCGCTGATGCAGGTCGAAGATTCGCTGAAGAATCAGCTCCGCCAGACCATCCGCAATCTCCAGCTGCAATACCAGCAGTACGAGATTAGCAAGACGCAATACGTCGTCGCTCTTGTTACGCTGGACCAGTCGTTCCAGCGATTCCTGGAGCCGCCTCGGGGTGGAGGCGGCAGCTCCGCCGGCAGTCAGCTGGTGCTGACCCTGCTCCGCGGCCTGAACAGCGTCAACGGGGCCCAGAACAACCTGATCCGGAACTGGGTCTCCTACCAGACGATCCGCCTCGGCCTGTATCGCGACCTCGGCATCATGCCCTACGACGAGTGGGAGGCCTTCTATGAACTTTTCCCTGCAGCAAGCCCCGCAGGCCCCGGCGTCGGGGTCGGAACCGATCGTGCCACCGCTCCAGAGGTCGTCCCCGACCTCGGACTCGCACCGATCGCCGGCCCCGAGGAAGCGGTCGCCGGGCGGTAGGCTGGGGCGGCGGCTGGCCGTGCTGACGATCGTCTGCGCGATCGTCGGCACCGCCGGCTACTTCGCCCTGACCCAGGCCGACCCGGCCGGGGCCGCCTCCCTCTCGTCGATCCCGGGCCTGTCGAAGTGGCTCAACACCTCCGGGCCCTCGGTCCTGACCTACGAGACCAAGCGCGGCCCGCTGCTCATCACCGTCAAGGAGCGGGGCAACCTCGAGAGCACCAACAACCTTGAGGCCAAGAGCGAGGTTGAGGGCCAGACGACCATCATCTCGATCCTCCCCGAGGGGACCAAGGTGGTGAAGGACCAACTGGTCTGCGAGCTGGACTCGGCCGCGCTGAAGGACCAGCTCGCCAACCAGCAGATCGCCACCGAACGGGCCGACGCCGACTACAAGAACGCGATCAAGACCCGCGAAGTGGCGGAAATCAACGTCAAGGAGTATATCGAGGGCGTCTATCCTCAGGAGGAGAAGACCGTCCTCGGCGAGATCAAGCTCGCCCAGTCGGAGTTGGAGCGCGCCAAGGACCGGCTGGAATGGTCCAACGACATGCTCGAACTGGGCTACATTTCCCAAGCCCAGAACCTCTCGGACAAGTATGACCTGCAGCGGGCCGAGTTCAACCTCGATCAGGCGAATAAGAAGCTCGAGGTCCTCCGAGAGTACACCTTCGAGAAGCAGGTCAAGTCGCTGGAGGGGGACGTCGAGAAGGCCAAGGCCGACGAACTGGCCAAGAAGTCGACCTTCGAACTGGAGAAGGAGAAGGAGGAGCGGCTCCGGCGCATGATCGAGAAGTGCCAGATCTTCGCTCCCGGCAACGGCATCGTCGTCTACCACCAGGAGGAGGGACGCTGGGGTAGCCAGGAAGGTCCCTCGATCATGGAAGGGGCCACCGTCCGCGAGCGCCAGACGATCTTCAAGCTTCCGGACATCGACAACATGCAGGTGAATACCAAGGTGCATGAGTCGATGATCGACAAGGTCAAGCCCGGACAGAGCGCCCGGATCAAGGTCGATGCCTTCCCGAATCAGGACCTCAACGGCACGGTCATGGAGGTCAAGCCGCTGCCTGACCCGACGAGCTTCTTCAGCTCCGACGTGAAGGTCTACACCACCCTGGTCAAGATCGAGAACGGGCACGAGGGGCTCCGGCCCGGCATGACCGCCGAGGTGACGATCCTCATCGCCCACCTCGACGACGTGCTCAGCGTGCCGGTGCAGGCGATTATCGAGTACGGTGGCGAGCACCACGTCTGGGTTGCCCGGCCCGACGGCACGTTCGAGAACCGAACCGTCACCGTCGGTCTGTCGAATACCAAGTACGTCGAGATCAAGGATGGGCTCGAGGAGGGCGAGCGCGTGGCGCTCGATCCGCGCGCGATCATGACCGAGGCCGAGAAGCGCGACGCCTTCGGCGCCGGCGGTGACAAGAAGGCCGCCGAGGACATGGGCAACTGGAGCGAGGAGGACGCCGCCAAGGCCAAAGCCGCCGGCGCCCAGCCCTCCGTTCGAGAGGCCGGCGGGCCCGGAGGACCGGCAGGACCCGGTGTCGGCGGGCCGGGAGGGCCCGGCGGCGGGATGAACCCTGCGGTCTTTCAGAAGTTCCAGAACATCTCCCCGGAGGATCGCCAGAGGCTCCGCGACGCCTCGGACGAGGAACGTAAAGAGATCATGAGGAAGGCCGGGTTCACGGACGCTGAGATCCAGCAGATGGACCAAATGCGCCAGCGCCTGGGCAACGGCGGCGGTGGTGGCTTCGGCGGTGGTGGCTTCGGCGGTGGTGGCGGTCGACGGGGTGGCGGCGGGCCTGGTGGCGGAGGGCCGCAGCAGTGACCGTGATGGACGACTTCCCGCTCATGGACGATCGGCCAGGTTCCTCCGGGGCCCAGCCGATCGTTCGGCTCAGGGACATCCGCAAGCAATACATCATGGGCAAGGCCGGCGGTCGCCATGAGGCGATCGTCGTCCACGCCCTGCGGGGCGTCTCGGTCGACTTCTACCCCGGCGAGTACGTGGCGATCATGGGCGCCTCAGGCTCGGGCAAGAGCACCATGCTCAACCTGCTCGGCTGCCTCGACCGCCCCACCAGCGGAAAATACCTGCTGGGGGATCAGGACGTCGCCAACCTCAGCGACGACGAGCTTTCGGAAATCCGGAGCCGCTACATCGGCTTCATCTTCCAGGCCTACAACCTGATCCAGCAGTACACCGTCTGGGAGAACATCCAGCTCCCGCTGACGTACCAAGGGTCAGGCACGATCACGGCCGAGGACGACGCACGTACCTCGGAGCTGGCGGAGATGGTCGGCCTGGCCGAACGGCTGGACCACCGGCCCAACCAGCTCTCCGGCGGCCAGCAGCAGCGCGTGGCGATCGCCCGGAGCCTGGTGAACGATCCGTACATCATCCTGGCCGACGAGGCCACCGGCAACCTCGACAGCGCCACCAGCGCCGAGATCATGGCGATGCTGGAGCGGCTCAACCAGGCCGGCAAGACGATCATCATGGTCACCCACGAGGACGACATCGCCGAGCACGCCCGGCGGGTCATCCGGATGCGGGACGGCCAGATCATCTCCGACGCCCCGAGCGAGCGGATGAAGGACGCCCCCCCCGACGTCGTCGGCCTCGGCCTGGGCACCGGGCTGCCCGGCGCGGCCCTGGCCCCAGTCTGATCCTCACAGAAAGGGCGAGAACCGAGCGATGGGACGCATCTGGCGAAGCGTGAAGCTGGGGATCAAGAGCTTGTTGCTGCACAAGCTCCGGTCGTCCCTGACGATCCTGGGCGTCGTCTTCGGCGTCGCGGCGGTGATCATGATGCTCGCCGTCGGCGAGGGGGCCGCCCGGGACGCCCAGGAGCAGATCGCCCAGCTCGGGGCGACGAACATCATCTACCGGTCGGTCAAGCCGAGCCAGGACGCCCAGAGCCAGAAGACCGGCGGGCGGCCCTCTCGCGTGCTCAACTACGGGCTGAAGTACGAGGACTACGACCGGATCCTGGCCACGGTGCCCACCATCACCAAGGCGCTTCCGATCCGAGAGATCCGCCGCGAGGTCCGCAACGGCCCGCACTCGCTGGAGGCCCGGGTGGTTGGCACCACGCATGACTATCTGGAGTTCAACCGCCTGACGATCGAGCGGGGCCGGTTCCTGCTCCCCTCGGACAACGAGCACTACGAGAATTACTGCGTGCTGGCTGCCGAGACCGCCCGAACCCTCTTCCCGTTTGAGAACCCGCTGCGACAGTCGGTCAAGATCGGTAGCGACTATTACACGGTCGTCGGCGTGACGAAGCCCCGCGGCTCGACCGCCGCGATTGGCGGTAGCCTGGCGGCCCAGGAGTATGACAAAGACGTCTACATCCCTCTGAACACCTGCCGAGTCCGCTTCGGCGAGCGGATCCTCTCCAGCCGGGCCGGCTCGCAGGAGGCCGAGGAGACGCAGCTCTCCCAGATCACCCTGCAGGTTGCCAAGATTGAGGAGGTGCCACTCACGGCCCCGGTGATCGAGGGGGCCGTCAAGCCCTTCCACGAGGAGAAGAAGGACGTCGACATGGTCGTGCCGTACGACCTGCTCGAGCAGGCCAAGCGGCAGGCGGCGATCTTCAGTCTGGTGCTCGGCTCGATCGCGGCGATCTCGCTGATCGTCGGCGGCATCGGCATCATGAACATCATGCTGGCCACGGTGACCGAACGAACCCGGGAGATCGGCATCCGCCGGGCCCTGGGAGCGAAGCGCCGCGACATCACGCAACAGTTCTTGATCGAGACGGTCGTGCTCTCCGGCATCGGCGGCATGATCGGCGTGGGGATCGGCGTGTTCGTGCCGCCGCTGATCACCCAGTTTTCGGAGATCAAGGCGGTGGTGACGCCCGAATCGGTGATCCTCTCCTTCGGCGTCTCGGTGCTGGTTGGCATCGTGGCCGGCCTCTATCCGGCCAACCGGGCGGCGAAGATGGACCCGATCGAGGCGCTGCGGCACGAGTAAGCAACCCCGGCCCGGCCAGGGACGACTCCCCCCAGGTCGCCTTGACCTTGCGTCTCGGCCGGGCAGGCACTAGGCTCATTCTGAACGGTTTCGTCCCGAGCCGCGGCCCGGATCATCCCCCGGGTCGCGGTCTTTTGCATTAACGTCCATCCGAGCGCCCTCCGCCGCGCCGCCGCCCCGATCCGGGCCGGCGACGGCCCCGAGGTCCCGATCGACCCTCATGCGAAGGTCCTGCCCCGATCGCGAGGGCCGCAACGCTCCAGGAGGTACCCGGCATGTCGTTGGACCGCATCCCCGTGTCGAAGGAAGGGTACGAGAAGAAAAAGGCTGAACTCGACCACCTCAAGAACGTCGAGATGCCCCGGATCACCGAGCAGGTGGCTGAGGCTCGCGCCTTCGGGGACCTGTCCGAGAACGCCGAATACCACGCCGCCCGGGAGAAGCAGGGAGAGCTTCAGGCCAAGATCAACCTGCTCGAGGACCAGCTGGGCCGCGCCTACATCGTCGACCGCTCCAACCTACCCACCGATCGCGTCGTCTTCGGTTCCAAGGTCAAGGTCCTCGACCTGGACCTCGACGACGAGGAGGAGTTCACCCTCGTCGGCCCAGGAGACGAGGACTACGACCGCAACCGCATTCTCACCAGCAGCCCGATCGGCGAGGGCCTCATCGGCAAGCGGGTCGGCGAGATCGCCGAGATCGCTGTCCCCCAAGGAACGATCAAGTTCAAGGTGCTTGAGATCGGTATCGCCGAGGACTGACCCCTGATCGCCGGAGCCGGCCTCGTTCAAGGAGATCGAGGTCGGCCGCTCCGTCGTCGAAACCCGTTGCGGAGGCAGCGTTTGCTTCGGGCTGACGCTCCGGCTCCGCTTGACGGCTCGGCTCGGTTCGGTCCCTGAGCCGACGGTTCGGTTCGCTCAGGGAGATCGGATCGGGGAGACGCCGTCGGCAGGGTCCCTCGGCGCTGGAGGACACAACCTCTGCCGTTCCGATTCAGGATCAGACGCGGGACGAGCCGATCGGATCGAACTCCTCGGGAGGCTCGAGGAGTCTCGAGTTCGATCCGGCCACCCTCCTCCCGGGTTCGGGGAGCCTTTCGACTCAATCCTCGTCGGGGAGGATGATGCCAGCGGCCGGCCAATGATCCGGCAGCGGAGCAGTGAGGAGCATCTCGGTGCGGAGCATCGGGTGCCGGATCGCAAGCGACCGGGCATGCAGCGCGATCCCGACCGGAAAGGGACGATCCGATCCGTAGTGCGCATCTCCCAGGATCGGCAGCCCTCGGGAGGAGGCCTGGACGCGGAGCTGGTGGGTCCGACCGGTCCGGGGCCACAGGCGGAGCCGGGAACAGCCCTCGGGGACCGTGCCGAGAGGGTCGACCCGGTATCGGGTCAGCGCATGCCGGGCCCGGGGGGCGTCGGCGTGGCAAACCTGGACGACCGGTCCAAGGCCGGTGTCCTCTTCGCAGAGCCAGTCGTCCCAGATCCCCTCGACCGGGCTCGGACAACCGGGGACGATGGCCCAGTACTGCTTCTCGACCTCTCGGCTGGAGAATTGCTGGTGGAGCCGTCGGGCGGCCTTGGGCGTCTTTCCCCAGATCATCACGCCGGAAACGGGCCGGTCGAGACGGTGGATCGCCGCGAGGTAGACCGAGTCGGGGGCGTCCGGGTCGAGGTAGCGGCGCAGGATCCCTTCCAGGCTCATCCCGTCCCTCGGCCTCCCCTGCGAGAGCATACCCGGGGGCTTGGAGACGGCCAGGCAGTGGACGTCCTCGAAGAGGATGCTTGGCATCGAACCGGAGTCGGCGGTGCAGTCCATCGGAGAGGGCTCAAGCGACCAGGGGGGCGTCCCCGCGATCGCTCGCGGGGCGACGCCCCCCGGACAGTGTCGTCGATCTCCGCTCGGCCATCCCCCCGGAGCCCCTGGCCCGGCGGAGGGGCAGCCTCGGGAGCAGATCACGGAAGCATGGGGATCTCGGTGGGGATCGGCGGTGCGGGCGCGCTCGAGACGTCGGCGGGGGGCACACCGGAGAATGCGCCGACGTCGGCCGTGGTGGAGGCACCGCCGGCCTCAGGAGATCCGGCGGTCGCCGCCGGCGGGGCCAGCGCCGAGGCCGACGGGGCGTAGTTCATCGTCTCGTACGAGGGAGCTGACGACGGGGACGCGTAAACCCCGCCGGTGGTCGTCCCCTCATACCCGCTCGACGAGGCCCCGGAAGAGGCCGAGGGGACAGTATTGCTCGGCGCACCGTCAGTAGTCCCGTAAGGCGAGGCATACGGGGACTCGTAGGATCCAGCCGTCGGCGACGCGGCCGCATCGTAGCTGCCCGGGGCCCCGTATCCTGAGGGAGCGTAAGGCGAGATCGTGGCGGGGTCGACCGGTGTCATGCCCGTGCCAGCGTACGGAACCGACTCCGGGACCGCGGCCCCAGCGTCGGAGTAGTGGGTCGGCGGCGGGACGCGGAGGTTGCGTTCCCGGCAACCCGAAGCGGAGATCACCAGGGCCAGGCCGCTCAGGGCGACCAGGCCGCGCTTCAGCAGGAGCCGTTCCATCGGCATTCCCTCTTTTCCTGATGGGCACCGGACGACGCCCCCCCGCGAGGATCACGAAGGGACGAGACGCGGTGGGTCCGGGCCGGACGGATGCGGGACCAGATGCGGCTCGGTCGAGTGTCACGGGGGCCCGGGTCGTTACGGACGTGGACCTACCCCGACGGGTCCAACCCGCGAGGCGCCCGGATCCTAGCCGATCGCCCCAGGGGGTCAAGGTGGGTTGCCGAGGCCCCGGCAGGCTCTGCCGACACCGACCCCAGGACGAGCCGAACGGTCCGGAAGCCATTGCGGGCAAACGACAAGGCACGAGACCGCCGTTCCCGCCCCTGGCCAATGCTCATGGATCGATGCGGGCGATGGATGCCCGATCGGCCCGAGACGATCGAACGGTGGTCGTCGGCGATCGCCGATCGCGATCGCCGACGACGGCGGCTCAACCCTTGGCGGCCTGGAATCGGCGCTCGACCTCATCCCAGTTGATCGTGTTCCACCAGGCGGCGATGTAGTCGGGACGCTTGTTCTGATACTTCAGATAGTAGGCGTGCTCCCAGACGTCCAGGCCGAGAATCGGCGTGCCGGAACCGTCCATCAGCGGATTGTCCTGGTTCGGGGTCGAGGTGACGGCGAGCTTGCCATCCTTGACCACCAGCCAGGCCCAGCCGGACCCGAAGCGGTTCACCGCCGCCTTGGAGAATTCCTCCTTGAACGCCTCGAAGCTGCCGAAGGTGTCGGTGATCGCCTGACCCAGCGCCCCGCCGGGCGTGCCGCCTCCCCCCGGCTTCATGACCGTCCAGAACAGGGAGTGGTTGGCGTGCCCGCCGCCGTTGTTCCGGACAGGCCCCCGGATCGACTCGGGAAGGGCGTTCAGGTCGGAGATCAGTTCCTCGATCGGCTTGCCCTGGTGCTCGGGGTAATCCTTCAGGGCCTCGTTGAGCTTGGTGACATAGGTGTTGTGATGCTTGCCGTGGTGGATCTCCATCGTCTGCGTGTCGATGTGAGGCTCCAGGGCATTCGACGGGTACGGGAGCGGCGGGAGGCTGTACTCGGCCATCGGTGGTTCCTCCGAGGTACGGGTCGTCGACGGTGTCAGGTTGGGGCGGCATCCCCTCACCCGCTCTGGGGAGGGGGGCCGCCAGGGAATCGGCGAGCGGATTTCGTGCCAGGCCGCCCCGATCGGACGTAACTTACCACAGCGGGCAACGACTCGGGAACCGCCGAGCCGCCCGGTGCTCATCCCGCCCTCCGCAACCAGGTGTCTCGGCCGAACGGCCGGTGGGGAGGACGCGGGGGGAATGGGGAGGACCGGCCGGCGCTTGACCGGCGACAAGGGGGTAGGCTATGAATGTCAAATGGATGACGTTGCCATTCTCCGCCTCCCGATCTCTACCGGGGGGCCCGGCGATCGATCGGACGACCGTACTCCCCACGTCACTCGGAGCGGCATTCCATGTCGACGGGCGTCCCTGCTTCGGCCGTTACGCCTGCGCCCCGGCCCCGGTCGAGCCGGCGACGCGCGGCGACCCTCCGCGCGTTCCTGACGTTCCTGGTCCTCGGTTCGGCGGGGATCGCCGGGTGGCTCATCTGGGGAGATCCGGATGCAATCCGGTCGCTTCTCTCGGCCGACGACCGGCAGATGTTTCCGAGCCTGGTGGTCGATCGGGGGGTCATTCGCTCCTACCTGATCGAGAGCGGCGCCCTGGAAAGCTCGAATAACACCACCATCTATTGCAAGGTTGAGGCCCTGCTCGGGACCGTCGGCGGAGAAGGCGGCGGGATGATGGGAGGAGGAGGCCGAGGAGGCTCAACGTCCGGAGGGGGAGGCGGCTCCAGTATGGGAGGAGCCGCTGGAGGCACGGGAGGAGCCGCCGGCGGCGCGGCGGGGGTCGGCGGCGAGGGTGGTGGGGCCGGCGGAGCCGGTACCGGAGGCTCCTCCGGGGGGGGCCGATCTGGAGGAGGGGCGGCGGGAGGGGTCGCAGGCGGCTCGGGAGGCGGCGGATCGTCGGCCTCGGCCCTGGCGGATCGACCGAACATCCGGAGCTTTTCCTACCGCGTCACCCCTCACGTTCCGATCCGGGGAGTGATCTCGACGACGACCGCCCGCAGCAACACGAACTCCTTATCAAGTGGCGACCAGGGGTCCAGGGGGGGCGGGTTCGGCAGGGAGGAACGCCCCGGATCAACCCGGATCATCTGGCTCATTGACGAGGGAAGTCGAGTCGAGCCCGGTGACCTGGTCTGCGAGCTGGACAGTTCCGCCTTCGAGGAAGAGCTGCGGGCGCAACGCATCCGGCACGCCCAGGCCAAGTCGTGGGTCCTCCGCGCCGAGACGATCCTCGAGGTCGCCGAGATCGAGTTGCGGGAGTACCGGGACGGCATCTACAAGCAAGACATCGCTCTGGTTGACCAGTACCTGGAGAACTGTCGGACCAAGGAGCAGGAGGCTCGGGAGACCTACGATTGGTCCCTGGACCTGCACAGGAAGGGGCTTCGATCCGATGCTCAGTTGCTGGGCGATCGGCTGGTGCTCGAACAGTGGGAGATCGAGCTCGAAAACGCCAGGGAGATGCGGAGGAGGCTGACCGACTACACCGGCGAGCGGATCCTCACCAGTCTGGAGGCCAAGATCGAGGCGGTGAAGGCCGACCTGCTCAGCCAGAAGGCCGCCTTCCAGGTCGAGGACGACCGGCTCAAGCGGCTGGAGCGCGCCATCGCCAACTGCAAGCTCTACGCCCCGGCCGAAGGGATCGTCGTCTACGCCAGGAATACGAACACCTGGGGTCGGGTCGAGGACGAGATCGCCGAAGGGGTCACCGTCCGGGAGAACCAGGCGATCATCCAGCTCCCCGACCCGGAGAACATGCAGGTCCAGGTCAAGATCAACGAATCGAAGATCAACTCAGTTCGTGAGGGGATGCGAACGACGGTCCGGATCGACGCCTTCCCCGACCGGCCGCTCCCGGGGAGGGTGAAGGAGATCAAGCCGATTCCCCAGCCGGCCAACATCGTCTCCGACGTGAAGCTGTATTCCGCCGTCGTCACCATCGAGGGAGGCTTCGAGGGGATCCGTCCCGGGCTCAGCGCCGAGGTCGCCTTTCACCTCGGCGATCGGCTCGACGTGACCCGCATCCCCGTCCAGGCGATCCGATGGATCGACGAGGTCCCCTATGCCGCCCTCGAGGGAAGGGACGGCTCCGTCTCCTGGAGGAAGCTGGAACTCGGCATCCGCAATCCCGTTTACGCCGAGGTCCGCGACGGCCTCCGGCCTGGGGACCGGATCGTCGCCGACCCCTTGATCCTGCCCGCCCCCGACCTCAATCCCCGGCCCGTGGAACGCCTGGCCGCCCGAGGATCGACGGAACGGTAATCGAGGATCGCCGAGGCCGGACAGCGGCGCGATCTCGGCAATCCTCGACCCTCGGTCGCCGAGAGGATCATCCCGAGTAGGGTTCGGTCAGGACGTGCTCGGGGTGCTGGTCCCGGTATCGCCGGACGTGGTCCGCTCGGCGGAGGGCCTCGGGGAGGAAGGCGAGGGCCCGGTCAATCGCCTCGTCCGGCTCGGCGCAGCTGAAGCGGAGGAAGCCGGCACCGGCGGGGCCGAAGCATTCCCCGCCGAGGCAGGCGACACCGAAGCCGTCGTCCGCCCCTTCGAGCAGGTACATCGCCAGGCCGTGCGAGGTCAGCCCGAGCCGGTTGCAGATCTCTCGGACATCCGGGAAGACGTAGAAGGTCCCGGCGGGCCGGCTGACGGCGACTCCCTCGATCGTGGACAACCCGTCCGAGAGGCGCTCGACCTTGCGGCGGAAGCGGCCCATATAGTCGTCCCGAGTCTCCGAGTCCTGCTCCAGGGCGGCAACCGCGCCGAGCTGGACGAAGGGAGGGCAGCAGGAGGCCGAAGTGTTGATCAGCTTGCCCATCGCCTGGACGACCTCGGGATGGGCGACTGCGAAGCCGGCCCTCCATCCGCTCATGCTGTACGACTTGCTCATGGTGTAGGCGGCCACCACGTGGTCCATCATCCCCGGTCGGGCGAGCAGCGACTCGTGCGTCCCCTCCCAGACCATGTGGCAGTACGGCTCGTCGGAGAGCACGACGAGATCGGTCCCCCGGACAATGTCGGCGATGGCGTCGAGGTCCTCCGCCGTGGCGACGCCGCCGGTCGGGTTGTGGGGGGAGTTCAAGAAGATGGCCCGAGGCTTGGGGTCGTCCCGGAGGAACGTGGCGATCTGCTTGGCCTGGGGACGGAAGCGGTCCTCGGCCCGAAGGGGGACCAGCACCGGGCGGGCACCGACTCGGCGGAGGTTCGGCACATAAGTCGGGAACTGGGGGCCGAAGATCAGGACGCCGTCGTCAGGCTCCAGCAGGGCCTCGGCGAAGTAGGTCTCGAACGGCTTGGCGCCGGAGGCAACCACGACGTGGTCCGCGCTGGCCTCGATCCCGAACTCGCGACCGACGAACGCGGCAGCCGCCCGGCGCAGTTCCGGCAGGCCGAGGCTCGGGCAGTAGCCGGTGCGATTGGCCCGGATCGCCTCGATGCCGGCTTCCTTGGCGTGGGGGGTGCTGGGGAAGGGGCTGTCTCCGATCTCCAACTCGACGACCTCCTTCCCGCTCGCCTTCAGCGATCGAGCGACGGCCAGCACGCTGAAGGCCGTCTCGGTCGTGAGGTCTTGGGCCAGAGAGCTGAGGCGAGGCATGGCGGTGGCGTCCGGACGGGGTCGGAGAGGAGTTCGGAGATCGATCCCGCGCCGCGCCGGAGGGCGCAGGAGAACGGCCCCGACGGTCGGCTTGGACCGGGGGGCCGTGTCTGATTCTCGTTTGATTGGCCGGGACGGGCAAGTCCCCGCCCCAACCATCCTGTCTCGCCGGGGGATCAGCGGGAGGCGATCGCCTGGGCCAGCGGCTGGACGATCCTCGGAATGACCTTCTCCTGGACCAGCTCCTCGCCAATCTGGCACTGGCGGCGGAAGGATTCGACGAAGCTCCGCTCCGGGCCGGTCCCCCAGTACTGCCGGATCGTGAAGTAGACGCTGATCTGGTCCTCGGGGAACTCTCCGGTGCGGATCTGGTACGCGTTGGTCCTCGTCTCGACGCTCAGGCGGCACTGGAGGCGGCAGGACTCCTCCAGGGCGAGCGTGACCGACGGCTCGTAGTGGATCACCCGGCCGCCCGGGACGTCGAGCAAGCCCTCCGGCCCGTAGCCGATGCCGAGGGCCTCGGCCACGACCTCGTCGTGATTCCCCTCATACGTCAGGTCGAAGCCGAACATGACGTCCAGCGCCTCGCAGTCCAGCACGCTGATCGTCAGGAGGTGCGGGGCCAGCTCCAGCAGCAGTTCGTGCTGCCGGTAGGCCTCCTCGGGGGTCGGCGGGTTCACGAATCCGGAGCAAAGCCGGCGCTGCTCGATGGCCAGCCAGCGATAGCTGCCACGGTCCTTGTCCCCTTCCAGCACCAGATCGCCGTTGTCCCTCGTGTAGAAGTTCTGGAGCTCCGGGAAGCCCTTCTTCATCTGCTCGAAGAAGTGCAACACCGTGTCCCGGGCGGTCGGGAGCTCCATTTCCGTGTTCAAATTCACGTTGATATAGAAGTCGTCCGCGTTGGATTGCAACCGATTCATGGTCGTTTGGTCCTGCCGCTTGGAGTGCCCCGGGTGCCAGCCCCGGCGGGGACGGTCGGGGTCGGCCGGGCGAGAGCCGCCGTCCGTGCTGGAACCGATCCATTATAGCGAATCGAGCCCCCCTTGTAATGCAATGGGACACCTCGATGCCCTCGGAACGCCCCCGCCACCTCCCCATCGACTCCGATCTCTCTCCGACGAGCGACGGACAAAATCCTTATTAGAATTCACCTTATGGGAATTCGGGCGCTTCGGTCCCGCTGGCGGAGACGCACGCGCCATTCGATGTGTGCATGCGTTTGTCGTTTTTCCGCCATTCCCCATGAAACCTCACTCGTTCGGACGGCGCAAGCCTCCACAGCGATCGAGGATCCCCTGCCTTCGAGGCCAGTCCGGGCTCACACGCGCGTCCGTTCCGCCTCGGGGTGGCGCAGGCGGATCGGTGACATTTGGTCGACTGGGGAAGCCGGGTCGACAAAGAGGCGGAGGCGATATTCGCTGATCCGGAGAGGAGGGGAAAACCGGAAGGAGTCGCCGCCTCGGCAAGCGGGGAAGCGATCGAAGGGTTCGCCGTCGTCGGCCGAGAGGGGGACGGTGCGAGGATGCCCGACCAGGAGCAGCGGGGGGACCGGGGAGCCGGGAGGGTCGGTCTGGATGGCGATGGTCCAGGGGCGGCCGGGGAATCGGGGGCGCCGGATCGCGTAGGAGACGAAGAGTTCGGGCAACGGGCCGGGGACGACGGTTCTAGCCGTCGGCTCGACGCCGGGGGAGGTCAGGTTCTGGCCGTCGACCTCGGCGAGGCTGTAGACGGCGATGTGGTACGGGGCGGGCTCGCCGGGGGGGAGGTCGAGCGGAAAGAAGCCGCGACGGCCGTAGTCGAGTTCCTGGACGACCTCGCGGAAGGCGTCGGGGTCGTCGGGGCCGGAGGGAGGCCCGCCGGCCTTGCAGACGACCAGGGACTGAGTGCTCGATGGGCTCCAGCGCCATCGGAGGTGGACCCGGCCGGAGCCTCCGATCCGGACGGCGCGCAGGTCGCTCGGGTCCGGCAGTCGGGAGAAGGCGGCGGGGCGGCCGGCGGTGCAGGTGCCGGCCCAGAAGGTTAATGGGGTGTAGTAGCAGAGGCCCGAGCCGGGAGGGCGGGCGTCGATCGCGTGATCGGGTGCGGCAACGGGGAGCCAGTGGCCCTCCAGGGCCTCGGCCTGGCCGCTCGGCAGCCGCTGGCCCTCGATCAGGGAGGGGGGCCGCTCGGTCCGGAGGATCTTCACCTGACCCCGTTCAGGCACATCCCAGGAGACCCGGATCCGGCCGTCGGGCATCGGCACCACCTCCGGCTCGGAGACGACGGAGACGGGAGGATGCGGCATCGCGGCGACGGTCACGCCCCGGGAGAGGCGTTCCTTCCCGTCCGGGGTGCGATACAGGGCAGCGATCCGGTAGTGATAGACACGGTCGTCGGTCAGCCCCCGGTCGCTGGCGCCGTCGGGCAGGGCGTCGACGGCGGAACCGTCGTCGGGGCCGGAGGGAGGCTCGCCGGCCTTGCGGACGACCCGGACGCCGGAGGCCCCCGCTGGGAGCCGCCAGGAGAGCTCGACCTCGCCGCTGCGGGTCTCGACGCGGACGTCGAGCACGTCGGCCAGGATCACGACCGGCCCGGCCACGGCCCCTTGCACCGATTCGATGTCGTTTCTTTGACTGAAGGCGGCGTAGCCGACCACCTCTCCGGGGGAGGCGAGCGGGTCCCGGCACTGGGTCTCGGACGTCTCGGCGATCGTCACGCCATCGGTCGGAGTGGCGGGCACCCCCCTGGCCTTGCGAACGATCCGGAAGGAGACCGGGCCGAGGCCATCTGGAGCGGGGGGAGACCAGCGGAGGATGACCGCGTCCCGCTCCACCTCGGCTCGGAGGTCGACGGGCGGGTCGGGGGGACATCGGCGGAGGGCGTCTCGGGCCTCGGGCAGGTCGGCGGACCAATCCAGGGCCCGTCGGAGCAAGGCGCGGGCCTCTCCCGGGTCGATCGTCATCAGGGCGATGCCCCGGGCGGCGAGGGAGCGAGCCTCCCGGAGGCCTCGGTTCACCTCGTCGAAGGCGGAGCGGACCTCGGGGTCGGTCGGGTCGACCAGGGCCGCCCAGGCTCGGAGGGCCTTCTGGGCGGCGAGGAGGTGGCGGCGGGCGGCTTCCTGCTCAAAGGAGGACCGGGTGCGCTCTATCTCGGCGAGGCGTTCCTTGACCTTCTCGACGGCCTTGCGGGTTCCGGCGTGGTCGGGGGCGAACTCCTGGATGCGGTGCAGGTGGGCCAGGGCCGAGGCGTAGTCCCTCGCCTTGTGGGCGCGTTGTGCGGCCTCGAAGTGACGGAGCATCGGCTCCCGGAGCTCGAGGCGGAAGCCGCAGGAGCAGCGGGGCTCGTCGACCCAGTGGTCTCGTCGGCAGATCGGACAGTCCCAGCGGAGCGAGTCGCCGCAGTGCCGGCAGCCTCGGCTGTTGCGCTCCGCGTCGGCGAGCTCCGTCACCCCCCGGCAGGAGCGACATCGGAGCAATCGGAGCGGTTGGGTGCGATCCGAGGGGGCGGTCGCGACCGTTTCCGAGGCGATGCCAAGGGCCCGGCAGGCGCGTCTGAGGAGACGATCGGCCCGATCGGGGCCGATCCCCAGGCTGGCCGCCTCGGCAAGAAGCGCCGTCCGGGCCCCGGGGGCCAGCCGGGTTTCGCCGTCGAGGCAGAAGTGGACCGCTCGTAGGAACCGCTCCTCGGCCTCGTGCTCCAGGGTCCGGTCGTACCGGGCTCGGGCTTCCGGGGTGCCCAGGTGGGACTGGGCGTAGGAGATGACCTCGAGCCAGGCGGTCATCTCTGCGGAGACTCGGGACTTCCGCCGCCATCGCTGGCGCTCGGCATCCGCCCGGGAGAGGATCTCGGCCTGGGGGGCGTCGCGTTGGAGCCCGAGGGCATCGTACAGGTCGAGCCGGCCGAGGTGCTCCAACGTGCGCCGGATTTGCCCTCGGGTGGCGGAGTCGATCAGGTCGGGAAGGGGCTCGGCGTCGAGTTCCGGGTCGGCGGGGGCCTCCGGCAGTGGTGGAACCGGCTCCAGCAGGCGGTCGAACTCGGCGGGAGGGACGCCGAGCCGGTCGGCTTCGACCCGAAGGCGATCCCGGTCGGAGACCGACAGGCCTCCCTTCGCGGCCCGAAGCCGGACGAGGCGGGAGAGCTCGTCGAGCTTGCGGTCGAGTTGCAGCCGGCGCTGGGCGGCAAGTTCCGCGTCGTAGGAGGCCCGAGCCGAGGGGTTTCCCAGGAGCGTGGCTCGGATGGTCGGGATCTGGTCGAGGTAGGACTGATAGGTGTGCCGGTGTTTCGGGTTTCGGGCCCCGGCCGACCATTTGGGCTGGCAGCGCGCGAGCGCCTCCTCGATCGTCTTCCGATCGGCCTCGGGAGGAACACCGAGCATTTCGTAGTAATCGGCCGCCATCGTGCGACGTCTGCATGCTCCTCGAGCCCGTCGGGAGGCGCAACCGACCCCGGCCCTCCCCGCCGAGGGGGACACCGAGGCTCGACCCAAGCATTGTTGCGCCGGCCGCTTCCGGTGTCCAGCCGGGCGGGATGCCGGCCGACCTCCCTCCGATCGTTCGAATTTTTCCGCCGGGGCGTGAGGGTGTTCCGCAACTCGCTCGATCGGGGGCTACGCTTCGCGAGAGGGGAGGCACTGCGATGGATGCGACACGTCCTCGACGAAGAAAAGACCCGGCTCGACGGGCCTGGTACGCCCGGTATCGTCAGTGGCGATTCGCCCGCCATTACGGGTTCCTCGTCCTTCCGCCTCCGGCCGGGGGGGGGCCAACTCCGGATCGGGCGCGCAACGCCGCTCCCCAGGCCCCGTGATCGGAAGGTTGCCCTCCGCCCGAGGATTACCTGGCCGCCGCCTCGGCCCGCTCGAAGTCCGGGGGGACCTCCTGGGCAACCGTGGTCGAGAAGGCCATCCGGATGATCTCCGCCACGACGAGCACCAGGACTCCGACCCCGATCGAGCCGAGGACCACCCCCCGGGTGGTCCCGGAGTCGCGGAGGCCGCGACGCTCAGTCAGGCTGAGGAACAGGCCGACGGCCGAGATGATCGCTGAGGCAAACACGCCAAGCGAGGCGACCACGAAGGCGAGCACGAACCGCATCGGGGTGCCCTGCGGCATCGCTTCGCCAGGGGGAGGATCCGCCGGCCGGAGCAGCAGGTAGAGGGCGATGGTGCCGACCCAGCAGGCCAGGCCGAACAGGGACAGGCTCGGGCCCAGTCGTCGCGCTCGAGGGGACGGCGCGGGGCCGGTCGGATCGGAGGGGTGGGTCATGGCGAGGAGACTCCCGGAAGCGGTCGGCGGCTCGGTCTCCCGGGCCCGACAGGGCGGGCACCCCGGGGCCGAGGCTCCGCCCCCATTGTAGGGGGGGCGGTCGACCCCGGACGATCGCTCCCCGGGGGCTTCGGTCACGGGGAGGCCGGCCCGAGGTCGGGCTTCCCGACGTGCTCGCGGTAGAAGGTCCCCAGGCGTTCGACCTTGGGCCAGTCCTGCGCGAGGCTCCCCCAGGCGAAGACCACCACCCCGGTTGCCGGCGCCCGGGAGCCTCGCTCGAGGACCGGGACGACCTGATCGACTGGGACCGGCTCCCCCCAATCAGAGAGCTGCACGATCGGCCAGACGAGCGGCCGGCCGCCTCCCGAGCCGTCGACGCCAAGGTGCTCGCCGAGCCAGGAGAGCTGTCGGGAGATCCAGTCCGGGTCGTCGGCGTGGCCGAATCGGGCGTGGTAGGGCATCGGGCTAATCACGTCGAACAAAGGGGCCTGGGCCTTCAGGTCGATCGCGAGCTTGGTCCGGAGCGCGCCCTCGAAGTCCGAGTCGGTCCAGGGGCAATGGAACGTACCGAGCAGGGCGTCGGGACGGGTTTCGTCCCGGATGCGGCGGAACTGGCGGACCCAGTCGGTGAAGATGTCGCAGCGCCACTGGACCCAACGTTCCCGGTGAGGACCGAGCAGGAGCGCCGAAACCTCGGCGGTGGGACCGTCCGGCAGGTCGATCCCGGTCTGCTCCCGGAAGCGGTTGAGGCAGCGGTCGCAGAAACAGGTGTCGGGTAGCAGGGGAACGTCTCGCTCCCAGCTGGCGTGAGCGTGGTGATAGTCCAGCCAGATCCCGTCGAGTTCGAACGCGGCGAGCACGCGGCGGAATTCCGCCATGCGAAACGTTCGATAGCCCGGATGCGAGGGACAGATCCCCTGCCAGCCATCGGGCGGCGGGCTCGGCCGGCCGTCGGGGCCAATCGGGAGCGCGTCGGGATGCTCCTCGACAAACGAGGCGACGTGCATCGTGTTAAACTCGGCGAAGACCCTCGCCCCCTGCGATCGGAGCAGAGCGATGTCCTCGGATCGGAGCCCACCGGACCCGATCCAGACGGCGTTGATCCCGTAGTCGGCCAGCGTCTCTCCCCGGTCGAGAATGGCTCGGGGGACGCCTCCGTAGACGCCTCGGATCGAGAGCGGTGCTGGATCGTCGGCCGGGGGGCCGCTCCAGGCGGCGAGGCCGGCGAGGAGCAGGGCAATCGGTGGCGGACTCATCACGTCGTCTCCTCGTCGGGGGGGGCGTTGGCGGGGCCAATCGTAGCTCCCGGAGAGGTTCGGAGGAAGTAGATCAGCGCGATGAGGTCATACAGGGCGTGCGCGACGACGGGCACCATCAGATCTCCCGTCGCCAGCAGGAGCCAGCCGAGATAGAAGCCGATCAGGCTTGCGATCGCCGCGTATGTGGGAGTCACCGCGTGGGCCAGGCCGAAGGCGAGCGAGGAGACGGCGAGGGCCGCGGTCGGGCCCAGGCGACCGGCCAGGCCAGCCTGGAGAAGCCCGCGGAAGAGCGTTTCCTCTCCGAGCCCCGCCGCGAAGGCGAGCAGGGCGAGCTGGGTCGGCGACCGGCCCCGGAGCATCGGGAGGATGAGATCGTCGAGGAGCTGACGGATCCGTCGCAGGGCCCGGATCGGCAGCCGATCGCAATACAGGAGCAAGGCCGCCATCGGGATCGTGGCGATCGCTCCCAGGGCGAACCCTCGAAGCCCCGGGTGAAGATCGAGCCAGGGGTCGATCCCGACGGCCCGACCGATCGCCAGCCCGAGCGCGGCCAGGCCGAGCTCGAACGCGAGGGCGACTCGAAGGAAGCGGTCGCCGAGCAGAGCGGTCATGGCCGGCCGCCGGTCAGGAGCGGGAGGGTCGACGGCGAGCGTCCGTCGGCATACGATCGGCGCTGGGGATCGACGGGGGCCAGGAGCGGGGGGAACGCGATGAGGATGGTGTTCCGGTGGTGGGCCGAGTTCAAGGGATTCGCCCTCAAGGGAAACGTGTTGGAACTGGCCGTCGCGGTTGTGCTCGGGGCACTGTCTCATCCGCCATCCTGTTGGGTTGACAGTTGTTGCGTCAATGCGGCGGGGTCGGCCTGCAGCAGCTCCCAGAAGTCGGCGGTCGGCAGCACCAGGCCCAGGACCTGGTAGGGGCAGCG
>NZ_RYZH01000070.1 GCF_003977685.1 Tautonia sociabilis | reverse complement strand
GGCCACCCTTCTTCGGGGCCGGGATGACGCGGGCGACCTGGGCCCACTCGGCGTTGGTCAGGTCGGTCGGGTAGCGCTTGGTGGTGTCCATGCCAGAAGGCTAGGTCACCCTTTCTAGACTCGCTGTGAGACTCGGCGGACCGCCCGGGCCCGATTTCAGGACGGCCCGCTCGTTGCCGTCCGCATCGTGGATGATGAGTTCCGCCCTGCCGGACATGTCAGAGCCCAGGCTCAGGCGGACCCTTTGCTCTGGAGTGAACATCCGGAGCCGCGGCTCGCCGTCGTAGGCCAAGCCGAGGGTCAGCCGCTCCCCGCTGCTGTCCGAGAACGAGAGCTCCGACCAGCCGTCAGGAGGGGTCCTGAGGCCTATCCGACGTCGCATCTGGTCATCCTTAACATTGGTCGCGAGCGTCAGCGCCGTCGTGCCATCGTCGGAGGCGTGGATGCGGAGGCGCTCGGCCCCGCACGGGTCGAAGAAGGTGAGGGTGGGGCCGTCGGATGCGGCCTCCAGCTCGATCCGGACGCGTCCCTCTCGATCGCGGATGACGAGCGGCGCGGGGGCGGTCGGATCCTTGCTGTGGGAAGTGGCCCATAAGGCCAGCGCCGCGACGGACCCGAGGGCGCACAAGACGAGGCCTGAGGCCAGGCGATGGATGGTACGTTCGAGGCGTTAGATTCGCTCGCCCGGAGGGTGGTCGTGATCCATGGTGATGTCCCCGACTGCCTGCCGCCGAAGCGATCCCTCGCCTTGCCATCGGCGGGATATTGTGCGGCATCGGGGTGAAGGTTCTCGCCTTAAAATTCGATTAAAATTCTCTAACATATGATTTGGCATACTGAGTGTGATCCGGGTGACCCTCCTCCTTCTCTGGTCGGAGCCATGACGACTTGTAGGGAGCCCAGCCCCTCGGATCAAATCGCGATCCGCTCGACTTCATCGAGCGTGATCGCGTCGCTCGTCCGGTCGTAGAGCTTGGTCGTCTTGGGCGACTCGTGGGCGGCCGTGCACGAGCAGGGCAGGGGGATCAGATCGGCACGTCGTGGGGGCCCCTTCCTTGAGGCTCCGTCGCCGCTTGTCGTAGCTCTGCACGACCTTGATCCTGTGCGTGGCTGGACGGATCGATGAGGTTGCCGGGTGACGCAACGATCCTTCGGGGATCCTCCGGATGGTCGGTACACTCGAGCATCCTTGCTGGGGGCCGTCGTTCTAGAACGGAGCGTTGCTTCGGATCGGACGGAAGAACTGGTCGGTGGCGTTCTTGTGTGGCATCGTTGATGTTCCTCAACTCTCCATTCGATTGCCTGCTTTCTCGACACTTCGGGACAGGCGAATGGGAGCGTCGACGCCGCTGGGAGGCGGCCCTCCCACGCCTCACGCATGAGATGCGAAATCAGCGGCGGCGGCGTAGCGGGACGGAGAGACGCGAGGGCCCGAGCGACGCTACTCGCGCGGGGGCGTATCAGGAAGGTTATGAGAAGGCGTGACGACACTCGAAATCGGCCGCTGGCAGAGCATCTCGCCATCGCCCTCAAGGCGGGCGTCGGCCTCGGGCTCGCGATCGGGCACGTCGACGTCGCGGTCAGGCTCTCTGGCAGGCGCATCGAATGGTTCGAGGTCTACCTCGGCCTGCTCCTGCCGGTGCTGGTGGTCGCGTCGTGCGCCGTGGCCATCGCACTCGCCCTGGATCTCATCTTCTCGTTGCGAGGCGAATACCCCTCGTCGGCCTCGCTACGGAGCAGTTACGCGTTCTTCGCCGTGAGCATGGCGCTCCTGGTAATAGCGTTCCCGGTGATCCACCTGCTGGTCCACGGAGATTCGCTTCTGTGGGACCCCGGCAGGACCGCCCTCAATACGTCCATATTCTTCGGGTTCATCGGTCTGTCGCTGCTCGTCCGCGTGGCAATGAGAGGACGGGAGCCGAGCCCGATGGCGTCCGGAACGGCGCGGATCGGCGGCTCGCTTGCCGGGAATTACGGATGGCTGCTCGGGCTTGTCTGCTTCTTCTCTCTCGCCTATGACCTCTACCTGCTCCGGGCCCTTCCCGAGCGGTTCCCCCCGCGTGACCCCGGCCACGATAACGTGATGGGCGAGCGGAGGGAGCGTCCGAATCTCATCCTGATTACGCTCGACACGGTCCGTGCCGGAAACGTGGGCTTTCACGGCTATGGGAAGCCGACCACGCCGCACCTCAACGGGCTGGCCGAGCAGGCGGTGGTATTCGAGCGCGCCGGGTCGGTCGCGAGCTGGACCCTCCCCGCCCACGCCAGTCTCTTGACCGGGAAGTACAGCTTTCATCACGGGGCCCATGAGATGCACCAGCAGCTCTCCCCCGAGCACGAGACATTGGCCGAGATCCTGCTCGCCGCGGGGTACCGCACCGCCGGTTTCGTCGGCGGCCCCTACTGCAAGGCGAAGTACGGTCTGGATCAGGGCTTTTCCGTCTACCACGATCGGCTCGATTTCTTCGAGTACCGCCACACCTACGATCCGCTCAGCATCAAGCGAGGGATCGATTGGTTCTCGAAGGACCTGAGTCGCCTCCTGCTTCGTAGCGACGGGGAGCGCACTGCGCCCGAGATCAACGCGGACGTGCTCCGCTGGGCCGGCCGATGGAACGGGGAGGCGTTTTTCTTGTTCATCAACTATTTCGATGCCCACGACCCATACAACCAGGGGATGGAGCATCGCCATCTCTTCACGTCGGAGACCAGGGACGACAAAGCGATCAACCAGATGGTCCGTTCCCATTATTTCGACCCGATCGGCCGATTCCGGGTCCGTCGGGTCGATCCGGGCCTGCGGGAATATCTGGTCGCCATGTACGATGCCGAGATCCGATTCCTCGATGATCAGCTCGCGAAGCTACTCGATCAGTTGTCGCGAAGGGGCTTTCTCGACAACACCGTGCTGGTGGTCGCCTCCGATCACGGCGAAGAGTTCTTCGAGCACGGCGGAGTGATGCACAAGCAGACTCTTTACGAGGAGGTCCTGCACGTGCCGCTGATCGTGCGCTTCCCGAAGGCGCTCCGGCCGTCCCGGGTAGGGGCCCGGGTCAGCCTCGCGGACGTGTTCCCGACGGTCCTCGAGCTGCTCGGGTTGCCGCTGCCGCGGGACATCGATGGGAAGAGCTTGCTGTCGCTGATGACCGGCGACGGGGCAGGTCCTCTCCACGACTTTATCGTCTCCCAGCGATATGGCCGCGAGGAGCACGGAGAAAGCCACATGCAAGCGCTCACCGGCCAAAACTGGAAGTACATCCACGTCGAACCCGAACAGGAGCGGATCCCCTCAGCGCTCTTCAATCTCCGAGCGGATCCGCTGGAGCGAAAGAACCTGATCCGGGAGGAGAAGGCCAGGGCCGAGCGGCTCCATGCGGAGCTGGATCGCGTGATCGAGGAGTGATGCCGGGCGAGGTGCAGTCGCGCCGATCGTGAGCCGCGACGACATCCCGCGCAGGCTCCGCTCGAGCTGTACGATGTCGCGCTTCACGCCGGGGACACCCCACTTCATTCCTCTGACGAGTTGCACTCGACGCTGTGAGCGAGTCCTGACATGGGCAGAGAGATGCGTGGTGCGTCAGTTCCCGTGCTCAAGCCCCTTCTGGTCCTGGTCCTTCCTCCCATCGGGATCCGCTGCAGCGTAAAGCGAACATCAAGCACGACATCGGGCGCCGCTTCGTCCGGCACCGAGGGGTCCGCCGTCGGGGATGCATGTAAGATTCGAGGCCGCTGCCCCTGCTCGCGCTTGAGCTCCTCGAGCAGCGCGGCGATCTCGCCGAGGTTCCGCTCGCGTTGGTCTTGGTTCTGCTTGATCTGGAGGGCGACCCGCTCCATCTCCTCCAGGACCTGCCTCCTCTCGGCGAGGGCTCGTTCCTGCGTCCTGAGGCGCTCTTCGTGGCGCCGGATCCTGATCGTCTCGGCGGTCAGGGCGAGGGCCGCGGCGGCCATCGCCAGTGCGGCGATGCACCTCCCCGGACCCGAGAGGAAGGCCGTCATCCGTTGCGGGGGGGTCGCACCGGCGCCCGGGGAGGGGCTCATCGCTCCCCGGGCCGGGGCGTCGGTTCGGCCGTCGGTCGTTCCGCTCATGCTGCCTCCTTGCCGTTGCTCCGGCGATGGCCGTCGCCGCCCTGCTCGCGGCGGCGCGGCAGCACGCGTTCCTCGTAGAACTGCTCCATGAAGCGGTAGTCCGGGCCACGATCGACGCGTTTCAGGCCGAAGGTGCGGGCCACCTCGGCGGTCGCCTGCTCGAGGGTCCAGCCGCAATGGAGGGTCCGGTAGGCGATCTGGGCCATCGAGGTGCGGTTGATGCCGTGGTGGCAGTGGAAGAACACGGGCTGGTTGGCCGGGTCGGCCAGGGCGTCGGCCGCCTTCTCGAGCTGGTCGGAGAGGGTCGGCCCGCCGTCATGGCCCCGGAAGTCGGCGATCGGGATATGCACCCAGCGGCAGCCCGACTCCGCGGCCAGGGCCTTCTCGGCGGCGACCATGGGGCTGTCCGGTGGGTGGGCCAGGGCGACGATGGTCCGGATCCCGTGCTCGTCGATGATCCGGCGCATCGGCCAGTCCTGCTGCCAGGCCCCGCGGTAGACCGCCCCGGGCTCGACCGCGGCGAACTGCTCGGGGAAGACGTAGTCGTGCCCGTGCCTCCAGAGCTGCTGCCCGCCGAGGGCGAGCAGGCCGACGAGGAGGGATCGGCGGAGCCAAGTGTGTCGTCGCGTCATGCGTCCGGACTCCTGGGGACGTGCGGGATGCCGGCCGCCGGGGAGCGACCGGCGTCGGTTAATGCGGGCCCATCAGCGGGGAGAAGGGGGTCGGCGGCGGGGCCGGCGGCTCCCCCCCGGTCGGGGCGACCAGCGGCGGGCGGCCGATGGCGTGGTAGAGGCGAAATTGGGCCCGGTTGTAGGCCAGGACCGACTCCAAGTAGTCGGTGCGGGCCTGGGCCAGCGCCTGGATCGGCTGGAGGACCTCGATCGGCCGGGTGGCGCCGGGCAACCCGGCGCCGCGGCGGATGTTGGTGAAGTTCAGCTCCAGGGAGCGCAGCGCCTCGGGCAGCTCGCGCGCCGCCCGGTCCATCTGGCGGATGGCCGCCAGGCGCGACTTGTCGGCCTGGACCACCTGGGCGGCCACGCGGTCCTGCGTCTGGACGAGCCGGAGGGTGGCCTCCTGACGCTCCGCGTCGCTGCGTCGAATCCGGGCGCGGTCGCCGAAGCCGAGGTTTTCGAGCGTCCAGAAGAGGTTGACGTCGGCGTCGCTGCGGCCCTCGAAGTCGCCGAAGAAGTCGTTGGGGCCGCCGCCGAAGCCGCCACCGGAGTAGCGCAGGGCCAGGCTGGGGATGAACGGTCGCAGCCTGGCCTGCTTCAGCCGGACGAGCGTCGCCTCGACCAGGGCCTGGTTCTGGGCCAGCTCGGGGCGATTCTGCAGGCCCGCCACGATCAGGCTATCGATGGGGCACTCATCGGCCACCAGGCGGAGCACCGTCTCGGGCGGCTCGATCGGGGCGACGACGATGCGCGGGTCGAGCCGCGTGCGGCGGACCACCTCGGCGGAGGCGACCTCCAACTGGCCGACATACTGTTCGATCTCCTTGCGCCGGCGTTCGAGTTCGGTCAGGGCGCGGCGGTAGTCGGCCTCCAGGCCGGCACCGGTGCGGGCATAGGAGGCGGTCAGCTCGGCTAGCGCCTCGGCGTGGGCGGCGGCCTCGCGGGCGATCTGCAGGCGACCGGCCGCGAGCTGGAGGTCGAGGTACGCCTCGGACAGGCCGAGCAGGGCGTCGTTGGTGGCGGCGGCGACGCCGGCCCGGTTGGCTTCGACGACCTGACGTGCCGCCAGTGGCGCGAAGATCGCGTCGGAGATGCGGATGACGGCCGTGGTGCTCGAAAGCGGGGCCGGGCCGCCGCCGGGGATCGGGCCGGTGACGCCCTGGCCGAAGGCACCCGTGGCCCCGAGGAACAGCGAACTTTTGCTGATGTGGCGAACCGGGCCCTCGACGACCTGGGCGGTGCCGTCGTGGCGGATCCAGTTCGGGCCGAGGAAGAGGCTCGGCAGCCAGACGGCCCGCGCGGCGCTGAGATCGGCGACGGCCTGGGCGACGCGGGTCCGGGCGATGGCGATGTCCAGGTCGCGGGCGCCGGCCAGCCTCAGGGCGCCGGCCAGGTCGATGGGGTAGATCGCCTGGCCGGGGCCCAGGGGCGTCCCCAGCGGCCCTCCGGAGGGGGAGGGCAGGCGCAGGGACGGCACATCGTTCACTTCCGTTTCCGCGAGCGGGCTCTCTGCCCCCGGGAGCGGCTCGGGGATTGCGTCGCGACCGTCGTCGCGTTGTTGCTCGTCCTTCGGCCCCTCACCGGCCCCGGGGGGCGGTTCGATCGGCAGGGTGGGGGGCATCTGTGCCATGGCGCTCGTGCCCAGGCCGAGGACGAGCGTCGCCGTGCCCAGGAGCGGCGCCATGGGATTGGACCGAATCCTTCGTTCCATGCCGGAGACCCTCCCTGGTCCCGCGCGTGTCTCTCGGATGGTGGGGTGGGTTTCCTACCCCGCCGCATTGTCTCGACATCCGATATTATCGGCCGATAGGCGGATTTTCTCGATCATGATGGCCAGGACGCCCGATCTCCAAGATGGGATTCCGGGCGGAGTGAATCACGACTTCGCCGTGGCGCCAGCGAGCTCCGGCTGCTCCGCTTCAACGGGCTGCCCCTCGGCCAGCGAGTCGGCGTTGGCCGCGGCGATCGCCTCGTCGCCGTCGAGGCCCGAGAGGATCTCGACTCGCTGGCCGTCGCCCAGCCCGAGTTCGACCTCTCGCCGATGGGCCTCGCCGTCGGCGACGACGACGCAGTAGGCCTTGCCGCCGTCCCGCACGATGGCCGTCGCCGGCACGGTGAGGGCGTCCGGACGTTCCTCGGCGACGATCGTGGCATAGGCGTAGAGGCCGGGGCGGAGCACGCCCTCCGGGTTCTCCAGGTCGACCTCGGCACGCAGGGTCCGCGTCGTCTGGTCCAGCACCCAGGAGATGCGCGTGACCTGCCCCTCGAAGGTCCGGCCGTCGAGGGCCTGGAGGCGCACTTCGGCACGGTCGCCGGGGTTGACCAGCGGGGCGTCGGTCTCGGGCACGCCGACGGCGATGCGGACCTTGTCGGTGCGGGCGACGACGAACAGCGGATCTCCGGAGCCGCCCGGGACCGTGAGGTGGCCGGTGTCGACGTGGCGGCGGGTGACCACACCGTCGTACGGGGCGACGATCTTCGTGTAGCCGGCCATCGCCTCGGCCTGGCGGGCATCGGCCTCGGCGACGGCGACGCGGGCCGCGGCGGCGGCGACATCGGAGCGGGCCTTGTCCAGCTCGGCCTGCGCCTGGGCCAGGGCCGCCTCGGCGGAGCGGACCTGGGCCCCTGCCTCGTCGCGGGCGGCCTGGGCCGCCGCGAGCTTGCTGCGGGTCTCGTCGCGGAGGCTGTCGGTGATCGCCCGCTCGCGCACGAGCTGGTCGATCCGGTTGTACTCGGCCTGCCAGCGGGCGACGTCCGCCTCGGTACGGCGGATGGCCGCCTGGACCTCGGCGATGTGGGCCTCGGCGCTGGTGACGGCGGCCTGGGCGACCTCGACGGCCGCCTCGGCCTGCGTGCGCTCGGCCTCGGCCTGCTCGATCATCGCCCGCTTCATCTGGAGTTCGGCCTCGACCTCGGGCACGGAGAGTTCGGCGATCACCTGACCCTCGGTGATGCGGTCGCCGATGTCCACGGCCAGGCTGCGGACGTAGCCGGCGATCTTGGCGTGGATGGCGGTGGTCTCGAACGCCTCGATCTGGCCGGGCTGGCTGGTGATGCGTCGGATCCCGGTCGGCTCGGGCCTGACGGTGGCAATGCTGGTGGGGGACGGAGTTCCCGCCGCCGAATCGTCGCGGGCGGCCCGGGTGGATTCACTCACCGGCCCGCAGCCGGCGATCAGCGTTGCCATGAGGCCGAGGGCGACGAGCCCAGCCCAGTCTCGACGTTCGCGAAATCGCATGGATACTCCTCCGGGTAAAGGTTGGATGCGTTAGGGCTCGGAGACTCGTGGGAAGGTCGGTCACGCCAAGGAATCGTCGTCGCTCACTTCCTGCTGACCATCGATGAATTCGGGGCGCCACTCCGCTTCGTCGGTCCGTCGCCGGATCCGATCGGCCGCGAGTTCGTCGGCGAGGATCGGTTGCTCGTCGCCGGGCTCGCCGACGAACCGCGTGCTCTCGGGATCGAACGGGTCGATCGAGGCGGACCGCCGGTCGGCCCCGCCCTGAACGATCGCGAAGATCGACGGCAAGACCAGCAGGGTCGTCAGCGTCGAGGCGGCCAGGCCGCCGATGACGGCCCGGCCCAGCGGGGCGGTCTGCTCGCCGCCCTCGCCCAATCCCAGGGCCATCGGCACCATGCCGGCGATCATCGCCAGGCTGGTCATCAGGATCGGCCGCAGGCGATCGTGGGCGGCTCGCACGGCCGCCTCCCGCGCCGAGGCGCCGGCCAGGCGGCTCCGCTCGGCGAACGTCACCAGCAGGATCGCGTTGGCCACCGCCACGCCGAGGCCCATGATCGAGCCCATGAACGACTGGAGGTTGACCGTCGTGCCGGTCAACGCCAGCGCGATGGCGACGCCAGCGATCACCGCGGGGGTCGTCGCGACCGAGACCAGGGCTAGCCGGATCGACTGGAAGTTGGCCGTCAGGAGCAGCAGGATCACCACGACCGACATGATCAGGCCGACCGACAGCCCGTTGAGGATCTCGCGCAGCGGGGCGATCTGGCCGCGGACGTCGACCATGATCCCCCGGGGCGGCTCGCCGGCCCGCTCCAGCGCCCGATCGACCTGGCCGGCGACGGTCCCCAGGTCCTCGCCGACGACGTTGGCCGTCAGGGTGAGCATCCGCTTCATGTTGTAGCGGTCGTACTCGCCCGGCATCGTGTCGTGATGCACTTCGGCCACGTCTCGCAGCAGCAGGGGTTGGCCGGCGGCCGTCTCGATCGGGATCGTCTCGATGTCCTCGACCGAGTCCATGACCTGGTAGGGGATCTCCACCTGCACCTGGTAGCCGATGCCGGTCTTGGGGTCGGGCCAGTAGTTGGGCACGACGAACCGGCTGGAGGAGGTGGCCGCGACCAGCGATCGGGCGACCTCCTCGACCGTCACGCCGGCCAGCCCGGCCCGCTCGCGGTCGATCTCGACGCGGACGGTCGGGTAGTCCAGCGCCTGGGCGTACTGGAGGTCGCGCAGCGAGGGGACCTCCGCCAGCTCCGCGCGGACTTGCTCGGCGTGGGCGCGGACGGCGGCGAAGTCCGAGCCGCTGACGGCGACCTCCACCGGCGTCGGCGAGCCGAAGCTCATGACCTCGCTGACGATGTCGGCCGGCTCGAACGAGAACCGGACCTCCGGCATCTCGGCGTTGAGGCGCTCGCGGAGCCGGCCCTTGAGCTCCCCGATGTCGACCTCGGCCTCTTCGTTCGTGGCCACGCGCACGATGGCCTCCTCCGGCCCGCCGGTCCACTGGTAGATCGCGTTGACCGGGTAGGCCGACGGGATCAGCCCGACGTAGCCGACCGAGATGGCCACCGCATCCTCGCCGGTCTCCTCGCGGACCGCCGCCAGGACGTCCCGGACGACCTGCTCGGTCTGCTCGATCCGCGTGCCGGTCGGCGCCTTGATGCGGAGCTGGAACCGCCCGGCGTCGACCCGGGGGAAGATCTCCAGCCCCAGCCCGCGGCCCACCGCGAAGATGACCAGGCCCGCGCCGACCAGGTAGACCGGCAGCACGACCCACCGCAGGCGGAGGATGCCCCCGGTGGCCGCGGTGTAGCCGTCGCGGAACCGGTCGAACAGGGTACGCCGCGGCTGGCCGTTACCCTCCTGGTGATGTTGCCGCAAGAGCCAGGTGGCCAGCACCGGCACGAAGGTGCTGGAGAGCAGGTACGAGGAGATCATCGCGAAGCCGACGGCCAGGGACAGCGGCACGAACAGGGCCTGGGCCGCCCCTTGCATGAAGAACGACGGGATGAAGACCGCCAGGATGCAGAGCATCGCCAGCAGCCGGGGGATCGCCGTGTCCTGGGTCCCCTGCCGGACGGCCAGGGCGATCGAGCCGGTGCGCTCCATCTTGGAGTGGATATTCTCGATCGCGACGGTGGACTCGTCGACCAGGATGCCGACGGCCAGGGCCAGACCGCCGAGGGTCATGAGGTTGAGGGTCTGCCCGGTCAACCACAGCCCCACCAATGCCCCGCAGAGGGCGAACGGGATGTTCAGGACCACGACGATGACGCTCCGCCAGTCGCGGAGGAAGACCAGCACCATCAGCCCGATCAGGCAGGCGCCCAGCGCCCCCTCCACGACCAGGCTCTCCATCGGCCGGGTGACGGTGGGGGACTGGTCGAACTCGAAGCTGACGTCGATGTCCTCGGGCAGGACCGCCCGCATGCTCGGCAGGGCCTCCTTGACGTTGTTGACCACCGCCAGCGTCGAGGCGTCGGCCCGTTTGGTCACGAGGATGTAGACGGCGCGTCGGCCGTTGACCAGGGCGTAGCCGACGGGGATGTCGGTGGCGTCCTCGACCGTCGCCACGTCGCGGAGGTAGACCGTCGGCTGGGCCCCGGGGCGGATCGGAATATCCAGGAGCTCGTCGATGTTCTCGACCAGCGAGTTGACCGGCACGATTGGCATCTCGTCGTCGATGCGGATGGTGCCCGAGGGGCTGATGATGTTGCCCGAGGTCAAGGCCCGGATCACCTCGTCGGGGGACATCCGGTAGGACCGCAGGCGATCCGGGTCGAGCCGCACGACCACGCTGCGCGAGCTGCCGCCGAAGGGGGGCGGGGCCGAGACGCCCGGCAGGCTGGCGAACATCGGCCGGACCTGGAACAGCGCCTGGTCCTGGATCTCGCCGACGGTCTTGGTCTCGCTGGAGAGGACGAGGTAGCCGACCGGGACGCTGCCGGCGTCGAAGCGGGTGATGAAGGGGGAGATGGTCCCCGGCGGCATGAAGGCGCGGGATCTCGTGACGTAGCCGATCGTCTCGGCCATGGCCTGGGCCATGTTCGTGCCGGGGTGGAAGAACAGCTTCATGATGGCCATCCCCTGCACGTTCTTCGACTCGACGTGGTGGATGCCCGAGATGTAGAGGAAGTGGTACTCGTAGTAGTTGGTTAAGAGCCCTTCCATCTGGGCCGGGTCCATGCCGCCGTAGGGCTGGCAGACGTAGACGACCGGCAGGTTGAGCCTGGGGAAGATGTCGATGGGCATGCGCAGCACGGCCAGGACGCTGCCGAGGGCGACGGCGACGACGGCGACCATGACGGTCAGCGGCCGGCGCATGGCGAAGGCGATCGGGTTCATGGGCACGGTCCGTTAGAGCGGGTATCTGCTTGGCGTCGAGCGAGTCGAGGTCCCTTCACCGGCCTTCGGCCATCCTCTCCCCCCTGAACGGGGGAGAGGACCTGGGTGAGGGCGGCGGAATGATCGATCGGGAAACGCTGTAGGAAGCAACGAGGGAGGGATGGAGCCGGTCCGAACCATCCCGGTGGCAACCGGTCACAGTGGCCAGTCGGCGTCGGGGTCGAAGTTGATGATGTCGGTCTCCGGCTCTTCGGGGATGCGCGGGCGGAGGTAGGGCTTGTCGGCCGCCTTGTGGCAGGAGTAGCACATCGTCAGGCTCTCCTTGTAGAGCGTCTCGAAGGCGGCCCGGTCCTTCTGGGCGATGGATTTCTGGATCTTGTCGAGCGAGCCGTTCTCGAAGGCCTCGAGGATGTTGACCAGGTTGATATCCTGACCCTGGTTGTCCTTGCGGATCGGGATGCGGCGGACGGCCCAGCGGAGATGGGACCTCGTCTCGGCCAGGTAGAACTCGGCCAGCGGCCAGTTCTCGGCGCGGCCGGCGAACCAGAGGTTCGAGAAGTGGTAGCCGACGTCGGCCATCATGTGCGACTGGGAGGGGAGGAGCCCTTCGAGGGCCTCGATGCGGGCCTCGAGCTGTTCGCGGGTCGGCTCCTGCGGGCCGGCGGCCGGTGCCGGCCGATCGCACCCGGTGCCGGCCGCCGCCAGCAGGGCGGAGAGGGTGGCGAGGATCGCGGCCTGAGTTCTCTTCGCGGTCATGCGGGCCTCCCGAGGTTCTCGTGGGTCGGCTGACGGTCGAAGCGATTGCGGGCTGGACGTCACGCGCTAGGTGCGTGCCTCCCAGCCGTAGTCGACGTAGGCGTACTCGAAGCTCCCGTCGGCGCGGCAATCGACGACGCCGAACCCTTCGGGGGTGCCATGATCGTGGCCTCGCCATTTGTCGCCGCTGACCGAGCCGGCGCAGATGAAGTCCAGACCGGCGGCCTGGATCCGATCCGTCCGGTGGATATGGCCGCTGAAGACGGCCTTCACGTTCGCCCCCGCGACGGCCTCGACCAGCGCCATCGGGTTGCGGCTCATGCGTTTCGTGCCCAGGGTCCAGACATTGCTCTTGAGCTCGGCCCGGCCATCGAAGAACTCGACGGCGGAGACGGCGGGGAAATGGGCGAAGATCATCGTGGGCCGGTCAGCGTGCCGCCGGAGGTCGTCCCGCAGGAACTCCATCTGCTCCTCGTCGAACTCGCTGACGTACTCGCCGGGCGTCGTGAGCGTGAGGTTCAGCAGCACCACGAAGTGCCAGCCGCCGTGGTCGAAGCTGTAGTAGAGCCCCTCCATGCCCAGCTTCTCCTTGAGCAGATTGAAGCCGAACTGGGGATGGTCCTTGGGGAAGCGGCTCCTGCCCCACCCGGCCGCGTCGTGGTTGCCGAGGCAGTGGTAGGCGGGGAGCTTCGTGTGGGTGTTCCAGATCTGGACGAAGAGGTCGGCGAGCTCGTTGGCCTCGCGCACGTCCTTGAAGCGCAGGCTGTCGATCAGGTCCCCGCCGGTTACGATGAAGGCTGGTTTCCGGTCGAGCTTCTCCACCGCCGCCAGGCAGGCGGCCATCCCGACCGGCCCGCGGCGCTCGCGCATCAGGTGGATGTCTGGCAGGAAGGCGAAGCGGAATCCGGCACCGCCCGCCGCGGCGTCGTGGCGCGGCGTGGGCTCCGCGGCCGCAGTCGCCGCGAGGCAGGCCAGCCCCGCGGCGCCGACGAGGAAGCTTCGTCTGGTGGTGTCTTTCAGTCCCATAGGCTTCGTCTTCATCTCTGCGTTGGACACGGCGCCGGCCCGCCGGGTCAGCGCCCCTCGCGGCCGGGCTTGCGGCCCTTCGACCGGATCGACGGGGTGGGCGTGTCGTCGTGGACGACCTCCTTGACCAGCTCGCGGAGCTTCGCCTTCGCTTCCTCGAGCGCCTGGGCCCCCTCGGCGGTGGCGCGGTAGTACTTGCGCTGCTTGCCGCCGACGACCTCGGTATGCACCGTCAGGTAGCCGGCCTCCTCGAGCTGATGGAGGATCGGGTAGAGCGTGCCCGGCCCGACGTCGTAGCCGTGCCGGGCGAGCTCCTCCATCATCTCCACGCCGAAGATCGGCTCCTTGACGGCGTGGTAGAGGATGTGCAGCCGCACGAACCCGCCGAAGAACATCTTGGTCAGCAGCTCGCCACTCACAGCGTTCGGGCTCCGGTCTGACGAGTCGATATTGACACGCGATAGTACACCGTCAAGAATGGGCCGGCAAGCCCGCATTCCCGGCTCCTCCCCAAGAGGGGGAGCCGGTACGGGATGGCTGGGTGCGGGCTGACGCATCCAGAGACCCAAAGGCCCCGACCTTGCCGGAGGACGGATCCGATGATCAAGCTCGTGATCGCCTCGATTGCCCTCAGTGCCCCATTGCCGGACGACGGCAGCGATTCGGCCGCCTGCCTGCTGACCTTCGACGAGCTCCAGGCCCGGCTCGGCGACCAGGGCTTCCGCCTGCTCGATGTCCGCCCCCGCCCCCAATACGACGCGGGGCATCTCCCGGGCGCCGTCTGGGTCGATGCCAAGGCGGTCGAGGCGCTGGCCGCCCGGCCCGGTGCCCTGGCCGACCGTGAGGTGTGGCAGCGCTGGATCGCCCCGCTGGGGATCGGCCCCGAGACCGAAGTCTATGTCTACGACGCCAACCGCCAGAAGGACGCGGCCCGCTTCTGGTGGCTGCTCAGCTATCTCGGCATCGATGAGGTCGGCCTGATCGACGGCGGCTTCCCCCTCTGGCAGGAGCAGGGTCGCCCGGTGACGACGGAGGTCCCCACGGTCGAGCCTCGGCCATTCCGCGTCCAGTTCCGCCGCGATCGCCATGCCACGCGGGAGGAGGTGCTCCGGGCCGTCGAGGAGGGCTCGGCCCAGGTCGTCGACGCCCGCAGCGTCGCCGAGTACGTCGGCGAGCAGGTCCGCTCGAAGAAGGGCGGCCACGTCCCGACCGCCTGCCACCTGGAGTGGGCCACGCTCGTCGACGAGCATGGCCGGTTCCTCCCCGAGGACGCCATCCGCCCCCGCATGAAGGCCCTCGGCCTGGAGCCCGGCCGCCCGGTGATCACCCACTGCCAGAGCGGCGGCCGGGCCTCGGTCGACGCGTTCGTCCTGGAGCGGCTCGGGCTCCCGGCTCAGAACTACTACCTCGGCTGGTCCGACTGGGGCAACGCCGCGGGGGCGCCGGTCGAGCGTGGGGGCGCACCCGATCGCGAGGAGTGACGGAGGGGCGTGGCCACCCGGCGGGGACACCGGGGAGTGTCGCCTCACGTCGTCGGCCGCGTCACTCAGGCAGGGCCGTCATGAAGAGGCCGACGGCGGCCCCGCCGAGGATCAGCCACGCCGAGTTGGTGCCATAGCGGATGAGGATGACGGCACTGGCGATGGCCAGGAGGGCCGTCGCGAGGTCCACGACCGCCGCGCGGCCGAGTTGCCAGGTGACGACGGCCATCAGCGCCAGCGCGGCGGCGTTGACCCCGTCGAGGAACGCCCCGGCGATCGCCGAGCGGCGCAGCCGGGGGATCAGGGGACCGCTGAGGGCCACGAAGGCGAACGCGGGCAGGAAGATCCCGACCGTGGCAAGCGCGGCGCCGGGCAGCCCGGCCAAGACGTAGCCGATGAACGTGGCGGTCGTGAAGAGGGGGCCCGGGGTGAACTGGCCGATCGCCACGGCGTCCAGGAGCTGCTGCTCGGTCAGCCAGCCCCAGCGCTCGACCAGGTCGGCGCGGAGGAAGGCGAGCAGGACGTAGCCGCTGCCGAACAGGACCGAGCCGACCTTGAGGAAGAACAGGAACAGGGGCCAGAGCCCGAACGGGGCGACCGCGGCGGCTCCCCCGGCCGTCGGGGCGAGGGCCACGGGGGCGAGGCCGAGCAGCGGGGTCGCCCCGGCGCGCCGGCGGGCCGACCGTGCGACGGCCATCCCGATCCCCGTGCCGAAGAGGACGACCAGTTCGTCGACCCCGAGCAGGTTGAGCAGGGCCGCGCCGGCGGCGACCGCGGCCAGGGTGCGAGTCTTCAGGGCCCCCCGCCCCAGCCGCCAGAGGGCCTGCACCACGACGGCGATGATGACCGGCTTGACGCCGTAGAGCAGCCCCTCCGCAGCGGGGACGGAGCCGAAGCGGACGTAGGCCCAGGCCAGCGCCGTGACGATGACGACCGCCGGCAGGATGAAGCAGGCCCCGGCGACCAGCAGCCCAGCCCAGCGGGCGCGGTGCCAGCCGATGTGGATGGCCATCTCCGTCGAGTTGGGCCCGGGGATCAGATTCGTCGCCCCGAGGAGGTCGAGGAACTCGGCGTGGGTGAGCCAGCCGCGGCGGCGGACGACCTCGTCCTCCATCATCGCGACGTGCGCCGCGGGCCCGCCGAAGGCGGTGGCCCCGAGCTTGAGGAAGACGAGGGCCAGCTCCCGCAGGGCGGGCGCGCCGACGCGCGGCGGGGTCAGCAGTTGAATGTTGCCGGGTTTATCCATGAGCCTCCTTTGCATCCCGTGTCAGTACCGCATCCAGGCCCCAGCGCCCCGCCCCGACGATCAGCAGGAAGATCGAGCCCAGGAGCATCGACCAGTCGGTGCGGGCCTCGTGGGCCGCCGCCCAGAACCCGTAGTGCGACAGGTCGCGCAGGGCGAGGCCCCAGAAGCCGTGGCCCAGGAGGACGGGCAGCTTCGTGGTCACCAGCGCCACCAGCATGTCGATGATCAGGGGGATCGCCGCCAGCCGGGTCAGCAGGCCCAGCAGGACCAGCCCCCCGCAGGCGATCTCCACCACGCCGACGAAATTGGCGAGCAATTCCGGCTCCGGCAGGCCGATCCTCTCGAACCGCCCGGGCCCGCGATCCTCCGGGAAGAGGAACTTCTGGATGCCCTCGGAGAGGAAGACGGCCCCGACCAGCAGCCGGATGAGGACGACGGCGGCCGGGGCGTGCGTAGCCAGGATCGTTCGCGCAAACCGCATGGACGCTCCTCCGACGGGGGCTCCCGTCCGTCCGGGTTCTCGTTGCATCGCGCCGAACGCCGGCCATAATATCCCAAGACGATATCGGATACAATGATCAAGGTTGACCGGATTCGTGGTCCCCGGCCGACGCGATGCGTCAGGAGGCCCGATCGTCATGGAGATGCTCACCTCCGTCGCGTTGTTCGTCCTCGGGATCGCGATCGTCGTCTTCTCCGCCGAGAAGCTCGTCGAGGGCGCAGTCGGCGCGTCCGTGGGGCTGGGGGTCTCGGCGTTCTTCGTCGGCGTGATCTTCATCGGGTTCGACCCTGAGAACCTCGCGGTCGGGGGGGCCGCGGCCTACGAGGGTGCCTCGGGCCTGGCGCTCGGCTCGATCCTCGGGGCCGCCATGGTCGCCGTCGCGCTGGCCTTCGGCGTCACGGCGCTGCTCGCCCCGATGCGATTCGAGCAGGTCCCGGCACGGGTGCTCCTCGTACCCGTCCTGGCGGTGCTGCTGCTGGGAGCCCTGGGCTCCGACGGCCGGCTGGGGCGGTGGGACGGGGTCGCCTTGCTCCTGGGCTACATCCTGTCGGTCGCCTATCTCTGGTACTTGGGGCGCAAGGGCTTCGATATCCGCCCCGAGGGTGAGGTGGCTGAGGCCCTGGAGGAGGCCCGATCGCGCAGCGCATGGAGGTCCCTCGGCCTGCTGGCGCTGTCCCTGGTCGGCCTGGTGGTCGGCAGCGAGATGCTGGTCTATGGTGCGCGGGATATCATTGCGGCCGTCGGGCTCCCGGAGACCGTCTTCGGGATGACGATCCTGGCGCTGCTGGTCAGCATCGAGGAGCTGGCCCGGGAGCTGCCCGCGGCGCTCAAGGGCCGGCCTGACATCAGCTTCGGCAACGTGGCCGGATCGGTCCTCGCCTTCTTCCTGTTCAATGCGGGGGTCATCGCGCTGATCCGCCCAGTCGAGGCGGATGATCTGGTGGTGCGGTTCTATTATCCCGCGAGTCTGCTGACCATTCTCGTGGTCTCGGCGCTCGTGTGGAGGCGGCGGGTGTCACGCCCTGGCGGCGCGTTGCTGGTCGTCCTCTATCTCGCGTTCGTCGCGGGCGGGTACCTGCTCTAGCCAGGAGCGGGCCGGGAGTCAGCCATCCGCTCCGTAGACCCCACTCTCTGGAGCAGTACGCGGTTGGCCTGAAGGCGAGTGGTCGGATCAACCCGTGCGGGCTGCTAGGGCATGATGGCACGGGCGGTCATGTAAACTCCGAGCAGCAACACGACGGCGCTGACGATCCGTCGGAAGAGATTCAGGGGATGCGCGACAGGACTTTCCGGCCGAGAACCGTCCGCGCGATGACCGCGGCCGTGAGCCAGGCAATGGTCGACCAGATCGCCTGCACGACAAGTATTTCTGAGAAGTCGATTCGTAATCATGGGCCGACTCCGCGTTCATGTTAGCTCTGGCGTCGGGCGGCAAGCAGGAAGAAAGGCACCGATGCAAGCATCGCCGCGACGGCGAACGCGCTGAGCAGAGCGCGCGAGTAATCGTAGAGCAAGCCCATGGTCACGCCTCCAACCAGGAAACCTCCACCGAAGCCCAGGTAGAAGAGCCCGAAGGCCAGATTCCGCCGGCCTTTGGGCAGGACACCGACAATAATCGCACTCAGGAGTGTCCTCTCGGTCGCTTCCCCGACTCCCCAAAACACCATTCCCAATAGCGCTACATTGAAGCCGCCCAGAAAAACGAGCGGCGGAAACACGGCAGTCAGACAGACGGCGCCAAGGACAACCCAGATGCCGATGCGGTCGTACAGCCAGCCGATCAACAGGCTCGTCAGTGCGGCGATCCCCGTCGCAACGGCAAGAAAGAGCGGGATCCAAGGCCGCGGAACGGTCCCGCTGTGGGACAGGTGGTAGGCGATGAGTGCGATGGTTGACAGTCCTGCGGCAAAACACGCGCCCGCAACCACGTAGAGCCAGTAGCTGGCCGTGAACCGGTCTGCCTGCGCCGTTTTCTCCCCAGGTTGCTCCAGGCGGGACGGGACTGGAAACACGACCCGAGCGGCGACGAGCGAAGCGATGGCCAGACATGCGGAGATCAGCAGCAGCGCGTAACCGGTCTGGTAGCTCGCGTTTAGAAATAGGGCGAGCGCCATGAAGAGAGGTCCGACCGTCGCGCCGGTCTGATCCAGCGCGGCGTTCACGGCGTACACCCGACCCTTGCCATGCCTCCCCGTCGAGTAGGAGAGCATGGCTGCGACAGTCGGCTTTCGGATGCCCCTTCCGATGCCCTGTGCAAGAATAAGAGCGCCTGCGATCTGCCAATTGCCAGATAGCGCCATTGCCGGGACGAGGAACAGGTTGAGGGCGTAGCCGATGAAGGTAACGAGCCAATATCTTCCGGTCTTGTCGGCAAGGTAACCAGCAACAGAGCGGACGGTGTAGCCGAGAAATTCGCTCAAACCGCCGATGATACTGATGGCGACGGCCGCAGCTCCCAGCGTGCCCAGGAATGGACCGTTGATGCTGGCGCCTCCTGCGTACGTCATGTCGCCAAAGAGATTGACGACGCCCATCATCAGCACGAACGTGAATGCAGGAGAGCCAGCCAGCATCAAAGAACTCGTTTTCATTCCTCATCGCGCTCCTTGTGCGTTTTGACGACGAAGAGAGCGGCCGCCGGAAGCAGATGCGAGGGCCATCGCTCCGCCACGGTCGACCGCGTCGGGTCGCGGTCTGTGACGGAGATGGTCACGCCTTCGGCGTGAACTGAGCGAGGTCGTAGATGCCCAGCGCTTTCTCCAGGGCCGCCACGCGATCGACCATGGCGTCGAACCCGCCCTCGCCGAACAGCTCGTGCTCCTTCTTCTCGAAGTCCTCGCCCAGGGCGGCGTACTCGTTCGGGGTGACGATCTTGCGCAGCGCGGGGAAGAGCACCGTATCCTCGCGCGCTTCGTGCGGTTCGTACATCCGGATGAACTGGCGCAGCGAGTCGGCGAGCCTCCGACGGTCCTCGGGGTCCTTCAGGCCGCGTGGCGTGGCCAGAGCCAGGACCTGGTCGGTCAGGCGGCGGCCGGCCCGGTGCTGCGCGACGAGGACGTCGACGAGGTCGACCAGGCGGTTGGCCTTGCGGAAGCGGGGGAAGAGGTAATCCTCCTCGAGCTTCTCATGGTAGTCCTCGATGAAGTCGCGGATGATCGTCGCGCCCCCCGCGATCACCTCCGGAGGCAGGTCCGCGCCGGAGTCGATCCGGCGGACCCCCTCTCCGTAGATCAGAAGGACGCGCTTGAGCACACCGTGTTCGCGCATCAGGTCCTCGGCGGGCGAGACCTCCTCCTCGCCCGCTCCCTCCTCGGCGAGCGCCCGGGGAAGGGTGGCCATCAGGCCGACGACACCGGCGGTTGCCGTCGAAATGAGGAACGTTCGTCGATCAGATTCCATGATGCCGTCCTCGCGAGCGAGGCTGCGCCCTGGTGCCGGCGGAGGCACTCAGCGCCAGGCGCCCTCGGCCCCCTGCTCGAAATGGTCGTAGGTCACGACGAGCCCCTTGAGGACTTCGGCGGTGGTCTCGAAGAGCGCCTGCGCCCGCGGGTTGCTGACCTTGGAGATGTCCTCGCGCGCGTGCGCGGCCGCTTCGTTGAGCATCTCCTTGAGATTGGCGGTGTGGTGCCGGGGATCGGACTCGGGATACTGCGTGCTGGTCGCCATGGGTTCTCCTCCTCTCTGGTCTCCAGCCCACTTGGTCGGGCTGGCAGTCTTCCGAATGGTGTTCGAGCCGCCGCTCCCTCTGCCATGCATGATGTCGAGGCTGGGTTGTGGCTCGTCTCGCAGGGATGGTCGCATCGACCCATTCTCGGATCACTAACGCAGATCACATGCTCTCCGCGCGCGATTCCCGTTGCGATGAGGGCCTCGGCCGGGGCTGCGAGAGAAGCCGAACCGAGCGCGGCATCTCCGCCACGGCCCGGTTCGGCGGTGCCAGGTCCGGACACGCCGGACGTTCAGAGCACCGGTCAGTTCGTGTACTCGTCGGTAGGCACGATCCGGTAGCCGCTCTTGAGCACGTCCTCCTTGGAACGCAGGGTCTGCGGCTTGTAGTCGCGCGGGACGATGACGTAGTTGTGGTGCCAGATCGGGCTGTAGCCCTCGTCGCCCGGCCTGGTGTCGTAGATCGTGTACTGGCCCTCGACCTTCTCCGGCTTGCCGCCGTCGCCATCGGTCGAGTAGACGACGATGTATTCCTCGGCGAAGTTGGTCTTCTGTGGGTCGATGGCCACCGGGCCCAGCGGCATGGACCAGACGACCTTGCCGCCCGCCCAGCGGGGATGTACCGTCTGCCGGTGGGGGTTGCTGTAGTCCAGGTCCCCGTGATGGACGGGTGTCGTCACGTCGGCGGGGGAGGGCAGTTGCTCGGTCATCGGCTTCTCCTCGGTCTGCGCCCCGACGGTGCGGGGCTGTCCCTCGTCGTCATCGGCCCGGGAGGTCCAGGCCGGCCCCCAGAGCAGGACGGTCGTGGTCAATATCGAGAGCAGTTCGCGCATCGAGACTCTCCTTTCCGAGAGTGTCATCGGGTGAGGACGACGACCACGGGTCACCACCACGGCGCGGCCCGGCCCCGTCATCGTCCTGCCCGCCGGGTGGATGCCATGACGACGGGACGACACTCTCAGCTCCCGGCCCGCCGCCCTCGCATCGTGCCCCACCCGGTCGAGTTCTCCCACACCTCCCGCAGGGTGTCTCGCTGGGTCCAGAGCATGGTAGCCCCGCTGGCCACCATGACTGCGATGGCCAGCTGGCGGAAGCGCCGGTTCGAGAAGCGCTCCAACCAGCGCTTGCCCACCCAGTTCGCGCCGGCGGCGGCGATCCCCGCCGCCGTGCCGTAGAGCAGGTATTCCCCGGTGAGCGAATCCAGCGCGGTGTACGTGCCGATCTTGACGAGGTGCATGGCCAGGGAGTTCACCCCCTTCGTCGCGATCATCCGCTCCTTGATGGCGCCGTAGTTGAGATAGAACGGGTTGAGGACCGGTCCGGTTGCGCCGATCAGGCCAGAGAAGAAAGCGACGACGAAGCCGACGGGCAGGAACGCCCAGGCCCGCATCGGGCACGATCGCTCGCGTTCGCCGAAGCGGTACTGCCAGACGGTGCTGATCAGGAACAGCGCGACGACGACCTGGAGCCACTCGGCCCGGGCCGTCGCGAAGACCCAGGCGCCGAACAGGGCGCCGACGGTCGCTCCCGGCAGGTACCAACAGACGACTCGCCAATCGATGTCCTTGTCCTTCCAGAAAAGGTAGATGCGTGTGGGCTCGCCCAGCAGGCTGGTCAGCGTGACGACGGGCGCCACGGCGCGGGCACCGACCAGGTACCCGACGGCGGGTGTCAGGAGCAACGCCCCGCCCCCGCCGCTCACGGTGCTGATGATCCAGCTGAGGAAGCCGGCCAGCGCGAGGAAAAAGAGGGTCATCGGCCGGCGACCTCCGCCCCTGATGCCAGGGCGGGCGGTCGCCGGCATCCGGGTGGCCCACCTTGAAGGTTCGGGCCCTGCGCGTATACTATCGACTCCTGATATCGAAGTCAAAGACCAACGGCCTTGGCATCGCGGCGCGCGGACGATCCGCGCAGCCCCGGGGGGCCGTGGACACGAGCCGGCACGAGCACGAGCGAGGTGAGCCATGCAGTGGAGGTGGATCGGGATCGCGGCGGCACTGCTCTGGGCATCGACCTGGTGGGCATCGGTCGGCGCAGCCGGCCCGGACGATCGGGCCGAGACGGCCCCCCGGCACGACGGCAGATCGGCGGCGGTGGAGGGCCTCGTGACCTACACCGGCCCGCTGCTCGAGCCGATCCCGATCTCGGAGGCGGGGACGGAGCGGCACCCGATCGAGGTCGACCCGCAGACCAAGGGGCTCAAGGATGCGGTCGTCTGGCTCGAGGGAGTGCCGGATGCGGGGCTATCGGACCGCTCGGCCGAGCAGGAGCCGGCCGTGATCGACCAAGTCAATTACTTCTTCGTGCCCCACGTGCTGCCAGTGGAAGCGGGCCGCCCGGTCGAGTTCCGCAACAGCGACATCGCCAACCACGGGATCACGGCCTCTTCGCTCAATGCGGACAATCGCTTCAACGTAACGACTCCGCCAGGCGGGAGCTACACGCACCGCTTCGAGGCCACGAGATATCCGGTGGCGATTGGCTGCCCGATCCACGCGGCGATGTCCGCCTGGATCTACGTCTTCGACCATCCGTACCACGCCGTCACCGATGCGGAAGGATCGTTCCGGATTCCTGCGGTTCCGCCCGGCCGATATACGCTGCACGTGCGACACGCGGATGGCGGCATGAGCGAGCGGAGGGAGGTCGTCGTCGGGACCGACCGGCCGACGCGGATCCGTGTTGCCTTCGATGGGGAGGACATGAAGGCGGGAGAACGGGCGAAGTCGGACCGGTGAGGACGCCGCTCGGGGGCCGCTTTGGCACCGAATGGGACCAGATTACGCGAGCTTGGCCCCTGATCATCGCGGCCGCCGGGTGCGTGCTCATCGGGGACGCTCATCGGCGAGCAGGTCCTGCGAGCGTAGAGGAGGCCCACGCTTATTCGTGAGAGCTCGGGTCTTGAGGCTTGGTCTTGTCGGAGCCGAACCGGCGCTTGATCGGATGCCAGAAGATCTTCAGAAGAAAAGCGAAACCACCGCCGACGATGCCGACGATGAGCGGCCCCATGTTCCCGATGAACGTTGCCCCCGTGCCCGGGTCGATGTAAGCCCATGCGAGGTGAGGGGAGGCGAGGGCGCCACAACCAACTGCTCCTACGTAGATACCGATCCGTCTCACGATACTCCTCGTCCTTTCCATACCGGGGGCAGATACTTCGGTTGTCCCAACCAAACGTTCGTCCGTGCCAAAGCTAGCTAAGCATGAAGCTACTCAGGAGAACAAGCCCGTGCGAGCGACGACTCCTGGTACCCGGGAGGCCAGCCGCTCTTGCCGATCAAGCCCTCAATGGCTGGCCTGTCATGCTCCTGGGAGCCGAAATGCCGAACTCCCTGAGGATCGTCGGAGCGAGATCCCAAATGGCAGGGTCCGCCGTCTTCCATGTGCGGTTGCTGAAGAGGATTCCGGGCACAACCCGAGGATCCATGCAGTGATCCGAGGCCCAGGGGTTTTTGCGGTCGCGAACAATGCCGGCAGGAAAACCACCGAGGATGGATTCGTCGCTCACCCGATAGCCCGATGCATAGCCGACCTGGATATCTGGTGCGAGTGAGGCGAACGGTCCACTGTACAGGTCTGAGGAGTCGTAGGCATGCATCACAACCCGCTTGCCCGTCAATGGGTCCTTCAGATCGTGCAGCTTACGGATAATCTCGCTCTTGACCCGCTGTGCCTCTGATTCGGGGAGCGTGCCGCGCTTCTCGCGTCCTTTCAGATTCAAGTAGATCCCGTTGATACCGAGCGCATATGCCGACGTATTCTGCCAGTCGACGAGCTGGTAGAAGTCCATTTCGTGCATGCGGCTCTGATCCGTAACCGCCGTGAATCCTTCCTGTACCAGCCAAGTGCTCAGATTGATTTCTCGTGTGAACGGGGCAAAGCCGTGGTCCGAGAGCACAAGCACGGTCGTAGTCGAATCCACGCGGTCGAGCACTCGGCCCACGACCTCGTCCATTCCTCGGTAGAAGAACCGAATCGCATCCTTTACCTCCTGGACGGCATCCGGTTCATAGAGCGGATGCTTTGGATCCATGCACCGCATGAGCATGTGACTCATTTGATCGGTACTCGAAAAGTAGAAAACGAAGCAGCCTTCCTTGAATCTTGCGAATTCATAGTCGAATGCCGCAAGATTCTCCGCGAAGACAATCTTCCCCTGGCGCAAGAACTCGTAGGAGTCGAGCACGCCTTCGGAAAGCGCTTTTGTGTCTGCCGGAAGCCCCTGCGTATAGAATCGACCTATGTTTTCGGCGAGCTCCTGCGAGTAGTCGATCGGATTGCAGATAGGCATCGCGGGATCCATCGGATCGATTTGAACGGGTGAGATGTACACGCTCAGAAACGGATGGACCTGCTTCACGAAGCAACGCACTGCGCCGCTCATCGATGCCAACAGAGGGATAAAGTCGAACGATACTGGAATCCATTCCGACCATTCGCCTTCCTTTAGCAATGCGACTTGGCCCCCGATATCGATTTTTATCACTCGTTCACGGGGATCCCGGATCATGGTGACAGGTATGGAGATTGGCTGAGGCTTGCGTTCGAAAGGCGACTTCGGCCCCTGAAGCTCTCCCTTTGCTACGTGGTTGGTGACTCGCACCAGCTCGACGCGTCCCCCGCTTCTCTTCTGCTCGGGCAGCGGCCGTTCCGTAAACAAAGTATAGCGGCCGTAACCGCCGAGCAGATCGGGCGTGCCCATTCCGCTCAAAGCACGCAGGCTGTCACTCCGATGTTCGATCGGAAAATTTGCGGGCAGCGCGTAAACTGTTACCGGGATGTCCCGCTCGACGAGCGCATCCCAGAACGGCGTGCCGCGCCTCATCAGGTCGACGCGGCCGGACTCAAGCGGTATCACCCAGTCGCCGATCTCAATCGACCGGCTACCGGAGATACTGCGGGACGTCGAGAGGTATGGCATAAATGAGGCAGCATCCCGATGAATGAAATCGTAAATCCCATGGCCTCCCGGCTCAGCACCCGTAATGAAGCTAGACCATGCGACCGGACTTTGCGGAGGCATGGTCGTTCGCAGCCGCTGAAAGCCCCCACGCGCCGCGAGCCGCTGGAAGTTGGGCAACTCGCCATTGTCCATCATGCGAGTGACCAGCATCGGGTCCATGCCGTCGAAGCCAAGCACGACGACCTTATCACGAAACTTGCCAGAGCGGATATGCGGAGAGGATGCGATGAGGGGACGCGGCACGGCTGCCGCTCCAACCGTCCCAAGCGAATATGCGAGAAATCGTCTCCTTGTGACAGGTCTCACCATTGGGCCTTCTCCTCGACTAAAAACGTTACGAAGCTTCTCTAATTATCGCGATGCAGGCCGTTCTGCTCGTGACTGTTGCATCCGGCTCCTACTCTTAGAACGCCTAAAGCTCTATATGCATCGCCTTTCCGGCGATGAGGCCGGCCAGCAGAGACACAAGCGCAAATACGACCACCCAGTGCATCCGCATACCGAGCAAAGAGTACTCTGCCTCGCTGTACGAGATCTCTAGCTCGCTCACTGCTTCCGGAAGATCGATCGATGACGGGTACAGAAGTCGGTAAAGCCACCAAGTCGAGGAATAGTTCACGAACCCCTGAGTTCGCGTCCCTACTTCAAGGGAAGCGGCGAGGGCGGCGTCGACGTCCGGCAGCAACAACCGCATTGGATGGGCACCCGGATCCTCCGGCACCACCCGCCACATCACGCGCTGCTCAGAGGGAATGCGCAAAGGTGGGGAAACCTCGGCGTCCTGGACCTTCAGTACGGCGTTGAAGATGTCGGCTTCGCCGTCTTTCACGTTCAGGCTGACCGTCAGGGGTTTGCCAGGGTCAGCCGGATCGTATCCCACCAGGGAGTTCATTTGCCCCAGCAGGAAGATACATGGAACGAGCAAAATGACGAGCGGCGGTGCTGCGAGAGTGAAATATTTTGCTCCTCCGCCGAGCATTCGTGCCTGCGCTCGTAGCGACAGTGCGACATTGTGACGATAGATCACCGCTTCCAGCAGATTCGCGAAGATCTCTCGCTTCACTCGGGCCAGTTTTTCCTGCGAGGAAATCCAGCCGTAAAGGCGCACCAGGACGATGCCGGCAGCGACAGACAGGAGAATCAGTGTCCAATACGGGTACTTTGTCAACACGTCCATTCGGGCAATCACTCCAGATATCCGAGTCCCTTGAGCTGGTTCGCAATCGCTTCCTCTTCCTCTTTTGACAGTTCTCCCGAGTGGCCCTGGGAAACGATCACTTTCTCGGCGGCCTCTTCCAGCGTCTTCTCAACGAACTCCTCAGCCGTTACTCCGAGCGTCGCCGCGGCAACCCGAACGCGCTCGTGCAATTGCTTGCTTATCTGAACTTTGGGCTTCAACATTGTCTCCTCCTCCTATTGGGACCATGCAATCCGTGCGGCTACAAGACGGCGATCTCACAAAACCGGACTGCCCTCCATATACGCCGGTACCGGGACCCCGAATGCCTCCAGAACGGTGGGCGCAAGATCGCGGATGTGCGGGCGATCCGTCTTGATCCGTTCGCTGGAGAAGAAAATCCCGGGAATCAATTCGGGGTCGACGTGGTGGTCGCCACTCCACGCCTTCACGTTGTTGGAGAAAACGTGAGGCTCCATGATCCCCGTGACCGAATCCCACGACACCCGGTAGCCCGGATAGTACCCGACGATCAAATCCGGAGCTTCGCTCGTGTACAAACCGCGATACTCCTCGGAAGCATCGTAAACACGATTAATCGTGCGTTCGCCCGTCTCCGGGTCCCGCAGTTCTTCGAGCTTGCGGGCGATCTCTTTCTTGAGCGACTTTGCGTCGGCGTCTGAGACGATCCCCCGGCTCTCGCGGCCCTTCAGGTTCACGTAGAGTCCGGTCAACCCAAGGGCGAACGCCCGACTCTTCTCCCAGTCGACATCCCGCAGATAATCCGCTTCTCCTGTTTTCCCTTCCTTCAGGACAAGATATCCCTGCTCTTTGAGCCACGTGTTCAGATTGATGCCTCTCCGGAACGATGCAAATCCGTGGTCGCTAAGTACGAGGAGTAAGTCGTCCGTCTGCAGCTTGGTTCGGATCCGACCGATCAGCTGATCCATCCGCTCGTACATGCCCGGAATGGCGCTAGCAAAATCAGAGGAACCATTCTCCCGAGGCGAGGGATGCCGTTCGTCGAGGTATCGCCAGAACATATGCTGGATACGGTCGCTTGCATCGAACACGCAGGCGCAAAGTCCCTCGCGGGTTCGGTCGAGTGCCTCGAAGAACATTCGCTCACGCTCAGCATGAACAAGGTAGGTCTGATCAAGAAATCGCTGGTCATCGAGCGCGTTCTCGTTACGTCCCCACGTGTCCTCCATCAGGCCAAGGGTTCCAAACCTTCCGAGCCGTCGGGATAGCCAGGAAGCGAAGAGGATCGGACGAGCGATTGGCAGCGCGGGCTTCTCTGGGTCGACATTGACCGGCGAAATGTAGAGGCCGACGTGAGGAGACGTCGATCGAAGGCACACCCGGCAGAGGCCCGACACCGTCTTTCGACCGAGTCGGAAACTGAGCACGACCCAATCGGAAAACACATTTTCCTTCAGTTCGACCGTGTGATCATTGATCTGGAGAATTGCCTCTCTCCCGCTCACGGCCAACGTGAAGCGAAGAGTCGCGTAGCCACCATCTGGAAGCGGGGGACCTTCGATTGCTCCGACGTACCGATCGTTCTCCACTAAGAACGACTTGACCTCACCACCTGTTTGCGCGCCTTCTGCCCGCGCCGAGTCGGTCGTGTAGTAGAGAAACGAGCCTTGGGTTCCTTTCAGGTCGGGGGTGCACATCGCGGAAAGCACGTTCCCGTAGCACTTTTCTGGCGGATACGAGATCGGAACGCGGAGGATATTCGAAAAGATTCCGTAGCGCCCGAGGATCTTCCAAAAGGGCTCGGACTTTCGGGTTAGCGCTACCTGGGCGCGTCCTGTAGTGCCTCACCTGGAACTGGAATGCTCTGCCGGTTGGGTTAGTATGGCCCCAATCGGAGGCACCTTCCATGAGTCAGACTCGCAGACACTTCACGCCCGACCAGAAGGCCCAGATCGTTCGAC
>NZ_RYZH01000006.1 GCF_003977685.1 Tautonia sociabilis | reverse complement strand
CCGCTGCCCCTACCAGGTCCTGGGCCTGGTGCTGCCGACCGCCGACTTCTGGGAGCTGCTGCAGGCCGACCCCGCCGCATTGACGCAACAACTGTCAACCCAACAGGATGGCGGATGAGACAGTGCCGTGCTCTCGTCCCGGACGGCGCACGAGGTCTGCGTGTCCGGGGCGTCGAAGGCGTCGAACAGGGGCACTCGAACGTTCCGTTTTCGGTACAGATAGAGCGACCGCCGGACGTGCTGCGACGGGTCCGGGTGCTCGGGCCACAGGTCAACCTCCTCCGCCTCGGTGAAGATCAGCTCCTCGACCTCGCTGGGGATCGGCGCTCGGATCCCCGGTCCCCCCATCTGCGGGTTCAGCTCTCCGGAGACGGCCAGGAACGCATCGCGGAGCGATTCCGCCTCGAGCCTCCTCGGCTCCATCCGGGAGACGAGCACGTTCTCCGGGTCCTCCTCGACCTGCTTCCGGAAGCGATCGATCTCCCCCGGCGCGTGGCCCGGGTCCGGAACGACCGACCGCCCCGGATTGCTCGCCTGCCGGTAAGCGCTGGAGGTCACCATCAGCCGGTGGATCGGCTTGAGCCGCCAGCCTCCCGAGATCAGCTCCGAGGCCAGCCAGTCGAGCAGCTCGGGGTGGCTGGGCAGATCCCCCCGGACGCCGAAGTCGCTGGGAGAGGCGACGATCCCCCGGCCGAAGTGATGCTGCCACAAACGGTTGACGATCACTCGGGCCGTCAGCGGGTTGTCCGCCCGGGTCATCCACCTCGCCAGCGAGGACCTCCTCCCGGAGCGGCCGGCGACCGGCTCGATCTTCCCCGGGTCGAACGCCTCGCTCCCCATGTTTGCCAGAACGACTCCCAGGGGGCGGGGCCCGACCTTCGGCCCGAGGTTGTACGGGTCTCCCCGGCGATAGACGAACGTTTCGGGCGTCTCACCCCCCTCCGGCTCGGCCAGCGCCATCGCCCTGGCTGGAGGGGGGGGCAGCGTGCGCTCGATCTCGAAGATCGCCCGCTTCAGCCGCTCGCGATCGGCGTGATCGTCCGGGTTCTTGGAGACGGCCTCGGCCACCTCCTCCCAGGAGATCCGCAACGCCTTCTCGGCCCCGGCCGCCATCTTCTGCTGAACCGGCGTTCGCTCCCCCTCCGGGATCGCCAGCACCTCCCGCTCCGCTTCCGACAGGCCAGCCTCCTTCTTCTCCCGAAGCGCCTTCCGATAGGGGGCCTCCAGCTCGGCCATCTGATCCCGAAGCGGCTTGACCAGAGCGGCGATCCGGGCCTTCTCCTGCTCGAAGGCCGCCTCCTCGGCCTGGTCGGCGATCGGAAGCTCGACGAACTCCGCTCCCTCGAAGAACGCCTGGAGCCGGTAATAGTCGGTCGTCGGGATCGCGTCGAACTTGTGGTCGTGGCACCGGGAGCAGCCGATCGTCAGGCCCAGGAATACCGAGCCGACCGTCCCTGTCACCCCGGTCAGCTCCGACTGCCGACGCACCTTCGGGTCGATGTTCCCCCCCACCACCTCCCTCGGGCCGCAGCGGCCGAACCCGGTGGCGATCAGGGCCTGCTCGTCCCCCGGGCGAAGCTCGTCCCCGGCCAGTTGCAGCGCCAGGAATTCGTCATACGGCACATCCTCGTTCAGCGCTCGGACGACCCAGTCGCGGTACCGCCAGGCATCCGGACGGTCGGCATCCAGCTCGAACCCGTTCGAATCGGCGTAATGGGCCAGGTCGAGCCAGTGCTGGGCCCAGCGCTCTCCGAAGGTCGGCCGATCCAGCAGTCGGTCCACCAGCCGCTCAAACGCATCCGGCCGGTCGTCGGCCAGAAACGCGGCCACCTCCTCCGGCGTCGGCGGCAAGCCGGTCAGGTCGAACGTCACCCGGCGGATCAAGGAGCCCCGATCCGCCTCGGGAGACGGCTCGAAGCCCATCGCCTCCATCTCCGCCAGCAAGAAGCGGTCGATCGGGTTCCGGATCCAGCCCGGATCCCCCACGTCCGGGGGCTCCGGCCGATCGATCGGCCGGTAGGCCCAGTGCTCTCGCTCCTCCTCTCCGAACGACTCCGGGGGGGCCACTGCCCCGTTGGGCTCTCCTCCCTTCGCCATCGGCGAGGCGAGCCCAGCAGCCAGAGACACGGCCAGGACGACACAGAACCATCGGTCCGTTCGCCGAGGACGGCGATCGTGGCTCATGGGCCACCTCCGGAGGCGAGGGGAGGGCGAGGGCGGACGGAAGGGTCGGTGGGAGGGGAGTCGACCCGATCGGATCAACCGGCGGACAGCGTCCTCTATTCTGCCGGGCTCTTCTCCCCTCGCCAAGCGCCAACCGCCCCCCCTCCCGCAATCACGTCCGATTCACCACCCGGAGATAATAAACGCGAAGGCCCGCCTTCTTCTCCTTGGCAAGTCGTCGATCAACGTGTGACCCCTGAGGCTCGCCCCCAGCCACGGGGACCTCGCTCGGCACACGAGCATCCACCCATTCCAACGTGGCTCCGTGCCCAATTCCCGAACCCGATTCCTCCCCGGCGCGAGGAGACGCCGCCTCGGCGCGATCGGCCAAAGGGGGCGGACGCGGGACGACCCCGGACCACGGAGCAACGGAGCGCGGAGCGACGGAGCGAAGCCAATTCGATCGAGCAAGATGGTTCCAATTCAGTGCTTAGGGAATCCAGCCCTTGCGTGCCGATTGGGGATCCGCTTCGTCCCTGGTGACGCTGCTCCCCGGGAGCGGCGATCTGGGCCGAGCCGAGCCGAGCGGGGAGTCCTCGGCGCGTCCCTGGCGCGGAGCGAAGCCAACGGCGTTCGTCAAGTGTCGGAATTGTCGAGACTTATGGCGATCAGGGGAAGCGTGCCGAGGCGCACCGGTTCCGAGGCGAGCCGCCGAGTCGGCTGCGAGCCGATTGGCCTTGCGGGGGAATCCGGCCCCTCGCGGTCGGCTCGATCGGTCTGAGATAATTGACGAGTGCATCGAGCGGGAAGCCCGAGCGGAACCGAGTGACCACCATGCCCGACCCCTCCCGATCCCCCCGAGGCCCGGAGTCCCTGAGGGCGGCCCGACGCGCCCTGCTGGTGCTGTCTCCCCTGGTGCGGTTCGGGCTGTTCGCGGTCGGACTGGGAATGGTGCTCGACCGGACCAAGGCCCTGGTCTCGGACGTGCAGTTGACCTGGGGGGAGCGCGTCGTGCTTGGCGTCGCGCTGCTGGCCTACGGCGGCGGGTTCGCGTTGGCCGGCTGGGTGGCCGACCGCATCCTCAAGGCGGCGGCCGAGCTGATCGGCCTGATGGTCGACCAGGCGGAGGCCTCGGAGCGGACGGCGATGCTGATTGAGCGGCAGGTGGCGCCCAGCCTGGCCCGGATCGCCCTGGCGGTCGAGCGGCTGACCCAGGCCCCGGCGGCGGTCGGATCGGCCGGCGACCAGGGCAAGTCGATCGCGCTGGCCGGCATCCGGCAAGCGATCGAGGAGGCTCGATGGGACCGGGCCGATCGCCTCATCGCCGGCCTGCGTCGCGACTTCCCCGACGCCCCGGAGGCCGACGCCCTCGCTCAGGAGGTCGTCGAGGGCCGCCGATTGACGGTTGACGACCTGAAGGCGAGGCTCGAAGCGGCCCGGTCCGTCAACGACCCGGACCAGGTGATCTCTTATCGAGACGAGCTGACCCTGCACCTTCGGGGAGAGGAGCTCAAGGAGCTGGACCGGCAGGTCATCGGCTGGCTGATGCTCCTGATCCAGAAGCGGCTGCGGACCGGTTCGGTCCGGCCCGACGTGGTTGGGCTCGCCTCGCGGGTCGCTGAGACCTTCGGCGACACCGCCGAGGGGGCCAGCCTGCGGGCTTCCTTGCCGACCCTCCGCCGCAGCGCCGGGCTCTGCCCGCGCTGCTCCCGGCCCTACGTTGGCGTCGACGACGCGTGCCCCGAATGCCTGGGAGTCGCCCCTCGGCAGCGGATCGCCGAGCCACCCGACCGCGGCGACGATCCGGAGGAGGCCCGATGACGATCCGATTGTCTTGCCCCGAGTGCCTGACCACCTTCCTCACCACCGACGAGCGACTCGGCCAGATCGTCTCCTGCCCCAAGTGCGGCAGCTCGGCCCGGATGCCGGCGACGATGGAGGAGGTCGCCCGGCTGGCCTCCGGCCCGAAGCGGCGTCGGGAGGACCCGCCGGCCTCCCCCGCGGTGGTCGACCCCGTCGAGGACGACCACCCGGACGACCGCCGCCGTCGCCGACTCCGACGCCTCGTGCCCTTTGTGCTCGGGGCCTTGGCCGGACTGGGGGTCGCCACCCTGGTGCTCCTCCCCCTGCTCCGTCGTCCCGAGCCGACCGAGGCGGAGGCCCCCCGCCCGATGGACCCCGTCGAGCGGACCGCCCGAGCGTTCCTCGACGCCCTCGTCTCCCGGGACATCGAGCGCATCGAGCTCCTCTCGACCCTGACCGATCCCCCCGCCATCGCGTCCTTCGATGACGCCCAGCGCGACCCCGAGGGGGACGAGACGATCCGAGGGTCGTTCGCCCCGATCGCCGCGCTACACCGGACGATCGCCGAGTCGTACACCTACGACCCGGCAATCGGCCGCTTCCAGAACGCCAACCCCCTCGGCGTGGCCGCTGAGTTCCTGGACGAGGCCGATCGGGCCAGGCAGGAGAACGAGCAGGCCGACGTTTACTCCCGGATCGCCGGCGGCAGCGCCGACGAGCAGCTCGATGCCGCGATCGAGTTCGCCGAGTCGTTTGCCAGGCTCACCCAGGCGTTGCCCCGCCGCGAGCTGGTCCCGACCTACGAGCAGCTGGTTCGGGACGCCGAGCCTCCCCTCCCCCCCGACGCCCAGGCCCTGGCCCTCCGCTTCGGCGAGGATCCAGACACCTGGGACGACCTGCTCGGTCGACCGTTCTTCACGATCGAGGCCGACGGACCGTTCGTCCTGGAGGAGGCCGAGGTGGTCGCCACGGTCGAGGACACCCTTGCCGCTGCCGGCTCCCCGGCTCGACGGCTGCGACTCCGGTTGCTTCGGTTCCGGCTCGACGCGATCGACACCGGGTGGAAGGTCGTCGCCGCCCGGCGGGAAGACGTCGGGCCGTCGGGTCCGGAACCCTCGCCGGGAGCCTTCGAATCCCCCGGGCAAACCCCGTCCCCCTGAAGCCGCCGGGCGACCGGAACCCGGGGATCGACCGGCACAGGCGCCCGGCCCGATGCGTCCGGCAACTTGACCGGCCCCCGGTCGTCGGCTACGAATCCTTAGTCAAGTGCGGGGGTTGCGGCGCGGTCCCGCCCGGAGGCCCCCGACGCCCCCGACCCCACGCGCCGACCCCTCGATCGCCGCAGAGGACACGTCCCCATGATTCGCCGATTGACGCTGGCCTGGGCGGCCCTCGGCGCCCTGGCCTGGGCCGTCCCCGCCGACGGCCAGAACACGATCTCCGACATCGCCCTGCCCGACCGCGCCGCCCTCGGGCGAATTGGTCTGGAGCGGAACTGGTTCACCGCCGTGCCGCTCCAGGCCGGCCTTGAGCAGCTCGACCACCTGAGCCTCTCCGCGGACGGCGAGCTGCTCTTCGCCCAGACCACCGACGCCCTGCTCTACTGCCTCGACGCGGAAACCGGCCGACTGATCTGGTCGGCCGACATCGGCCCCGCGGGCGGCTCGGCCCAGGACGTCGGCGTCTACGCCGAACCACCCTCGCTCCAACTCATCCCCTCCTTCGGGACCCGGGACGAATTGCCAAGCGAGGGGAGATTCCTGGTGGTCATCGCCCGGTCGACCCGCCCCTCGCCCGATGGCGGCGATCCTCAGGAGGTCCTCAACTTCCGCGTCTTCGACGCCGATGGCACCCTCGCCCTCGACACTACGGAGGACGACTACCCCGACGCCTACCGCAAGATGGCCGACCTGAAGGACCGGCTCCGGCCGCTCTGGGGGAACGCCGACCTTCCCCTGAACGAACGCAAGCGGATCGTCTCCCAGGTCACGGATGCGATCGGCTACTCGCCGGCGTCTCAGGTGTTCGCCATCAACGGCAACTTCCTCTACGCGCTCGACCGCGCCACGGGCCGCCAGGTCTGGGCGCAGCGGATGGAGGCCAACGCCTCCTCCCCGGTGGCCGCCACCCTCGATCTGGTGATCGTGGGCCTGGTCAACGGGAAGCTGATCGCCTACTCGCTGGTGTCGACCCGGGAGGAGCGGTTCCGGCGTCAGTCCGGCCCCCCTGGGGGGTTCGCCTGGAACTTCGCGACCAACGGCGCGATCACCGCCGAGCCGATCCCGACTCAGTTCGTCGTCGCCTTCGCCTCCAACGGCGGCAAGCTCTATGTTTCCCAGATCGACCCGCCCGCGATCCTGTACCGCACCCACCCGATCGGCCAGCTCTTCGCCTCGATGGGCACCTTCGGCACCGGCCCCGACAGCCGGCTGATCGTCCCGTCGATGAATGGCAATCTCTACGGCTTCCGGTTGTTCCTCTTCGCGCTGAACCCGGAGACCGGCCGGTACGACCGACCGGAGACGCCCTGGGTCTTCCCCACCGGCACCTCCATCTCCGCGCAGCCGCTCGTTGGCGGGGGAGACGTGACCGTGACCCGCCTTGTTCGGGTCGAGGAGGCCCAGACCTTCACCGGCACCGACTTGCGGGAGTATTCCCGCAACGTCACCCGGGTCGTTGAGCAGGAGGAGACCATCGCGATGGCTCCGGCCGTCTACGTCCTCAACGACGCGGGCCTCCTGTTCGCCGTCGACCCGGAGACCGGCACGCCCATGCCGAACTGGTCCGAGCCGATCCCCATCCCCGGGACCGAGCGGGAGCAGGTTGACCCGAGGACGGGCCTCCGATACCCGGTGCCTGGCACGGCCCAACTGGCGCTCGACCCGGCCACCGGCGAGCCGGCCCTCCGGCCCAAGGGGGTCCAGACCGGCGCCAATCGGATTCTCGCCCTGAGCCCGACCCGGATCTATCTGAAGACCGAGTACGGCGACCTCGCCGTCGTGAGCCGAGACTCTGGCGAACTCGTCGCTGGTCCCTCCGAGACGTTCGGCCGACTCGGTCTCGACCTCAGGGGATTCTCCCTGGCGGTCACCAACGACGTCCACGATCGGATCTACCTGGCCACCGCCACCGGGACGCTGATCTGCCTCCGGGAGCCCTCCCCCAGCCCCGACGTCGTCTACACCGGGCCGATCCCGCTCCGGGCGGCCTCGGAGCGACCGTTCGGCTTCCTCCGAGACGACAGCACCGAGGACTCCCAGACCCCTCCCCCGGTCCCCGTCCCGGTTCGTCCCCAGGCCGAAGAGCCCGCCGAGGACGACAACCCGTTCGACTTCGGCTTCGGCGCCCTGCCGGCACGTCCCCGGCGGATCCGCTAAGCCCCCGAGGGGGGCCCGGCTCCGGATCCCCTCGCATCCGGGGCCGGTTTCCGAATCCCCCTCACCCCCCTTTCCGGAAAGGCCGCCCCCGGGGCGGCCTCCCGTCGCTGGCCCCCGAGCCGCCGCTCCCTCGATCGACCGACTGATGAGGCTCCGACCCGAGATGCCCGACGCGACCGACACCCTGATCCCGATCCGACGTGCCCTGTTGAGCGTCTCCGACAAGCGGGGGCTCGTCGAACTCGCCCGGGGCCTCTCCGAACGAGGCGTCGCGCTGCTGGCCAGTGGAGGGACCCGATCGGCGCTCCTCGACGCCGGGATCTCGGCCGAAGAGGTTTCCGACTTCACCGGAAGCCCCGAGATCCTCGGCGGTCGGGTCAAGACCCTGCACCCCAAGGTCCACGCCGGCATCCTCGCCCGACGGGACGTGCCCGAGGATCTGGACGCCCTGACCAGTCTGGGCGTCCCCCCCGTCGACCTCGTCGTGGTCAACCTCTACCCGTTCGAGCAGACCGTCGCGAAGCCCGGCGTGACGCTCGCCGAGGCGATCGAGAAGATCGACATCGGCGGCCCGTCCCTGATCCGGGCCGCGGCCAAGAACCACGCCTTCGTCACCGTCCTGACCGACCCAGACCAGTATCCAGGCCTGCTCGAGCAACTGGAACGGCACGGCGGCACGACCCTGGCCTTCCGCCGGGGCAAGGCCCTGGAGGCCTTCCGCAAGACCGGCCACTACGACCGCGCCATCCTCTCCTACCTGATCGGTTCCGATTCCAATTCCGATTCCGAGCAGGCCGGCCGTCCCGAGAGCTTCCCCGACGAGCTCTCCCTTCGATTCGAGCGGCGCACCGTCCTCCGATACGGCGAGAACCCCCACCAGCGGGCCGCCTTCTACATCAATCCCGGCACGTCGGGCCCAAACCTCGCCACCGCGAGAATCCGACACGGCAAGGAACTCTCGTATAACAATATTCTCGACCTCGACAGCGCCCTGCGCCTGATCCGGTCCTTCGACCGGCCCGCCTCCTGTGTGCTCAAGCACAACAACCCCTGCGGCGCCGCGGTCGGAACGACGCTGGCCGAGGCATTCGAGCGTGCCTACGACGGCGACCCCGTCAGCGCCTTCGGCGGCATCGTCGGGCTGAACCGGGTGGTGGATCTGGCGACAGCCGAGCGCATGGTGACTCCCGGCCGATTCATCGAGTGCATTGTCGCCCCGGGTTTCGAGCCCGATGCCTTCGAGGCGCTGACCACCCGGCCGTCCTGGAAGAACAGCGTCCGCCTGCTCGACCTCGGCGCCCCGATCGGGCCTGGCTCCCCCCCTCCGGTTGGGATGGACCTCCGCCGAGTCGAGGGTGGCCTGCTCGTTCAGGATTGGGACACGATGCAGGCCGACCCCCTGGCCGAGGGCCGAGTCGTCACCAAGCGGCCCCCGAACGATCGAGAGTTGGCCGACCTCTCCTTCGCCTGGAAGGTCTGCCAGGCGGTCAAGTCGAACGCGATCGTTTTCGCCGCCGAGGGGCAGGTGGTGGGTGTCGGCGCCGGGCAGATGAGCCGGCTGGATTCGGTCGAAATCGCCTCCCGAAAGGCTGGTCCTCGGGCTGCCGGCGCCGTGCTCGCCTCCGACGCCTTCTTCCCCTTCCGGGACGGTCCCGACGCGGCCGCCGCCGCCGGGATCACCGCCATCATCCAGCCTGGGGGCTCCCGGCGCGACGAGGAGGTCATCGCCGCCTGCGACGAGCACGGCATCGCCATGGTCTTCACCGGCCGCCGCCACTTCCGGCACTGATCGATCGAGGCCCAGGGCGACCGAGGAGGGACGGAGCGGCCCTCGATCGGCCTGGGAAGGTCGAACGGCCGCCTCCCTACCCGAGCGAGACGTCCAGCACCATCATCACCGCGAATCCGGCCATTGTGCCGAGCGTCGCGAGGTCATCGTTGCCGTGCTGCTGGCTCTCGGGCACCAGCTCTTCGACGACCACGTAGATCATCGCCCCCGCCGCGAACGCCAGGGCATACGGCAAGAGCGGCCGGACGACCATCACGGCCGCGGCCCCAAGCACCGCGGCCACCGGCTCGACCACCGCTGAGAGCTGCCCGCACCAGAAGGCCTGGAACCGCCCCGTCCCCTCTCCCCGCAGCGGCATCGCCACCGCGATCCCTTCCGGAAGGTTCTGCAGGCCGATACCGACGGCCAGCGCGATCGCCGCCGAGAGGGAGGCCGCCTCCATCCCCGACTCCGCCGCGCCAAAGGCCACCCCCACCGCCAGGCCTTCCGGGATGTTGTGCAGGGTGATCGCCAGGACGAGCAGCGTCGTCCGCTTCCAAAGGGTCTTCACCCCCTCGGCCTGATCCATCGCCAGGCCCGGGTGCAGGTGGGGCAGCCAGAGGTCTCCCAGACGCAACGCCACCCCACCGAGCAGAAATCCCACGAGCGCGGGCCCCCAGCCGGTCCCTCCCAGCTCCCTGGACAGCTCGATCGCCGGCAGCAAGAGCGACCAGAAGCTCGCGGCGATCATCACCCCCGCCGCGAACCCGAGCATCACGTCGAGCAGCCTCCGGTTCATCGATCGCGTCAGGAACACCGACGCCGCCCCGACCGCCGTCACCCCCCAGGTGAAGCCGCCGGCCAGGAGCGCCTGGAGGATCGGATCGAGGCGTTCGAACCATGCCATGCCGGGGTTGTACCACCCCAGGTCGGGATCGGCAACCGGCGGGAGAGCGGCCGTGGGATGCTCCATCGGCCGAGCCTCACCGTCTCCCGCTCACCCCCGAGCCGGTGGCAAGAGCGGCAGCGGCTCGAACCCCTCCCCGACGATGGGGGCCGAGGGCAGGCCGAGCCAGTGGTCGAGCATCGCGGCGTAGACGCGGCGGAAGTCGGTGTGGAACCGGGGGTCGCCGTCGTCGAGATCGTCGGGTTCGAGGCTCGGGTGTTCGCCGATCAGGCCGGCGTGTCGGACGGGCCCGACGACGAAGACGGGGGCCGCGGCGCCGTGGTCGGTGCCACCCGAAGCATTCTCGGCGAGGCGACGGCCGAACTCGCTGAAGACGAGGACCGCCACTCGGTCGTTCAGGCCGGCGCCGGCCAGGTCGTCGTGGAAAGCGGCAAGCGAGTCGGCCAGTTCGTTGAGCAGGGCGGCGTGGGTGTCGAACTGGTTGGCGTGGGTGTCGTACCCGTCCTGGCGGGTGTAGTAGATCCGGGTGCCGAAGCCGGCCTTGATAAGCCGGGCGACCTGCTTCAGGCGCTGGGCGAGGCCGTAATTCGGGTAGGATGAATCGCCATCGGTACCCGCGACCTCCTCCAGCCGTCGGCTCGACTCATAGGCCGACAGGGTGCTCCGGCGGAGGAAGCCGAGCAGGGGATCGTCTCCCCGGTCGACCCGGGCCACGTCCGACATCGCGGTCCGGGCCGATCGCTGCTCGGGGGCGGCTCCGGCGAGTTGAAGCCGGAACTGGTCGACCCGCTCGAGCGAGGGCACCTCGACCCGCTTCGCCTTCGTCGCCAGCGGGGACCGCCCTGCCCCGATGTGCAACGCGGGAGGGTCCTGGCCTGGTTTCGGGGGGTGGGCGTCGAGGACCCGGCCGATCCAGCCGGTTTCGATCGCCTCGGGGCCGGAGTCGGTCCGGGCGGTTTCCCAGATCTCCATCGATCGGAAGTGGGAGCGGTCCGGGTTCGGGTAGCCGACCCCCTGGACGATCGCCAGGCGGTCGCGCTCCAGCAACTCGGCCAGCTTCCCCATCCTCGGATGCAAGCCAACCTGATCATCGATCCGATGGAGCTGGCCGCTCGCCAGCCGGATCCGCTTCCGGTTCCGGGAGTAGCCGTCGAGGGCGTGGGGAACCACCGTGTTCAGCCCATCGTTCCCGCCGAGGAGCTGGAGGACGACGAGGATCCTCCCCTCGTCCCCTGTTCCCTCGGCGCTGGCGGCCCGGGCCGATCGGGCGAGGAAGCCGGGGATGGTCGGCCCGCCAATGGAGACGAGCGTGGCGGCAGACAGCGAAGACCGGAGGAAATCTCGGCGACGCGTACTCATGGGTCGATCCTCGGGTTCCGGCGGATCCGATCGGTCCGACACGATGTCAGGAGAGCTGGTATTCGGGCGAGGTGAGCACCAGCGCGGCCGCCTCCCGGGCCGATCCTCGGATTCGGTCGAGCACGTCGGGTCCGAAGGCGTCTTGCACGAGCAGGTCGACGAAGAAGCCGGCCGGGTCGTCGGAGCGGCCGTGGCGGGAGGCCAGTGCCTCGGGATCGAACCGCCGGCGGTCGTCGAGCAGGGCAAGCGCGGCGTTCGACCGAGCAAGAATTGTCGCCGTGTTGATCCAGGCCGGGCCGCCGTCCCAGCCGGCGACGCTCGGCGGAGCATACAGCGCCTGTCCCATCCGGGTACAGGCTTCGGCCAGCTCCTGCGTGGAGACGGTCGGAGCCAGGATCTCCAGCGCCCGGATCGTGCCGACGGCGAACTCGACCGGGCTCTTGACCCGACGGCGACGGATCGCCGGGTCGAAGAAGAGGCGGGAACGGAGAATCATGGCCACCGGCACCCGGGTGTCATAATCCGAGTCTCGGTAGGCCAAGGCGAGGGGCTCGATCAGAGCATCCGAGGGCTCGTCGACCTCGCTCACGAACCAGGAGAACAGCTTCCGGCAGAGGAACCGGGCGCAGGAGGGCTGGTCGAGCAGGATGTCGGCGATGGCGTCGCCGTCGAAGCGGCCGGTGCGGCCGAGCACGGTCTTCTCGCCGTCGTCGAACTGGCGGGGATCGTGTCGGTAGCGGCCCCGGACGACAACGGTGCCGGTGAAGGCTCGGGCGGCTTCCTGGATGTCCCGCTCGGTGTACTGGCCTCGGCCGAGGGTGAACAGTTCCATCACCTCTCGGGCGTAGTTCTCGTTCGGGTGTTGCCGCTTGCTCTCGGTGGCGTCCAGCCAGATGAGCATAGCCGGGTCTCGGGCGATCGTCCGCAGCAGCTCGGCGAAGGAGCCGAGGGAACATCGCCGCAGCAGGTCGACCTGCCGACGCATCAGGTCGGGATCGCCGACCTTTTCGATGGAGGTGGCGAAATGATCATGCCAGAACAGCGTCATCCGCTCTCGGAGCGGGTGCGGAGTGTGGATCATCCGGTACAGCCAACTCGCCTGGAGCCCGGCCGCCCCTCCTGCGGCCCCGGGACCCCGGGCGAGGGCGTCCATCAGCCGGTCGAACTCCGCCGCGGGGGAGCCGTCGAGGGCCGACGGCTCGCCGTCGAGGATCCGGTCGATACTCGCTTCGGGCCCGTCCCCCAGGTCGCGTTGCAGGGCGTCCCACGAGGCCGAGAAGCCAGCCCGGCGGTGGAGGTGGGCCACTCGGGGGAGGTCCCAGGGCTCCTCGCCGGAGGGCTCGAAGCGACACCAGGCCCGATCGGGGTCGTTGAGCAAGGGGGAGGATTGCATCGGAATTCCCCGATCCAGGGAAGCGCCCGCTTCCATCATCGTTCCATCATTCTGGTTGACGTCAATGAGATCGGATCGGGCCCGGAGCCTGGTCTCTCTGCTCCTGCCGGCCTGGGTTGATCGGGAGCATCGCGAGGAGGCCGGGGCCACCGTGCCCGTCGCGCGTCCCCTCCTCCGACCGCTGGGCCGCGCCTTCGGAGGAGGGAGCGGATCGATCAGCGGGGGTCGCCGAGTTGGACGTCGAGCGAGAGGGTCGAAGCGTCGTCGTCGTCGGACACGCGCAGGGTGGCCTGCCCGAGAGAGCGGAGCAAGGCAGCCAGCGTCTCCACGTCCCGCTCGGCGGCGGTGCGGTCGTTCCCGCGTTCGAGCATATTCTGAAGCACCAGGCGTTCTCGGTTCAGCTCGACCAGGCCGGCCAGGGCGGGCCCGTCGGCGGTCATCAGCAGGGTGGCGTCGGTCGACTGGGGCTCGGGATCGTCCTGGATCGCGTCGATCAGGGAACGGGTCAGGCCGAGGCTCGAGCTGAGGATGAAGCGGCCCTCGACCTCGGCGATCGACGGGCTGAAGTTGTGGCGAGCGTGGACCTCGCCCGCCGGTTCGTCGTCGGCCGGCTCGGGGGGGGCCATGAAGGTGGCGGTCGAGATCGTCACGCCCTCGTGCGTCTCGGCGCCGAGCATCAGGGGAGGAGCTCCCGTTTCGGCGGCGCCGAGGTTCACGAGCCCGAGAATTGATTGGAACACGACGCGAAGCCGCTGGGGGAACTCGGGTCGATCGGCGTCGAGTCCGACGACCAGGGCGAAGGCCGGGAGCTTGAGGGCGGGCTCGGGGTCCATCGCGTCGAAGTCCTGCATCGCGGCCACGAGCTGCCACCGGTCGCCGAGCGGGGCGAGCACCGAGTCGCCGAAGTCTCGCCCCCCGAAGAAGGTGCCGGCGAAGGAGTCGAGCTGGGCGAGGCCCTGGAGCGCCTCGGGAGGGAGGAGGTCCGCTCGGGCCTCCCAGAGGGCCATCTGATCGCGCCAGAGGTTGATGGTCGCCAGGCGGCCGGGCAGGGCGATCGGATGGGGGGCGCCGGCCCCTTCGGGGGGGAGGAAGCGGGCCATCACCTCGGATCGGCCCTTGGGAGGGGTCGCCACCGTGAGGACCGCGGACAGCCGGTCCTCGCTCCAGTCGACCCGGGCGGAGGCCCAGGGGGTCTCCTGGAGCAACTCGAGCCAGGCCCCGAGGAGCAGCATCGCCCCGGCGTCGGGCTCCTCGCTGGCGAATCGGCCGGGGTCCAGCTCTCGGAGGCGGTCGACCCGAGCGTAGGCCCAGGCAAGCGGCGGCTCGGAGCCGTCCGGCTTCCGTTCTGAGAAGAAGGGGGAATCGGTCAGGCGGTCGCCGCCATCGAGGTGGCGGTCGATGACCGCCCGGAGCGCCTCGAGGCTGTTGGAGAGGACAAGCTTGCCGTCGATGAGGGCGTGTGCCTCCTCATCCGAGACGCTGTAGGTCGTCAGGCCGCGATGGTTGTCTTCCGAGATCGGCTCGGGGGCTCCCTTCTGGCGGGCGTCCTCTCGGGCGAGGTCGACGAGCGTCTCGTGGGCCCGCTCGAGGAAGGCCGGATCCTCCGGGATGACGACGAGCACCAGCCGGGGAGGGTCGGCCTCCTCGACTCCGAGGACGATGCCGCCCGAGGTCAGCGAGCGGAGGCCGTCGTCCCAGGTCGTGTCGAGCCGGCCGGCGATCAGCTCGACGAGCTGGCGAAGCTCCTGGAACTGGGGGCTGTCCAGGGCCTCGGCGGAGGCGGGGATGGCGTTGAGCAGTCCCCGGAGCCGGTCCCCGGTGAGGCGGTCGAGCAGCTCTCCTGGGCGGGAGAGCTCGGCGTAAACTACCGTCTCCGGGCCGAGGAAATCCGAACCGGGGCCGGCCGGGCCCCCCTCGGCCGAGGCCAGTGTCCCCCTCGGGGCCGAGAGCCAGAGGACCGTCGCCGCCGAGATGGTCGCGATCGCCCGCCGCCCGATGGTGCTGGTCATGGTGGATCTCCCCGGCTCGCTCCGGACGGGTCCGTGTCGGCGAGGGTCTGGCCCGTCGTGGTCTGCTCCCGCGATCGATACCGGGGGCGGCCTGAGGATGTTTCAGGACTCGGGCCTCCGTCGCGCCGGTTCCGGGAACGGCGGCCGATGCTTGGGTTGTCGGATCCGCGTATCCAGGCTAGAATTCGGGATAAGGTCCACGACTCGATCGGCAAGACGGGACCCCGCCGGATGAAGCTTCAGCCCCCAGGTGGCGATGAAGGCTGAACTCCTGCCGGACAATGGCGATCCTCCCATCCGGATCACCCGCGACATCACCGTGCTCGGTCGGCGCGAGTATTGCGACGTCCGAATCGACCACCCGTCGATCTCGAAACGTCATTGCGTCCTGGTGCGGACGTCCGGGCTGTTGATCCTGAGGGACCTGGCCTCGACCAACGGGACGAAGGTCAAGGGCCAACGGATCCGATGGGCCGCGTTGCTCCCGGGCGACAAGGTGAGCATTGGCGGCTACAAGGTGCGCGTCTATCTCGGCCCCGACGACACGCCGAGCCCGTCGGAGATGCTGCAGCGGCCTTCGGACTCGGTGCTGGTCGGGTTCGGCGCGCCGACCCCCTCGATCGGCGAGTTGAACCCGCCGTCGCCGGCCCCTCGGGTGGAGGCCGAGGTGATCGAGCTGGACGATCGCGACCTGATCTCCGAAGACGACGGAAAGTGGGAAAACATCCCCACGCCGGGAGGGCGGGATGAGTTCCTGATCGAGCTGGATTGAGACGATCGCCCCCGTTCCCGAGCCGGATCGTCGCCGGATCGTCGCCGGATCGAGCCGGGTGGGCCGACGGCCGAGGCCGGGGCCCACCCGGACGGGTGCGATCCGAAGGGGGGGATTGCGACGGGGAAGACGGCCCCCGCGACTCGAATCGGCCGGAAGATCAACCGGTTTCCGGGCGGTTCCGCCGGGGCTCTCGCCTCAGCGGGGGGCTGCCGTTGAGCCGGTCGATCCGACGTGCCTCCTGGGGGTCCAGTCGGCTCGCCTGCCGATTCTCGCGCTGGATGGCCTCGTACACCTCCTGGCGGTGCACGGAGATCTCGATCGGGGCCGCGATCCCCAACCGGACCTTGTCGCCCCGTATGTCCACCACGGTGATGACGATGTCATCGCCGATGATGATGCTCTCGTCGCGGTGTCGGGACAGGACCAGCATGGACTAGGCTCCTTCCTCCTGCCAGCGACGGACGTGCCCATCCCTGGCCACGTCGTCCGGTTTGTCGGCGGACCACGACGGGGCCTCACGCCGTGCTCGGGATCGGCCCCGGGCCGCGATTGCTCGCGACGGGGTCGGGCCCGGGGTTCGACGAGGGGTCCCCGACCGCGTCAGGCCGTGGCGCGCAACGCCGAGGGGCCGGGCAGCACGGCCGGAGACGCCTCCGGCTCCCCCAGCGGGAACCGGACGGCGTATCGGCTGGAGGTCAGCACGAGTTGCCTGCCCAGCCGGCGCGCCAGGTTGAAGACCAGGGGCCCCTGGAGATTGACGGTCAGCCCCTGCTCCCCGCGGTTGAGGATCACAAAGACGGACGGCTCGCCCGCCTCGTCCAGCTCCAGGGCCGTGCGGTCGCCGGGACGGAGTTCGACCCGGTAATCGGACACGGCGACCTGGGGCGGGACCATCGCGAAGGCCAGGTCCGGGTCGGCCGTGGACTGGAGCCAGACCAGCCCGCTGACCTCCGGATCCGGCCAGAGCACGAATTGCGTGGTCCCCCGGAAACCCACCAGGCCCTCGGGGACCTGGATCACGTCCAGCTCCCGGACCTGGATCGTCCCGAATCGTGTCGTGACGACGTTCACTTCCTGCTCCCTCCCTGGGTGTCCGGACCGGCGCACTGGCCGACCCGGGCAGAGCCCGGCACGCCTCGATCCGGCCGCGACGTCGGCCCCCCGACGGTGCGAGGAGACGGCGGCGATGCCGGGCCGGGGGCGGCCACGACGACTTCCCGCGGAGACGGGCCCTCGCCGACCCCGGCTCCTGCCGGGTCCGGTCGACGGGACTGACCGCCGGTGTTATCGACCCCCCGCCGATCGATGGCCCATCGCTCCCCCGGGGAATTTGCCCGCCGCCATCCGCCTGAGAAGGCCGCGCCGATCGGCCCGGTCGTAGCGGTCGGCCGATCAGCCGGATGGACCGATCCTGCCGCTCGGAACCCCCTGGCTCCTCTCCCGGAGGAGCCGAGCCGAATCTCCTCCGACCCTCCCGGAAGCAACGACCGCGACCGATCGACGGCCCCGAAGAGGTATCCGGTTCGCGATTCCCCCCGGACGATCTCGGTCCAGGGCCCCCGGAATCGCGACGCGGACGCACCGTCCGGCTCGATGCGATCGCCGCGAGGCGCGTTCGATGACCCCGTCCTGGGCAAGAACGATCCAGCCCTCCCCGACCTCTCCCCCGGCCCGGTTGAACCGGTTGGACCACTGACGGGCCCATCCAGGACGGACCTCGCCCCCCGAGCCGCCCTCACAATCGATGCGATCGGACCATCGAGCGAGATCCGGCGGAGGAGCATCGCGACACCGAGCTGATCCCCTCGGGCTCTTCCCCGGTGTCATCCGGATCGGGGGTTGGAGGCCCCCGGCGGAGGCGACCGGCTTGAGGACCAGGGTCATCGGGGCGGGGTCCAGAACCCCTCGCAGAGAAAGACGAGCCGGGATCAGCTTCCGGCCGAGGACAGGACGACCGACGGGGGATTGGCGAAGTCTCGCCAGGCGCGATCGTTGCGATCGGCGTCCGGGTGGCCGTCGTGAATGAGGATGCGGTAGCGGAAGACGGTCGGGGTGTCGGGGCCGATGGTGACGGTGGTGTCGTGGCTGGGGACGAAGCAGAAGAAGGGGAGCGTTGTCGGGTGGATGCGGGCGGGGGTGGGATGGTTGAGGTTGCCGGGGTGGTCGAAGATGACGGCGCCGGCGTAGGTGTTGGAGCCGTCGGCGATCGGGCCGGTGAGGTCGACCCAGCGGGCGGGCTTCTGGTCGCCCTGGACGCGGTCGAGACCCTCGCTGGTCAGTACGTCGAGCACCCCTCTCGGGAAGAAGGAATCGGGGCCTCGGTAGGCCATGCCGCCGTAGCGGTAAGGGGGGAGGACCATCGGTTCGCCGGTCGCCTGCTGGGTCGTCGTCAGGTCGATCAGCCAGTAAGGGGAGCCGGGAATGTCGATCGCCTCCAGATCCCAGCGCTCTGTCAAGACCTCGACCCGATCACCGTCGGGCCGGGCCGCCTCCCAGCGGTGGAAGGTGGAAACTCGGGCGGAGACGGGGCCGGCGACGGCGTCGCCGAGATGATCGAAGCGGATCTTGCCGGAACCGTTCTGGATGTTCCAGAAGTCGGGGTGGAGGTCGCCAACCTCGGTCTTGGTGTAGGCCAGGAAGAAGCCGCGGTGGTGGGGGTGGGACTCGCTGGAATAGTCGCCGGTCACCATCGCCCCGGAGGGGGAGAAGGCGGGGTGGATGTAGGCGTCTCTCGGCTGGTTCGGGCTCTGGTGATCGGGATGGACGACGGGACGGGTGTTGTAGCGGAAGACCGGGGCGTCGCGGTGGGACAGCTCCAGGTGCCCCTCGGGAGAGGTGGAGAAGGCCCATGGCGAGGGGAGGACAGGTCCATCGACCTCCCGGAAGACGCGACGCGATCCGCTCGGCGTCTGGCCGGGGAGGACCAGTAGGATCCGCAGGCGATCGGCACCCTCCGCCGGGCGATCGACCTGGGCGACGACCCGGGAGCCCTGGCCCCCCACTTCGACCAGCGGGAGCCAGCCGCCCTGGTCGGCCGCCGAGGAGAGCCGATCGGCGAGTTCCCCCGGAATCTCGTCAATCGGGACCGAGAGTTGCACGGGGCAGTCGCGGCGATCGAAGCGGCCGGCATCGACGGTCAGCTCGATCCCCGGGGCCCGCCCCTCGGCGACGGCCACGACGCCGAGGACCAGAACGCAAGCGGTCCAGAGCCGACCGAGCCACGCTCGCATCGAAGACGATCGATTCATGGATTCCCCCCGTCGTCGCGGGATTCGTCGGTCGATCGGCACGGTGCCCGAGCCGGGCTTGCCGGGAGCGATTTCCCGATCGAGGATACGATGGTGGGCCCCCCGAGGGGAGGGAGTTCTCCCCCGCCGGGCCGGCCCCGAATGCGGAGGAGCGAACCGATGGCTTGGCTCGATGGCCTGACCAGGAACCGCGCCGAGTTGCACTGGGAGGCGTCCGACCCCGATCTGAAGCCCTTCGCGATCTCCCTGCCCCCGGTCCACGCCGTCTCGTGGGCCGAGAAGGAGATCGCCCGATGGCCGCGCTGGCGCGTTGTGGCCACCTACGAGGAGCGGGGCATGATCCACGCGACCCACACGACGCGAGTCTGGAGGTTCGTGGACGACGTGCACATCGTCTTCGAGCCCGACCCGAGAGGGTCGCTCGTCCTGGCCAAGAGCTCGTCTCGGATCGGCAAGGGAGATTTCGGCCAGAACGCCCGCAATCTCCGGGCGTTGGCGAGAGGGCTGCAGCGGGCCGACCGGGAGCGTCAGGCCCGGGTGGCCGAGGGGGCGAGGGTCAATGCCTGAGCCCGAGTCGATGGGATGATCCGGGGCGACGGCCGCCGGGGCCTCGGCCCGGATCAATACCGCTCGAAGTCGTACTCGGGGTTCCTGGGGTCGAAGTCCAGCTCGGAGAACGCGACGTCGAACTCGACGTCCTCGTAGTGGTAGCGCTCGGCCAGCTTCAGCTCCCCCGAGTCGGGGTCGAGGGCCGGCTCGGGCCAGTCGTAGCTGACGATGTGCAGGGGGACGAGGCATTCGGGGGAGTAGCGGACCTCGACCCGGCAGAACGGCCGGTCGTCGCTGGAGTCGGAGTGGGAGTGGAGCGAGCGGTACCAGAGGCTCCCGTCCTCGTCGGTCACGCGGTCGAGGATCGTCTCGGCGTGCGGATCATCCAGGTCGAGTTTCCGGAAGTGGAGGAGTTTCCGGGAGAGGTGGGCAAGGCCGATCTCGGTGATCGGGTGGCGGTTGTCGGCCAGGGCGATCGGGCCGTTCGGGTCGAGCTTCACGCGGGGGAGGAAGCGCCGGGTCCAGTCGCCGTTGTGGACGAGCACGTGGTTGTCGAAGCGGCCCTCGTGATAGAGCGCCTCCCGGCCGGGCCGGGGGGACTCGAACCGGAGGTAGACGGAGAACGGTTCGTGCCGGACTTTGATCCGGAGACGCTGCTCGGGGCGAAGCTCGCCGTTGATGCGCTCTTGCCGGGTCAGCGTGGCAGTGTAGCCCGAGATCTCCTCAAGGCGGGCGACGGCGCGTTCCATGAACGCGAGGAGGTAACGCTTGGCGGCCGGGCCCTCCAGCCGGTCCTCCGGCCATTCGGGCAGGGCCTCGGAGCCAAGAGGCCGCGAAGCGGTGTCGGGGGCCGTCGCGCCGGGGTGGAAGGCGACGAGGTCGGGGGACGGGCCGCCGTCGTCGAGCGGAGCGGTGAGCCACCAACTGGCCAGGGGGATCGCCAAGACCGTAACGACGACCCCCATCGAGACGAAGGTCCAAATCCGGCGGGGACGACGCCAGCCGGCTCGATTCGCAACCATGCGAGGGCTCCTCCAGGCCGGGCCGTCCGCCCGGCGTCCCGATTCGAAGGCGGGCCGAGGCGGGTCGTCCGGAGGACTCCGCGGGGCCCATCGCTCGGCGCCATCATACGGCCAGAAATAGCCGACGTCTCTCCCGCTGCCTCCGAGGATGGTCACGATGGGCCTGAATCCTCCCAGAGGCGGCCTCTCTCCTTCCCGAGAGTCGCGCCTCCCCCCGAATTGACCGGCCCGGGGGTGGACGACTACGATGAAGCCTGATCCGAGTCGGCGCTCCCGCTCCCCCTCGATGCCGACCCCCACCGGACTCGACCGACCCGACCGCAATCGCTGCCGGACCCCCGAACCATGACCCAGATCGAACAGGCACGCCGAGGGATCGTCAGCCCCGAGATGGAATTCGTCGCCCGTCGGGAGGGGCTGGAGCCGGAGCTCGTCCGGGCCGAGGTCGCCCGGGGCCGTATGGTCATCCCCGCCAACCGCGAGCACCTCAAGCAGGGCCTCCAGCCGATGGGCATCGGCATCAAGGCCTCCTGCAAGATCAACGCGAACATCGGCAACTCGGCGGTCACCTCCGACGTCGAGAACGAGCTGACCAAGCTCCGCACCGCCGTCGAGCTGGGCGCCGACACGGTGATGGACCTCTCCACCGGCGGAAAGATCGACGACATCCGCCGCGCCATCATCGCCGCCAGCCCCGTTCCCATCGGCACCGTCCCGATCTACCAGGCAATCCAGCAGGTCAAGAAACCCGAGGACATCACCGAGCAGGGCCTGCTCGACGTGGTCGAGCACCAGGCCAAGCAGGGCGTGGACTACATGACGATCCACGCCGGCATCCTCCGCGAGTACGTCCCGCTGACGGCGCACCGGATCACCGGCATCGTCTCCCGGGGCGGCTCGCTGATGGCCCAGTGGATGATGGCCCACGGCAAGGAGAACCCGTTCTACAACCGGTTCGACGACCTGTGCGACATTATGCGCGAATATGACGTCACCTTCAGCCTCGGCGACAGCCTCCGCCCCGGCTGCCTGGCGGACGCCAGCGACCCGGCCCAGTTCGCCGAGCTGAAGACCCTCGGCGAGCTGACCCGGAGGGCCAAGGAACGCGGCTGCCAGGTGATGGTCGAGGGCCCTGGCCACGTGCCGATGGACCAGGTCCCCATGAACATGGAGAAGCAGGCCTTCGAGTGCGACGAGGCCCCCTTCTACGTGCTCGGCCCGCTGGTCACGGACATCGCCCCAGGGTACGACCACATCACCTCGGCAATCGGCGCCGCGATGGCCGGCTGGTACGGGGCGAGCATGCTCTGCTACGTCACCCCCAAGGAACACCTCGGCCTCCCTGAGCCGGAGGACGTTCGGCAGGGGGTGATCGCCTACAAGATCGCCGCCCACGCCGCTGACGTCGCCCGCCACCGCAAGGGGGCTCGCGACCGAGACGACGAACTGAGCCGAGCCCGCTACGCCTTCGACTGGAACCGACAGTTCGAGCTGGCGCTCGACCCCGAGACCGCCCGCCGCATGCACGACGAAACCCTGCCGCAGGAGGCGTTCAAGACCGCGGCCTTTTGCTCCATGTGCGGCCCGAAGTTCTGCTCGATGCGCATCAGCGAGGACATCCGCCGGCACGCCCAGCAGGCCGCCGGACTGGTCGTCCTCGACCCCGAGCCAGTCGGCGCCTCGGGTTGAGCACCGTCCGGGATCGCCGGGCCATTGGAGGACGATGAGCGGTCGGGGACGGGAACCTGGGTCGGGCCGGCATTGGGTCCTGGCTCAGACGCCAGCCCGAGGCGCTCCCCTCCCGTTTTCCTCCGTCATCGGCCGTCCACCACCGCCCCACCGGATCGGACTGAACTCGTTGGAGCCTCGTCGTGTCGGATCATCGTCAGACGCTTTCGGCCACCGGGATGGCGTTCATCGCCCTGGGATCGGTGGCGTTCGCCCTCGGGCTGATGAGCTGGTGGATGGATGTCCGCCAGCCGATCGCCTACGGCATGGCGATCGGCGCCGGGCTCGTCCTGGCGGGAATCGGCCTGATCGCGGTCACCCGGCGGGCGGGGCAGGCCGGGACCCCCTCCGGCCCGAAGGGCGACGGGTGATCGGGACGGGGCCGCCCGGAGGCTCAAACTGATGTCCCGGCTCGCGCTGCTGATCAACCAGATCGGCTCGTCTCGACGCTACACCGAGAACCTGATCGCCACCATCGACCCGGCCGACTGGTACCGGATGCCAGGAGGGGTTTCCCACATCTGCTGGCAGGTTGGGCACCTGGCGATGGCTGAGTATCGCCTGGCGATCCAACGAATCCGGGGGAGGCGGGAGGGGGATGACGCCATCATCCCCGAACCGGTGCTGGGAGCGTTCGGCCGGGGCTCCGTCCCTTCGGCCGACGGGCCAGCTCCCGAGGAGATCCGGGCGATCTTCGACCGCGTGCACGAGCGGACGATGGCCGAACTGGCCGGTCTCCCCGAGTCGGCCCTCGACGAGCCCCCCGAGGTGCCGCACCCGCTGTGCGCGACCAAGGGCGACGCGCTGTCCTGGTGCTCCCGGCACGAGATGATCCATGCCGGGCAGATCGCCCTCCTCCGCCGCCTGCTGGGCGGGGCTCCGCTCTGGTGAGGAGGGAGGGGTCGGGGAGGTTGGTCCCGACCCGGCCCCGGCGCGTCCCTGCGCCGGGAGGTCCGGGCCGGTCCCATCAGTGCGGGAGGCGACCCGGGCAGAGCCCGGGCCGCGGGATCGGCGGGCTCAGGCCGCCTTGATCTTGCTCGGGGCCAGGCGGCGGAAGCCTCGGCCGGAGGCCTGAACGAAGGCCTCCAGCAGCTGGGTGTCGAGCGAGATGTGCCCCTCGTTCTCGGGGTGCCACTGAACGCCGACGCACCACCACTCGTCCATGTCGTGATATTCGTACGCCTCGAGCAGGCCGTCCGGCGCGTGGGCCGCCGGGCGGAACATCGAGGCGAGCTTGCGCACGCCCTGGTGGTGGTAGCTGTTGACCCGGATCTCCCCCTCGCCGTAGATCTCCTCCAGCAGCGTGCCCGGCTCCATGATGACGATGTGCCGGTGGGCGCCGCCGTGCGGGTCGAAGTGAGGAATGGCGCGGGGGATGTCCTCGGGAACGTGCACGTAGAGCCCGCCGCCGTGCTCAACGTTCATCTCCTGCATGCCGAGGCCGATGGCCAGCGTGGCGAGCTTCCGCTTGTAGGCCAGGCGGCAGAGCAGGCGGTCGGCGGCCTCCCGGCGCTCGGACATGACCGTGACCGACTGGTGCGGGGCGACGTTCTGCTTCCGGGGGTCCATGTCGTCGCCGCCGGTGAGGACCAGGCCGTCGAGGCGGTCCAGGATCGGGGAGAGCTCGTGCTCCCGGAACAGCGGAGGGATCAGCACGGGGATCCCGCCGGCGGTGAGAATCGCGTCATAATAGCCCGACTGCACCGTGCTGTGGGGCAATTGCCCCCGGCCGGTGCCCCGCAGGTCCATGTTGATCCCGATCAGCGGCCGATCCTTCTCCTTCGTCATGGCATCCTTCCTTGATGAGGAGTGGTGTCGTGAGCACGCCCCGGACGCCCCCCCTGACCGGGAGGGCCCGGCGGAGAGTGCGAACGGGTCCGATCGCGGGACGCCTCCCTCGCCCATTCCGGGCGGGGCCGGCCCCCGACGCGGAGGTGCCGGATTGTGGGATTCGCGAGAACGCCGCAAGGGATAGGAGGGCCGGCAAGCCACCGATTCCGATCCGAGCGACTCGACCAGCCCGATCGAGCGAATCGGAGAGTATCGACCGATCCCGACGGTTTCAACAAAAAATGGCGGTTGCGCGGGGTTTTCCCACCTCCCACCCAGTTCGGGAAGCGATGTGTCCAGGTCCGACGACTGACCGAGCACACCGATCGGCTCCAGGAGCCGTCCGGCCCCTCGGACGGGCGTCTGGTTGGGAAGCGGAGGGCACGCCCGCATCTCCTCCGCTTCGATCCGATTCCCGAGAATGCGAACGGGCCCGACAGTGCACAGACACGCACTGCCGGGCCCGCATTCGCATCAGGTCGATCTTCCCGACCTCAGTCTCCGTCCTGCTGGTCGGCGATCAGCTCGGGCATTTCCTCCTCGTCGGGCCCTTCAAGGACGCCGACCGGAGGCAGGAACTCTCCCCGGAGCAGGCGGACGATGACGTCGAGGTCCTCGTCGGTCAACTGGCCGGCGAAGCCGGGCATCTGCTCGTGCTCCGCCAGGTAGCCGTAGAGGTCTCGGGCGCCGGGTTCCTCGATCATTCGCCGAATCCAGGTCGGCGACCCCCAGCCGTAGATGTTCGGCGAGTCGACCCCGGTCCCGTCGGCACCGCCGAGGCCCCAGAGGTGGCAGTTCGCACATTCGTTCATAAAATGAGTGTATCCGGGGGGCGGTTCCTCGGCCTCGGCGAACTGCAATTCCCAGGAGGCGGCCGAGAGCCCTTCCCGGTAGGGGATGACGTGCTCGGCGAAGAAGTCGGCCACCTCGTCGAGCTGCTCGGCCGACAGCTCAGAGCCGGCCTTCCACTCGGCCATGCCCGAGCATTGAGGGACCGTTCCGAAGTAGGCCGGGGACGAGGGGTCTTCGAGCAGTCCCCGCAGCCAGTCCCGCGTGCCGAAGCCTTTGAGGTCGCAGGCCGACTGGTTGCTGAAGGTCGAGACGACGACGTGGGCGTCTCCCTCGGCCGTCTCGGCCACGACGCGCTCGTCCTGCGCGTTGCGTCCCTCGACTCGGTAGAGGGTCTCGCCGTGCTCGCCCAAGTCGGTCGAGGCCGATTCGGCCTGGATGTCGTCGGGCAGGGCGAAGGCGACCATCCGGAGCACCTGTTCGGGCAACGCGCCGGAGAGGGTCCCCAGTCGGGACGGATCCGAGGCCTCGAGTTGCTCGGGAGTCGGCTGCGCGACCTGGGACTGCACCTTCCCCTGGCCGCCGTAGACGTGGCAGCTCAGGCAATTGGCCTCCAGCAGCGCCATGCCGCGTGAAAGGGGGTCGCGGGCCATCAGGTAGCCGGCCCCTTCAGGGGGGAGGCCAGCGGCATCGGCCAGGGCATTGGCCCGGTCGCGCTGGCGGTCGGCCTCCAGCCGGGCGAGGAGGAAGGCGGCGTCGTTCTTGTCGGCCAGGATCGCCTTGGTCATGAGCGCCCCGGCGCCACCGAGGACGCCGAAGATCAGCGCGCAGGCCCCGAAGTGGACCAGCCGCCTCGGGAGGAGGCGATCGAGCACCGGCAGCAGAAACAGCACGGTGACGATCGCCCCGGGGATGACCATCGTGCCGATGATCTCGGTGTCGCTGTCGAATTCGTTCAGCAGCTGATAGAGGGGGAGGAAGTACCATTCCGGCCGGGCGGGGTAGTCGGTCCCCGACGGATCGGCCGGGGCCTCGAGCGTCACCCCGTGGTTGACCCAGACGATCGCCAGCAGGATCCCGAGAACCACAGTGATCGCCAGCAGGTTATAGAACACCTGGAAGGGCCAGTAGGAGTCGGTGCGGCCGGGACGGTCGCGGCCGGTCAGCCCGTGACGTCGGGCGAGCGTCCAGTGTCCGATCAGGCCGAGCACGATCAGCATCGGCAGCAGGCCGACGTGCAGCGCGTACATCCGGGTGAGCGTCTGATTGCCGTATTCGACCCCGCCAACGAGCACCCGCTGGACGACCGGGCCGATCACCGGAGTCGTGCCGGCGATGTTCGTGGCGACCCGGGTCGCCCAGTACCCCTTCTGGTCCCAGGGCAGGAGGTAGCCAGTCAGCGCCAGGCCGAGCACGGCGAACATCATCAACAGCCCGAGCCACCAGGTGAACTCCCGGGGGGCCCGGTACGCGGCCAGCACGATCGTCTGCACCAGGTGCAGGGCCAGCAGGATGACCACCGCCGACGAGCCGAAGTGGTGCAGCCCGCGAATCAGCCAGCCGAAGTCCAGCTCATTGTTGATGTACCAGACGCTCCCCCAGGCGTGGGAGGAGGACGGCACATAAGAGGCCATCAGCAGCAGGCCGGTGATCAACTGGATCAGGAACGCCCCGGCCAGCGCCGAGCCAAAGACGTACCGCAGGCCCGCGCCGCCGCGCAGTTGCTCCGAGGCCGTCCGGTCGAGCGACGAGGGGACGCCGGTCCGGGCGTCGACCCATTCGAGGAATCGGCTTCGCTTAGGCAAGGGGGATCTTCTCCTCGGTCCCGGTGCGGAACCGCTGGAACTTCACCCGGACCTCCGCGTTCGGGTCGTTCGGGTCGATCGGAGCGACCTCCAGGGTATCCATCCCCCTGGGAGAGATGGCCTTCACCCGGCTCCCATCCAATGTGAAATTGCTGGCGTGGCACGGGCAGACGAACCCGTTGCCGTCGCCGGCCAGCTTGATCTTGCAGGCCAGGTGGGGGCACTCGGCCGACAGGGCGAGGACGGGTTGCTCCGCCCCCTCCGGCTGTCGGACGAGCCAGACGGTGCCGATGGGGGTGGCCGGGTAGGTCACCCAGGCGTCCCGCTGCTCGTCGACGATCGAGAAGGACCGGGGGCGGCCGATCTCCAGATCCCCGAGCCGGGCCAGGCGGCGGAAGTCAGTGGTGTCTTCCCGTCGCTTGCGCAGAGGAGACAACAGGTAGGCCGCCCCGGGGACGGCCAGCACCAGGCCGATCAGGCCCTTGAGCCCGATGGCCCCGAGGCGGAACCAGTCGCGACGATTCATGGGATTCGCGGTCTCTCCGGTCGAGGCGGGGCGGGGCGGGCCGGTTCGGAGGGTGTCGTCGGAGGGCGGCCGTGACGATCCGGCCCGACCTCATCGCCGAGTCGGGGAGGGCGGTCGGGCGTCCCGAGGGGGGGCGATCCGACCGGGAGGGAACGGTCGCGAGGCCGTTCGAGGAGCCCGGCCCCCCGCCTTCGCGACCTCCTTGTATCCTACGGCCGAGCGTGCGGAGTCGCCAGAGGTCGCTTCTCGACCGAGCGGCCGACCCATGAAGAAGGACGCCACGCCGTGGACACTCGCAGTTCAGCGTGATGAGGAGAAGACGCACTCGGTTGGGGTCATGTGCTCGATGCTCGGCATCAGCAAGCCGACGCGCTCTGCGACTGGTCGCGATCGGCCGGGGGCATATCCAGAAGGGGCCGTCGAGCGATGGGGAGCTCGTTCCGCTGCCGAGCCTTCTTCAGCGGCCTCGAACCACTCCAGTTCAGCCGCCGCCGGATCCGATTGCGGACGAGCACAACGGGGCCCCCCACGCCGAAGTGGCGGCGGATCATCTCGGCGAACCGGTGGGCGCCCCAGAGGTCGTTGGGCCAGCCGTGGCGCCCGGCCCCTTGCCGTAGCAGTCGCTCCAACTCCGGGAGCGGTTCGTCGGTCAGCCGGGGCGTCGGGCCGGGGTGCGGCCGGGCGGCTCGCAACCCGGGGGCCTCTCGCTCCGCCTTGAGCCAGGTGGAGCCGGAGGAACGCCCGCAGCCGAGGAAGGAAGCGACCTTGGTCGGGGACTCCCCCCGCTTGACCAGTTCCACGCCCCGACGGCGACGACGTTCGAGTTCCTCGGCGGTTCCGATGGGCCTCATGCCCGTACGACGAACGGTGACGCTCTACCGTTCCGTTCGCTGGGCTGGTGTCAGTAATCAGTGACGAACTCGCCATCGTTGCGCGAGATCAACTTCTGCCACACACCCGGAGGGGAGTCGATGATTGGAGCACCAAACATTGGTTCGAGAGGTGAAGATTGAATTTTTTCTGAGATAAAACGAATCGAACCATCGGCGAACGCCACGTTAACTCCACCGCGATGAAGACTCGACGCAGACAATGTCCATAGATCCTTATTTGGCGAATGGACGGCATTATGGGCATTCGGGGGATACGAACCCACGAGAAGCGTGTCTCCTAACTGACCCGAGAACCACCATCCGATTTGCTCTCGGAGGTCGGGGAAATGGGGTACATCCAGCTCTTGCAGGATCGTCGTCGATTTCTCGGCCACAACGATCGTGTTACTAAGGCCGTCGGTAATATTCCCGAACGAAACAGGAGCAACATCCGTGATACATCCATTCGCCATGGCAATCGCCACGGGATCCACGCGGCAATCACGATTCGCGTCAGGGAGTGCCCAGAGGCCGTGGATTCCCAGGAATCCCGCGTAGCTTGTCCTGGAGAGACTCCTCCAATTTGGTTGAGAAGAGTCTACATTCGGGAGTCTCTTGAAGGGATCGCCGGACCGCGGGTACATCGAGTCCGGATCGCTCGGACAAGAAAAAGTTCCAGCTGTAACAGAATGAATGGTGCTATTTTCGTTACTGAAAATGGAAACCTCGAAGTTCACGGAGTTGTAGACAACCTCTTGCTCGATGTTCGCCAAGATGGAAACCAGATAGCTCCGGTCTGTTGGGCCAGCGCAGGGCACACCGAACGCGAGATAACGTGCATCGTGCGACAGGAACCGCCCCGCGGGAAAGCTTCCGTGGAAGTCATGGTAGCTGTGCAATGCAGTGACGATTTGTTTCAAGTTCGACACGCAACGGGCTCGCCGAGCAGACTCCCGGGCAGCAGAGACCGCGGGCAGCAACAAAGCAATAACCATCCCAACAACAGAGACAGCCACCAATACTTCTATTAGTGTGTAACCATATCGATCCGAATTTCGGCTTCGACCTCGTCCATCCACAGATGAACTGCACAACAACGCGATCCTTGCGGAAATTGATTCGCTCACGGCAAATCACCACGCTTTACCATGCATTGAAATGAAAGGGTCAGCCGGAGCCAGTCGTCACTTCAGGGAATGCAACGTGTAGACCGGACTGGAACCACTGTCAAGTGTGCTTGGACGCCGCACCTCGCCAAAGCGATACCCTCAAGATCGTTGCTGCAATGAGGGATGTCATAGCCAGCGTGACGAACCAAAACGTGAGCGATCGCCCGGATCGACGGGCCTCAGTGGCGAGATCCGGCAACCCGAAGTATTCCATATTGAATTCGGATTCCGGCGTGGGCTCGAACGTCCATCCGGAAAAGTGACATTCCACTGTGGCTCCTTCCGCGTCACGAATCGTAACGAGTTCGGGCGTGTAAAATCCGTCAATGATATCGCCATATTTAATATCGATTCTCGACCCTTTACTGAAGTCCGACCGATAATCGATGGAGCTTACCACCCAACCCATCCCCACATCAAAATCAATGACAAAATATTCTTTGACCTTGCTGCCGAACTCGGCGGTGACTCGCATTATCTCATGTCCGTTTTGGTCGATCAGTTCCGCATCGGTGGGCACGAAGCTCGGCCCCTTCACAATCTGGGACAGGGGCGTGCCCCTGAGTGAGTAATGAGCTTTGGCATAAACACCGAAGACGGAGTTGTACCTTGCTTTGTCCGATGGGGTTGTGCCAATGCCCTCGACGACCCAAGCCGGTGAGCCTACAGATCGAACCAACATGAATGCCGATCGATCGCCGACGCAATAAACGAACTCCTGCTCAATGGCATGGCCCGCCGCAGCGGACGACCTTACAAATCTGACTCTCTCGAACCCATGATCGAACGCAAAAGATCCATTTTCTTTAATGGATCCTTTTTCGTTTGTGCTTGGCCTTACCAGTGTGTACGAGCCTTTCACCTGGGAGTATCGCTCCTCCAGCCTCGCCGCAGCAGCAGGATACTCTGCCTCAAACCTCTCGAGTGCAGTTGCGCCGTCTCCCCTCGCTCGGGATATGGACGACACGCAAAACAATATCACAGTATAAAGTATAATTTTCATGTTTTTTGGTTGCAACGAATGGCCGGATGACTCAACTTGAAGGGGCCGGCGTAATCACGCCGACGCCCTACCGGAGACGAACGTGGGTTCGGAGATCCGTCGGTGGAATCCTGCGGGATCGCTTTCGATCACGTACAGTCGCACCAGAAGTTGGTGACCTCTCCCGTGACCGGATCCGTTTCAAAGAGCATATTGCAATTGAGGGGGACCGGGCAGTCCCCCGCACAGAACCAATACCTGTCTTGCTGGTTGTACCACAGGAGACAAGGGCCCTGGGCCGGATCGGCCGATACTGACTGCGTCACGACCGCAGCCAGGCAGAACGTGGCCGCGAGCGCGAAGAACAGGCTGGAAAATGTTCTCTGGATCGAACACATGATCGCTTCTCCTCGGTGCGAGTTCGCGAGACGATAACGACGCTGCTTGATTCGATCAACTCCGAATGAATATCTCGAATACTGCCTGCGGCCCGTTCAACCACAACTAAACAATAAAAAAGTGACAACAGCAAAAATTTATTTAGTATTATCAATGCTGTAAGCCAAAACGATTTCGCTTTGCTTTAGGTCATCTGTGAATAATCGGACCAACTCCGCTACTCGATCACGCCCCCTCGGAACCGTGACCGTCACGGCGAAAACGAACGTCTCCGCCGGCCCGATGGAAATTGGCAACTTCTGAGTCACGGCACACGAACAAGAGGCAGAGGCCCCCAGGAGGGTAATCGGACCGTTACTGTAGTTAGTTAAGTTGTAATTAAAGACGAGCTTGTTGCTCTGGCAGGCATTTCGGACGACTTGGTGTTGGTTACTTGCAAGCAACCGAAGCCTTTGAAGTAAGCGGCCGCTGCTGCGATAGAGCCAAACCGATATTGAAGGTAGCAGATGCTCGACAGTACAAATATCACAACAAGCAGAACAATAATTGCAATCGATTGCAGGAGACTGCGAGCCTGTGCTTTTCTGTCCAGAATCTCGCCCTGCGCATGGGTGACAGGCATCACTGTCGCTCCTGAGAGAAATGAGTGCTGCCCCGCTGTCGTACTTCGCCTGGCCTGCTCCCCACGACTTCGGCTTGCGCCGGAATGCCCACGTTCATACTAATGCAACTGATGATGTTGGAACCGAATTCCTCAGGATCATAATAACTGCGGTTCGTAGAGATCAAGTCCCTTCCAAAAGAAATTTGGCTCATTCGACCAGGTTCTTTCCGGTGAATCGTAAACCTTGAAGAAGCGACGGATTACGGCAAGCTTGGCCATCGCCAGGAAGTTCACCGCCAGCTTCTCGTGGCGGGTCGCCAGGCGGCGGCACTCCTTCAGCCAGCCGACGCATCGCGCCACCACGTTCCGCCGCCGTTACGCCTCCCTGTCGACGTGCGGGTTGCGTCGCTGGTCCTTGCGGGTCGGGATCACCGCCTTGATCCGGCGGCGGCGAAGGGAACGGCGGCCCCGTCCGGGTCGCTTGATCCGCACCGCCTCGAGCACCGGCTCCAGCGACTTCGACGCGTGGGCCGGGCCGGCCGTCACCACCGCCGAGAGGGGCCGCCCGTTGCTGTCGAGGATCAGGTGGAGCTTGGTACCGAAGCCGCCTCGGGAGCGGCCGAGGGCGTGGTCCTCCGGCTCGTCGGGGACCTTTCCCCCCCCCGGCTCCGGCCGCCGCCCGGCCGGCTCGGATGTTCGTGGCGTCGACGCACCAGAGGTCGTGGTCGATCTTGCCCCGCTCGCCGAGCCGCTCGTGCAGCCGCTCCAGGATGCGGTCGAAGGTGCCGTCCCGACGCCAGCGGCTCAGCCGATCATGGGACGACGTTCCGTTGCCATCGCGTTCGGGCAACTCCCGCCACTGGGCCCCGGTGTGCCGGACCCGGAGGATGCCGTTGCGTGTCGTCAGGTGATCGTTCCACGGCCCGCCGGGCTTGCCGGTGGCGGGCATGAGGTCCTCGATCCGGGCGAATTGCTCGGCGGTCAGCTCGGCGGGGCGGGGCGTGGCGGCCTCCGAGTCCCAGGAGAGGCCGAGGAAACAACATGCGTTTCACCGGACAGAACCGAGGAGCGGACCCAATCGAATCGAACGCCAGGTCCAATCACGAGGGCTCCTCGGCCCCCATCATCGAGCGTAAGGCCCGGAGGACTCGTTCTCGGGAGTCGGAGAGCGGGTCGGGCATCAGCGCTCCGGCCGCGGCCCGATGGCCGCCCCCGCCGAAGCGGGAGGCAAGCTGGGCCACATCGATCTCCCCCCGGGACCGGAGGCTCACCTTCACGCCTCCCCGGGGCTGCTCGATCAGCAGCATCGCCACCTCAACGCCCGAGATCCCGGCGAGCTGATCGATCAGGTCCTCCGTGTCTGATGGGATCGCCCCGGTCTTCGACAGGTCGTCCCGGGTCACTGCGGAGTAGGCCACCCGGCCATCGAGCGTCAGATTCAGGCTCGCCAGCGCCCGGCCGACCAGCCGCATCCGCTCCGGGCTGTTCCGCTCGAAGAGCATCCGGTAGATGCCATGCACTGGGGCACCCGCCTCGGCCAGCTCGGCGGCGTCCCGAAGCGTTCCAGGACGGACGTTGGAGTGCCGGAACCAGCCGGTGTCCATGGCGATCGCCGTCATCAGGCCGGCGGCCATGACCGGGGTGATCGCCGCGTTCAGAGCCCGGGCGGCCCGGAGGATCAGCGTGCCGGTCGCTTCGGCGGTCTCGTCCTTGAGGACCACGGCGCCGAGGTCGTCCTGACTGACGTGGTGGTCGATCACCAGCTTCGGCCCGACGAAGTCTCGGACGAAGCCGCTCATGTCGCCGAGCTGCGACCAGCTCGACAGGTCGAGGATGATCAATGCTTCTCGATCCGTCAGGTTCTCGGCCCGGACGTCGGCGAACCGCTCGAAGAATCGAGGCCGGGGGGCGAGGAAGTCGTAGCGCGGCGGAGTCGGGCTGACGTTGACCACGCGGACATCCTTGCCGCGCTGCTCGAGCAACCCGGCCAGGCCGACCTCCGACCCCAGCGCGTCGCCATCCGGCCGGACGTGGGTCGTGATCAGGAACCGCCGGTGGGCGCCGATCAGCTCGCCCAGGGGAGACCAGTCGAGATCCATTGCGGTCCTCCGCGTCGGGCATCGTCCAAACGTTTTATTGTAGGACGCTCCGACGCGTTCCCGCAATCAGACCGCCGGTCGCTCATCCGTTCAGGTGGTGTAGGTATCGACCCGAAAGCGCGCCAGGTTCTCCCGGACCCAGGCGATCGTCTCGTCGAGCCCCTGGTCGAGCGAGTAGGCCGGCTTCCATCCCCACAGCTCGGTCGCCATCGCCGTGCCCGCCAGCAGGCGGCGGACCTCGCTCGCCGGGGGGCGGACGCGCGCCGGGTCGGACTCGACCCGGATCGCCGAGCCCAGCCTCGAGCCAATCCGCTCGACCAGCTCGCCGATCGAGACGTCGTCTCCCCGGCCGATGTTCACCGCCCGGCCGATCGCCGCGTCGCACGAGGCGATGGAGACAAACCCGGAGACGGTATCCTTCACATACGTCAGGTCGCGACGGGGATCGAGGCTGCCGAGGCGGACGACGTCCCTCGACAGCGCCTGGCTGATGATCGTCGGGATGATCGCCCGGGCCGACTGCCTTGGGCCAAACGTGTTGAACGGCCGGAGGATCGCCACGGGCAGCCCGAACGAGCGGTGGTAGCTCAGGCCCAGGGCATCGGCCCCGACCTTGCTCGCCGCGTAGGGGGATTGCGGCTGCAACGGGTGCGACTCGTCGATCGGCACCCGCTGGGCGGTGCCGTAGACCTCCGAGGTCGACGTGAGCACCACCCGGTCGATCGCGTCGCTGTCCCGGGCGGCGTCGAGCACGTGCGCCGTGCCGACGACGTTGATCTGAACCACGTCGAGCGGGTTCTCATACGAGTACGGAATGGCGATCGACGCCCCGAGGTGGAAGACCCACGCCCTCCCCTTCACCGCTCGACGAACTGCCTCGGGGTCTTTGAGGTCCCCTCGGTGAACCTCGACCTCTCGGGAGACCTCCGCCGGCAGGGCATCGAGGTGCCCGCGATCGTCCCGGCCGTTGTAGCGGACGAACGCTCGAACGGCGTGGCCGTCCCGGACGAGCCGCTCGACCAGGTGGCTGCCAATGAACCCGCCGGCTCCGGTGACGAGGACCGTCTTGCCCATCCCTGGCACTCCCCCCTCCGGACCGATCGCATCGGGGATCCCCAAGACCGGAGTCCTTCCCGGTCGCGGCCTATCCTACGAGCGATCGGCCGATCGGCCAACCGGAAACAGAAAATCCGGACCATCCGGCGATTTTTCTCAAGCCAACGGAATTGCCCGACCGATCACGTCGATGCGACGCGGAGACGGACCGTCTCCGGGCGAGTCCGCCTCCAACCTTGCGTCGCATCGTGAACGACGGCCTGTACCGTGTCCGGGAGATTCCTGAATGGCCTTCCGCTTCCTCCTGGTGGGCGCCGTGGCGGCCCTTGGCTTCGATCTGCCGCAAGGCATCGACGTGGACGCCTGGACCCAGTCGGGGCGAGCATGGTGGCATGCGAGGGTCGCTGAGTTCGAGGCGAGGCACGGCATCGCGCTGGCCCGGATCGAGGGGGACGCGTCCCCCGAGACCGAGCCGGTCGTCGCGGTCGAGCCCTCCGCCCCGGACGCCGACGCGGCGTTCGCCACGGTGATGGAGGATGTCATCGCGGCCTTCGCGAGCGACGGGAGTTCGGAGTCGATCGCGGAGCCGGAGGCGCGTGTGCAACTCGTCGCGGGAGTTGCCGAGCCGACCTTCGGCCCTGAGTTCGCCGATTCCCTGAACCGCTGGGCCGACGGGCTGTCCGAGCCGGCGGAGCCGGCGCCGCTCGCCCCTGGGGCGGGCGTCCCCTGGCTCGCGACCGATCCCGGGATCGATCCGAATGTTGCGCCGAATGCCGGCTCCGCCGGCCCGGCCCTCGCCACCGCGATCGGCCTGGAGACCGATGGTGAGATTGACGCCCCGTCCTCCCCCGAGGCTTCGGCCCGGGGAGAAGAGCCCGAGGGCGCGTCTCCGGCTTCGAGCGGCCTGCGGTTCGTGCAGGCGGTCCGGCTGACCGGCCAGGCCCTCCAGGCCTGGTTGGCGCTGGTCCAGCCGACGGAGCCGCTGGCCCTCTGAGCCCGGCCGGCCGATCGGGTCGGCAGGCTCTTGGGCCGTCGGCACCGGATCGTCCCGGTTCGACTCGGACGAGCAACGGCCCGGGTGCCTCGCGCAGGCACCCGGGCCGTCTCCTTGCGCCGATAGGTCTCGGACTCGGGTCGGGGTTCGATCGCGGTTCCGCCACGACTCATTCGATCACAAACGAGTGGCGGGGACCGGGTCGGTCCCGGGGGCCCAGGCCCTCGAGCCGATGGCATCGGGACGGTCGCCGACCGGGAGCGGTCAGCGGACGGTCCCGGGAAGGTCGGTCGATGGACCCGTCTTGCGATAGCCGAGGGTCTGGGCCACCTGGAGCACCTCGCCGTAGGAGGGGAACGTCTTGCCGCTGCGGATCTTGAACCGCTGCATGGCGTTCATGAATTCCAACTCCTCGGGGGTATACTGCTTTTCGAACGTCGTCGGGTCGATCCTCCGTCGGCGTTCCTTCTTCGCGGGGCGAGGGCTGGGTGGGCGCTCTCGCCGCTCGTGGAAGCAGGTGTCGTTGGGATAGGCATCGAAATCGAATTCGGGCCCCCCGGGTGGCGTCGATTGGTTGTCGGCCATCGGCCGCGCTCCTGTCCAGCCTCGTCCGGGTCCGCTCGGGGCGGCCTCGGTCGCTCGTCTCGGTCCGATCCGGATCCCGTCCGCATCGACGCAACGCGACGTTCCCACCGGAATCGAGTCGGCCGTCTCGGGATCCTGAGAGGTCTGTAGGTCGTTGGGGAGCGCTTGTCAATTTCGGGAACTCGGGGGACGATTTGGGAGAGCAAGGCAGACGGAGGCGCGAGGCCAGGACCCGTGTGGCATAATGGTCCCAGACGAGCGGCGGCCCCCGACGGAGCGCGGCGCGACGTGCGGTGCGAGTCGGGCCGGGGCCGCCTCCCATCACCCACTCGCTCTCGACTCGACGGCCGGCCGGCTCTTTCCCCCGGCCGTCTCCCGGACGGAGGCGGCGCCGACGACCCGATCGCTTCAGGACTCCACCACGCTTCGCGCCCGGACCGGTCCCGAACCCGCCGGCACCTGCTAGCACCGGAGATCATCGACTCATGTCCCGAACCATTCGCTCGTGGAAAGGGGCCGGGCCGGCCACCTTGCTCGGCTGCCTGATGGCCGGGGCCCCTGCCCTGGCCGGCCCCTCGGCCGACGACCTCGCCCGGCAGCTCGTCGACCTGGGGCGCCAGGCCGAGGCGCAGGGCCAGTCCGACCAGGCCGATCGCTTTTTCCTCAAAGCCCTGGAATTCGACCCGGACGCCGGTCAGGACGGCGCCCCGGCCCGCCTGGCCGCCCTTCGACGCCTCCAGGAGGCTCCGAGCGACGCCCCGGCGGCCCTCGGCTCTGAGAGCGACGCGAGCATCGAGGCCGCCCGCCAGCGCCAGCAGGTCGCTGAGGAATTCCTCACCTCCGACATGCGGCGCCGGATCGACCGGGCCCGGGCCCTGCTCCGGCAGAACCAGCCCGAGGCCGCCGAGCAGACCCTCCGGCTCGCCCTGACGGCCCTCGACTCGGCCGACCAGGTTTCTCCCGGCGTCGTCGAACAGCTCCGCCGAGAGCTCCAGGTCCAGCTTCTGACGACCATCCGCCGCGCCGAGGAGCTCGCCAACCGTCAGGCTGAGTTGATGCGGCTCGAGTCGGCCGCCCAGCGCGAAACGCAGGCCGTCGACGCCCTGCTCCGGACCCAGCAGAACGTCCGGGAGCTGATGATCCAGTTCAACACGCTGATGAACGAGGGCGTCTTCAACGTCCTGGACAAGCGCGGCACCGGCGACATCGTCGAGAACAGCCAGCCGTTCTTCGACGCCCGGCTGCTGTCCCAGTCGGCCAACGCGTTGATCCCCTCGGCCACCGCCCCCCGGGCCGGCATGTTCGTCTCGACGGCCGTCGGCTTCCTCTCTCAGACGCGCTCCTACGAGGAGCTGAAGGAATTCCGCTACATGGCGACGATGCTCGACGTCGATCGCGCCTCGGTCCCCTTCCCCGACACGATCACCATCGAGTACCCGCCGGCCGACATCTTCCGAGAGATTTCCGAGCGCCGAACCGCCCGCTACGAGTCGGTCGACCTGGTCGAGCGATCCCCCCTGACGCTCGCGATCCAGAGGAAGCTCGAAGAGCCGATCTCGATGCCCTTCGGCAACGAGACCCCGCTGAGCGACGTCCTGGATTACATCCGGTCGTCCACCGCCGACGAGAACCTGGAATACGGTATCCCGATCTACGTCGACGAGATCGGGCTGCAGGAGGCCGAGCAAAGCCTCCAGTCGACCGTCAAGCTGAGCCTCGAGGGGATCCCGCTGAAGACCTCCCTCAAGCTGATCCTCGACCAACTCGACCTCTCCTACACCGTCTACGACGACCTGCTCGAGATCACCGCCGCCGGCTCCGAGCGGCGGGGCACCCAGATCCGCGTCTACCCGGTGGCTGACCTGGCGATCATCCCCATCTCGCTGATCTCCGGCGGCGGCTTCGGCGGCGGCATGGGTGGTATGGGCGGCATGGGCGGCATGGGCGGCATGGGTATGGGCGGCATGGGCGGTATGGGTATGGGCGGTATGGGTGGCATGGGCATGGGCGGTATGGGTATGGGCGGCATGGGAGGTGGAGGAATGTTCTCCATCCCGGTCGCTCCCCAGGATGGCCCCTCCGCCTTCGAGGAAAAAAAAAGCAACTGAGCCGGTTCGGCCTGGGATCGGGTCGGACTGATCCCTCCCAGGCTCCCCAGATTCAACCATCCCCTCGGGGCCAGGCCCTCCCGGATCCTCGGATCCGGGGCGGTGTTGGCCCCGAGGTCGTTCCTCGGCGCGGGGTCGAGGTTTCTCCGGGGCCATCGCTGAGGGGAGACGGACCGACCGTCAATCCGAACGCGAACAACCAGCCCCCTCCGGTCCGGAGGAGGCCCTCCCCGGAGGAGGAGGCCGCCTGGGTTTCCTTCTTCAAGGACCGCGACGCCACCCCCCGCGACCTGCTCGAGGCCGTCGCTGCGTTGCATAAGAACGGGCTGATGCAGGAGGTGGAGGCCGCCATCCGGGGCTATCTCGCTCAAGGACGGTTCCGCACCGAGCCCTGGATGTACGAGATGCTCGCGGTGGCCTTCGACCACAACCAGGCCGACCCGAAGTTTGTCACGCAGGCGCTCGGCTATGCGGCGCTGGTGGCCGAACGGCCGGGCGATCAGGGCGCTCCGGATAGCCTGCTGACGGTGGTCGACCTGCTGGCGGCCCGAGACGCCTTCGAATTCGAGCTCGATCTCGGAAACGGCCGGACCCGAACGATCCGGGTCGCGGACTTGCTCGACCGCGCCGCCGAGTTGCTCCCCCACCGCCCCGAACCGCACATCAAGTCGCTCGATCTGGCGGAGCGCCAGCTCGACCCGGATCGGATGGCGCGAGCGGTCGAGGGGCTGTTCTCCCTCGGCTGGCCGGGGGTCGACGAGGCCTGGCGCTCCGAGGCCCGGCTCCGGGCCCTCGCCCTCGCCAAGCGCCTCCGAGAGGCCAACCGGACGGAGGAGGCGGAGGCCCTGATCGACCGCGTCGAGGCCGCCGAGCCGCGCGACCTCTACGCCCGACTCACCTGGGACGGTTTCGGAGACCTGGACCTCGCGGTCGACGAACCGCTCGGCGCCACCGCCGAGTATGCCACTCCCCGAACCGTCTTCGGCGGAGCGCTGGTCAAGAACGGTCGGGGATCCGACGCCGAGGAGATCTACGTCTGCCCCCGGGGATTCGACGGTTCCTACACCTTCCGGGTGAAGCCGATCGTCAGCGACCCCGACCGGCCGATCACCTCCGCCACGCTGGAGGTCATCACCCACGAGGGGAGCGACTCGGAACAGGTCCAGACCTTCGCCATCGATCCGGGCTCGCCGGAGCCCGTCACCGTGACGCTGGAAGGGGGCCGACGTCGCGAGGTGCTGCCGTTCGTGATGCCGAAGGTCATGGTCCTCGAGAATCCAGACGATCCGCTGAGCATCATTCCGCCCCCCTCCCCGACCGCTCCCGGAACCCCTTCCCCGCGCTGACCTCCCGCGTGAGAGACGGCCCGAGCGCGGTCTCCTGCCCTCCTGCCGGAGTCGAGGGACGGACCCTTGGATCGACCCCGACCGTCCGCTATAGTGATGGGCCGCCCGGAGGGGGCCGGAACTCCTTCGCCGTCGCATCGACCCCGGCCCTCCCTCGGGCCGTCCCTCGAGACCGATCGGGAGTCCCTGTCCCCGAATCGGCTGCTTCTCCGGAAGGATTCCCCTCGATGCGCCGTGCCCGTGCCGGACTCCCCCATCTCGACCGACGCCTCCCGACACGGGGAGCGGTCCTGATTGGGGTCGTCCTGGTGATGGGCCCGTGTCCCCTGGCCAGTGCTCAGGAGCTTCCGACTCCCGGCTCCCTCTCGATCGCCTTCCGGGAGGCCGCCCGGCGAGCGATCCCTGCGGTCGTCACCGTCCGCCCGGTCGGCGGCTCGACCGTGCCTCGGACTGACCCAGGCGGCTCCGGAGTGGTGATCGACGCGACCCGAGGGCTAATCCTGACCAACGACCACGTGGTCGGTGACGCCGAGCGGTCGGGAAACCCAATCCGTGTCGTCCTGCCCGACGGCCGATCTCGACCGGTGCTCGACGTCCGGCGCGACCCGAAAAGCGACCTCGCGCTGCTTGCCATCAACCCCGAGGGCCTCGGACTGATCCCCCTGGAATGGGGCGAGTCGGACGCCCTGGAGGTTGGCGACTGGGTCCTGGCCGTTGGGCAGCCCTTCGGGTTGGCTGGCTCGGTGTCGGCCGGGATCGTTGGCGGCACCGGGCGCACCCTCTCGCTCGACCGGCATCGAGACCTGATCCAGACCGATGCGGCGATCAACCCGGGCAGCTCCGGAGGGGCGTTGATCGACCTGTCTGGCCGATTGGTCGGCATCAACGTCGCCGTCCAGACCATCGGCGGCGGGCACGAGGGGGTTGGCTTCGCCGTGCCGGCTGCCCGGGCGCGGCGGGTGTCTGAGGACCTGGCGACGTTCGGCCGGGTCCGACGGTCGGCGATCGGCGTCCGGGTCTCGGCGGTCGACCCCGAGTTGGCCGCGACGCTGGACCCACCGGGAGCGGTTCGGGTGGAGTCGGTCGCCCCGGGGGGGCCAGCCGGCTCGGCCGGCCTCTCGGCTGGCGACCTGATCGTCTCGATCGCCGGCCGGGCCGTCTCGGCCCCGGACCAGCTCGTCTCGGCCGTCGAGTTCTTCCCGGTTGGCGAGCCGATGACCGTCTCGATCGTCCGGAACGGCCAGCTTGATCTCCTGGAGGTGCGGCCTGAGCCGCTTCTGGCCGACGGAGACCTGGCGATCGGCCCGATCTCCTCGAATCGATCCCCCACCGGCGAGGCCGCCGGGCCCCCCGAGGCGCCGAGGGCCCGCGTGCGACTGCCGGAACCTTCGGCCTCTCGCGACCCGACTCGGTTCCCGGAGCTCGGCCTCCGGGTCGAGGAGGGATCGGACGAGCTGGCCGCTCGGTTCGGGCTCTCCCGTGACGTTTCGGGCCTGGTGATCGTCGGCATCTCCCCCGGCGGTCCGGCCGATCTCGGGGGACTCGTCCCGGGCATGGTCATCACCGACCTGCTCGACCGCCGCGTCGCGACGCTCACCGACCTCCGAGAGGCGGTCGCCACCGCTCCTCCCGAGCGCGACCTGATCCTCCGGGTCCTGCACCGAGGCCGGGCGGAGTTCCGGGTGATCCTCCGCGAAGGCTCCCGAAACGGCGACATCGACCGCGACTCGGGCCGCGTGATGCCGAAGGTCTCCTCCCCCTCGACGACGTTGCTGGCGAGGGCCGGATGAACCCAGCTCGATCCGAGTCGCCCCGACGTCGGCGGCCCCCCTCGGGGCGGCCACGACCGGACGGCCCTCGGGTCCGAACAGATTCGGCGGCCCTCCGGCGGCTCCGATTCGCACCGGCAAGGAGTGCCCTCCGATGAAGACCCGCATCCTGATTGTCGACGACGACCCGCCGACTCGAGAGTACCTCTCCCTGCTGCTGGCCGCCGACGGGCACGAGGTCGAAACCGCCTCGAACGCGACCGAGGCGCTGGAACTCGCCCGGGCCCGGCCGATCCAACTGCTCATCACCGACCTGTACATGCCCGGCACCGGCGGCATGGACCTGCTCTCTCACGTCCGATCCGAACGCCTGCCCTTCGGCGTGATCGTGGTGACCGGCCTGGGAGACCATCAGGTCGCCCTGGCCGCGATGCGAGCCGGCGCCGATGACTTCCTGACCAAGCCGATTGAGCCGGAGCGGCTGATCCGTCGCACCCGACAGACCCTGGATCGCCGCCGGCTCCGAGACGAGCTGGAGCAGCTCCGCCAGCAATTGCGGGAGGACTACAGCTTCCTGAACATGGTGTCGAAGAACGGCCGGATGCGGCAGATCTTCGACCTCATCGAGCAGGTCGGCCCGCTCGGCTCCACCGTCCTGATCCACGGCGAGACCGGCACCGGCAAGGAGCTGGTCGCCCAGGCGATCCACGCCGCCAGCCCCCGACGAGACGGGCCCTGGAAGCCGGTCAACTGCGCGGCGCTGAGCGACTCCCTGCTCGAGTCCGAGCTGTTCGGCCACGAGAAGGGAGCCTTCACGGGAGCCGACCGGCGCCGCTCCGGCCGCTTCGAGGACGCCCATGGGGGCACCCTCTTCCTCGACGAGATCGGCGATATCAGCCCGGCCATGCAGGCCAAGCTGCTCCGGGTCCTCCAGAGCGGCACATTCGAGCGCATCGGCGGCACGGAGACGATCCAGGTCGACGTCCGGATCGTGGCCGCCAGCAACAAGCGGCTCGACGAACTGGTTCGCCAGGGAGCCTTCCGGTCGGACCTCTACTACCGGCTTCGCGTCGTGCCGATCGAGCTGCCGCCGCTGCGAGAGCGTCGCGAGGATATCCCCCTGCTGGCCCTCCATTTCCTCCACAAGCTCGCCGCGCGCAGCACTCCGCCGGTCACCGAGATCGATCCGGATGCCATGCACGCGCTGTTCTCCTACGACTGGCCCGGCAACGTCCGGGAGCTGGAGAACGCCATCAAAGCGGCCGTCGCGTTGGCCGACGGCACCAAGATCCAGCGATCGAATCTTCCCCCGACCGTCGCCCCTCGGGCCGAAGGCCTCGCCGCCCCCGGCCGTCGCCCCGCCGCCACGCCGATCGACCTGGATCGCCCCCTGCCGGAGGTGACCGACACGTTCATCTCCCGGGTCGAGCGGGACTACCTCGCCGAGCTGCTCGCCATGTACAAGGGGAATGTCGCCCGGTGCGCCCGACACAGCGGCCTCTCCCGCCGCTGCGTGACTCAGAAGCTCCAGAAGTACGGCCTCGACCGCACCCGATACAAGGACGGCTCGGCCTCGACCGTCATCGAGGAGTGACCCCGGACCAGCCTGGAGCACTCCCAGCGTTGGTCCCGACGGGGCTCGCCCCCGGACGACCTCGCCTCGGCCCGCGTCGGCAAGAGGAGGGCCAGGGGCCTCCTCGGTCGAGGCCCCCTCCCGGATCGATGGCTCAGGGGAGCGGGATGCCGGAGAACTCGAACTCCAGCGGGATCTCGGCGATCGCTCCCGGAGTCTCGTAGACGAGCTGGTAATCGGAGGGTCTGCCCGGCGCGTCGACAAAGAGATACTCGAAGGCCAAGGTGCCGTCCATCGAGCCGAGCTGGTTGAACCCGCCATTGTGCTCGAACCGAGAGCCGTCCGGACGCTGGAGCCAAAGGCGGTTGTTGAAAAGCCCCTGGCGATACGTCTCGAACGCCTCCGACTGCCCCTCGTACGTCACCTCCACTCCCACCTTCCAGACGAAGCCGTCGACCTCGACCCCGTCCAGCGCGATCGACACCGGCCCCTTCTCCTGCTTCGCGTCGGAGTCGGCCAGGTCGAGCCGGAAGATCTGGTTGGCCGCCGGGACCGTGACCGTGGCCTTCACGCGGAGCGTCCTGAGGGTCTGGACGCCCCGTCGGGGAGAATTCATGTTCAGGTTCAGTTCCGCCTCGGGGATCTCCGGACGGAGCACCACCGTGCCCGATTCCTCGCTGACCGTCGGCGCGATCTCTTCCCCCTGATCGTCGACGATCTTCACCTCCGAAGCGTCCAGGCTCATCAGCATCGGTCGCAGGCGAGGCTCCCAGACGACCGTCATCCGAGCGTTGGACGACCGGGCGTCGGCGCCATAGTCGATCTGAGAGGCGAACTGGTTGAGCGTCACCCGGAACGGCCCGGTGTAGATCGTCGGCGGCCCCGGTCGCGGCTCGTCTCCGGAGGATTCCGCCATGGGGGCGGCGGCGAGGATGCCCACACTGCCATCCCCGGTGGCGAAGATGGTCTCCAGCTTCGCCTTGGCGGCGATGCGGTCAAGGGCCTCCAGAAACGGCATCTCTCGGAGGTCGAGCGCGAGGGTCGGGTTGCTCGCGTCCTGGCCGTAGAGTTCGCGGAGGTCGGAGATCCGGTTGCCGGACTGCTCCTGCAACGCCCGAAGGACCTCGCTCAGGCGGAGCCCGTCGCCGGTGATCGTGACCCGGGAGGCGTCCAGGTTCGTCTCGCCCCCCCCCTGCTCCAACCCCTCTCGAATCCGGGAGAGCCGGTCTCGGAGATCGGGGGCGAGGTCCTCCGTCTCCTCGGGAAGAAGCGGCAGGATGCGGGAGCCGAGCTTGACGAGCGCCTCCTCGGCGGAGTCTCGCTCCGAAGGCTCGCCCTGCTCCAGCCGCTCGATCAGCTGGGCCACGCGGTCGCGCAAGGCGGCGCTGATCTCCTGCGCCGAGGCCGGGGATCCGACGAGGATCATCCCCAGGACCGCCACGCCCCACGTCCACCGCCGGATCCGGGTCGCCATGGTCGCCTCCTCCCTCGATGTCTGATCGTTCGATCGACCTGCACCGGGGCCTCCGGCCCCCTGGTCACCGGGCGACCGCTCCACTCCGAAGTTTATCGGCCTGTCCGGACGATCTCCAGGGTCGAGCCGGGGAGCGAGGATCACCGCGGCGGCGACGGGCGACGGGAGGCCCAGAACAGGGCGTCGGCCAGCAAGCGGCGGAAGGCCTCCTGTTCAAAGTCGGCCTGGTGCCCGAGCGAGGTATAGAAGACCCGGGCGCCATCGAGCTCCCGGGTCCAGGCCAGCGGCTCGGTCCCCTCGGGAGAGGTCCCCTCGAGCAGCACCCGGCAGTCCTCGGCCAGCGGCGACGCCTTGTACAGGCTGGCCTTCGACGTGAACGGCTCGAACCGTCGCAGGGTCGGGTGGTCCTCGGCCCCGGAAGCGACGGCGATCTCGGTCGTCAGCTCGTTCTGGTAATGGCCGTGGTAATTGCCGCCGAAGATCAGCCGGTCCATCTCCAGCCAGTTCTGAAAGCCGTGGCTCGCCGTCCGGACGCCGACGATCGGGCGGCCGGAGGTGGCGTATGCCTTGATCCGTTGAAGCTGATCGCCGTCGATCGTCAGCCGACGGGTGAAGAACAGCGCGACGTCGCACTCGTCGAGCGCCTCCAGCCCGGGCAGGTCGTCGACCGCCGTCGCCTGGATCACCGAACATTCGGCCGGGTAATGCTCCTCGACGAACCTCGCGAAGGCCGGCAGGGTCACTTCCGACTCGTACTCCCAGGACCCGGAGATCAGGCAGACCTTCAGCGGGGGCTCCGCCTCGTCGTCCGCGACGGCGGCCCCGCCGAGCAGTCCGGCGGCCAGGGCGAACAGCAGCGATCGCATGATGCGTCCTCTCCCTCGGGGTTGATCGATCGATCGATCGGTCAGGTGACGACCGCCATCATCCTCCTCGTCGGCTCGGAATCAATCCCCGGGCCGGCGAGGAGGCCCTTCGGCATGCCGTCAGGGATGGTCGGTCGGAGCCCTCGCAACGGCGTCGACCATCCCCCCCCAGGCGATGCGGTCGAGCGGAGCCTTCCTCCCCGCCGCCGGTCGCCCGAATCGACCGCAGCGATGCCAGGGCTCGGCCGATCACCTCCCCTCGGCCGTCCCTCCTGCGCGCCCCCCTCCCCGGGAACGTCCTGCGTGAAGGTTCCCGCTTTTGTCCCTCGATTGTGGTGTGACCGGCCAAGCGCGAACCAGGGAACTTGGGGGACAGTCCGTTCCCGATTGGGGACGGTGTGCCTCGGCACGATCGGGGAGCATCGGCGTGTCGGGCTGGGCCGGTGTCGTCTCGCTCCGAGCGCGGTGATTCGGTAGGATGAGGCGGTTTTGCACTCCTCTCCGAATCCCCCGACCGCCCGAGACCGCTCGATGCCCGCGTTCCGCAAGTTGCTGGTCGCCAACCGCGGCGAGATCGCCATCCGCGTCTTCCGATCGGCCCACGAGCTGGGGCTCCGGACCGTGGCGATCTACTCGCACGAGGATCGCTTCGCCATGCACCGGCTCAAGGCCGACGAGGCGTATGCCGTCGGCAGGCCGGGGGAGCCGATCCGCAGTTACCTCGGCATCGAGACCATCGTCGAGCTGGCCGTCGAGAAGGGGGTCGATGCGATCCACCCCGGCTATGGCTTCCTCAGCGAGAACGCCGCCTTCGCCCGAGCCTGCGAGGCTGCCGGCATCTCCTGGGTCGGACCCCGTCCCGAGCTGCTCGATCTGCTCGGCGACAAGGTCGCCGCCCGGAAGCTCGCGGTCGAGGCCGGGGTCCCTGTGCTCGGCGGCACCAGCGAGCCAATCCTCCCCGGCCCCGAGGCGAGGGCCAAGGCCGAGGCGATGGGCTTCCCCGTCATCGTCAAGGCCGCGATGGGAGGCGGCGGTCGCGGGATGCGCGTCGTCGAAGACCCCGCCCTGCTCGACGACGCCCTCGACCAGGCCCGTCGCGAGGCCCAGACCGCCTTCGGCTGCCCGGATGTCTTCCTCGAGAAGTTCATTCGCAAGGCCAAGCACATCGAGGTCCAGCTCCTCGGCGACTCGCACGGCAACCTTGTCCACCTGTACGAGCGCGATTGCTCCGTCCAGCGCCGGCACCAGAAGATCATCGAGATCGCCCCGGCGGCCAGCCTCGATCCCTCGCTGCGCCAGGCAATCTGCGACGCCGCCCTCGCCCTCGGCCGCCACTGCGGCTACGACAACGCGGGGACCGTCGAGTTCCTCGTCGACGCCGAGGCGAACCAGTTCTTCTTCATCGAGGTGAACCCGAGGATCCAGGTCGAGCATACCGTCACCGAGATGATCACGGGCGTGGATCTGATCAAGAGCCAGATCCTCATCGCCTCAGGCGTCCCGCTGTCCGACCCGGAGATCGACCTGCCGGATCAGCAATCCGTCGAGGTCCACGGCCACGCCTTCCAGTGCCGGATCACCACCGAGGACCCGGAAAACAACTTCACCCCCGACTACGGCCGGATCACCCACTACCGCTCCCCCGGCGGCATGGGCCTGCGGCTCGACAGCGGCACGGCGATCACCGGGGCGATCGTCACTCCGTTCTACGACTCCATGCTCGTGAAGGTCAGCGCCCAGGGCCGCCGCTTCATCGACGCGGTGAACCGCATGAAGCGGGCGCTGGCTGAGTTCCGCGTCCGAGGGGTGAAGACGAACATCCCGTTTTTGCTGAACGTCATCGACCACCCCGACTTCATCGCCGGCCGCTGCACCACCCGGTTCATCGACCAGACCCCCGACCTGTTCAAGTTCCCCCGACGGCAAGACCGCGCCTCCCGATTGCTCGGCTTCGCCGCCGACGTGGCCGTCAACGGCTTCCCCGGCGTCGTCCGACCGGCCAATTACACCGCCCCCCCCGAACCCGAGCCGCCGGCCTACCCCCACGGCTCCCCCATCCCCGACGGCTCCCGACAGCGGCTCCAGCGGCTCGGCCCCGAGAAGTTCGCCGAATGGATCCGCCAGCAGCCCCAGCTGCTGCTCACCGACACCACCTTCCGAGACGCCCACCAGTCGCTTTTGGCCACCCGGATGCGCACCCGAGAGATGCTCCGCGTGGCCTCCTCGTACGCGAGGCTCTGCCCCGAGGTCTTCTCGATCGAGATGTGGGGCGGCGCCACCTTCGACACGGCGATGCGATTCCTCAAGGAAGATCCCTGGGACCGCCTCGCCCAGCTCCGCGCCGAGATCCCGAACATCCTCTTCCAGATGCTCCTCCGCGGCTCGAACGCCGTCGGCTACACGAGCTACCCGGACAACGTCGTCCGAGCCTTCGTCAAGGAGGCCGCTGCCGCCGGCATCGATCTGTTCCGCGTCTTCGACTCGCTCAACTGGGTCCCGAACATGGAGGTCTCCATCGAAGCCATCCGCGAGGCGGGCGCCCTCTGCGAGGCGGCCATCTGCTACACGGGAGACATCCTCGACCCGAAGCGATCGAAGTACGACCTGAACTATTATGTCTCGATGGCCAAGGAGCTGGAGCAGCGCGGCGCCAACCTGATCGCCATCAAGGACATGGCCGGGCTGTGCAAGCCGTACGCGGCCGAGCGGCTGATCAAGGCCCTGCGCGAGGAGGTCGGCCTGCCGATCCACTTCCACACGCACGACATCGGCGGCGCCCAGGCCGCCAGCGTGCTCAAGGGGGCCGAGGTCGGGCTGGACATCGCCGATGGCGCCGTCGCCTCGATGGCCGGACTGACCTCGCAGCCAAGCCTCAACGCCATCGTCGAGTCCCTCCGCTTCACCCCGAGGGAGACTGGCATCAACCCCTCCCACCTCATCGCCATGAGCCAGTACTGGGAGGCGGCCCGGTCGCTCTATGCCCCGTTCGAGACGGGCCAGAAGTCCCCCTCGGCCGAGGTCTACGCCTACGAGATGCCCGGCGGGCAGTACACGAACCTCTACCAGCAGGCCAAGGCCCTCGGCCTGGACGACCGCTGGCCGGAGGTCTGCTCGATGTATGCCCAGGTGAATCTCCTCTTCGGGGATATCGTCAAGGTCACCCCGTCGTCCAAGGTCGTCGGCGACATGGCGCTGTTCATGGTCGCCAACAACCTCGGTCCCGACGACGTGCTCGATGAGTCCCGGGAGCTCGCCTTCCCCGAGAGCGTCGTCGAGTTCATGGAAGGGCGGCTCGGCCAGCCTCCCGGCGGGTTCCCGCCCGCCTTGCAGGCCCGGATCCTCAAGGGACGGCCCCCGCTCACCGACCGCCCCGGCAAGGACCTGCCCCCGGCCGACCTCGAGGCCGCCAGGGCCAAGGCCGCCGAACTGCTCGGCCGCGAGGCCACCGCTCGCGACGCCCTCAGTCTGCTGCTCTACCCCCGCGTCTTCCCCGACCTCGCCAGCCACCAGCGCGCGCACTCCGACACCTCGGTCCTGCCCACCACCGTCTTCTTCTTCGGGCCCGAGATCGGCGTCGAGCACCCGATCGAGATCGAGCCGGGCAAGACGCTGATCGTCAAGCTCCTGGCCATTGGCGAGCCTCATGTCGACGGCACCCGCACCGCCTTCTTCGAGCTCAACGGCCAACCCCGAGAGGTGATCGTCGCCGACCGATCGCTCGCCTCGGCCGTCGTCCACGCCCCGAAGGCCGACCCGAACGACCCGAACCAGATCGCCTCGCCGCTGCCCGGCCTGGTGGTCGGCGTCGCCGTCTCCCCGGGAGACCCGATCCGAAAGGGCCAGAAGCTGCTCTCCATCGAGGCCATGAAGATGGAGACGACCCTCTATGCCGAGCGGCCCGGCCGAGTCGCCGAGGTCCTCGCCACCGTCGGCCTTCAGGTCCAGACCGGAGACCTCCTCATCCGCCTGACCGATGAATGACCGGCCTCTGCCCTGGCCTGTCCGCCGCCTCGACGAGGTCGACTCGACCAACGACCTCGCCCGGCGGCTTGCGACCGGATCGGACGGGTCCGCTCGTCCCCCACTGGTCCTCCGCGCCGACCGTCAGACCCGAGGCCGGGGCCGGGGAGCCAACGCCTGGTGGTCGGACGAGGGTAGCCTGACCTTCAGCGCCCTGCTCGACCCGACCGCCATCGGCCTGCTCGACCGGCACACGCCGCTCTGTTCGCTCGCCGCGGCGGTCGCCGTCGTCGACGCGATCTCCCCCCGGGTCGACCGAGGCCGACTTGCCATCCGATGGCCCAATGACGTCGAGATCGACGGCCGAAAGGTCGCCGGCATCCTCCCCGAACGCATCAATGGCCCCGAGGGGCCCCGACTGATCATCGGCATTGGCCTGAATGTCCGGACCCGACTCGACGACGCCTCTGCCGAGGTCCGCCGCATGGCCGGCTCCCTCGCCGAGTTCGCGGGGATTCCGCTCGAGCCCGACGACCAGGAGGCGATCTTCGCCGACCTGATCGAGCTCCTCCGGGGGAGCCTCCAGCTGCTCTCCGAGGACGCCGCCGACCTCTCCCGGCGGTGGGCCGAGCTGGACCAACTGCTCGGCCGTCCGGTCCGGGTCGATCTCGGCCGGAAGATCGTCGCCGGGATCGGGGCCGGGATCGGACCCGACGGCGGCCTCCGGATCGACACCGGGTCCGGGCCCCAGACCGTCTACGGGGGCCGCGTCCTCCGGGACGGATGATCCTTGCCGGCGGATGCGAAGCGTCCGTCGGTCGGGAGCAATCCCCCCCGGACCTTCGGTCGACGTCCCTGAACGCCCATGGCCGATGCGGACCCGCACCCGAGAGGGCCCGCATCGGCCATCAGTCGTCCGAACTCATCCCGCCCTCACCTCAGCGAGAGCCGGCCATCTCCTTCGCGTCGGTCTTCGACGGCTTGCCGATCCACTCGATGAGGATCGGAGCCGCGATGAAGATCGTGCTGTAGGTACCGCTGAGAATGCCGACCACCAGGCAGAACGAGAAGCCGGAGAGCCCCTCGCCGCCGAAGAGGTAGAAGATCAGCACCACCAGCCAGGTGGTCAGCGAGGTGAGGATCGTTCGGCTCAGGGTGACGTTGATCGCGTCGTTGACCAGCCGGGCCGTCAGGTGGGGGGTCTTCCCCTTGAGCTCCCGGATGCGGTCGAAGATGACGATCGTGTCGTTCACCGAGAAGCCGATCAGCGTGAGGAAGGCGGCGATCATCGGCAGGTCGATCTTGTAGCCGGCCAGGGCCACCGCCCCCAGGGCGATGAGCACGTCGTGGATCAGCGCGAGCACCGCCGCGACGCCGTAGGCAACCGCCTGGAAGCGGAACCAGAGGTAGGCGATGATGATCAACCAGCTGGCGACGATCGCCACCATGGCCTTCTGCCGGGTCTCGCCAGCAACCACACTGCCGAAGTTCTCGAGCCGCTCGAAGAGGAAGTCCTTGTCGTTGCGCAGCTCTTGCCCGAGCTCGGCGAGGTACCCCTCGATCCGCTCCGGGGCCAACGAGGTTGTCAGTTCGAGCACCTCGCCCGGCTGGTCAACGTTGTTGGGGGGAGCCTCCGGGTTGATCACCCGGAACTGGGACCTCGGGCTGGCCACCGGCGGGTCGGCCGAGGCCAGCACCCTGGCGAAGGCCTCGGCGATTCGAGACGGAGGCTGCGGCAAGTTGAAGGTCAGCCGGTAGCGATTCCCTTCCTCCTCGAGACCGCCCTCCACCGGCTCGATCGGCTCAGTCTGAAGCAGCTCGACGCGCACCAGGCTGTCGGCGAACGCCTCGAGGATGGCCTCCTGGACCACGTCGGGAGACTGCTCGGTGGTCCGGATGTTGTAGCGAGGGGCCTCGTCCTGCTCCTCGTCGCCGGAGACGGTCAGGCTCTCGACAGTGACATTCGGCAGGACCTCACTGGCCTGGTCCCGGACCGCGGAGATCCGGGCCGAGGGGGACTGGCCGCGAAGCTGCTCGCTGTCCAGCCGGACGGTCACCAGCGAGCCGCCGGTGAAGTCGATGTTGTACATCGACCCCTGTTGGTTCGCCCCTCCCCGGCTGAAAAAGACCGACAGTCCCAATGCGATCACCAACAGCGAACCGACCATGCAGTACCGCCTCGGCCCGACGAAGTCGATATTCGTCTTGCTCAGCAACCGGAGCATCGTCAGCCGCTTGAGCCAGCCGCTCTGATACGCCAGCTCGAAGATCGTCCGAGAGACGAAGACGGCCGTGAACAGGTTCCAGAGCAGGCCGATGATCGTCACCAGGGCGAACCCCTTGACCTCCTCGGTGCCTACCGACCAGAGGACCACACCGGTGAGCACGGTGGTGACGTTCGAGTCGAGAATGGTCGACCACGCCTTGCCGAAGCCATTGCGGATCTGCTGGGCCAGCGGCGCCCCCCGGTCACGTTCCTCCCGCATGCGCTCGTAAATGAGCACGTTCGCGTCGACCGCCATGCCGATCGTCAGGGCCAAGCCCGCCAGACCAGGCAGGGTGATCGAGCTGCCGGTGACCGCCATCGAGGCCAGCAGCAGCACCATGTTCAGCAGCAGGGCGATGACGGCCACGACGCCGGCGAAGTGGTAGTACACGATCATGAAGACCGGCACCAACGCCAACGCGACGGTGATGGCGTACACCCCCTTGCGAATCGTGTCCTCGCCCAGCGTCGGGCCGATCGTCTCCTCCTGGAGCGCCGGGGTCTGCAGCGCGACGGGCAGACTTCCGGCCCGGAGGATGTCGATCAGGAAGTTGACCTGCTCGTTCACCTGGGAGCCTCGGCCTCCCATGGTGATGATGCCGCTGTCGGTGATCCGGTTCCGGATCTGGGGGGCCGACATCACCTCGCCGTCGAGCAGGATGGCGAGGTTGTAGAAGAACGCTCCGTCCTGCCGGGGGCGATAGCGGCCCGTCAGGTCGCCGAAGCGACGGGAGCCGATGGTGTCGAAATCGAAGCCGACAGCCGGCCGGAGTTGCTCGTCGGTCGTCGGATAGACGCGCTCGAGCATGTCCCCGGTCACGTCTTGCCGTTCCCGGGGAACCTCATAGAGCACGAAGTATTCGGTCGTGCCTGGCTGGCTGGGCAGTCTCACTCCCCGGACGATCTTGTCCCCGGCCAGCTGGGGATCGATCGAGGTGCCGTCGATCCCCAACGCGATCCCGCTGGGATTGTACGCGACTCGGTAGGATCGGACGACATCAAGCCCGTGGTCGCGCGTCAGCGTGATCGTGTCCGCGGTGTTGCTCGCCACCTCGGCGATGATCCTTCTGGGCTCTCCAGCGACGATCCCTTCCAGCAGAATGGGCAGGCCAGCGTAACGGTTGGGGGACCAATCCCGGATCGGATCGCGAATCGCTCGGCTGTCCCCGCCCGAGTAGTCGATCTCAAAGCCAGTGACCGCCGAGGGATCGAAACCGATCGGCTCGGAAAAAAACAACGTATCGGCCGTGTTCCGCTCAACGGTCACACGGTTCGGAGAACCGCCGCCGCGCTCGAGCACGGCCTGCATCCCTCGATACCGATTCGGAGACCAACCGGCACCGCTGAGGGTCAGTGACCGTTCTGACACCGTGGTGGGTGCCGTCCCCTCCGGAGCGGCGGGTTGCCCCTCGACCACTTCGCCGAGTTTCGCCCAGCGGAAGGTTTCGCGATCGCTGGAAGAGGGCTTGATCTCGGGAAGGCGGTCGACGATCGGCGGCAGGTCGCGGGTCTGGCGAATGAGGTAGGCCGGAAAGTCGGCGGCGCGGTTGGTCGAGGCGAGGATGCGGAAGGAGAGCGAGCCCTCCTCGGTCAGCTTGCGCTTGATTTCCTCGGCCTGGTTGGCCATCTCCTCGGGCATGATGATCTCGACCCGATCCTGGCCCACGCTCCGGATCGTGATGTCGAAGACCCCCTCGGGGTTGATTCGCCGCTTCAGGGCCGCGACCAGCTCGTCCAGATCGACGCGCTCGCCGGCTTGCTGCTCGACCTGATAGACCAGGATCGTGCCGCCGGAGAGGTCGATCCCCAGCTTCAGAGGCCGTTCGTCGCTGAGGCCGATCTGCTGGGAGAAGAGGACGAGCAGCCCGACGACGGCCGCCAGCCCGATCAGGAGGAGTCGAAACGTCAGGTTCTTCATGGCAAGTCCTTCGGGGCCGAGCGACGAGGGGGGAAGCGTCCCCGTCCGGCCCGGGGCGGAGCGGCCCGGCTCCGTCCCGATCCGATCACGAATCGAGATCCATCAACCCGTCGACGCCCGCCCGGCCCGCCTCCCGGGCCCGGGGCGGCCGGGTCGGCACCCGAGGCCCGCTCAGGAGGCCTTCTTCTCCGCCGCGCCGGCCCCCGCGGCCTCGACCAGGCCGAGGACGCTCGACTTGCGGACGGTCAGCTTGACTCCCTTCTCGTCGTCCACCCGGAGCACGATCCGATCCGCCTTCTCGTCGACCGAGACGATGGTGCCGAAGATGCCCGACTCCGTCACCACCCGGTCGTTCTTCTTCAGGGCGTTGATCATGTCCATCCGCCGCTTCTGGTTGCGCATCGGCATCCAGAAGAACAGGAAGAAGGCGAGCAGGAGCACCGGACCGAACTGGACGACCAGCACCATCCAGGGCGGCAGCGAACCCTCACCCCCGGCCGCCGGGGCGCCCTGGGCGAGGAGAAATGGAAGGGAGAACCAGGATGGGCCGGACATGGTCGGGGGTCGATGCCTCGGGGGGGGAAGATCGGGACGGGCAGACCGATTCGTGCCGAGTTCGGACGGCGACCGGCAGGCCGGCCGCGTCGCGGCGAGACGATCGGATCACTTTAACGATCACGGGCCGAGGGCTTCAAGCGCCTCCGCCCGGAATCGGTCGTAACGGCCCTCCCCGATCGCCTCCCGGGCGTCTCGGACCAACCGGTGCAGGAAGGCCAGGTTGTGGACCGACGCCAGGATCGGGCCCAGCATCTCGTCGGCCAGGAACAGGTGCCGGATGTACCCCCGGCTGAACCGGGAGCAGGCCGGGCAGTCGCACCCGTCCTCGATCGGCCGGGGATCGGCCTTGTGCGCCGCGTTCCGCATCCGGACGGGCCCCCTCCTTGTCAAGCAGGTCGCGTTCCGGCCGTTTCGGGTCGGCAGAACGCAGTCGAACATGTCCACCCCGGCCGCGATCGCGTCCAGCACGTCCTGAGGACGGCCGACTCCCATCAGGTAGCGGGCCTGATGGGCCGGCAGGTGGGGGGTCGAGACCTCCAGCGCCTTGCGGATCTCCTCGGGAGACTCGCCGACGCTGACTCCTCCGATCGCATAGCCGTCGAACCCGATCTCGACCAGCCGCTCCGCGCACTCGCTCCTCAGATCGGCATGGGAGCCGCCCTGGAGGATGCCGAAGACCGCCTGGTCGTCCCGGGTCCTCGCCCGCTGGCAGCGCCGGGCCCAGCGGATGGTCCGCTCGGTCGCCTCGGCGACGGCCTCCTTACCGGCCGGCAGGGCCGGGCAGTGGTCGAGCACCATCGCCACGTCGGCCCCGAGCGCCTCCTGAATGGCGATCGCCCGCTCGGGGGTCAGGTCCAGCAGGCTGCCGTCCAGGTGAGACCGGAAGGCCACTCCCGATTCGGTCAGCGTGGCCCGGTCGCTCAGGCTGAAGGCCTGGAAGCCTCCCGAGTCGGTCAGGATCGGCCCGTCCCAGGCCATGAATCGGTGCAGGCCGCCGAGGGAACGGACCACCTCCTCCCCCGGCCGGAGCGCCAGGTGATAGGTGTTCGCCAGCAGCATCTGGCTGCCGCAGGCCCGGAGCAACTCGGGCACGACGCCTTTGACCGTCGCCTGCGTGCCGACGGGCATGAAGACGGGTGTCTCCACGGTCCCGTGGGGGGTCCGCAGCAGTCCCCGGCGGGCGTTGGAGCGGGTATCGACCCCGAGGAGCTCGAATCGGACGGGAGCGGGCATGGGGGGGAGGGCCGATGGGGGAGGTCGGATCGAAGCCGAGACGGGAGCGACGGCCGGAGCCGAGGGGGTGTCCTCCGGCTCCGGCCCGAAACCAAGGGGGGGATCGGCCCGGACCGCCTGGGGTGAGGTTAGTCGTTCCGCAGCTTCAGCCCCATCTCGGCGAGCTTCTCGCGAACCTCATTGAGCGAGGTGACGCCGAAGTTCTTGCACTCAAGCAGGTCGTCTCCGGTGCGGGTGACGAGATCGCCGATCGTCTGGATGTTGAGCTTGGCCATACACTTGCGGGAGCGAACCGAAAGGTTCAGCTCGCTGATCGGCTTGGCCAGGGTGGCGCGCTCCTCGGGAGAGATCTCGACGGTGGCCGGGCCCATCGGAACGGCGGGGGCGTGGCCGGATCGTCCCATCGGGCTGCCGATGCCGCCCCGCTCGCCGGCCTCCAGGGCCATGCCGAGGCGGAGGCCCTTGGTCTCCATGATCTGCTTGATCTCGGCCAGCGAGGTCTCGCCGAAGTTCTTCGAGGCGAGCAGGGCGGCCTCGGTGGTGCGGGTCAGGTCGCCGAGCGTCCGGATGTTCATCTTCCGCAGGCAGTTCCGGCTGCGGACGGACAGCTCGAAGTCGGTGACGGGGATCTCCAGCAGCGTCCGGAGCCGGTCGTACTGCTTCTCCAGGCTCTCGTCATAGTACATGTCGCGGCTGGCGCGACAGTCCTTGGCGTAGAGCCGGGCGCGGGGCTCGTTCCCCAGGTGGGAGAGCACCTGGTTGTAGAACCCCTCGGCCTCCCGGTAGCGCTGCTCGTCTTCTCGGAGGATCCCCAGGTTGATCAGAGCGGCCAGCGGGACGGGGGGGTGGCGGAGGCACTGCTCGTAGTACTCGATGGCGGCCTCGTCGTTCCCGTAGAGGTCATTGATGTAGGCGAGCTGGAACAGGGCGCCGGTGTGGTCGCGGTTGAGCGACAGGGCCTTCTCGAACGCCTCGGCGGCGAGGATCTGCTCCCCCTCGTCGGCCAGCAGGCAGCCGCGCTGATAGTGGTACTCGGCGGTCCCTTCGGCCTGCCCTTCGAGCTTCTTGAGCAGCGACCGGGCGAGGTCGGTTTTCCCGGCCCGTCGCAGGGCGCCGGCGCGGTGGAGGGTGGCGAGCTTGGGGTCGTAGCCCGACTCGCCGGCGGCGGCGAAGGCGTCGGCGGCCTCTTCCCAGCGCTGGAGGTTCTCCAGGGCCAGGCCGCGGTGGAAGTGGGCCATGCCGCTGTCGCCAGCCTGCTCCAAGTGCTCCAGGGCCTGGTGGTAGTGCCCGTGCAGGACCTCCGCGACGCCGAGCCTCAGGCGGACATCCGGGCCCAGGGGGGCACCCTTGTGGCGGTCCTTGATGTTCTGGACCGCCTCTCGGAGCGTGCCGTAACGCGAGGGGTCGCGGCCAAGCAGCTCACGCAGGTCGGCCACGGTCGACAGGTCGAACGGGTCGCGGTCCATCAGGGCCCGGACGTCGGAGGTCATCTGCTCGGACATCGCCTCACCTCGGCTCGACGCCCCGGTCCCCCGATCGGGCCCGGCGCCGAGAAGGACGGCGCCGTCGGGAGACGGTGCGAGAAAAGTCCTAATCTACCAAATTCACCCGCCGGGGCAAGCGTCGCCGACGACGTCGGCCTCGGGGCGCCGGTGCCTTCGCCGGCTCGGCCGGGCGGCTCTCCTCGATCGGGGTCCGCAGGCCCGACAGGTGCGCAACCCAGGAGGCACGGAAATCAGACAAATCGGACGCCACCGCGGTTCGGAAGGCCGTCTCGGCCCGATCCGGGACCCCCAGGGAGGGATTCCTGAGGCGGTCCAGGAAGGAGACGAACCGTCCGGGATGCTCGGTCCTCAGGTAGTGTACCAGGGCCCAGGCGGCGGCGTAGCGGTCGGGGGCGTAGCCGCGGCCGAAGCCCTCGTCTCGGATCAGAGGAAGGAGGGCCGGCGGCCCTCCCAGCCGACGCCAGTGGTCGAGCCGGTGTCCGGGGATCTCCCCAAGGCCGGCCCACTCGCTCCCCCGGAACGCCTCGAATTGCATGGCGATCCCCTCGTGCAGCCAGACCGGGAAGCGGTCGTAGCCCGGGGCCAGCCCGCTGGCGAGGACGAGCTGGTGGACCAGCTCGTGGACCGCGGCCCCGCGGTCGACCCGCTCTCGGTTCAGCTCCCTGAGCAACGCCTCCCGGGCCGAATCGCGACGGAGGCGATCGATGACCTCGGCGGCCTCCTCGAGGTCGAGGGTCCGGGGCGGCTCTCCGGCGATCGCCAGGCGGATCCGAGCGCCGGGGGGGGAGCGGTCCAGCTCGGCCTGGGCCCGGTCCAGCTCGTCGATCCGGGCCCGATGCGACTGCTCGGCGTCCCGGTGGTCCTCCCGGCTTCGTCCGTCGTAGACGAAGACGACCCGACGGGTCGGATGGTAGTAGCCCCGGGTGGTGAGGAAGGCGTCGCCGGCCTCTCGGCGGAGATAGGACAGGTAGTCGGCCTCCTCGGCGAACCAGACGGAGACGAGCGGTTCGGGGGGCGTCCTCAGGTCGAATCCGAGGGCGGTGAACGTCAGGTAGAAGGTGGTCAGGACGCGGTCGAGCAGGGCGAGCCGCTCGTCGGCCTCGGCCTGGGAGTGCTGGTGGAGCAGGACCAATCGGCCCCGCCGGGAGATCGAGAACTCGCCTTCCGGCAGGACGGCCCGGAGCGGGCCGAGATCCGGCTCCGGCCCGGGGCGATCGAGGCGGTCGAGCATCGCCACCATCCGCGCGACGGGCTCCAGGTCGGGGTCGGCCTCGTGAGACGACCGGAGCAGGGCAACCGCCTCCGGCGTCAGTCCGCGTTCGAGCGCCCACCAGCAGGCCCGGTACCGGGAAGAGGCGTCGCCGGCCAGGGCCTTGTCTCGGAGGGCGGGCCACTCGCGAGCGGGCCAGTGGCCGGGGACGATCCTGGCGACGTCCTCCGACCGGAAGACGACCGGCCCGCCGGGGCGGAGCAGGCGGATGGTGTCTCCCTCCTTCTCGACCGGGAGCTGGACCTCCCCGCCGGCCCGGAAGTAGACCAGCTCTCCCCGGGCCGGGCGGGGAGAGGAGGCCGGCGCGACCGCCAGCAGCAGCAGCAGGCCCACCCTCGTCCCTCGTCCGAGCATCGCGACGCGCTCCGTGCCTGGGATTCCCCCGCTCCGGGGGACGGGATTTCGAGTGCCGGCCCGTTGACGATCGGCCCTCGCCGTGCGACCGTTGGCGGGCAGCCCGTCCGGACCGGGTCGAAGCCGAGGCGGCCCCGCCGTCCTCACCGTCCGGTCCCCTTCCCACCCATTCCCGAAGACGACCGAGGATCGCGACCATGCGACCGCTACGAGATGCGGCCGTCGTCCTGGCGGCGCTCGCCGGGGCAGCGACGGCCGCCGCGCAGGGGGACGTCACCGTGGAGATCGTCGAGTTTCGCGGCTGGGGACGCAACGTCAAGCTCAGTAACGGGGACGCCGAGCTGATCGTCACGCTCGACGTCGGCCCCCGGGTCATCAGCTACCGTCTGATCGACGGCGAGAACGTCTTTAAGACCTACGACGAACAGCTCGGCGGCTCCGGCGAGGACTCCTGGATGATCCGAGGAGGTCATCGCCTGTGGGTCAGCCCGGAGGACCCCGACCGGACGTATGTCCCCGACAACGGCCCGGTCCAGTACGAGCAACTCGGGCCGGGCCGGGTCCTGGTCACACTGCCGCCGGACCCGAGGTTCTCGATCCAGAAGGAGATGGAGATCGCCCTGGCCTCGTCAGGCAGCGAAGTGACCGTCGTCCACCGCCTGCGGAACGCCGGTCGGCAGCCGACGGAGCTGGCGATCTGGTCCCTCTCGGTGATGAAGCCGGGGGGCATCGAGGTGATCCCGCTCCCCCCCAAGGAGCCCCACGGCGGCTCGGGAGGAGCGCCGACGGCCGAGGACTTCGCCCCGCAGTTCGCCCTGGCGCTTTGGCCCTACTTCGATTTCGCCGACCCGCGCTGGTCGTTCGGCACGAAGGCCATCACGCTCCGGCAAGACTCCCAGACCGATCGGGGGGCGACGAAGATCGGCCTGGCGAACAAACTCGGGGTGGCCGCCTACCTGAACGGCGGGACCGCGTTCATCAAGCGGTTCCCCTTCCTGCCCGGGGCGTCCTACCCGGACTTCGGCGTGAACTACGAGACGTTCACGAACGCGGACATGCTGGAGATGGAGACGCTCGGGCCGCTCGTCCGGCTCGGAGCGGGAGAGGTCGTTGAGCACGTCGAGCGCTGGGAGCTGGTCGCCGGCATCGAGGCCGAAGGCGGCCCGGAGGGGGCGGCCAAGGCGCTCCTGCCGCTGATCGCGAAGGACTGATCGGGGAGGAGACGCTCCCGGTCTTCCGGATTGTCAAGGAGCCTGTGCCCCGGGCCGGTCAGGCCGGGGCATGGGCCTCGGCCCGGGGGGCGGGGTCGCGGTCGAGCGTCGGGAAGAGGGAGGCCAGGCGGGCGGCCTCGGTCCGGACGTCGTGGTCGGCCTGGACGCGAGCGGAGCCGGCGGCCCCCATGCGGAAGAGCTCGGCGGGGTCGGCTTCGAGGGCGGCCTCCATCGCGTCGGCCAGCTCGGAGACGGCGCCGGCCGGGACGAGCCAGCCGGACTCCCCGGGGCGAACCAGCTCGGGGATGCCGGCGATCGCCGTGGAGATGACCGGGCGGTGCAGCGCCAGGGCCTCCATGATGACGACCGGAAGCCCCTCGGCGAAGCTGGACTGAACCAGGGCTCGGCTGGCGAGCAGGGCCTGCCGGACGTCGGCCCCGCTCCGCCAGCCGGCCAGCAGGACGCTCCCCTCCAGGCCGAGGCGGGCGATCTCGGCCTCCAGCGCCGGCCTCAGGGCGCCGTCTCCGATCAGGGTCAGTTCGAACTCCCGACCGCGACGGGCCAGCTCGGCGGCGGCCCGGATGAGGACGAGCTGCCCCTTCTCGGCCGAGAGGCGGCCGATGTTCAGCAGCCGGGGGGCCCCGGAGGGAGGGGTCGGCTCCTGGTGGAGGAAGTCGACGTCAAGGCCGCAGTGGACGACGTGGACCTTGTCCCAGTCGGCCGGATCGGCCCAGCGCCAGAGCTGGCTGCGGCCGAAGGAGCTGATGGCGACCGCGAACGTCGCGTGGCGGACCTTCTCGTCGAGGGCCAGGGTCTGGGGGGCGTCGAACTCGACCGGCCCGTGGACCGTGAGGCTGTAGGAGGGGCCTCCCAGCAGCCGGCAGAGCATCGCCACGGCGGCCGAATTGGTGCCGAAGTGGACGTGAAGGTGGCCGACCTCGTCGCGAGCGGCCCAGCGGCGAAGCAGGCAGGATTCGGCGAGGTAGATCAGGTGGATCGCAAGGCCGCGTTCCGATCGACGGGCCAGCCGCCAGGCCCCGCCGAGGGCCCGGAGGAACCGGGAGGGGCGGCCGATCGCCTCGACGATCAGGGCGCCGAGCAGGGCGAGGGGGCCGGCGTCGAGCAGGCGTCGGGTCAGGTCGTACTCGCGCTGATCGTCCGGGTCGACTCGGGGGAGTCCCGAATCCCGGACGGCGTAGCGGACAACCGGCCAACCCTGGGCCTCCAGCGCCGAGATCTCCCGGCGGATGAAGGTGGTGCTCGGCATCGGATGCGAGTTCATCAGGTAGGCCAGCTTCGGCACGGCGGGAGGCTCCCGGGTTCGTCGGAGTCGAACCGCTCTGGAGGGGATCAGGCCCCGGAGGACCGCAGGCGCCACGATCGGCGGATCCGGTCCAGGATGTCGAGAACGGCGATGCTGTGATCGAGGGGCAGCAGCGGGCTCTCGGCTTCGCCGGATCGGAGGCAGCGCATGGCCTCGATGGCCTGGTACTGGTAGCCGTTGCCGGCGATGGGGAGCAGCTCGCTGCGAGTCTTCCGGCCGACGAGGCCGACGATCGGCTCGACGCGGCGGGCGAGGGAGCGGACCATCGGGATCCCCTTCAACCCCGCCAGCCGACCCCCGCCACCGCCGGCGCCAGGACGGATGGGGGACGCGGGTCGAATCGAGAGGCGTTCGGGCCGGAAGACCGGCTCGTGCACCCGGAGCCGGCCCAGGGAGCCGGCGATGACGGCCTCATTGGCGGTCGCTCCCGAGAGGCTTACCGCCAGGGAGGAGAGCCGCCCTCGGGCGTGGAGGAGCGAGACGGCGACGTTCTCATCGACCCCCCCCTGCCCTCGGGCGATGGCGAGCCCGGCGACCTCTTCGACCGGCCCGAGCAGGGTCAGGGCGAAGGAGACAAGGTACACCCCGAGATCGAGCAGCGCGCCGCCTCCCGCCTGGGGATCCCAGAGTCGGCTTCCCTCCTCGAAGACGTAGGGATAACCGATCTGGGCTGAGAGCAGCCGGGGCTCGCCGATCTGCCCGGTGTCGAGGATGTCCACGAGCCGGCGGGTGGCGGGGAGGAACCGCGTCCACATCGCCTCCATGCAGAACACCTTCCGAGCGCGGGCCCGATCGGCGACCTCCCGGGCCTGGTCGGCGTCCAGGGCGAAGGGCTTCTCGCAGAGGACGGGCTTGCCGGCGCCGAGGGCGAGGAGCATGTGCTCGCGGTGGAGGTGGCTCGGCGTGGCGATGTAGACGATGTCGACGTTGGAAGAGGCGACGAGTTCATCGAAGCCGGCGACGGCCCCTGGAATACCGAGGCGGGCGGCGGCCTCCCGGGCCCGATCTGGATTCCGGGAGGCGATCGCCGAGACGGAGGCGTCGGGGACGAACTTCAGGCCTCGGGCGAAGGCTTCGGCCATTGAGCCGGCGCCGAGGATGCCCCATCGGATCGTCTCGGCCATGGTTCGGGACTCCTCGGGAAGCGATGCGGTGCGATCGGCTCGGGTCGGATCGGCGGAGCGGCCTCCAAGGAGATCATCGGGAGCGCTGGCCGATCCGGTGAGGGAAGTGCCCGGGATCAGCCCCCGAGGGCCCAGGGCATGGGCTCGACGGGGTCGAACGTGGTGGTCAAGCGGCGGGGACAGCCCATCGTCCCGGGTTCCTGGAGCGTGAGGACGATTTCGTTGACGTGCAGCGAGAACTGAGCAGAGAGGCGGCAGGGGCGGCCCTCCCGGATGGAGGCGGCCAGCTCGGCGACCCCCCGGGCGAAGTCGCATCGGCTGGCACCGGCGGTCTTGTACTGGAACTTGGGCGTTCGGACGAGCCGCTGGCGGCGGGGGCCGAGGCCGGCCAGCCGGGCGATCGTCGGGTAGCGTCGGGCCCGGTGGGACCACTTCGACCACCGGCTCAGGTAGATGGGTGAGGCGAAGTCCCAGCACTCGACGAGACGGAGCTCCCCGTCGTCTCCGATGACGCGGAGGGCGTGGTCGTGCTCGGCGATGATGCTGTTGGTCACCCGGGCGACGACGCCCGAGGCGAATCGGATGCAGCCGACGGTGAAGTCGGGCGTGTCGGGCGGGTCGAGGGGGCCGTCGGGGTACTTGTCGGGGAGCTGGCAGGAGGCGAAGGAGGTGACCGACTCGGCCGGGCCGAACATGGCGGCGAGCCAGGAGACGGAGTAGCCGGCGTGCTCCAGGGTGCAGCCGACCTCGAACTCGTCCTTCGCCGGCCAGGGGATGCCCGAGGCGCTGAGCCAGCTCCGGTAGTTCTCCCGGTGGATCAGGCCCTCGTCCAGCTCGGAATAGACCAGGCGAACCGGGCCGACGGCCCCCTCTCGGACGAGCTTCCAGAGGGTCTGGGCCGCCTCGCCGAGCACGGTGCTCGGCGCGGAGGCGATCCGGAGGCCGGCGGCCTCGGCGCGCTCGACGAGCTCGACGGCCCTGGGCCATTCGGTCGCCAGCGGCTTCTCGGAGTAGACGTGCTTGCCGGCGGCGAGGGCGGCGGCCGAGACGTCGAAGTGCGCCCTCGGGTTGGTGAGGTTCAGCACCAGCTGGACGCGGTCGTCGGCCAGCAGCTCGGGGGAATCGCGGTAGCGATGGAGCCCGTGGTGGCGGGCGAAGCGCTCGGCACGCTCGGGGTCGCGGTCGGAGACGCCGACCAGTTCCAGCTCAGGATGGTTGGCCAGCGTCGTGACGTAGTAGTCGGCCACATAGCCGCAGCCGACGATGGCGATCCGCATGCCGATCCGAACCTCCGCCCTCCCCGGTGGGCCCCGTCCCGCCGGGGCGTCCGGCGGCATTCTAATTCACGACGGCCGGAAGTGCCAATCGGCCTCCGGATCGGATCGGTGGCCCGGGACGGCCTGAGGCCGAGGAGCCCGGTAGTCGATCGATCCTCCGACCGAGGAGGGCTCCTCCGGTCGTTGCTCGCCCGAGGACGGCTCGGGAAATCAACCACGGACAGCCGGGACGCCTCGCCGAGCCTCCCGGTGCGCTCGGCAGAGGCTCTCGGTGCGCCGAACGGTGCGCTCGGCTGAACCTCCCGGTGCGCCGGACGGTGCGCTTCCCGGAACACCGGGGGGGGCGGAGGGGCGATTGACGTTTTTCCTTAGATCAGAACAGATTACAGAAAATGCTCAGAGAACAGATCTCCGGAACGATGGGTTCGTTCCGCGCCGAGCACGAGGGAGGAATTGGCTTCGTTCCGCGCCGAGCACGAGGGCGGAATTGGCTTCGTTCCGCGCCCCGGGAGGGGACGAGCGGGGGAATGTCCCGAGCATGGGAGGAGCGATCGCGGTGGGTTTGCTGCGGAGCGCCCCTCGGGTTCGGGAAAATGCGCTCGGGACCGGAAGAGGGATGGTCCGGAGGGAAAATCGGGATGCCAGGGAGCGAGGGTCGGGCCGGTGCCCGGGAGGGGAGCGGAGAGGAGGAGGGCGGGGCGATCGGACGGGATCGGCGCGCCCTCTCCTTCCGAGATGATCGGGTCGGACGCTCGGTTCGGTGACCGCTGCTGGGGATCCGGGGGCCGAACCGGCCGGGAGGGGCGGTCAGCCGTCGATGGCCGAGAGGTGATCGGCCACCGCGGCGAGCAGGGGGTTGATTGTGTTGGCCTGGATGTCGTGGGGAGGACGCCACTCGACCCATTCGTGGCCGAGGTGCTCGGTGAGCGTGATCTCCAGGCGGTCGGGGACGGTGGCGAGGAAGATGACGAGGGTCTTGTGGTCGCGCTCGCCGGTCTTCTTGCGGATGGGGGAGTAGACCTCGGTGTAGCGGAAGGTGGGGTCGAGGGCGATCGAGGAGCGGGGGATGCCGGTCTCCTCCTCGAACTCGCGGAGGGCGCAGTCGAGGTCGGATTCGTCGCCGTCGACGCGCCCCTTGGGAAGGTCCCAGCGGTCGTCATGGCGCAGGAGGAGGAAGGATCGGGGAGAGGAGCGGGTCATTAGGAGGATGCCGCAGGCTCGGATGCGTCGCATGGGACTCGATGCGGAGATGAGGGAGCGGGGGGAGCGGACCCGATGCTCAGAGGACCAGGAATCCGGGCAACAGGTCGGAGACGATCGCGGAGCGGGCCGCCGGGATGAGCCCCCAGCGAAACCCCGGACGCCCGAGGGGAGGATCCGCCCCGGGCGATGGTTCTCGGGCTGGGGCCGCTGGGGGCCGATCGGGATGCTCGAACTCGCCCCTCATCCGCTCGTCTTCCCCGATCGGATGGTGACGGCTCCGGGAGCGGTGTTCGATCGATCCAATCGGATCGTCGGGGATTGGCCCCGCTCTGCTTCCCTCCCTCGCCTCCGGGCAGCCGCTGCCCGGCGATCAGGGAGCGGGGTGGGTCTCGAAGCCGAAGAACCGAGTTACCGGGCCGCCGACGGGGTCTCGGCGGCGGCGGGAACGAGCGGGGCCTCCTGCTCGGGGGGCGCCTGACGGGCATCCTTGGAGAGCTTGTGGTCGAAGGCGTCGACGAGGGCGAGCCAGGAGGCCTCGATGACGTTCTCGGAGACGCCGACGGTGCCCCAGACGGCGTCCTTGTCTTGGCTCTCGATGACGACGCGGACGCGGGCGGCGGTGCCGGCCCGGGCGTTGATGACGCGGACCTTGTAGTCGACGAGGGACATCTCTCGGAGGCGGGGGAAGTGGGGCTCGAGCGCCTTGCGGAGGGCGCCGTCGAGGGCGTTGACCGGGCCGTCCCCCTCGGAGACGGTGTGCTCGATAACGTCGCCGATCCGGAGCTTGACGGTGGCCTCGGTGATCGGCTCGCCGCCGTCCCGGGCCTCGACGCTGACGTGGTAGTGCAGGCGCTCGAACCAGTTGCGGTAGCGGCCGGCCTCCTTCTCGACGAGCAGGACGAAGCTGGCCTCGGCCGCCTCGAACTGGTAACCCTCGTTCTCCAGGTCCTGGACGCGGCCAAGCACTCGGGCCATCAGGGCGGCGTCGTGCTCCAGGCCGTGCTCGGCGAGCTTCTCCGCGATGTTCGAGCGGCCGGAGAGCTCGCTGACGAGCACCCGGCGCTCGTTGCCGACGAGCGCCGGGTCGATGTGCTCGTAGCTGCTGACGACCTTGCGAATGCCGTGGACGTGCATGCCGCCCTTGTGGGCGAAGGCGCTGGCGCCGACGAACGGCTGGCCGCTGCGGAAGTTCAGGTTCGCCAGCTCGTAGACGTATCGGGAGGCCTCGGTGAGGTGGACGAGGCTGCCGGGCAGGAGGAGCTCGTAGCCCTCATACTTGAGGGAGAGGTTGGCGATCACGGAGCAAAGGTCGACGTTGCCGCAGCGCTCGCCGATGCCGTTGATCGTGCCCTGGACCTGGGTGGCGCCTCGGCGGACGGCGGCCAGGGTGTTGGCGACGGCCAGCTCGCCGTCGTTGTGGGTGTGGATGCCGATGGGAACGGAGACGGCGGCCTTCACGGCGTCGACGGCGTCGGCGATCTGCTCGGGGAGGGTGCCGCCGTTGGTGTCGCAGAGGACGATCCAGGAGGCGCCGGCGTCGGCGGCGGCTCGGATGGTCTTCAGGGCGTAATCGGGGTTGCGCTTGTAGCCGTCGAAGAAGTGCTCGGCGTCGTAGACGACCTCGGGGCCGTGCGGGGCGGCGGCGAGGAAGGCGACGGAGTCGGCGATCATCCGGAGGTTCTCCTCCAGGGAGACGCCGAGGACCTCCAGGGCGTGCAGGTCCCAGCTCTTGCCGACGACGGTGATGACCGGCGACCTCGCCCCGGCGAGGGCCTTCATGCCCGGGTCGTCCTCGGCGGCGATGTCCCGGCGCCGGGTCATGCCGAAGGCGGCGACTCGGGCGTGGGAGAGGTCGAGATCGCGGACCTCCCGGAAGTAGGCCTCGTCCTTGGGGTTGGAGAGGGGGTAGCCGCCCTCGATGTAGTCGACCCCGAGCTCGTCCAGGCGGGAGGTAATCAGCAGCTTGTCCTGGAGCGAGAAGTTCACCCCCTCGCCCTGGCTACCGTCTCGCAGGGTCGTGTCGTAGATGGCGATGCGGGTCATGGGCGGTCCACCTGGCGCAAGAGCGGTCGAGGTCGCGCGACGAACCATCCTAGCAGAAGTTGGGGCCGCGCGACGACTCCCGGACACGGGGGGATCGGCGGGGTTCGCCGGGATCGTCCCCTGGCCCGGGGGGTGGGATCGGGGCAAGATCGGGGGCCGACCGCGTCCGATCGCCCCCCTCCCCGAGGAGCCCCCCGACCGATGCGAACGCTCGACGAACTCATCGAGGCGATCCACCAGGAGGCCCTCCGGGCCGACTTTCCGATCGACGAGCCGGTGTACGAGGCGTCGGGCAAGGACCCGAGGCGGCCGATCCTGTTTGCCGGGTCCCTCTCGGCGCCGATCTGCTCGTTCGGCCGGGACCTGGGCAAGGACGAGGTGAAATGGGGGCAGCCCCAGATCGGCGCCGGCGGGAAGCTCGTCCGGCAGGGAGTCTACCGCAAGTTCATCGGCGAGCCGACCAACGACGACCCAAGGCTGGAACGGGCGCTGGGGCACGTGCTGCTGTCGAACACCGTGCCGTACAAGCCGCCGGGGAACAAGGCGTACTCGGAGTCGGTGAAGGCTCGGTTCCGGCCGTTCGTCGCGGAGTTCCTGGCGGGGCACTGGTCGGGGAACCGGGTGCTCAGCCTCGGGACCGAGGCGTTCCGGTGGTTCTCGCCGTATGCGGAGCCCGGCGCGGCAGACGAGTTCTGGAATCGGGAGGATCGGTACGAGGCGGAGTTCCCCTGCGAGCTGGTGGCGAAGTCGGACGGTGGGGAAACGGAGATCCGGAAACCGATCGTGGTCTGCCCGTTGCCGCACCCTTCTCCGCTGAACCAGCGGTGGTATCCGAGGTTCTCGGGGCTCTTGAAGGCTCGGCTGGATGCGATCGAGGCGTCATGATTAGTTCCCGAATTCGGGGGGTCCGTAAGGCTTCGGGGTTGTTTGGGGGGTGGGGCGGCGTTAGGTTGAAACGACCGAACGACGACGTTCTCGCCAGCGGGGGGCCCAACGATGCGGAAAGTCCAGATGGTCACCGACCGAGAGCTGGAGATCCTCAAGGTCTTGTGGGCCAAGGGGAGCGCGAGCGTCCGGGAGGTGCAGGAGGAGCTGGTCCGAGATAGCGGGCCGGTGGCCTACAGCACGGTGCAAACGCTCCTGAACATCATGGAGGAGAAAAAAGGGCTGGTCCGTCACGTGGTGGAGGGGAGGACGTTCATCTACTCCCCGAAGAAGTCGCCGGAGCGGACGATCCGGGAGCTGACGAGGAGGTTCGTCGACCGGGTGTTCGACGGGGCGCTGGACCGGATGCTGGTCGCGTTGCTGGACTCGAAGCCGCCCTCGGCGGAGGAGTTCGAGCGGCTCCGGGCGATGCTCGACGCCGCCCAGAAGCACGGTTCCCCGACGCCGGAAGACGGCGAAGGGAACGGACGGGCCAACGGGTCGGCCCGCTGAGGCGGGAGGGCGATCGAAGGGCGCTTGGCTTCGGACCACGCAACAGGGCGATCGGATGGTCGTGGCGATCGACCGCCTCGGCGGGTGGCTGATCGACGTCGGGGTGATGGCGGCGGCCTGGCTGTCGCTGGCGATGGTCGCGGCGGTCGGTTGCCGGCAGCCGATCCGGCGCCGGGACCTGGCCCGGCTGGGCCTGGTCGGGGCGCTGGCGCTGGTGCCGCTCTCGCTGCTTCGCGAGGGCCGGATCGGCCTGTTGAACTGGATGCCCGGGAAGATCGGCTCGATCGAGCCGGGATGGATCGGCTCGGCCGAGATGTCGGCCGCCCTCGTCGGAGTGGGCCGGGCCTTGACGATCGGATACGCGGCGATCGCCTCGGCGGGGATCTCCTGGTCGCTGCTGGGGGCCTGGGCGATGCGTCGGCTGGTGCGGACGGCCGAGGAGCCGTCGCCCGAGGCGCTCCGGCTCTACGAGACGCTTCCGTTTGAAGGAAGATTGGGAAGGCGACCCGCCTTGAAGCGATCCGACCGGGTTGGGAGGCCAGTCCTGGTGGGAGGCTCCCGGCCGACGATCGTGATTCCGACCGACTGGGACCGCCCCGGGGCCGAGCAGGCCGATCGGCTCCGCCTCGGGATGCTCCATGAGCTGGCGCACTCGGAGCGATCGGACCCGCTGTTCCACTGGCTCGCCGGGCTGGCGCAGGCGGTCTGGTTCGCGCTACCGCCCGCGTGGTGGCTGGCGAGACAACTGCGGCTGGATCAGGAGATCCTGGCCGACGATCGGGCGGCCCGGGGGCTGGGCGGGGCCTCGGCCTCGTATGCGAGTTCACTTGTGGCCATGGCCGCGGGGAGGGGGGTGTCGGGAGTCGCCGGGAGGGCCTCGGGAAGGGGGAGCGACCCGGGCGGCTCTCCCCTGGTCCGTCGGGTGGCGATGCTGATCCACTGCCCGTTCCCGATCGAGCGGGAAACACCGCCGTGGTGGCGGTGGTCGCTGCCGCCGGCGGCCGCCTTGCTACTGCTGCTGACCTCCCGGCTGTCGATCGGGGGGTTGCCGGGCGGCTCGGAGCGGGTGGCGTTCCCGATGCGACCGGCAGCGGAGGCCGTGACGTTCCGGATCCGGGAACTGGAGATCGACGCGGCGCCGGTGGGGTCGCCGTTGCGGCTTCCCGCCCCGCTGCCCAGACGGTTCGTCCTGACGATGGACCTGAGGGCCGACCCGGGGTCGCTGGCGGCGATCGCGGTCGCCGGGCATTGCCTGGGGGACCCTTCCCAGCCGATGGCGGGGGTGCCGGAGGGGCCGGAGGTCTGGCGTCGGATCCGGCTGGAGGTCGAGGAGGGCTCGGCCCGGCTCTGGATCGACGGCCGATCGGTGCCGACCACCTCGCTCCGGGAGGAGGATTCCTCCTGGTTCTCGATCCTGCCGCCCCCGGAACGGCCGATCCGGATCCGGGACCTGGTGCTGGAGCCGATCGAGGAACCGTTCCGGCGGGAGGTCCCGATCCAGGAGGCCGATCGAGCTGACCGAGGGGAGTCGCCGGGGGCCGTCAGCGGGAGGAACCCTCGGCCATCGCCTCGAAGAGGCCCGTCATGAAGGCGGGTAGGTCGTCCGGGGTCCGGCTGGTGACGAGGTTCCCGTCCCGGACGCAGGAGGCGTCTTCCCAGAAGGCGCCGGCGTTCTCGACGTCGTGGCGGATGGCGAAGAAGCCGGTGAGGCGCCTCCCCTGAATCGACTTGGTGGAGCAGAGCATCCACGGGCCGTGGCAGATGGCGGCGACCACCTTGCCGGAGCGGACGGCCTCGGTGACGAGGTCGACCATCGGCTGGCATCGCCTCATGTGGTCGGGGGAGTAGCCGCCGGGGACGACGACCGCGTCGAAGTCCCTCGCGCTCACCTCGGCGGCGGAGACGTCGGCCTGGGCGGGATAACCGTGCTTGGAGGAATACGTCTCGCCGGCCTTCGGGCCGACGATCTTGACCTCGCATCCGGCCTCCCGGAGGCGGAGGACCGGATACCAGAGTTCCAGGTCCTCGTACAGCTTCTCGACCAGGACGGCGACGCGCTTGCCCTTGAGTTGGTTCATCGTCGGGAATCCCTCTTGGCTGCGTTGGGGTCGGCTCGCTCTCGATTGTGATCGCGAAGGGACGCGGAGCGGCCGGATCGCCGCCAGTCTAGCGACCGGGGCGATCGGCCGTCGAGGAATCGGGAGGAGCAACCTCCGGGCCGAGGAGGGGACCCGCCGCGTGCCGGGAATCGGATCAGGAGGCGGGAGCCGGCTGGATCGGGGAGGGCTTGCCGGTGAGGTCGGCCATGGCGGCCTCGATCCCCTGCTCGAACGAATAGGGCGGGTTGTAGCCGAGGACGCGACGGGCCTTCTCGATGGAATAGTCGAGGTTCAGTCCGAGGAACTTGTAGCGGGCCTTGTTGATGATCGGGGGTCGCTTGGCCCCCCGGGCCTTGGCGATCCCCTCGACCACGGTCGCCAGCACCTTCGCAAGCTTCAGGGGAATCTTGCGCGAGGGAGGCTCGAGGCCGGCAAGCTCGGCGACTCGCGAGACGAACTGCCGCTTGGAGATGCGTTGACCATCCGTCAGGTTGAAGACCTCGCCGACGGCGGCGGGGACCTCGGCGGCGAGGAAGATGCCGGCGACGAGGTTTTTGACGTAGATGCAGTTGAGCGCCTGATCACCGGAGCCGAAGTAGGTGAAGGTCCCCTTGCGCAGGGCGTCCAGCAGCTTGGGCAGGACGGTGCGGTCGCGCTCGCCGTAGATGAAGCCCGGACGGACGACCGAGACGGCCAGGCCCCGCTCGGCATGGTAGCGGAGGGCCAGTTGCTCGGCCTCGGTCTTGGATCGGGTGTAGGCGTCGAGGGAGTTGGCCGCCGGCGGGGTGGTCTCGTCGGTCCCGTGGTGGTCTCTCCCCTCGTAGACGCCCAGCGAGCTGACGTGGACGAACCGGGAGACGTTCGCGGCGACCGAGGCGTCGAGCAGCAGGCGAAGGGCCTCGACGTTCAGACGGCGGAATTCCTCCAGAGTGCCCCAGTCTCCCACCTTGGCGGCGCAGTTGAAGACCCAGTCGGCCCCCTCGCAGCCGATCCGGAGCGAGGCGGGGTCTTCGAGGTCGCCAAGCACCTTCTCGACGCCCCAGCGGTCGAGCCAGGTGGTGTCGCTGGTAGGCCGGACCAGCGCCCGGACACGGTGGCCGCGCCGGAGGGCCTCCTCGACGGCGTGGCTACCGACCAGGCCGCTGCCCCCGGTGACGAAGATGGTCTTGGACGGGTCGCTCATGGGGCCGCTCCGGACGGACGGTGGGGCGCGGCGACGCCCGGCCGATCCCGGCCGGCGGCGGCGCCGGGGCATTTCGAGCAAAGGCTACCCCAGCGCCGGCCTGGGTCAAGCGGCCCGGCGATCCCGGGGCCAGGTCTGGCGTCGGCCGATCGGCTCGGTGTAGCCTGGAAGGGTACGCGCGTCCGGCGGCCTCGATCCGAGGAGGCTGCCCAGGTTGACAGGGGGGGCGAGGGCAGACGAGAATGCCCCGTCTCCGTCCCCCTCACGGCGAGCGCGCCCGCGGAGGATCGGACCGATGGCCAGCGACTCCCGATTGAAGCCAGGGGAACTGGAGGGGTACCGCAAGGCCCTCCTCTTCCTCCGGGCCCGGCTCCAGGGGGACCTCGATCAGATGACCGAGCAAGCCCTGCACCGGGGGGGCGAAGGGGGCAACGGTAACCTGTCGACCATGCCGATGCACCTGGCCGACCTGGGAACGGACAATTACGAGCAGGAGTTCACGCTCGGGCTGATCGAGAACGAACAGGAAACCCTGGGAGAAATCTCGGAGGCGCTGGCCCGCCTGGACGGGGGAACCTACGGGATCTGCGGCGGCTGCGGCAAGCCGATCGCCAAGGCCCGGCTCCAGGCCTTGCCCTATACCCGGTATTGCATCGAGTGTGCCCGGGCGCACGAGGGGCCTTCGGCCTAGGGCTGATTCGGACGATCCCGACCCGAACCCCGGCCCGGGCCCGGCCCGGCCCGGCAGGACGCCAAGAGGCTCGGCGATGGCAATGGAGACTCGGTCGCAGTCCGGCATCCAGGGGGATCGGGACGCTCGCCCGGCGGTGCCGGCCTCCCGGTGGGTGCTCTTCTGGGCGCTGGCGCTGGGGGGAGCGGCCTTCGACCTGACGACCAAGGCGGTGATCTTCGATTGGGTCGGGCCTCCTGGGTCCCCGGCGGCGTCGGTCGTCGGCGAGGTGGTCGAGCTGCGGACGAGCTACAACACCGGGGCGCTCTGGGGAATCGGCGGCGAGTTGTCGTTCAGCAGCCTGATGTTCGCGGCCCTGTCGATCGTGGCGGCGGTGTTCATCGTGTACTGGCTGTTCGTGCTCGGGCACGCCTCGGATCGCTGGCAGACGATCGCGCTGGGGCTGATCATGGCCGGGGCGATCGGCAATTGCTACGACCGGCTGCGGTTCGGCCACGTCCGGGACTTCGTGCACGTGCACGTCGACTCGATCGGGTTCGACTTCCCGATCTTCAACTTCGCGGACAACATGCTGGTGATCGGCGCCATCGGGCTGATGCTGCTGGCGATGCGGCCGGAGCCGAAACCGCCCGAGACGAGCCCGGAATCGTGAGCCTCCCGGGACTCCGGAGTCACGACACGATGCCCCCTGTACGCCCGGTGAGGGACGCGCTACAGTAGGGGGGCGTTCGGGGTCCATCTCCCCAGGGTCGTCCGCGGTGCACGACGCGGCCCGGCCCGGCGGACCCGGGACGTACGGCATCCCGCTCGATCACAACGGTTCTAGAGGACCAAACGATGCGCACGCGAACCTTGCTGCTGGCGATCGCCTTCGCCGTCCCCGCCCTCGGCTTCATCGCGCCGGAGGAGCCGAAGCTCGACTCGGCCAAGTGCCCGGTCTCGGGAGGCCCGGTGAAGGCCGCTCAGAAGGTCGACTACAAGGGAGCGACCGTCTTCTTCTGCTGCGCGAAGTGCCCGGCCGCCTTCACCGCCGACACCGAGAAGTTCGCCGAGAAGGCCAACGCCCAACTGGTCGCCACCGGCCAGGCCGAGCAGCTCTGCTGCCCGCTCTCCGGCCGCCCGGTCGACGAGACCAAGACGGCCGAGATCGCCGGCGCGACGGTCGCCGTCTGCTGCGGCAACTGCCTGGCCAAGGTCGAGGGGGCCGAGGACGCCGAGAAGCTCACCCTGATCTTCGCCGCCAAGCCGTTCGAGAAGGCGTTCAAGATCAAGGAGAAGGAGTGACCTCTGTTGTCGCTCCCACCCGGATCGACCGACGGAACCCCGTCTGACGACCACTGCCGCCCGCCGCAGGCCTCACCGGCCCGGCGGGCGGCTCGCGTTTCCGAGGGAGAGCCGGGACGGGATGGTCAACCGACGTCGTAGTAGAGCGAGAACTCGAAGGGGTGGGGTCGGACCCGGACGGCCTCGACCTCGTGCTGGCGCTTGTACCAGATCCAGGTGTCGATGATATCCGGGGTGAAGACGTCTCCCCGGAGGAGGAAGGCGTGGTCGTCGGCCAGGGCGTCGAGGGCGGCGTCGAGGGATCGAGGGGTGCCGGGAACCTCGTCGAGTTCCTCGGGTCCAAGTTCGTAGATATCCCGGTCGAGCGGCTCTCCCGGGTCGGCCCGGGTCAGGATGCCGTCGATGGCGGCCATGAGCATGGCGGCGAAGAGGAGGTAGGGATTGGCGGAGGCATCGGGGCAGCGGTACTCGATCCGACGGCCGTCGGGGCCGGGGTCGTGGACCGGGACCCGGATGATCGCTCGGCGGTTGCGGCGGCTGTAGGCAAGCTTGGTGGGAGCCTCGAATCCCTCGACCAGGCGCTTGTAGCTGTTGGTCGTCGGGTTGCCGAAGGCGCAGAGAGCCGGGGCGTGCCGGAGCAGGCCGCCGACGGCGTGCATGGCCAGGTCGCTCAGGCCGGCGTAATTGTGGCCGGCCATCAGGGAATGCCCCTCGGAGCGGAACGAGAGGTGGGTGTGCAGCCCGGATCCGTTCTCGCCAAAGAGCGGCTTGGGCATGAAGGTGGCCGACTTGCCGTGGCGTCGGGCGACGTTCCGGACAATGTATCGGGCAAGCATCACGTGGTCGGCCGCCTGGACGAGCGACCGAGGCAGAAGGTCGATCTCCCCCTGACCGGCGGTGGCGGCCTCGTGGAAGTGAGCGCCGGTGGCGATCCCGCAGTCCCCCATGATCTGCGCCATCTCCGTGCGCAGGTCGGACAGGCTGTCCATCGGCGGACAGGGAAAGTAGCCGAGGGTGGAGCGGGGCTTGTAGCCGAGGTTGCCGGCCCCGGCGCTGCCCTGGTTCCAGGAGCCCTCGTCGGAGTCGATGTGGTAGAAGGCCTGGTTGGTGGTCTGGTCGAATCGGACCGAATCGAAGAGGAAGAACTCCAGCTCGGGGGCGATCCGGCAGTCGTCGGCCAGGCCGAGATCGAGCAGGTGCTGGACGCTCTTCAGGGCGATGTTGCGCGGGTCCCGGGTGTAGTCCTGCTGCGTGACCGGGTCCTGGATGTTGCAGATCATCGTCAGCGTCGGCCGAGACGCGAACGGGTCGATCAGCGCCGTCTCGGGCTGGGGGACGACCAGCAGGTCGGCCTCGTTGATCGCTCGCCAGCCGAGGACGCTGGAACCGTCGAAGGGAATCCCTTCCTCGAAGGTGGCCTCGGTCAGCGAGTCGGCCGGGATGGCAAAGTGCTGCCAGACGCCAGGGAAGTCCATGAACCGAAGATCGACCGTGAACACCTCGCGCTGGCGGATATATGCCAGGACCTCTTTCGGGCTCACGCCAACACTCCCCCGCGACCGGCCGGTCGCCACTGGCCGGCCCTCGGCTCTGGACCGGCGCCCGCTCCCTGGCCTCCCGCCAATGGCGGGCGACAGCCGAGAGCTTAACCGACCGGCGCTCCCCTGACCAGACCGGCCAACCAAGGCCGGAGACGGCCACCGAGCCGGTCGGATCACGACGATCGAAAAAAACGCGCTTGATTCTCCGGCGGGGGGGCGATATTCTGAAGATACCACGGTTGAGATTGAATCTCAATCACATCCCACCCGGCCCCCCCCCACGAACCCTGCTGCCGATCTCCGGAGGGACGACCGTGTCGCGAACGGTCCTGACCACAATGCCCGGCTCGGCCCCGTACCGGAGGCTCCAGGTTTCCCTGGAACAGGACGGGGACGGAAAGCTGTTGATCTGCCTGGCCGAGCAGGATTACGCCGAGGGGATTGGCTGGTTCACGCAGCGATCGCTGGCGCTGGACCCGAGGCAGTGGGCGCGGTTGCAGGCGGCGCTCGGCTCGGCCGAGGCCCGGGAGGCGATCGTGCCGGCGGCCGAGGAGCGTCCGGCGACCTTGCCGTTCCCCGGGCCGAAGCCTCCCCATCGGTTCCGGCTGGCGGCCGGAGACGGCTCGGAGTGAGGCTGATTGCCGGGGAATCGGCGCGGGAGGGGCTCGGGCCGCTGTCGAGCGACGAACGGCCCGGGAATCCTCGATGTCGGCAGTTTCCCTCCCGGATCAACCCGTGCGCTGCTGGGCTCGGGGAGCGGCGCCGAGGGCCAGGTCCTGTTCCTCGAGGATCTTGGAAAGGTGGTCGGCGGTGTCCTGCTCCATCTGGCAGATGTCCTCGAGCAGGTTCCGGAGGCCGACGTCGCGGTCCTCGCACATTTGCACGGCCTCGGTGTAGAGCGCGACGTGGTGGCGCTCCATCTCCAGGGAGTTGCTCAGCATCTCGAGCAGATCGGTTGTGACCTTCACCTCGCCGCGCTCGACGGTGGTCACGCCGCCGAGGGCGGCGATCTTGTCTCCGATTTTGTGCGCGTGCTCCAGGGCTTCCTCACCCTCCGCTCGGAAGAACTCGGCGTAGACCTGTCGCCAGGTGCCTCGAACGAGGAAGCTGTACTGGGTGTACTGGATCAGCCCGGCGTACTCCCACTTGAGGATCTCGTTGAGCTTGTCGATCATCGCGGCGCGGTCCATGATCCCTCCTTTTTGAATGGACGTGATCGCCCGGCGGGCATGGGACCGAGAGGCCGGCGATCAGGGGACATGACCACTCCATTCTAGGCCATCGGGCCGGATCACTCCAGGTGGGCTGGGAGGAGGAGGGGATGACCGAGGAGGACACCCGGGGGGTCGGGGGACGTTTCGTCGTGCTGGAGCACCGTTGGCGGGGGGTCCACTGGGACTTCATGCTCGAGCGGGGGGGCGTGCTGGCGACCTGGGCGCTGTCGGCCGCTCCGGGGCCGGAGAGCGAGGCCGAGGCCTCCCCCCTGCCCGATCATCGGCTGGCCTACCTCGACTACGAGGGCCCGATCTCCGGCGACCGGGGGGAGGTCCGGCGCCTCGACCGGGGGACCTACGAGTCGATTCAGTGGGAGGAGGACCGGGTCGTCGTTCGCCTGCTCGGGGATCAGGTCATCGGCGAGGCGGAATTGCTCCGGGGCTTCGGCAAGGGCCGGTGCTCATGGCGGTTCCGGATGGGAAAGTTCATCTGAAGGACGCGGCGGGTCGGGAGCGTGAGCCGGGTGACCCGGCCGGCGTCCTGGTCGGATCGGCCGCTGATGTAGAGCCGGCCGTCGAGGATGACGACGCGCTCGAGCACGACATCGCCTCGGGCGGGAGAGGGGGAGTAGCGGATGAAGGCGACCGGCTCGCCGTCCACAATGCGCCAGTCGACGTCGAGGCCGTAGGACTGGAGGCGATGGATGATGGGGGCGATCACCTCCTCGGGGGAGACGGGCATGGCGCCGGCCCGGATCTTCTCCAGGGTGAGGGCGACGGTGCGATCGTCGGCGACCTGAACCCGGGCGATCGCCCAGACGAGGGAGGTGAACGGGCCTCGATCGTACTTGAAGGCGAGGGTCACCCGGTCGAGGTCGAAGGCGACCAGGGGGTCTCTCACGCCATCGGGGAGGAACTCGGCGAAGTGTGTGACCAGGTGTTCGGCAAGCCAGGCATTGACCTCCTCGTCGGAGAAGCTGGCCTCCCAGTGGGCCTCATTGACGATGTCGTTGCGAAGCTGGAAGGTCTGGGAGACGAAGCGGTCCGCCTCGACCCGTCGGTGGGTCCGGTCGACCTGGGCACGCTCCCGGTAGAAGGCGGGCTCGTAGGTCAACGACTGCCAGGCGGCCAGCGAGAAAAGGGTCCCGAGGACGACCAGGGCCGCGACGATCGCGACGATCCTGCGCTTCCGTGTCGCACGCATTGATGGTCCTCCGGGTGACCAGGACCCTTGGGGACGGAGCAGGGCGATCGCGAGGAGGAGGGAGAAGCGATGTCGTTAAGATCGGACCAATCGGGAGCATAGAATCAGCCTCAAATCCCGTCAATTCGGACCGACCGGCGAGATCGGAGCCGAGAGGTCGATGGCTCCCCTCGCCAGGGGATGGAAATCGTCGCCAATTCGGGCCCTGGACCGTTGACGGGGCGGGCGAGTTATGCGCGAATGGCAAAGAAGCGCATAACCGAGGCCGATGGGGTCGACCGCCATCCGAGGCGGTCGAGAGCGGCCCAGGGGCCTGTCGCGGCGGAGCCGAATCGCGATGCACATCCCCGATCACGTGCTGTCCCAGCCGGTGCTGATTGCTAGCGGAGCGATCGCCCTGGGGGGCTTCTCGCTGGGGCTGAAGCGGCTGGAGCGGAGGCTGAGGGACCGGACGGTGGTCCTGATGGGGATCATGGCCGCGTTCGTCTTCGCGGCGCAGATGGTGAACTTTCCGCTGCTGGTCTTGCCGGCGTCGGGGCACCTGATCGGAGGGGTGCTGGCGGCGGTGATGCTCGGCCCCTGGGCCGGGGCGGTGGTGATGGGGACGGTGCTGCTGGTGCAATGCCTGCTGTTCGCCGACGGCGGGATCCTGGCGTTGGGGGCGAACTTCGTCAACCTGGGGCTGATTGCCAGTGTCGGCGGGTATGCGATCTACGACCCGATCCGGCGGGGGGTTGGCGGCCGGGCGGGGGTGATGCTGGGAGCGATGGTGGCGGCCTGGTTCTCGGTATTGCTGGCGTCGTTGGCCTTCGCGATCGAGCTGGCCGGCTCGGGATGGTGGGAGCAGTTGCCGGAGGTCCTGGGCTGGATGGCGTTGGTGCACGCGGCGATCGGCCTGGGCGAGGCGATGATCACCGGCCTGGTGCTGAGGTCGGTCCTGGCGGTTCGGCCCGACCTGATCTTTGGCGTCGTCGAGCAGGGGGATGCCCCGCCGCGATGGGGGAGGGTGGCGCTGGCCGGACTGGGGGTGGCGCTGGCGGTGGCGGCGTTCCTGGCGCCGATGGCCTCGCCGCTGGACGACGGCCTGGAGTTCGTCGGCGGGCGATTGGGGTTCCTCTCGGGGGAGGAGCCGGCGATGATCTCGGGCCCGATGGCCGACTACTCGCTGAAGGGGCTCCCCGACATCGCCCCGGTGACGGCCGCGGCCGGGCTGATCGGAACGGTGACGGTCTTCGCCGCGGGATGGTTCCTGGGGAGGGCGTCGACCGGGATCGCGAGCCGGCTGGAGCGAAGCCCCGAGGGTCCCCGGAGCGGCGGGGAGGGCCCGGAACCCCATGCGGCTTGACTGGCTGGAGGGGCCGGGGTCGGCCGGGGGTCCGTTGCACCGGCTCGATGCCCGGGTGAAGCTCGCAGCGGTGGTCGGCTTCGTGCTGGCGGTGGTCCTCGTCCCGATGGGGAGCTGGCGGCCGCTGGGGATCGCCGGGATGGTGCTGGCGGGTCTGGTCGGGCTGTCGGGGGTCGCGCCGAGCCTGCTGCTGCGTCGCATCGCGGCGCTGATGCCGGTGGTGGTGGTGCTGGCGGCGGTGATCGCGCCGACGCACCCGAAGGCGTCGGCGCTGGGGGCCTGGGCGGTCGGGGGGACGATCGTGGCGAAGAACGCGCTGACGATCGGGGCGATCCTGCTGTTCGCCCGAGTGACCTGCTTCCGATCGGTGCTGGGGGCTCTCTCGTGGTTCCGGGTGCCTCCGGCGCTGGTGGCGACGCTCCACCTGATGTATCGTTACCTCTTCGTCCTCTCCGACCAGCTCGGCCGGATGGCCCGGGCGAGGCGGTCTCGGTCGTTCCGGAGGTCGCGGTGGGCGGAGTGGCCGCTCGGCGCCGGTCTGATCGCGGCCCTGATGCTCCGGTCGTTCGAGCGGGGAGAGCGCGTGCACGCGGCGATGCTCGCCCGGGGCTGGGACGGCACCGTCCGCAGCCTCGACGGACCCGACCGCCCCGAGACCCTTCCCCCGACATGACCGAGCCCCTCCCCGCCGACCACCCCCCGGCCGCCGTGCTCGTTCGGGGCCTGACCTACCGCTATCCCGACGGCCGAGAGGCCCTGCGGGGGGTCGACCTGGAGATCCGTCCCGGCGAGACCGTCGCCCTGGTGGGGCCCAACGGCGCGGGGAAGAGCACGTTGCTGCTGCACCTGAACGGCCTGCTGCCGGGACGGGGGGCGTCGGGGTCGGCTCCGGGAATCGGGCACGGGCACGACCTGCCGGGGATCGGCAAGGGGAGGAAGCGAGAGGCTGAACCGTCGGTCTGGATCGACGGAATGCCGGTTGACGACCGCCACGGGCCGGAGATCCGGCGCCGGGTTGGGCTTCTCTTCCAGGATCCCGACGACCAGATGTTCAGCCCGACGGTGATCGAGGACGTGGCCTTCGGCCCGCTGAACCTGGGGCGCCGGAAGGCGGAGGCGAAGCGGATCGCCCTGGAATGCCTGGAACGCGTCGACCTGGCCGACGCCAGCGACCGCCCGCCGCATCACCTAAGCTTCGGCGAGCGCAAGCGAGCCTGCCTGGCTGGGGTGCTCGCCTGCGAGCCAACGGTACTGGTGCTGGACGAGCCGACGGCGAACCTCGACCCCCGGTCTCGGCGCAAGTTCTCGGCCTTGATCCGGTCGCTGCCGGCGACCAAGTTGATCGCGACGCACGACCTGGAATTCGTCCTGGAGCAGTGCGACCGGGTGGCCCTGCTCGACGCCGGCCGGGTCGTCGCCGACGGCGATCCCGAGACGATCCTGGGGAACGAGGCGCTGATGGAGGCGCACGGCCTGGAGCTTCCGCTCTCGATGCGGCTGGGTAGGGCGATCAGCTGAGGCTCAGCCCTCGGAGAGGAGGGCCTCCCAGCCGTTCACCTCCAGCGTGCGCTCACAGAGCGACTGGAGCCGTTCCACGTCGGCGATGGCGGTGATCGCGGCGGCGGTCTCCTCGTCGGGGGGCCCGAACCGCTTGGTCCCCAGTCGGATCAACGTCTGGCGCACGCCCTCGGCTCGACCGGCCTGGAGGCCCTCGGCTCGGCCGGCCTGGAGGCCCTCGGCTCGGCCCTTGTCGACGATCATGCGATAGGAGAGGGAGTCTTCGAGGATCTTGGACATGGCGGTCATCCTCTTGAGCGTCTCCGGGTCGTACTTCAGCCCCATCAAGAGAAAGGTGGCGAGCCAGAAGTCGTTGGCCTCCCGGCCGGCATCTCGGCGGAGCCGGTCGTGGACCTCTCGGAGGACGACAGGGAGGTCGGCGGCCGCCTCGTCGCTCAGGGGGGCGAGCGGGAGCGTCCCGAGGCCACCGGAAAGGAGGAGGTCGAGAGGAAGCTCCCAGGCTCGAAGCACGTCGAAGCGGAAGCGGTGATTCTCCCGGCCGTCGGGGAGGAGGTGCCGGAGCTCTCCGGTCAATCCAGGGCCGTCGGCCTCGCGTCGGAGGAGGAAGGCGATGCTCTGGACGGGAAGCCCATGCCGGTAGCGGACGAGGAGATTGTACCGCTGGAGTCGGAGGGGGAGCGCGGGGTCGTGGCTGGACTGGAACTCGACGTGAACGAGCCAGGGGGGCTCGGACTCGACCTGGAGGATCTCGTCGGCCTCGCTCACCACGGTCGCAAGGTCGGCGTTGAGCAGTCGGGCGGGGCCGGCCTCGCGTCCCAGCAGCAGGCGGAGCCAGGACGCGGGGTCGGCCTCGAGGAGCTTCTTGACGGTGGCGTCGTACGGCTTGGTCGCCATCGCCGGGGAGGCTCGGTCAGAGGGCCGGGCCAAGCAGATCCTTGACGGCCTCTCGCTCTTGCTCGAGCTCCCGGGCGGAGGCGTCGATCCGGGACCGGGCGTCGCCGTCGAGGGGGAGGTCGGGGACGATCGACCAGGCCTGGCCGTCGATCGATCGGATGGGGAAGGAGTACATCAGGCCGCCGGGGACGCCGTACGGGTTGCCATCGGAGACGACGGCCACGCTGTGCCAGTCCTCTCCCTTGGTGGGGAAGGAGGCGGATCGGACGCTGTCGAGGGCGGCATTGGCGGCGGAGGCGGCGGAGCTGGCCCCCCGGGCCTTGATCACCGCACCGCCTCGCTTGGCGACGGTGGGGATGAACGTCTCGGCAAGCCAGGAGTGGTCGGGGATGACCTCGGTGGCCGGCCGGCCGGAGATCAGGGCGTTCTTGTAGTCGGGGTACTGGGTGTCGGAATGGTTGCCCCAGATCGTCATCCGAGAGACCTCGCCGACGTTGACGCCGGCCTTGGCGGCGAGCTGGGCCTTGGCCCGGTTCTCGTCCAGCCGGGTCATGGCGAACCAGCGATCGGCGGGGAGGTTCGGGGCGTGCGATCGGGCGATCAGGCAGTTGGTGTTGCAGGGGTTGGCGACGACCAGGACTCGGGCCCTGGGAGCGACCGCGTTGATCGCCTGCCCCTGGCCGGTGAAGATCGGGCCATTGGCCCGGATCAAGTCGGCTCGGCTCATCCCCTCCTTGCGGGGAAGCCCCCCGACGAGGATCACCCAGTCGGCGTCGGCGAACGCCTCCTCGGCCTGGTCGGTGGCGGTCACGCCGTGGAGGAGCGGGAAGGCGCAGTCCTCCAGCTCCATGAGGGTGCCGTTGAGGGCGCCGAGGGCGGGAGTGATCTCCAGCAGGCCGAGCGTCACCGGCTGGTCGGGGCCGAAGAGGCCGCCGCTGGCGATCCGGAAGAGCATCGCGTAGCCGATCTGTCCGGCGGCGCCGGTGATGGCGACCTTGATGGGCTGGCTCATAAACGGGGGGCTCCGTAGCGGTTCGAGACGCCGCCCGGGGCGGCCCCGGCCTCGACGCGACGGCCGCGGAGGCGGGCCTCTCCGGGCCTCGCCCTCGATGATACCACGACCTCCGCCGGATTCCTGGCCCGCGTCCCCCGGAATCGTCCCCGAGAGGCCAACAGGCGGCGGTCAAGCCGGTTCGTCGGCCGGGCTCGGCTTCGGCTTCGGCTTCGGGGGTGCCGAGGCGGCCCGCAACTTCGCCAGCATCAGGGCCATCTCCCGAGGCAGGTGCCGGGCGCCGGCCAGCAGGACCAGCCCCCCCAGGGCGATCGCCGGGACGACGACGAGCATGCCGGCGGTCAGGTTGCGATACGACCCGTCCTGCTGCTCCACGGGCGTGATGCCCAGCCGGGCAAGCCGCTCGCCGATCCAGGAGGCCATCACCTCCGGGTGACCCAGGGAGTCGGACACCAGGCCCATCAGCCCGGGGGACCACAGGTCGCCGAGGAAGTGGATGAAGAAGATGGAGACGGCGTAGGCCACCCCCCTCATGTTCGGGGTGACGACGTTGGAGATCACGGCGTTGCACGGTCCGGTGTTCATGAACATGAGCATCTCGGCGAGGAAGACGGCGCCGATGACCACCGGGACGCTCGAGCCAAAGAGCCCGATCAGCACGAAGGGGATCGACAGGAGCATGGCCGAGCCCGGCACGAGGAAGAGAGCCCTGGGGTTGGACCGGGAGAGGCGGTCGGCCAGCCAGCCGCCAAAGCCCATGCCGAGGATCGCCGCGAGGAAGCCGGTCCCGCCGACGATGAGGGTCGCCGTCTGCTCCTCGAACCCCTTCACGCGCTGGAGGTACGACGGCAGCCAGAAGGCGAACCCGCCGAAGGCGAAGGTGAAGGAGGCCATGCCAAAGACGACGTAGGTGTAGGAGGAGTTGACCATGAGGTCCTGGTAATCGGCGGCCGTCGGCCGGACCTTCTCGGCGGCACGGGCGCGTTCGGGGTCGACATCCTCGGTGCCTCCCCGGATCGGCTCGGGGAGGAACATCAGGCACACCGAAGCGATCAGGCCCGGCAGGCCAACGACGAGGAAGGCCATCCGCCAGCCGGCCCAGACCTCCAGCGGCGTGCCGACGAGCACAGCCTCGCTGGTGCGGGCGATCCAGGCCGAGCCGAAGACCCCCAGGGCGTATCCGATTGGCATTGCCATGTAGAAGGCCGACATGGCCCGGGCACGCCATTCCCGGCGGAAGAGATCGGCCAGGAGTGTGGGGGCAAGCACGCCGTAGGTCCCCTCGCCAATGCCGAGGACCAGGCGGGCGGCGGCCAGTTGCGGGTAGTTCTGGACCAGGGCGGTGCCAACGGTCGCGATGCTCCAGATCCCCACCCCCCCGGCCAGCAGCCAGGTGCGCCGGACCCGGTCCCCCGCCCAGCCGACGACGGGGCCGACCACGCTGAGCGTCAGCAGGAAGAAGAAGTTGAGCGAGCCGGCGGGGAAGTCGGTCAGCTCCAGGTCGCGCTGAATGCGGGGGAGTACGCCGGTCAGGGCCCAACGGTCGAGGTAGTCGAGCAGGTGGATGACGAACAGGACGGCGAAGCTGGACAGGGCCCAGCGCAAGGCCGGGCTCGACGTTCGGTGGCCATCGGCCGGTTCGGGGCGCCGATCGGGCGCCGATTCGGTCGTCTCGTCGCGTCCTAACACGGTTCGACCCCTCTTCTCGGGGCGGATCGGGCCCGATCGATCGCCGGGTCGGACCGGGTCGCCCTCTTCAGCGGAACCGATGCTACGCCATCGCGGCGGGGCGATCCAGGGGAGCGAGCTCCCCCGGTCCCACCGACGAACCGACCGGATCCTGCGATCGGCGGGACCGATCGTGCCAGGCCTTCGCCAAGAACGACGAATCGGGCTCGCCGAGCGCGTGCCGGCCGCCGGAGGGGGATCGGGATGGGCGCGTCGCGTCGACTGACATACACTCGCGTCGGGGGGAGGCTGTGGTCCCCTCGACGGCCTCGAGGGCCGGATCGCGACAATCCCCCCGAACGCGACCGTTTCCACCTTCCCGAGGGCTTGGCGATCGGGCCTCGACCATGCAGCCAACCAGAGCCGGGGGCGTCATCCGGACGATCCTCCCCCACCTGATGACCATGGCCGCCACGCTGGTCGTCTCGGCGATCTTCTTCGCCGGGTCCGGATCCGGGCGTTCGAATCCGGCCGCTCCTCCGGGGACAGACGGCCCGACCTACCACGATGCCGCCCGTCCGGCGTTGATCGATCCGGGGCCAACCGTTGCCGGCGGCCGGGTCGACGCAGCGCCGCTGCCGGTCGCCCTCGACCCGGAGGAGCACAACAACATCACCGTCTACGAGGCCGTCAACCGGAGCGTGGTGAACATCTCCACCTCGGCCACGGTGCGGGGGCTCTTCCAGGACACGGAAGTCTCGGGGTCGGGCTCGGGGTTCGTGATCGACAAGGATGGGCACATCCTCACGAATCACCACGTGATCGAGGGAGCCGACGTGGTCCAGGTCGGCCTGTATGACGGCTCGGTGCTCGACGCGAGGCTGGTGGGGACGGATCCGAGCAACGACGTGGCGGTGCTGCGGGTGGCCGCTCCGCCGGAGAAGCTGTTCCCTGTGGAGTTGGGCACAAGCAACGGGCTGAACGTCGGTCAGAAGGTCCTGGCGCTGGGCAACCCGTTCGGCCTGGAGCGGACCCTGACGACGGGGATCGTCAGCAGCCTCGACCGCTCGCTGGAGGCCAAGAACGGTCGGATGATCCGGGGGGTGATCCAGACCGATGCCTCGATCAACCCGGGGAACTCGGGTGGTCCCCTGCTCAACACCAGGGGAGAGGTCATCGGCATGACGACGGCGATTTACAGCAAGGTCGGCCAGTCGGCAGGGATCGGCTTCGCGGTGCCGATCGACATGATCCGGCGCGTGCTCTCGCCCCTGATCGAGCGCGGGTTCGTCGAGCGGGCGACTTTGGGAATCGCTCGGGTGTACTCGCTCGATGAGGGACTGCTCGTGCTCGGCGTCGAGCCCGGCGGGCCGGCGGATCGAGCTGGCATCCGGTCGCTGAGGATCCGGTACGTCCAGGATGGCCCGTTCATCCGTGCTCGGATCGATCCGGAGTCGGCCGATGTGATCGTGGCGATCGACGGCGTTCGCGTCCGGAGCGTCAGCGAGCTGCTCACCGAGGTCGAGTCGCACCAACCGGGAGAGACGATCGATGTCACCATCCTGCGTCGCGGGGGGCGAGAAGACATCCCCGTGACGCTGGGCCGAACCATCATCCGCTGACTCCCTGGGGAACTCCCTCGGAAAAACCCAGCGCCGGCGCGAACATCCCAAGAAGACGCGCCGTCTAGGGACGTGTACGGCGACGAGGGAGGACGATCGGGACGGGAGTCCCGAGGCCTCCCCGGTCGGATCGCAGCGAGGGACGGGGCGATGCCGAGGTTCCTGAACATCCCGCGATGTGCGGAGCCGAAGGCGGGTCGGCCCGGGTTCCCGGCTTCAGGGATGCGGCCCGTCTCTCGCGATCGCCTTCAGACCTGACGGACGACCGCCATCCCGCGAGTCATCGCGGCGGCCCGGTCGTCCCCGATGGAGGCGGCCGGGCCGCTGGCGTTTCGTCTCCCGCATCATGGGTCGGTCGCTGAGATGGTCGAGCGGCGGCCTGAAAAGCCGCCGACGTGGAATCGAGCGCCACCCGACCCACTCCGCGTCCCGGTCGCCGTCCGGCCTGTGGTTCAGCGGCGGAACACGCGGCCGAGAATCGTGAGGCGGAGGTTCGACTCCTCCCAGGCCGTTCCGATCGGTCCCATCGCATGAGCACACTCCTGGGACCAGGATGCGAGCGGCAGCATGCCCGGCTCTTAACCGGCGACGTGAGGGTTCGAGCCCCTCTGGTCCCACTTCTGAGCAATTGCAGATTGCACTGGTGTTCCAGCGGCGAGGATACCGCCCTCGTAAGGCGGTGGCGTGGGTTCGAGTCCCACCCGGTGCCCTCGGCTCCTTGACAAGTCGGCGACTGAATCGCGTGCCCATGATGTAGCGGTAGCCTACCGCCTTGCCATGGCGGACGTGCGGGTTCGACTCCCGCTGGGCACTTCTCGAGAGAATCGAGAGGCGAGCGATCGGGGCGTGGGAAAGGCTGGGAATCCGCCTGGTTCGGGTCCAGGAGAGCGCCGGTTCGAATCCGGCCGCCCCGACTGATCGAGTCGAATTCAGACTGGTGGGGCCTGTGCTGGTACGGGCGTCCGGCTGTTACCCGGAGTGTCGCAGGTTCGATTCCTGCCGCCAGTGCTCTCGTGCTTGACGTGCAGGAAGGGCAAGCCGATCGGAGACGGCAGCCGCCTCGAACGCGGCCGAGCGATGAGCCTTGGGGGTTCGACTCCCTCCCCTTCCGCTGGAACATCCGTGTCCCTGGCCGATCGGCACAGGCACCGGCTCCCCACACCGGACAGGCGGGTTCGACTCCCGCGGGGCACACTCGGGGATTGGCGAATCGGTAGGCCATCGCCCTCTGAAGGCGACCGTGGAGGTTCGAGTCCTTCTCCCCGAACCTGGACGTGATGATGTGTGTCTCCTTCATCGTGATCCATTCGCGGACCCGCCAACCCGGCCGAGCGGCCCGGCGAGGATCGGGCGATCGAGGGATCGACTCCCTCCCCGGGGATCGCAGGCCGATCGATCGAGAGGGGGGGAGAGGACATTCATGGCCCGGTAGGCTAACTGGCAACGCCGCCCGCCTCAGGAGCGGGAGAATGGGGGTTCGAATCCCTCCTGGGCCACTCGGATCGGCCGAGATCGATCCGAAATCGGCAACGCCTTCGTGGAGCAGCCTGGAGTGCTCGCCGCCTTGTCACGGCGGAGGTCATGGGTTCGAATCCCATCGGGGGCGCTCGGATTGGAACGGGTATCGATGTGTCGGCCGGGCACTGGCGAGCCCAGATGGATGTCACCCGCCCGCCCTCCGGCTGTGGCGGTTCGACTCCGTCCCGACGCACTCGATTCGGATCGCTCGTTCGTCCAGTGGAAGGACGCTCGGCCCTCAACCGGGAAACGCGGGTTCGATCCCCGCACGGGCGACTGCTCGGTATGGCCCGCGGGTCGATCGGGAGGACGCCCGCTTCTCAGCCGGAAGGGGAGAGCTCGATTCCCTCACGGGCCGATCGACCTCACAGGTCATCAGCGATCGATTCCAGGCGGGCAGGTGCCCGGCCGGGTCTCATACGCCCGGCTCGCCCGGTTCGATACCGGGGCCTGGGACTCCCGGGCGATCCAGCGCCGCGAGATGGGTTCGACCTCCTTGATCGCCACTCCGACCGATCATCGCAGCGCCGGGTAGGCAAATCGGCAACGCCGCCGTCCTGAGGGGACGGTGTCTGTGGGTTCGACTCCCACTCCGGCGACTCTCCGACCCCGATTCGTCCCGTCGCCCAGCGGCAAGGGCACCCGCCTTACAAGCGGACAGGCGCAGGTTCGAGTCCTGCCGGGACGACTGATGCGAATGGTCCGCGGGTGCGACGGCGGCATGCCTCCTCGGTACGGAGGCGGTCCGGGTTCGAGTCCCGGGCGGACCTCTCCCGAGCGATCGGGACATCGGGCTGCTCGTCCAACGGGAGGACACCGGCCTTGCACACCGGCAATCGGGGTTCGACTCCCCGGCGGTCCATTCGACTGAGTCGAGCGATCCGAGCCGACGGAAGGGAGCCGGATCCGGCCTGGCCGGGCCTCTCTGCGAACGAGGTCGTCCTCCGGGTCGTGGGGGTTTGAATCCCTTCCCTTCCGCTGCGTCCTGCCCCACCGGGGCGGGACGCAATCCCGGGCGGTTCGCTCAGCCGGGAGAGCGCCCGAATGAAATAACATGCGGGAGGTCGTCGGTTCGATCCCTGCACCACCCATCCTGACCCACTCCTGATCGTGGAAGGGCAACCCGATGGGAGACGGGACCCGCCTGGAATGCGGGCGAGCGTAAGCCTTGGGGGTTCGACTCCCCCTCCTTCCGCTGCCGGATCGGATGATCGATGGTGTCCGTGGTGTAGCGGCAGCACCCGGGGTTGTGGGCCCCGAGGGGCGGGTTCGAATCCCGTCGGACACCTGGATTCATCGGCATCAATGCGTCATTCGACAGGGGCGTGCTCCTGGGAGAGCAGCGGGCCTCCAAAGCCCGTCGACAGGGTTCGAATCCTTGCGTCCCTGCTGGTGGATCGATCGCTGCCCTCGGGGTGTGTCGGAGCGCACGCGACCCTCCGAAGGTCGAAGGCCAGGTTCGACTCCTGGCGAGGGCACTGGCCGGCTCTCAAGGGCCGGCGACGTCCCCGGAGTGTGAGGGAGGCACACGACCGTGCGAAGGTCGGAGGCCAGGTTCGACTCCTGGCGGGGACACTCCTTCCGCAAGAGAGAGACGTCCAAGACGCTGGAGCCAGACGGCCAGGCAACCGGCTGCAACCCGGTCGAAGTGGGTTCGACTCCCACCGGCGTCTCTGGCGACGGTAGAACTCCGTCGCCCCGACTCCTGGACGCACGCCGCCGATCCCGACGGGAACGCGGCGCACCGGCCTCGCCGGCGAGGCCATCGGCGCGAGGAGTCCCGGACCTGGGTTCGAGACCAGGGGAGAGGTCTGAGGTCGCCTCCCGCCCCCGATTCGGGTACGTTCGGATGATCGGGGGCGACCCGGGAGCGTCGTGCCGGTCGCCGGGATGATGCCTCCGGGATCGGGAGCAGCCGACATGAGCATTTCCGGCCGATTCATCCGGATCGGAGCGGTCCTGATCGGGGGGAGCCTTGTCTCCCTCCCCTCGTCCGCGATCGACCCACGCGGGGCCGAACCCTCAGCCGGAGCCTTTAACCCCGGCCGGGACGGCGAGCCAGGATTCCGGGTCCCGGCGCTCTGGGAATACAGCTCGCCGCTGATCTCCCCGTAACGCAGGGATCTCGAGCCGAGCCATGCCCAGAAGGATCCGAGCGTGGTGTTCTTCGAGGGACGCTGGCATGTCTTCATGACGGTGAAGCTGCCGGGCCGATCGGCGATTGAATACTGCTCGTTCGAGCGCTGGGAGGAGGCCGACAAGGCCGAACGGACGATCCTGGAGATCTGCCCCACCTCCTACTACTGCGCCCCTCAGGTCTTCTACTTCGCCCCGCACGATCGCTGGTACCTGATCTACCAAGTGGGGGGCATGCCCGGTCAGACCCGGATGTGGGTCGCGTACTCGACGACCGAGACGATCGCGGACCCTGGCTCCTGGACGCAGGCCCGGCCGATCCTCGACGGCGGCCCGGAGGACCCCCGGGAGGCCGGGGGGCTGGACTACTGGATCATCTGCGACGACGAGCGCGCCTTCCTCTTCCTGACCAGTTCCGGAGGGCGGATGTGGCGGCTCTGGACGGATCTGGACGCCTTCCCGACGGGGTTCTCGCATTGCGAGCTGGCGCTCCAGGCCGAGATCTTCGAGGCGAGCCACACGTACCGGATCAAGGGGCAGGACCGCTACCTGACCATCGTGGAACAGGACGGCACGCGATATTACAAGGCCTATCTCGCCGATCGCCTGGACGGCCCCTGGACCCCCGTCGCCGACTCGGCCGACCGCCCCTTCGCCGGTTCAGCCAACATCCGGCCGGGCCCGGGGGTGGACGCCTGGACCGATAACGTCAGCCACGGGGAGCTGATCCGGGATGGCGTCGATCAGACGTTGACCATCGACCCCGATCACCTTCGGTTCGTCTTCCAGGGGATGCTCGACTCGGAGAAGGCCGGGAAGCCCTACGGGGCCTACCCCTGGAGGATCGGCATCCTCACACCCGTTGGGGGCGATTCCCCCTGAACGGAGGCCAGCCCACCGAATCGAATGCACGGCCCGATTCGGACCCCGTGCCCGATCCAACCGGCTCTCCTCCTGGATCCGCTCCCCTGCTCCCTCGAGCCGACTCCCGATCGTCGGGGAGCCGCCCATTCCCCTGGTCCCTCGAAGGGCCTGCCCCCCTTGCTCGGGAGCACGCAGGGCGTCTGGCGATGACTCCCCTCGGGAGCGTTCCTCCCGGGACGGCGAGGGAAGGAAGCCTCTGATCACTGGCCTCGAATTGAGAGCGAGGCGAGAGCTTGGTTGGGAGAGGGGAAGGGTGGCTGACGGGATTCGAACCCGCGATCTCCAGATCCACAATCTGGCGCCTTAACCGCTAGGCAACAGCCACCATCCTGTTGCAGACAGGATACGGGCAGCCGCTCTCCAGAGTCAAGCCGGCTGTGCCAGCAGCGGAGGGGGTGAAGCCCGGGGAGCGGGGAGGTCGGGGAGGCCAGGCAGTCGGGTCGGATCGGCCGGTCGGCCAGGAAGAACGGGAGGGAGGGGGGATGGTCTTGACGAGCCATCGTCGGGTTGCTGGGATGTTGCGATCGGCAGGGCAGGGAGCCCCGTCCGCCCGGGGGGTGGAAGGGGGGAGAGGCTGACACGCCTCGGGTGCAGGACCATGACCGCGTTGAAGATCGGGATCGTCGGCTGCGGGCATGCCGCGCGGATCCATTCCCAGCGCCTCGGCGCCCTCGAGGGAGTGGTCATCGCCGGCTGCGCCGATCCGGAGTCCGAGGCGGCCCGGGGCCTGGTGGCCGACCTCGTCGGTCCCGGGGGAGATCCGGGCTCGATCCCGATCTTCGCCGATCACCGGCAGTTGCTCGAGGCTGTCTCCCCGGATGTCCTGGCGATCTTCACTCCTCCCCGGGCCCATTACCGGCCGGCGATGGACGGGCTGCAGGCCGGCTGCCATCTGTTCATCGAGAAACCGCTTTCGACCAATGCCCAGGAGGCCGATGACATCGTCGGCCTGGCGAGAGGCCGGGACCGGGTGGTCGGCGTCGGCCACCAGTACCGCCTGGCGCCGGGGCTGGTCGAGGCGAGGCGGTTGCTGGAAGAGGGGAGGATCGGCCGCTTGCGGTTGGTCTCGGCGGTCATGGCCGAGGCGTGGCTGGCCGGGCACGGCGGACCGGAGAACGCCTGGAGGCTGGACCCGAAGATGTCCGGCGGGGGAATCCTCGCCGACGCCGGAGACCACCTGCTCGACGCCCTGATCTGGACGACGGGCCAGTCGGTCGCCGAGGTTTCGGCGTTCCAGGACCGAGAGGCCCCTGGGCTCGATGTCGTGGACGCGGTTTCGCTGCGGTTGACCGACGGAACGCCGGCCACCCTGGCGATCTCGGGGGTCGCGCCGGCCCCGCTCTTCGAGATCACGTTTTTCGGCGAGGGAGGGACGATCCGGGCGAGCGAGGCCGCGTTGCAACTGGCGGGGTCGGCCCCGGACTCGCGATTCCAGTCGATCTCGCTGACCGCCGGCCCCGGGATGAGTATCGACGCCGACTTCATCCACGCGATCCGATCGGGGCGCGCCCCCTGCTGCTCGGCCGAGCAGGCGATGGAAACCGTCCGGCTCCAGGAGGCGATCGCCCGATCGGCCGCCTCCGGGCAGGTCATTCGGCTTGCTCCGGCCTGATCCCCCCTCCCCTCCCGATCAATCCGACGGCATTGCTTGACAATCCCCAGGTGCGAGACTACCAGTATGACTCCGACCGGGCCGGAACGGCCCGTCGGGGGCAGACCAGACTCGATTTCCCCGCCCCGAGCCTTCGGGCCGCCGTGATCGGCCCGATCCGCCCCGGCAAGAGGACCGACCCGATGTGGGACCTCCTGACCCCGCTGGCCACCCCCGAGGACGACGCCACCGCCACCCTGCCCCTCGGCGGCTGGGGCGCGGCCGAGCCGTTCGCCCGACATCCCGAAGAGGATGACGAGGAGGCCGGAGACGAGGAGGACGACTTCGACGACGAGGACGACGACTTCGACGACGAGGACGACGACTTCGACGACGAGGACGACGACCTCGACGACGAGGACGACGACTTCGACGACGAGGACGACCTCGACGACGAGGACGACCTCGACGACCTCGGCGACATCGACATCGATGAGGACGACGACTTCGATGACGACGAGGACGAGGACCTCGAAGAGATCGAGGACGACGACGAGGACCTCTGAGCCCCTTCCCGGCTCCGTCCCGATCCCCTGGGGCCGGAGCCCGATCCGCTCCGACCGGGCCGGACCGAGGTCCGGCCCGGTCGGAGAACCGGAACGACTCCGGGAGGCGGGGGCTTGGCACGACGCGACCCGGCGCCGTAGTGTAGTAGGCTTGAACGACCGGGCCGGTCATCCCGAGTGATCGACCTCCGGCCGGTCGGTTGAGGAGCGTTGCGCCATGGCCGCCTCGAATCACCTGCCCGGCAACCCCGATCGCGATCGGACGGCCCCAGAGACTCCGACCCGATGCTTGCGTGAGCAATCGCAGCGCGACTTCGAGGTCGAGTTCCTTGGCCGCATCCTCGATCGCGATCCGTTCTATGCCGACGTGATCCGGGTCCAGGCCAACAACCTCGCCCGCCGGGGAGAGTCGACCCGGGCCCTCCAGTTGGACCGCCGGCTGACTCGCCTGCAGCCCGACCGGCCGATTCCCTGGTATAACCTCGCGTGCAGCTACGCGGTGCTCGGGATGCTCGACCCGGCCTTCGACGCCCTGCAACGCGCCGTCGACCTGGGCTACCGGCACTTCCGCCACATGGTCCGGGACCCGGATCTCAAGGCGCTCCGGCGCGACCCGCGCTTCGCCCGCATCCTCCGACGAGCCTGAGCCTCCCCCGGCCGTCCGGCCGTCGGCGTCCCCCCGACCCGCCGAATTGAAGCGGAACTCCCCCCGATGCAGCACCACCGCTGGGACGACGTCCAGGACGCCGTCTCCGTCGTCCGCGCCCGATGGTCCGGGACGGCCCGGGTCGGTATCGTCCTGGGAACCGGCCTGGGGAAGCTCGCGTCCGAGATCGCCGCGGAGGCGATGATCTCGTACGACGAGATTCCCCATTTCCCCCGCCCGACCGGAGTCGCGGGGCACGCCGGCCGACTGGTCTGCGGCACGCTCGCCGGGGCCCCCGTCGTGGCGATGGAGGGGAGGTTCCACCTGTACGAGGGATTCTCTCCGGCCGAGATCACCTTCCCGATCCGGGTCCTGAAGGGGCTGGGGTGCGAGATCCTGATCGTCTCCAACGCCGCCGGCGGCCTGAACCCGCTGCACCGCAAGGGGGACCTGGTCGTCATCGACGACCACATCAACCTGCCGGGCCTGGCCGGCGTGAACCCGCTGATCGGCCCGAACGACGACCGGCTCGGCCCCCGGTTCCCCGACATGCTGGAGCCCTACGACCATCGCTTGCAGGAGCTCGCCCTCGGCATCGCCCTGGCGGAGGGGATCCCCGCCCACCGGGGGGTGTACGTCGGGATCGTCGGCCCGAACCTGGAAACCCGGGCCGAGTATCGGTATTTGCGGGGGATTGGCGCCGACGTGGTCGGCATGTCCACCGTCGCCGAGGTCCTCGTGGCCGTCCACGCCGGGATGAAGGTGCTCGGCTTCTCGATCGTCACCGACCTCTGCCTGCCCGACGCCCTGGCGCCGGTGAAGATCGAGGAGATCCTCGCCGTGGCCGACGAGGCCGAGGGGAAGCTCCGGCGGATCGTCACCCGGGTGATCGAACGGCTCCCCTGCTGAGTTGATCCCCCCGGGGCCGAGGTTGAAGCCCCTCCGTCGCCCCCGACCCGCCCTCGCCGCGCGCCCCGAGCCCACCAACCCATCGCATCATGTCCACCGACGCCAAGAAGTACAAAGACACACTGAACCTGCCCTCGACCGCCTTCGCGATGAAGGCGAACCTCACCCAGCGCGAGCCCCAGATCCAGGCCCGGTGGGAGGAGATGGGCCTGTATGCCCGGATCCGGGAGGCCCGCACGGGGGCCCCGAGGAGGGTCCTGCACGACGGGCCTCCCTATGCGAACGGCGACATCCACATGGGGCACCTGCTGAACAAGGTGCTCAAGGACATCGTCGTCCGGTCGCTGACCATGCGTGGGTTCGACAGCCCGTACATCCCCGGCTGGGATTGCCACGGCCTGCCCATCGAGCACAAGGTCGTCAAGGACCTGGGCCGGAAGGCGGCCGGGATGAGCTTCGCCGAGATCCGGGATCTTTGCCGGGCCGAGGCGATGAAGTGGGTCGCCATCCAGCGCGATCAGTTCAAGCGGCTGGGCGTGTCAGGACACTGGGAAGACCCGTACCTGACGCTCGACCCGCGCTACGAGGCCGGCATCATGGACGTGCTGGCCGAGCTGGTCGAACGGGGGTACGTCTTCCGGCAGCTCAAGCCGATCCACTGGGACATCCACGACCGCACCGCGCTGGCCGAGGCGGAGCTCGAATACGCCGAGCACACCTCGCCGTCCATCTACGTCAACTTCCCGATCACCTCGGGCGTCCCCTCCCGGTGGGGAGACGGCCCCTGGCACGCGATGATCTGGACGACGACGCCCTGGACCCTGCCGGCCAACGTGGCCATCGCCGCCCATCCCAACCTGGAATACGCCGGGCTCCGCTACATCGACCCCGAGTCCGGCTCGGAGACTCGGACGATCATCGCGGCACCGCTCGTCGATCGGGTGATGGGGCTCCGCAAGGTCGCCGAGTTCGAGATCCTGGGCACCTGCAGCGGGAAGGAGCTCGAAGGGGGATCGTACCGGCACGTCTTCATCGATCGGCCCGGCAAGTTCGTCCTTGCCGACTACGTCACGGTCGAGGATGGCACCGGGCTGGTCCACACCGCTCCGGGACACGGGGCGGAGGACTACCGGACCGGCCTGGCCTACGGGCTTCCGGTCATCAGCCCGGTCGACGCCTCGGGCCGATTCCAGGATTCCGACGGGGTCCCGGCCGATCTGGTCGGGCTCCAGGTCTTCGAGGCGAACCCGAAGATCATCGATCGCCTGCGATCGGACGGCAGCCTGTATCACCACTTCAACTTCCGGCATAGCTACCCGCACGGCTGGCGGAGCAAGAAGCCGGTGATCTTCCGGGCCACGGCGCAGTGGTTCATCGGCGTCGACCGGAACGACCTGCGCGAGAAGACGCTGGAGGCGATCCGGACTCAGGTGCGCTGGCTCCCCTCCTGGGGACAGGCGAGAATCGAGGCGATGGTCGGCCAGCGCCCCGACTGGTGCATCAGCCGGCAGCGGGCCTGGGGAGTGCCGATCCCCGTCTTGTTCGACGAGCGGAACGACTATCATCATCTCACGGCCGAGTCGGTTCGCTTCTTCCGCGACCTCTTCGCGAAGGAGGGGGCCGACGCCTGGTTCAACCGGCCGATCGCCGACCTCGTGCCGCCCGACCTGGACACCGAGGCCCACCCGGTCGAGTTCCTCCGCAAGGGGACCGACATCCTCGACGTCTGGTTCGAGTCCGGCTCCAGCCACCGATCGGTGGTCCGGGAGCCGGGCTACGACGCCGGCCCGTACCCGGCGTTCCTGTACCTGGAGGGCTCCGACCAGCACCGGGGCTGGTTCCAATCGTCGATCCTCACCGCCGTGGGGACCACCGGCCGGGCACCGTTCGAGACCGTCCTGACCCACGGCTTCGTGGTCGACGACAAGGGCCAGAAGCAGTCGAAGTCGCTCGGCAACGCCGTGGGAGCCGTGGAGGCGACCGAGACGTACGGGGCGGACGTGCTCCGCTTGATGGTCGCCAGCCTCGACTACGCCAACGACGTCTCGCTGACCGAGCGGGCGATCAAGGAGGCCTCCGAAGCCTACCGGAAGATCCGCAACACCTTCCGCTACCTGCTCGGCAACCTGGAGGACTACGCCCGGTTCGACCCGGAATCGGTCGACCCGGGGACCTTGCACCCGATCGACCGCTGGGCCCTCTACCGGCTCAACGGGGTGATCCGGGACACGACGGCGGCGTTCGAGTCGTTCGAGTTCTATCGGGCCTTCCAGCGGCTGTACCAGTTCTGCTCGGTCGACCTGTCGAGCTTCTACCTCGACGTGCTCAAGGACCGCCTCTATGCCGAGCACCCCACCGGCCCCGACCGCCGCGCGGCGCAGTTCGTGATGGCTCGGCTGCACTCGGCGCTGGCCCGGCTGTTCGCGCCGATCATGCCGCACACCAGCGAGGAGGTGTGGGACCTGATCCCCGACTCTCCCGCCAAGGCCCCGAGCGTGCACCTCGCCCCCTGGCCCGAGCCGGATCCCGCCTTCGACGACCCCCACCCCGGCGGCCTGGACTGGGACTTCATTCAGGAGGCCCGCGAGGTCGTCTTCCGGGATCTGGAAAAGCTTCGGGCAGCCAAGGTGATCGGGAGCAACCAGGAGGCGCTGATCGAGGTCGGCAGCCCTAATCCCGAGCTCCAGGCGAAGCTGTCGGACCTGCGCCGGCACATGGAGAGCACGTTCATCGTCTCCGACGTGGTCGTCTCCCCGGATCGGCCCGAGGGGGCGACCGACCTGCCCGGCCGAGAGGTCTGGTTCCTCGCCCGGAGGTCCCCGCACCCGAAGTGCGAGCGGTGCTGGAACCTCCGCCCGAGCGTGGGGGAAGACCGGGAGCATCCGACCCTCTGCTGCCGGTGCTCAGCGGTCGTTCGCTCCCTGAACGAGGCGGCCGGCTGAGTCATGCATCCTCGAACCCCCCCGATCGCCGATCCCCCGATCCGACTGGCCGTCCTGGCCTCGGGGGGAGGCACGACCTTGCAGAACCTGATCGATCGGATCGCCGAGCGGACGCTGTCGGCCTCGATCGTCCGGGTGATCGTTAGCAAACCGGGGGTCGGCGCGATCGATCGGGCGGAGCGGGCGGGAATCCCGACGTCGGTCGTCCGGAAGGCAGGGCTCGACCCGGCCTCCTACGAACGGGCGATCTTCGCCCCGATCCGGGAGGCCGGGGCCGACCTCGTGGTCCTGGCCGGGTTCCTCAGCCTGCTGCCGATCCCGGAGGACTACCGAGGGAAGATCGTCAACGTTCACCCGTCCCTGCTGCCGGCCTTCGGCGGCAAGGGATACCACGGCGAGGCGGTGCACCAGGCGGCGATCGAGCAAGGGGTCAAGGTCTCCGGCTGCTCGGTCCACTTCGTGGACGAGCACTACGACAACGGGCCGATCATCCTGCAACGGACGGTCCCCGTGCTCGACGACGACACCCCCGCCACGCTGGCCTCCCGGGTCCAGGCCGCGGAGCGCCAGGCGCTTCCCGAGGCGATCGCGCTGTACGCCGACGGCCGGCTCCTGGTCGAGGGGCGTCGGGTCCGGATCCTCGACCCGTACCGGGAATAACCGAGGAGACGACCGGGATCCCCCCGCTCCCGTCCGGCCCTCTGGCTCCTTCCCCCGCCTCTCCCCTTCCCGAACCACCGACCGTCTGGAGGCGGACCCGGAGATGCCGGGCGCCGGAAGAGGTCGATCCGGCCGACCCCTGGCGCTGTTGGGACGGAGGCGCGATTGTTGCGATCATTGCAGGACCATTGACACGGCGGGGGAAACCGATTATAGATCAGGGTTGCCTCTGCGACAGGACACGGCCCGCCATCGGGGCGGGCGTCGCGGGTGCGGGATGGTCTCGGCCCCGTTCCCTCCGGGCCGAGGCGAGGAACCATCCCCATCAGAGGTGAAGCCGAATCGTCCCGGGGAGGACGCCATCAGACCGCCGTTTGACCGAACCGAGCGCGAGAAGACTCAGCGCGTCAATGACCAGATCCGCATCTCGCCGGTCCGGGTCGTCGGAGCCGACGGGGCCCAGCTCGGCGTGATTCCGACGTCCAAGGCCCTGGAGTTGGCCCGCGAGGCCGACATGGACCTGGTGGAGGTTGCTCCCAACGAGCGCCCCCCGGTCTGCAAGATCATGGACTTCGGCAAGTTCAAGTATGAACAGAAGAAGCGGGTCGCCAAGCAGAAGCAGCACCAGGTCCAGGTGAAGGAGATCCGGGTCCGGCCCAAGACCGGAGACGAGGACATCCGCGTCAAGGTCAAGAAGGCCCGCGATTTCCTGGAACACAAGGACAAGGTGCTCGTCAACGTGCTGTTCCGGGGCCGGGAGATGGCCCACATCGAGGAGGGGCGCCGCGTGCTGGACGAGGTCATCCAGGCTTTGGAAGACGTGGCGAAGATCGAGAAGCCGCCTGCGATGGAGGGTCGCCGGATGACGGCGATCGTCGCGCCTCGGTGATCCGATCTTCTCTGCTGGGGGACGGGGGGTCGCCCCTCCCCCCAGCGTTCCCTCTCCGCCGAGCCCGCACCTCGGAGTCGGTCCTCGCGATCAACGGCCGCCTGGGCAGCATCTCGGCGGCCGGGCTTGGGGGACGATCGCATCAGGTTCGGGGAGGGATCGGCATTGGATCCGGCCCGTCGGCGTGATACGATGGGCCCCTTCCGGCTCCAGGCCGCGGGCGCTTCGCCTCCGGCCCCCTCCTCGGACGCCAGGTTCCCCCGAATTCGACCGCCCCAAGCGCGGCCGGCCCGGTCCCGGCACCGGCGGGCGCCGACCGGGCGAAGAGAGGCCAGACGACGATGCCCTCGGTGAAGATGAAGACCCACAAGGGGACCAAGCGCCGCTTCAAGGTGACCGCCACCGGCAAGGTGGTGCACAAGCGCTGCGGCTCCTCTCACCTGAACAGCCACATGAGCGGCAAGCGCATCCGGAAGCTGCGCAAGCCGGTGGTGCTGCAGAACAAGGCGGTCGCCGCCAAGCTCCGCCGAGCCCTCCAGCGGCGAGAGGCCGGTCACGGCCGATTCGCCACCGCCCTGGCCGCCGCCGCCGCGGCCCAGGCCGAACAGCAGGCCGAAGGGGAAGGCGCCGCTCCCCCAGTCGAGTGACCGGCCCTCCAATGGCGACCGAGGGGGCGGATCCGCCTTCCGATCCGGTTGTCCACCCTCGTTGAACGAATGACCGACCGACCCAAGCCCTACTGATCGTCGAGAATCCCAGCGATGCGAGCGAGGAAAGGATCGGCCCGTCGTCGGGCCAAGAAGCGCCTGTTGAAGGAAGCCAAGGGCTTCGTCGGCGGCCGTCGTCGGCTCTACCGCACGGCCAAGGAGACCCTGCTCCGCGCCGGCATGTTCGCCTTCCGCGACCGTCGGGCCAAGAAGCGCGAGTTCCGCCGCCTCTGGATCACCCGAATTAGCGCCGCCGTGGAGATGCGCGGCCTGCGCTACAGCCGGTTCATCCAGGGCCTGAGGCTCTGCGAGATCGGGCTCGACCGCAAGAGCCTCTCCGAGCTGGCGATTCACGACCCCGAGACCTTCGACGCGATCGCCAACCGCGTGCGGGCCAAGCTCCAGGAGGTCGGCGCCATCCCGGCCGCCGCCTCGGCCTGAGCCTCGCCGCCCGAGCCGACTCGGTCCCGGCCCCACCACGATGAATCCCACCACCGAGGAGGGCGCCGCCCCCTCTCCCCCCCGAGCGAGAGCGGGTGGGCGCCTTCCCATCCGAACTGACTGATGGAACTCTCCGAGGCGATCGCCGAACTCGATGCGCTGGAGGCCGCCGGACTGGCCGCCTTTCGCGAAGCGGGGAGCCCCGAGGCGGTTGAGGCCGCCCGCATCGAGTACCTCGGGCAGAAGCAGGGGAAGATCAAGGCCGCCCAGCAACGGCTCAAGCAGGTCGAGCCCTCGGCCCGGAAGGACTACGGCCAGCGGTTCAACGCGGTCAAAACGGCGCTCGAGGCGGCCTGGGAATCGGCCAAGGCCCGCGTCGATCGCCCGGCGGCGGCCTCAGGCCTCGATGTCACCCTGCCCGGCACCCCCCGCCCCCGGCTCGGGCACCGGCACCCGCTGACGCAGACGGCCGACGAGCTGATCGACCTGTTCGGCCGGCTCGGGTTCGGCGTCGCTCGCGGCCCAGAGGTCGAGGACGTCTTTCACAACTTCGAGGCGTTGAACATCCCGCCCGCCCACCCGGCCCGGGATCCGGCCGACAACTTCTACCTCAGCGACGGCGCCCTGCTGCGCAGCCAGACCAGCACGATCCAGATCCGGGTGATGGAACGCCAGCCCCCGCCGGTGCGGATCGTCGCCATCGGCCGGGTCTACCGGCCGGACGCGGTCGACCCGACCCACTCGTTCATGTTCCACCAGATCGAGGGGCTGATGGTCGATCGGGGCGTCACGATGGCTCACCTCAAGAGCACGCTCCGGCTCTTCGCCGAGGGCTACCTCGGGACGGACGTGAAGATTCGGTTCCGCCCGAGCTTCTTCCCCTTCACCGAGCCAAGCGTGGAGGTGGACATGCTCTGGCACGGTGGCGATCGTTGGGTTGAAATGGGGGGGGCCGGCATGGTCGATCCCGACGTGCTCCGCGCCGTCGGCTACGATCCGGAGGAGGTTACCGGTTTCGCCTTCGGCCTCGGCGTCGAGCGGCTTTGCATGCGCAAGCACGGGATCGACGATATCCGGCTGTTCACGACCAACGATGTGCGTTTCCTCTCTCAGTTCTGAGCCGCCCGAATCGAGCCCGCACGGCCCCGAGCTTGCTCCCGACCGGCCCTCGCCTCGGAGGCATCAACCTCGTCAAGCCTCCCCCTCATGGAGCCCGAGCACCAGAGGACCCGACGATGTCCACCGGCGATGAACGTGTGATCGTCTCCCCCGGCGCCACCGCCGGGCTCTCCTCGGCCCACCACCGCGATTTCCCCGAGATCCGGGCCGAAGGGGAGAGCCCGACCGACGCCGCCGAGCAGCTCGTCCACCACCTGACTCGGACCCTCGATTCCGCCCTGACCGGATGGCGTCGCGAGTCGATCGAGCAGGCCATCGCCGACGTCCGCGCCTACGCCGAGCAGGCCGGCTCCTGACCGTCGACTGACGGGGAGAACCGATTCCCCCGATCCCCGACCGACCCCGCCCCGCAGAAGCCCATCGCCATGATCGTCAGCTGGAACTGGTTGACCGACTACGTTCGACTCGACATGACGGCCGACGAGTTGGCGGAGCGCCTGACGCTGACGGGCCTGAATCACGAGGGGACCGTGGAGGTCGGCGGCGACCTCGCCATCGACCTGGAGGTCACCAGCAACCGTCCTGACTGCCTCGGACACCTCGGGGTCGCTCGGGAAATCGCCGCGGTGTTCGGGGCCCGCAATTACCGGGAACCCGACCCGCACCCGGCCGAGGCCGGGCCCCCGGTCGGCACGTTGACCTCGGTCCTCGTGGAGGAGCCGGGGCTTTGCCCCCGCTTCACGGCCCGAGTGGTGACCGGGGCGAAGGTCGGGCCCAGCCCCTGGTGGATGCGAAAGCGGCTGGAAACCCTCGGCGTCCGCTGCGTGAACAACGTGGTCGACATCACCAACTACGTGATGTTCGAGTGCGGCCAGCCCTTGCACGCCTACGACCTCCACGCCCTGGCCGGCCGTCGGCTGGTGGTCCGCAAGGCGAGGGCGGGAGAGCGACTCGTCGCGATCAATGGCCGTACCTACGAGCTGACCCCCGAGATGCTCGTGATCGCCGACGCCGAGCGTCCCGTCGGCCTGGCCGGAGTCATGGGAGGGCTGGAGACGGAGATCGTCGACGCGACGACCGATCTGCTCATCGAGGCGGCCCAGTTCGACTCCCTCTCCGTGCGTCGGACCTCTCGGGCGCTCGGCCTGATGAGTCCGTCGAGCTACCGCTTCGAGCGGCCGATGGACCCCGAGCGCACCGACTGGGCCAGCCGCCGATGCGCCGAACTGATCCTGGAGCTGGCCGGCGGCATCCTGCACGAAGGCGTCATCGACATCGCCTCCGAGCCTCCCCCGGAGCGGCCGGCGGTCATGCTCCGGTTCGGGCAGATCGCTCGAGTGCTCGGGATCGAGATTCCTCGGATCCGAGTGGAAGCGATCCTCGAGTCGCTCGGGATGCAGCGTGTCTGGCACGACGAGCACGCCGCCACCTTCCGCCCGCCAAGCTGGCGGAGCGACCTGGAGCGGGAGATCGACCTGATCGAGGAGGCCGCCCGGGTCTTCGGCTACGAACAGATCCCCGAGGATCAGCCGGTCCCGCTGGCCGCGTCCAGCCTCGGCCGGCGCGAGCGGATCGAGCGGGCTCTTCGGGAGGCGCTGACCGGCCTCGGGCTCGACGAGGCGGTCTGCTTCAGCCTGGTGCCCGACGAGCTGATCGCTCCCCTGGACCCGATGCCCGTTGAGCCCCCGATCCGGGCGGAGCATGCCGACTTCCGCAAGAACAACGCCCTGAGGCAGAGCCTCATCCCCAGCCTGTTGGCGGCCCGAGCGCACAACGAGGCGCACGGCGTGGCCGACGCCCGGCTGTTCGAGATCGCCCACGTCTATCTCCCCCGGATCGGTCGCCCGCTGCCCGACGAGTCTCCCCGAGTGGGGCTGGTGGCGGGGGTGGACTTCCTCGGCATCAAGGGGATCGTCGAGGCCCTGCTCGACCGCCTGCACCTGGCCGATCGGCTTGAGGCCCGCCCGGCGTCCCCCTCCCCGATGGCCCCGGGACGCGCCGCCGAATTGCTGCTGGGCAGTCTGCACCTGGGTTACGCCGGCGAGATCGACCCCGAGGCGGGCCGAAGGCTCGGCCTCCGGGGCCGTTGCGCCGCGGCGGAGCTGAACCTCGATGCGATCATCGAGCAGGCCGACCTGGCGCCTTCGTATCGCCCCGTCCCGGTGTACCCGGCGGTTTCCAGAGACCTCTCCCTGGTGGTCGACAAGGCCCTCCCCTGGGCCGAGCTGGCGAGGGTCGCCCGGTCGACCGGAGGCCCGACACTGGAATCAATCCAGTTCCTCGATACCTTCGAGGGACCGGGCATCCCCAAGGGCAGGCACAGCCTCCACTTCGGCCTGACCTTCCGGCACTCCGATCGGACGCTGACCGGCGAGGAGGTGGACGCGTCGATCCGGGCGATCGTCGACGCCTGCCGGACTCGCTTCGACGCGACGCTCCGAGTCTAAGACCCCGCTCTGCTCAGGGGAGAGGCCCCGTCGCACCTCCGTCGAGCGCCGAGGCGAAGGCCCCCGAGGGCGTCTCCTCCGGGTCGATGCCCAGGGAGGCCAGACCGTCGAGCGCCGGGCGATAGTTCGGGTCGAGCATCAGGGCGGCGGCGTAGCACCGTCGGGCGAGCACCGTTGATCCCCCCTCCTGGGCGAGCTTACCCATCTGCCAGCGGAGCCCGGGGTCGTCGGGACGTGAGGCGATCTCCATCGCCAGTTCGTTCATCCGAAGGGCACGTTCGTGGGCCTGGCCGTGTCGGGTCATGGTCCGGGCCGCCTCCTCGGCCCTCCCGAGTCGGGTCTGAACCGTGCCGAGCAATTGCAGCGCGCCGAGGTTGTTGGGGCGCAACGCCGTGACGCGCTCCAGATCGGCGAGGGCCTCCTCCAGCCGATCGGAGGCGTGGCTCAACCGGGCTCGGACGAGCAGCGCCTCGACGTTGTCCGGGTCGAGGGCGAGGCTGGCCGAGGAGAACTCGGCCGCCCGAGGCTGGTCCCCCAGTTCGAAGGCGTGCCGGGCGGCCAGTCCAAGAACGTTCGGGTCCTCCGGGAGCCGAGCCAGCGCCTCGGCGATCCTCGGGGTGGCCTCCTCCACCTGGGCGCTGTTGAGCAGGCTGGTGAGCTCGCCGATGCGAGCCTCAACGAGGTCGGGATCCCGATCCAGCGCCTTCCTGAACGCGGTCGCGGCCCTCACCGACTCGCCCAGGTCATGATGAATCCTCCCCATCTCGAGCCACGGTCGGGGATCGTCGGGGGCGAGCGTCGCGGCCTTCTGGAGCTGGATCAACCCCCGAGGGGTATCGCCAGTCATCAGGTAGAGCGATGCGAGGGCAAGGACCGTCTCGGGCTGGTTGGGCTGGAAGTGGAGGGCGACCTCGAGGGCCTGACGGGCCGCGATCGGCTGGCCGAGACGGAACAGCGCGATGCCGGCAACGGTCATCGCCTCGCCGGCCCCCGGGCCGTTCTCCCGGATATGCATGACGGAGGAGAGCGCCCGGTCGGGCCTCCCCTGCTCGAGGAATCGTCGGCCCCGGATGACCGACGGCCAATTGCCTCCTTGCTCCGAGCGATCCGGAGCCTCCGGTCTCGCCGAGGAGGAGCCGCCTCCGGAAGAGATCAGGTACACCGCACCCGCCCCCCCCAGGGCGAGCGCCAAGGTCATGATGCCAACGATCAGGTTGTCGGAGCGGGTCAGGGACCACATCGGATCGGGTCTGGAGGATTGATTGGACGTCCCAGATCGGGAACAAACGCCGGTCGGGAACCGCCGAGGCGGACCGTCCGACCGGCGTTGGCGGGACAGGAGGCCAGTATCCCGAATTCGGTATCACCGCCATCCCGAAATTTGGGACAGTCCCAGGATCAGTACTGGTCGCTGGAGACGACCTCGCCGTTGGCCCGAGTGGCGAGCGCCCAGACCGTGACGGTTTGGGTGGAGTCCTTGAGGAACCGGACCGAGCCGTCGGCGAAGAGGATGTTCGCGCCGCCGGGGTGGTAGCTGCTCAGGCCGTACATGCCCTGGCAGTCCAGGTCGCCCATCCAGGAGCAGATCCGGCAGTTGGGGAACTTCGGATTGGGAGCAAGCAGCGTGTTGCCCAGCGTCCAGCCGTACATGCCCTGGAACCAGCTATCGCCGACCCAGCTGACGTTGGAGTCCCAGGAGGGATCGGCCGTCGCGTTCGGAAACCTCGCGGCGCAGGCCTGGAGCCACTGGGTAAACAACTGAGCGCCTTGCGGCATATTCCACGTGCTTGAGTCTCCAGGCCAGGAGACGTGATTAATCACATCTTGAGGATGACTCAGCTTATTGCCGTCGAAGTCGCCCATTCTCCACTCGCCGAAGGCGATTGTGTTCGCCGTACCGTCGATGATGTCGGCAATCCCGACATCCTGGGTTCCTCCCCCCTGCTCTGGAGCGCGGTGCAACGCGAAGATGCCATTGGGGGCCGAGGTGCCGGCCCAACCCCGAAAGTCGATCCCGGCCCCGGTGTTGGCAAAGTAGTTATTGCCGGTCTTCGGGCGGGCTGGGACGCCGAGACTTCCGTTGCTGTCCTGGTTCCCGCGGGGCAGGGGCGAGGATGGGCAGAGAAAGGAGCTGATCCGGGCGCTGATGCCCGTCCACTGGACAAATGCGCCGTTCTCCAAATGCTTGTTGATGAGCATGAAATTCAGAGCGTTGTACACCTGGGTCTGCTCCATATAGGGGAGCAGCAGGGATTGCGGGCTCCAGGCGCCCCAGGTTCCGTAGATGTTCAAACCGAGCGTCCGGGCCGGGTAGGCTCCTGGGAAGACGTTGTGCGTGGAATGATAGTTATGGAGCGCGAGCCCGATCTGCTTCATGTTGTTGGTGCACTGGGCGCGGCGGGCGGCCTCCCGGGCCGATTGCACCGCCGGCAGGAGTAGGGCGATGAGGACGCCGATGATCGCGATGACCACCAGCAGCTCGATCAGGGTGAAGCCCGGGGAGATCCCCCGGCCCGTCGGCGACGGGGCCTTCGGATGGCGATGCATATCATCAATCCTCTCGGAAGTCGGGGTTGGGAATCAAGACCAACACGCAGGAGGAGGAACGTCGAGAGCGCCGAGTCGTCCCCGGGGGGAGCATCGGTCCCTCGAGTTCGGGTTGCGTCGTCGGGGCGAGTTCCGAAGGACCCGGCCGAGACTGGGCCGCGATCGGCGTTCCAGGGGAACGTCGCCCGGGGGAGGATCACTGAGTCAGGCCCCGGGTGGGATCCTGCGTCATCCCGGCAGACGACCCGGCGATGTCGTCGGGGCGTTCATCCTCCGGGGCTTCGGTCACCGGCACCGCCGGAGCCATCGGCATCGGTGCGACGTCGGCCCGCTCGACTTCCGACGACTCGCACCCGAGGGCCGGGGCCAGCAGCGGCATTGACAACAGGCAGGCCGAGAGAGGCTTGAAGGGAACGCGCATCGGACCTCCTGGGTTCGGAAGGCGGGCCACTCGCGCGGACGCCCGCGACCAGCCCCACCCGTTCGGAAGGAAGAACTTTCTGGGACAGTGCTCCCGAATTCGACGCTTCAAGAGACTGAGAACGAAGAGATTTCCCCCGGATCGGGGATGGGAGCGGGGGCATCCGGGCGTAATAGGGAAGTCCCCAAGATGTGGGGGAGACGGTCGCGGGACAAGAAGCCGACGCCAATCACCCCCGATGAGGTGCGCACCAGAATGCGCCCGGCGTCCGAATCGATCGCTTTGACCCCTGGTGCGAATGCACCTCCGCGCACATACTAAACGGCGCTGCGAGCACGAAACAAGGAGTTTCCCCCGAATTCCCAGGGCCCCCGTCGCCGCGACAGCGGCCGAGCCCCCGGATCGAGGGGAATCCGATCCGGGGGAAGGCGATCCTCACGGCCCCAAGTGGCGCGTGACGCGGACGATCGAGCGCGACGGGAGGCCTTCCGAGCGGTCCCGAGTTCGGGAGAACACGGCTCGCGCGAGGAGAATTGAAGAATGAACGCGCAGGAATCCGACATCTCCCGAGGGGGTCCGGCCGGCGAGGGTGCCGGATCGGTCGCGAGGGCGTTCGGGCCGAGTGCCGGTCGCGTCTGGGCCGGTGCCGTGCTCGCGGGGCTGATCGCGGGGGGGATCGGCTGGGCAGCGGGCGAGGCGACCCTTGATCACTACCGGGTTTCGGAGGAGGCGGCCGGCCGGGCCTTCGACTTCTCGCAGTTGAACGTCGAGACGAGGGCGACCAACACCCGGAACGCGGCCATCGCCTTCGGGCTGCTGGGGGCCGCGCTCGGGATGGCGATGGGGATGGCGGGCGGCCTGGTCCGGCATCGTCCGAGGGCCGGACTCCTCGGGGGAGCGGTGGGGATGGTGCTGGCGGGGGCCTTGGGCGCGGCCATCCCCTTCGCCGTGGTGCCGATCTACTTCGATCACTTCGATCCGACGGCGCCGACGTTGATGCTCCCCATCATGATCCACGGCGCGGTCTGGCTGCCGGTCGGGATCGCCGCCGGCCTGGCGTTCGGTCTCGGCATCGGAGGACGAACCCGAATCCTGGCCGCGATCTTCGGTGGGCTGATCGGAGCGACAATCGGCACGGCCGTCGTCGAGACGATCAACGCCATGGCCTTCCCCCTGGCCCGTTCCGAGCAGTTCATCCCCAGCGCCGGCCCGTACGTGGGGGAAACCCCCGACTGGGAGCGCTTCTACCTGTTGCAGCGTCGGGGGCCGGCCACGATCGACGACTCGGGGGAGAAGGCGATCGACCACTTCACGATCGAGAACGCCACCGCCTCGGCGCTCCAGCGGCTGATTTCCCGGTTCCTGATCCCGCTGTTCATCGCCGTCGGGATCGCCTGGACGAGCCCGAGGCCGAGGCGATCGGCGACCGCGACCTCCGGCGCCGGCTGATCGGATCCTGCCCCGCCGACGAGGGGGTGCCAGGGCCGCCGACCTGAGCCGGGGCCCCGGAGCGAGGGAACTGCGTCAGGGGGCGGGCGCGTCGTCCGTCAACGTCGCCTCGGTCGTCTCCGCCGGCCCCTCGGGGGAGGAGAGGGAATCGTCCTCTCCCATCAGGCCGGGTCCCTCGGGGCTCTCGACCACCGGATCGGCGACATCAATCTCCTCGTCGATGGCCGGCTCACCACCGCCGCAGCCGGCCAGGGCGATCGACAGGGCTGTCGAGAGGGCGAGGTCCCTGGGATGGATCCTGAATCGGGTCATCTCGGCTCCGAACTCCCTGGAAGACGATGCTCGTTCGGGACTCCCCTCCGACGGGGCCGGCCCGGCCGTCGCCATTATGGCGAGGCGCCCAGGAGAGTCCAGAGTTCGTCTGCCCTGTGCTTGAATTCCAGAGGCGAGAGGCGGACGATACGCGTCGGCGATGACGTCCGATGATTGATGAGGGAGGCGATCCGATGGCCAGAACGGTCGGCTCCCGGGTCCGGGTCGCGTTCGCCTGGGTGGCGGCGCTGGGGTCGGTCCTGCTGGCGTTCAACCTGCTCGTCGCCGCTGGGCTCGCCGTGCTCCTCACCTCCGGAGTCTTCCTCGTGCCCGGGCCTTCCTGGCAGGACTTGGCGTTCCCATTTGGCCATTCGTGGTTCCGGGTCGCGTTGTTGATCGGTTGGACCGGCACGTCGGCCGTGGTGGCAACAGCGGCCCGTCGGCTCGCTCGCAAGGACGGGAACGGGACGTTCCGGACGTCGAGGGCGGGTTCGGCCGATCGGCTCGCGGGCCTGGGATTGGCGGCCTCTGTGGCCGACTCGGCGCTGGTGGGCGTGCTCCTGATCTCCGCTCGCTGGTACGGTCATGCCTGGTAACCGCAGTCGGCCTGAGAGTTGCAGCACCGATCGGGGAAGACGGATGGGGACGGGGAGGGTTGGCACCGTGCTGCGGAACTGGCGGATCTGGGTCCTGATCGCCTTGATCGTGGTTCCATTTGGGTTGTACGTGGTCCTGGGCTCGCTCTGGCTTCTGGAGCACGGCTGGGCCTGGGCGACGGCGGTGGCGATCGGCTGGATTGGCTCGTATGGGCTGTTCGCCTTCTTGGCGGACCGTTGGACGCGATCGTCCGAATCGCTCCTGCCGCCGCTGGACTGGGAAGCGCCGCAAACCTTCACCCCGAGGGACCGAGCGGCCTGGGCCATCGTCGAGGAGATGGCCCGGCGATCGGACAACGCGGCCATCGAGTCGCTCAGCCGCGGCGACATCTACATCAACACGGGTAGGGAGTTGGCCGAGGCGCTGGCCCAGCACTATCACCCGGGGGCGAAGGAACCGATCGACCGCGTGCCGGTCGTCGAGCTGCTCACGGCGCTGGAGCTGGCCGCCGAGGATCTGGCGAGGCTTTGCCGGCAGGTGCCGGGAGGCGACATCATCACTCCCGGTCACTGGAAGCAGGCGATCGACGCGGCGAACCTCGTGAACCGGGCGAATGAGATCTACACGTATCTGCTCCCGCTGTTCGCCCCGGTGGCGGGGGTCGCCCGCCTGGGGACGCAGAAGCTGATCGCGCAGCCGGCCTGGCGGAGCATGCAGCGATCCCTGATGCGGTGGTTTTTCCGGGCGTACGTCAATCGGCTGGGACACCACCTGGTGGAGCTGTATAGCGGCCGGCTCGCGATTGGCTCGGAGCACTACCGACGCCTGACCCGACGCGCCGGGGACCAGGCGGCCGCCGCCCATGCCGACGCGCCGAAGCCGGTCATCGGCGTGGCCGGAGCGAAGGGGGCGGGCAAGTCGCTGCTGATCGCGAGCCTGGAGAAGGTGATCGGCGACGGCGAGCTGGCCGCCGTGAAGTCGAAGCTGCTCGAAGCGGGTCGAGAGCCGGGGCTCGCCGACCGGCTTGGCACCGCGACCTTCTTGGAGATCCCCGGCTACCGGGCCCAGGCCGGCCCAGACACCTCCCGGGAGCGCGCGAGCCGGAAGGATGCCGTGGCCGCCGCGGGCGAGGTCGACTTGCTGGTCTTGGTGGCCGACGCCTCCCGAGGCGACCTGAGCGACGACCTCAACTTCGCCCGGGAATGGATCGAATCCTACTCGGGTCGGCCCCATCTGGATCGGCCGCCGGCCTTCGTGGTTGTCACTGGCTTCGACCGGCTTCGGGACGCGATGGTGGTGGAGTCGACGACCTCGGGAGGCGGCTCGGCGGTCGGCACGAGGGTGCGGCCCCTCTCCCGGGAGGAGGCGATCGCGGCGCTGAAAGCCGAGCTGCCCGAGGGGATCAATCGCGTGATCGCCGTCGAGCTGGGCGACCAGCCGGCGGGGGCGGTGGCCGAAGCGGTGCTTCCCGCGATCGCTCGCCGTCTGCCGGAAGCGGAGCGGATCGCCCTGCTCCGGCACCTGCACGAGCACTCGACGCGGTCGAAGGCGCGCCGGGTCGTCTCGGCGATCGGCCGGCAGGGTAAGGCCCTGTGGCGGAGCGTCCGGAAGAAGGCCGCCTCTCGGGCCGACTACGACGAGGAGTGACCGCCCGGCTCATCCCCGAGGCGGGGCGGTTTCCTGGGCGAGCTTCCAGATCGGGTCGTAGACCACCTTGTCGAACGGCGGGCACCCGGTGGGGAACTGGCCCAGGTCGTTGTGCTTGGAGCGCATCAGGGCGGTGCAGTAGCTGAAGGTCCGACAGATGCGCCTGCGGTCGAGCGGCCTCCCTTCGAGGACGTTCCGGGCGAAGTCGGGGTGGGACAGGGACGCTCGGCCCACCCCGACAATGGCCACCCGGCCGTCTCGGACGTTGGCCGCTGCCGCGTGGAAGATGAAGGCCTGAAGCCAGGAATAGCCCGAGCCGACAATCGGCAGGTCGGGGAAGGCCCGCTGGATCTCCTCGGTCGCCCGGAAATGGCGGTCGACGCCGATGAGCGGGTGCTCGGGCGTCTCGTACCCGTCCGGAGGAGGATACTCGAACGGGCGAATGATATGGGGGCTTCCGTAGGGGTTGCCCATCGAGACGTTGATCATCGCCACGCCGAGCTCCCGGAGCAGGCCGATCAACTGGATCGGCTCGGTCAGGTCCGGCCTGGTGTGGTCGTTCGGGTCGGTGCCCCAGGAGGACCGCAGTGGATAGGAGACGGTCTCGGGGACTCCGAGGTGGTCGTCCCCCATCTTCCAGGGGATGCCGTCGTACACATTCATCCGGGTGGCGACCATCAGGTCCGGCAACCGATTCCGGATCTTCCCGACGACCTCCCGGATGAACCGGGTCCGATTCTCGAACGACCCGCCGTACTTACCGGGACGGGAGTGGGCGGAGAGCAGCTCGCAGAGCAGGTAGCGGTGGCACTGCTTCAGGTCGATGAAGTCGAACCCGACCCGGAAGGCGACCTCGGCGGCCTCGACGTAGCGGTCCTGGAGTCGGTCGAGGTCGTCGTCGGAGAGCAGCGGGGTATCGGCGTCGGCGGTGCGGCCCGTCTCCCGGTCGATCACGGTGCGAGGGTCGAGCGCCGGGTCGTGCTGCGCGAGCCAGGGCCGGGGGACGCTGTATCGGCCCGAGTGGGTGAGCTGGAGGCCGACGAGCAGGTCGGAATCGTCCCCCCATGCCTCGCGATGGGAGCGGCGACACTGGTCGAGCAGTCGGGCGAGCCCGTCGGCCCGCCGGGCGTCGCAGACGAGTTGCCGGGTGTTGGCTCGGCCCTCCGGGACGACGGCGGCGGCCTCTCCCCAGATCAGCTTCGCGCCACCGTCGCCGAATCTCCGGTAGCGGCGCAGGGTCAACTCGCCGGGAGAGCCGTCGGGCTCGCCGTCGCAACCCTCCATCGGGTGGATGGCCAGGCGATTGCCGACCGTCCGGCCGCTCACGGTGATCGGGGCCGCCAGGAAGGACAGATCGTCGCTCAGGCGGATGTCCAGCCCCATCGCCTTGGCATCGGCGAGCAGGGCGTCGGCGGTCTTGTACTTGAAATAGCGGGACACGAGCAGGCTCCGATGGCAAGCAGGGCCGGTCAGGGCCCTATTCTGGCCGATCGAGGCCGGGGAGAGAAGCCCTCGGGAGGCCTTCGGGCCTCCCATCCCCCGGGAGGGGAGCAAGGGGAGGGATGTGGGCCCGGCTGGGCAACTTGGGAGGGCTCCCGAACCGCGATCGGCCTTTTCCCGGCGGAGGACCGAGCAGAACCGCCCCGGATCTCGTATGATGGGGAGGCGTTTCTCCGGCATCATCCCGCGACCAGCCCACCCGAGGACGATGGCGACCGCCGTACCGACGACCCCCGCGCTCGACGATCTCCGCGCCGATTTCCCCGCACTCGACCAGGAAGTCCGGCCCGGAGTCCGCCTGACCTACCTCGACAACGCGGCGACGACGCTCAAGCCCTGGCCCGTCATCCGGGCGGTTCAGGCGTTCGACGCCGAGTATCCGGCCAACGTCCACCGGGGGATCCACACGCTGAGCGAGCGGGCCACCGAGGCGTACGAGTCGGCCCGGGAGAAGGTCGCCCGATTCATTGGCGCGGCGGAAGTCGAGGAGGTCGTCTGGACCCGGGGCACGACCGAGGCGATCAACCTCATCGCCCAGTCCTGGGGCCGAACCTTCCTGAAGGAAGGAGACGAGATCGTCCTCTCCGATCTTGAGCACCACGCGAACCTCATCCCCTGGCAGATGCTCGCCAAGGAGCGCGGGGTGGTGCTGCGGTTCGCCGAGATCTCGGACGATGGCCGACTCGAGCCGGAGGCGGTCGAGCGGGTGCTCTCCGACCGAACCCGGGTCGTGGCCGTGACGGCGATGTCGAACGTGCTGGGGACGGTCGTGCCGCTGGAGCCGATCGTGGCGATGGCGCACGACCGGGGGGCGATCGTCGTGGTCGACGGCGCCCAGGGGGTTCCACACCGGGCGATCGACGTCGGCAGGCTCCCTGTGGACTTCCTCGCCTTCTCCGGCCACAAGATGTGCGGCCCAACCGGCATCGGAGTGCTCTACGGCCGCCGAGAGCTCCTGGAGGCGATGCCGCCGGCCTGGGGAGGCGGGAGCATGGTCCTCCGCGTCTCCCGGGAGGGGGCGGAGTGGAACGAGCTGCCCTACAAGTTCGAGCCCGGCACGCCTCCCATCGCGCAGGCGATCGGCCTGGGGGCGGCGGTGGACTACCTCTCCCGGCTCGATTCAGAAGCGGTGGCCTCCCACGAGCGTTCCCTGATGGAGTACGCCCATCGGAGGCTGGCGGAGGTCGGCGGCGTCCGCATCCTCGGCCCCGAGCCCGAGTACAAGGGCGGAATCCTGGGGATGGATGTCGAGGGGGTCCACCCGCATGACCTGGCCCAGTTGCTCGACCGCCACGGGGTCGCCGTCCGGGCCGGCCAACACTGCGCGATGCCGCTGCACCATCGGCTCGGGCTGCCGGCGACGGCCCGGGCCAGCGCCTACCTGTACAACACGACCGACGACTTCGACCGTCTGGCCGAGGCGATCGCCGACGCCCGGCGGCTGCTTCACGACCGTCGCCCGCGCCGACCGGCCTGACACGCCGACCGGCATCGACCGAGAGACGACCGACGATGGATGATGCGTTCTACCGCGAAGAACTGCTGGACCACTTCGACAGCTCGCCGCACCGGGGCCGGCTCGAAGCCGCCGACCTCGGGGCCGACCTGGACAACCCCCTCTGCGGCGACCAGATCCACTTCGAGGTGGCCCTCGACGCCGAGGATCCCGGGCGCATCGCCGCCGCCCGGTTCGACGGCCACGGCTGCGTCATCAGCCAGGCCGCGGCGTCAATCCTGGCCGAGCAGGTCGAGGGCCGGCCAATCGCGGAGGCGAGGGCGCTGACCGCCGATCACATGATCCAGTGGCTCGGCATCCCCCTCACCCCGGCCCGCCGGAAGTGCGGCCTGCTGGCCTTGCGCACCCTGCATCGCGCGATCGACCAGGGAACCCCGGGAGCGCCCGCCGGCTCGGGCTCGCCCGCTTGACGACCATCGAGCGGGCGCCGTAGAGTTCCCACAGACACGCTCCCCTCGATCGCACCCCGTCGGCACGCCCGTCTCCCGTCCGATCCGATCCGACCCGACTCGAATCGCACCGCCCGACCAGGGAGATCCCCCGATGCCCCGAGTCCGTCGCGTCGCGGCCCGGATCGCGGCCGTGTTGCTCCTTCTCCTCCTTTCGACCGCCGAGGCCCGACCGCAGCCCGCCTCCTCCGACCCAGGCATGCGACGACACCTCGCGTTCCTCGAAGGGCTCCGCGATCGGGGCTATTTCGACCTGGCCGACGACTACCTCGATCGGCTTCGCGACGACCCTCAGCTCCCTGAGGGGATCGCCCCGCTGCTGGCGTTCGAGCGGGGGCGGGGAAAGATCGAGGAGTCCCAGGTCGCCCAGGATCTCGAACGCCGCGACCTGCTGCTCGACCAGGCCCGTTCGGCGTTCGACGCCTTCCTGCGGGAGTACCCGACTCACGAGCTGGCCCCCGAGGCCAAGGTGCAGCTCGCCCAGGTGCTCTACCAGCGGGGTCAGACCGCCGCCCTGAAAGCGGACGAGGCCGAACGGCCCGAGGAACGCGACACCCTCCTCGCCGCCGCCCGGGCCGCGTTCGCCCAGGCGAAGGCGTCGTTCGACCAGGCACTGATCGACCTGCGGAACGCTTACGAGGCCTTCCCCGCCGGGTTCATCGAGGAATCGGACCCCACCCACGCCCTCCGGGAGGAGGCCCAGCGCAGGCTGATCGACGCGACCCTCAAGCGAGCGCTCATCGATTACGACGAAGCCCAGACCTACCCCGAGGGCTCCGAGGAGCGGGGAAAACTGCTCGACTCGGCCGCCACAGCGTTCAAGAACATCTACGATTCCTACCGGACCTGGATGGCCGGCTTCGCCGCCCGGATGTGGCAGGGCAAGAGCCTGGAGGAAAACGGGGAGATCGGCTCGGCGATGGGGATCTACAACGAGCTGCTCGGGCACGACGACCCGAGGCTCACCCAGCTCCAGCGCCAGGTCGCCTTCTTCAAGGTGATCGCCCACCGCAAGCGAGAGGAATACCCGCTGGCCGAGCGCCTCGCCCGGGAGTGGCTGGCGCTCAGCCGGGGGGACACCGGGTCGTACGAGCGGCTTGGCGTGCAACTGGAACTGGCGAAGAACATCGACGCGATGCTCGAAGCCGAGTACGGGCCCGCGGTCTCGAACAAGGAAAACCTGGTCAAGGACCTCGTCCAGCAGCTCTCCGAGGTCGTCCGCTACGCCTCGCCGTACAAGGCCGAGGCGGTCGACCTGCTGCGAAAGTACCGCCCCGGCAGCACCATCGACCCAAGAAGCCTCGCCGGCCTGAGCTTCGACCAGGCGATGGAACGAGCCCGGGAGGAGATGGGGCTCCGCTCCTGGGAGAACGCGATCGTCCTCTTCCAGGCGGCGCTGTCCAAGGCGAACCCGAGTCGCGACCCCAGCCGGGCAAACGAGGCGCGGTATCTGCTCGCCTTCTGTCTGTATTCCACCCGGAGATACCACGAGGCGGCCGTGCTGGCCGACTTCCTCGCGAGGCGATACCCCGAGTGGGACTCCTCCCTCGGAGCGGCCGAGCTGGGCATGGGCGCCCTGGCGATGGCGTACGAGTCGGTCGGCGGGCCGGGGCAGGCTGAGGACCTGGCCCGGCTGCGGTCGTTGGCCCATTACACCATCGCCACCTGGCCCGACGCCGCCCAGGCGGATGTGGCCCGGATCCTGCTCGGCGACGTGGCGCTGGGTCAGGGACGCTACGCCGAGGCGGCCGAGGCATTTGAATCGGTCAAGACCCCGGCGCACGCCCTGGAGGCCCGGGGGAAGGCCGCCGCCGCCCATTGGCGCCGCAGCCTGCTGCTCCGCAAGGAAGCTGGTGAGGGCCCCGTCCCTCCCGAGGCCCGGGCCGAGGCCGACCGGGCGCTCGAACTGCTCAGGTCCGCGTATGACGAGCGCGTCGAGTCCCGCGTCCCCCCAACCGACCCGGAACGCCTCCGGAACGCCGGGGACCTCGCCGAGATCCTCCTGGCCGAGTCCCGCCCCGAGGACGCTCTGGCAGTGCTCGATCCGCACGTCGAGGCAATGGCGACCGCGACGCTCAACTCCGTGACCCGGCCGCTCTCCTCCCGACTGCTCCGGCTTCGGCTCCAGGCGCACATCACCCAGGGGCAGACCGAGGAAGCCCTGGCCGACATGAACGCACTGGAGTCCGTCGAAACGGACGAGCCGCTCACCCAGTTGTTCTTCGGGCTCGGCCGCGTGCTGGAGGCGGAGATGGAGGCCCAGCGGCAAGCCGGCGACATCGCCCGGCTCAACGCCAGCCGGGACGCCTTCCAGAAGTTCCTGGACGCCTTGATCGAGAGTCGATCGGGCCAGTCCTATGCCTCGCTCCAGTGGGCCGGAGAGCAAATGCTCGCGCTGGAGCGGCCGGGAAGGGCCGTGGAAATCTTCCGTCGCGTCCTCGAGGAATTCCCGGAGAACCCGGGGCTGCTGCGCACCCGGCTGAAGTTGTCGGCCGCCTACCGGCAGGACCACAAGTTCAAGGAAGCGTGGTCCATCGCCGCCAAGCTCGTCGCCGAGCACCCGAGAGGACTCGACTTCCTGATCGAGCAGTGCCAGATCCTCGAGGATTGGGCCGAGGTCGAGCCGGGCTACTGGAACGTCGCCATCCGGCACTGGCAGGATCTCGCCAAGAAGCTCGAGGGGACCCGGCCTCGCCCCCCGGAATACTACGAGTGCTGGTATCACGTCGCGCTCTGCCAGCTCGGCAAGGGAAGCTCCGACGCCGCCCGCCGGACGCTCAAGAGCGTCATGGCCCTGTCCGAGACTCTGGGCAGCCCAGAGATCAAGCAAAAATACGAGCAACTCCTCCGCCAAGTCGGGGGCTGACGCCTCCCGGACCGCCTCCCCACGCCGATCCCCGACTCGACCCCGACCTTGAGGGCGATTCGACCAATGAGACGCCTCCGCTGCCCGATCGCCGCCTCCCTGACGCTGCTGCTGGCCGCGACCGCGATGGCCGACGACGTGGTGCTTGTTCCCGGCTCGAACATCCCCGCGACGGGGGGAAGGATCCGGGGCAAGATCGAGCGCGAGACGCCAACGGCCATCCGGATCGGCGCTCGGGACGTGCCGCTCGACCAGGTCGCCGAGGTCATCTATGACGCTCCCGGCATCAGCTACTCGCAGGCCCGGATCCAGGCGAGTAACGGCAACTTGCCGCAGGCGGCCGAGCTGTACCAGAAGGCCGTCGGCGAGACGAACAACTCCCTCGTCGCGCAGGACGCCCGGTTCCGGCGCGCCGCCGTGCTGGCCCAGCACGCCCGGGTCGATCCCTCGACCCGGGACGCGGCGATCCAGGCCCTCGAGTCCGTGACCACCGAGCTCGCCAACAGCCGGCACCTCGGCCCCGCCCTCGAGCTGCTAGCCGCACTCCGGCTCGAGGCCAGGGAATTCGACGCCGCCGACCAAGCTCTCCGGGAATTGGCCACGCTCTCCTGGGCCGCCGACCGGGCCGCGGTGCTCCGGGCCCAGGTGATGGTCAAACGCGGCCAGTCGGAGCAGGCGCTGCGCGAGCTCGAGACGCTGATCGGCCGGCTCAGGGAAGGGACTCCCGCCCGTCGTCAGGCCGAGCTCGCCCGGGCCGAGGCTCTGGTCGGCCTCAGCCGGTTCGACGAGGCCGAGCAGGCCGCCCGAGCGGTCATCGACGCCGCCGACCCCGAGGACGCCGCCACGCTCGCTCCTTCCTACAACACCCTCGGCGACTGCCTCCGGGCCGCCGGCCGAACCCGGGACGCCCTCTTCGCCTACTTACATACCGACATCCTCTACCCGTCCCAGGCCGAGGAGCACGCTCGGGCCCTCGCCGCCATCGCCGAGCTCTGGCGCGTGTTGGACGAGAACAGCCGAGCGGCGCAAGTCGTCGAGCGCTTGGAGCGGGAGTACCCCAACAGCCCCTACCTGCCCGCCGCCCGAGGCGTGATGTCCAATCGCCCGGATCGCTGACCATCGAGCGGGCCGGCCCGGTCACGACGGCCGCCCCGAGGACGACTTCGGAACGGTCAATCCGCCATCGGCAGCGTCCCTGGCCCGCTCCAATCGTCCGCTCTTCGAATCGGGCGCTGCCGATCCCTCCCGGGACGCCCTTCCCCTTGTCTCGGTCGGCGTCGAGGCCTCCGTCCCCAGCCTGGAACCCGGCTCCTCAGCTCGGACCAGATCGATCAATCGAGCGTCTCGCTCCCGGGCGTCTTCCTCTCAAACCCAGGAGGGACGATCACCCGAACGGCTTGCGGGATCAGTTCCACGACGACCGGGGTCTGCCCGATGATCTCGCCGTCGGCCTGCACCGGCAGCGGGCTGGACGACCGAGCGAGGGCGATGCGGACGTTCTTCCGGGCCTTGAAGTAGCGGATGCTCGGGTCGCTCCGCTGCGCACCTCGGAGGAGGTTGATGGTCAACCGAAGGTAGTCGAACGCCGACCGGGCGCGCAGAACGCAGACTGCCAACTCGCCGTCGTCCGGGCGGATGTCGGGCCCCCAGCGGAACGGCGGCTGACCGAGCGTGCCGACGTTGGCCACGAGGACCTGGGACGCCCGGAGCCGCAGGTCCCCCTGGTCGTCAATCCGGATGACGAACCGCCTGGGCTGGAACCCGGCCAGCCGCACCACTCCCGTCCAGAGGTAGGCCAGACGGCCAAGCCTCCGCTTCGACTCGGTGTCGGTATCCCGGATCATCAGGCTGTCCAGGCCGACCCCCACCTGAGTGAAGAACGGTCGGCCTCCCACGCGCATCGCATCCAGCGTGGCCAGTTCGTTCGAGCTGGCGAGGATGGCGCACGCCTCGTCGGGGTCCAGCGGGAGTCCCAGCTCCCGGGCGAGCACGTTCGCCGTGCCCAGGGGGAGAACTCCCATCGGCACGCCCGAACCAATCAACCCATCGGCCACGGCGGCCACCGTGCCGTCCCCGCCGGCCGCCACGACCAGCTTCGCCCCGGCGCGAATCGCCTCGCTCACCAGAGCCTTCACCTCCTGCCCCTCGGCGAGCAGATGGATGCGGCAGCTCCCATCCGCTTCCGCCCCGAAGTGGCGACAGAGGATCGTCCGGATCTCGGTCGCAAAACGGCCCGAGTTCGGATTCAAGACCACGAAGACGGTGCCAAGTCGGAGCAGGGCTTCGGTGCTCATCGCGATGGTTCACCTCCAAGCCCTTCCTTGAGCAACCCGCGTGCCATTGTTCGGGAAGGCGTCAGCGAGACGGTGCTGCCGACTCGTCGAGCACGGCTCGGACATCGGCCACCACCCCTTCCGGGTTCAGGAACTGGAGGTTGTAGATCTCGCGCTGGCGGCCTTTCGGATCGACGAGGAAGATGCGGGACGGGTGATCCAGCGTCCCACTTGGCCCGATCCTCGCCCACATATCCCAGGAGGAGATGACCCGGGACACGTCCTCCGGCTCCCCGGTGAGGAAATGCCACGCCTTCGGATCGGCGTCATAGAGGTCGGCATATCGTGAGAGCACCTCGGGCCGATCGGTCTTCGGATCAAGGGTGATCGACACGAACTCGACGTGATCGCCCCACAGCCGGTCCCGCTTGAGGGCCTCCTGCACGCGGTACATCGTGTGCGTCGTCGCCGGGCAACTGCCGTTGCAGGTCGTGTAGATGAAGCTGACGAGGGCCACCTTGCCCCGGGATCGGACTTCGGCCAGTGAGAACGGCTCCCCCGATCGGGCATCGATGAGCACCGTCTCGGGAGCCGGCCCGATGTCGGCGAGTCGGGAATCCTCGATCGGGGGAGCGGCGCCGCAGCAGACGGTCGCGACGACCGCGGCCATCCCGGAAACGAACTGTCTCATCGCGATCCTCTCCTCCGCGCCGAGGCGGCGAAGGTTCCCTTCCCGTCGAGGGACGTGGCATGCTCCCGATCGAGTCGAGGGTATCCGGCCTCCTCCGGTCGGACAAGGGCCCGATCGGGTGGGGAGCTCAACGGATCGTCCCCGATGGCGCAAGGCGGCGATTCGAGGGTCCCGATCACGGGGCGACCACACAGCGAGTGGGAGCCAGAGGCGGCCGAGATCGCCCGGAAGGCGCGCGAAGACGCCCCGCCAGGGCGGGGCGTCGGGGGGAGCTGAGCGTTCGATCGAGCCGGGGGCAGGGGTCGGCTACCGGGTCAGTTGGCCCGAATCATGACCCCGGACGACTCGGGAAGCGGGGGAAGATCGGCGGTCATCCCGTCGAGCGTCCGGCGGGCGGCCTCCCGGATCTCGAGGGAGGGGTCGGAGTCGGCCATCTCGGCGAGCCGGCGTCGGGCGTCGGGAGAGGCTCGGTGGCCGAGTGCCTCAAGGGCCTTGGAGCGGACCGACTCGTCCTCGTCCCGGGAAAGGCGAAGCAGCCAGAGGACCGGGTCGATGTCGTCCCGGCCCTCGATCAGCGGAACAGCCGACGCCCGGAGCTCGGCCCGGGGATGGTACAGCAGCTTGGCCAGACCGATCAGCTCCTCGTCGAGCCCCCGGGCGCGGAGGACGATCTGGGCGGCCAGGGCCACGGCGGTTTCGGGGTCGTACAGCATGGGCAAAATCGCGTCCTCGGTGAGCACGTCGGGACGCGGGGCGAAGCTATTGAGCACCTGAATCCGAACGGCGGCCACATCGTCGTGGAGCCGGGAGATGGCCGGCTCGGCCATCGCGTCGATCGGCAGCTTGCCGAGCGCCAGCACCGCCGCGAGCCGGACCCCCGGCTCAGGGTCATCGAGCAGGGCCACCAGCGGCGTGTGGAGCCGATTCTTCCAGGACGCGATCCTCCGATCGTCGTCGGGCCAGGTCGTCTTCCCCGGCTGCCACGACCAGCAGCGGCCGAGCACCTCGGCGGCGACGGCGCGGACGGCGGGCGAGGCGTCGGCAAGGCCGACGGTCAGCAACTCGGCCGAGGGCGTCAGCGCCTCGGGCCAGCGCTCGGGAGCCGGCTCGACGGCCAGCCGATCCAGGGCCCAGCCGACCATTGCCACCACCTTCGAGCGATCCACCGGACCGAATCGGGAGAATCCGGCCCCCAGACCGGCGAGGTCCCCGAGCCAGGCGTCCAGCTCGTCGTCGGTCATCCCCACCAGGGGAACCGTCCCGGCGCCCTCGTCGCCGGTGTCGGGGGCGACAAGCGCCTCGGCCTGGGCCAGCGCCTCGGTGTCGCCGACGGCCAACCGAGAGGCCCGGCCCTCCCGCCCGGCCGCCTCCCCCGCTTCATCGGGGGAGGAGGAAGTGGTGGTCACGCCCTCCTGAGCCCCCTCCGGGCCAGCCCCAGTCGGGCCCGAGGGGGCCATCATGACCGCCAGTCCGGCCGCGAGCACCAAGCCCACCACGCCGACGATCCCCAGCCCCATCCGCGCGCCTCGTCCCAGTGGCATGGTCGCCTCCCTGACCGGGCCTCGCCCGGCTCGCCGTCCGAGCCCCTCCCCGCCCTCCTTCGGTACGGGCCGGTCATCTTAGCCGGCCCCCTCACCTCGACAAGTCCAGCTTCCGCACCGTGAATTCTGCCCATTTTGCCCGAACGGCCACCACGCCGCGAAATTCCCGGGACTGCCGCTTTCCAGTTATCTTCTGGATCCGAGGGGCCGATCAGTAGTCAAGACCGGTTCGAGGGAAGACGGCCGGCGGTCACCAGCACGGATGCGACGGGCCGGAGGGCCTCGGCGATCACGCCGGGTCCTCGGTCCGGGCGGGGGCAACGACCATGATGAGGAGAACGGCGATCCGGGCGCTTTCGGCCGCGATCGTGGCCCTGGGAGCGATCGGGGCGGGGGGTGCCGGGCCGGGGACGCCTGGGGGCCTCACGGGACGTCGGGTCGACCCGGCTCAGGTGCTGCCCATGCATCTGGTCGTGCCCGAGGCCCGAGCCGAGGTCGCCGAGATCATCTCCGAGCACAGCTTCCACCACCGAGGAGAGGCCGAAACCTTCCCCTGTGACCCGCAATTATATCTGAGCCTGCTCAATGAGCCGGCGCTGACCCTCGCCCTCTGGCAGGACCTCAGCTCCAGCCCGGTTCGCCTGACTGCCGTCGCCCCGGGCGTCTACCAGGGGACCGACGGCAACGGCACGACGGCGACCTGGAGCTTCGTGCTCCGGTCCCCCCAGCTTCATGTCCTGCTCTGCCGGATGGAGTATCACAATCCGAAGGGGTCGGCACACCTCGAAGGCCGGATCGTGCTCGTCGTCCGGACGAGCTACTACAAGGAGGCGACCGGGGCTCCTTGGATCCAGCACGAGGTCGAGGCCTTCGTGAAGATCGACTCGCGCGGCTGGCGGGCCGTTGCCCGGACCTTCCGACCGCTGATCGAACGACTGCTGGTCGATCAGTTGCAGGAGGCCGGCTGGTTCGTCTCGCTCATGGGGCGCCTGGTCGAGACTTACCCCAACTGGGCCGAGCAGGTGGTCTCCTCCCACCCGGGCCTCCCCTCGGAGATCCGAGGCCAGTTCCTCCAGGTCGTCGCCCGGGTCCGCCGACCCAACTCCTCCCCCGGCCGCCCGGAGCTGGCCGAAGAGGTGGTCGCCGATACTCGGTAGACAACCGAGGATCCCGCTCGCTCACTCGGCGACGGCCGTCGGGGCGTCCCCCGCTCGGGCCTCGCCCTGGGGAACAGCCCCCTCCGAACGACTGGAGGGGAGCCGGAGGCGCACGGCGACCGCGAAGTGGTCGGAGGGCCCCCTCGGATTCGCGTGCTCCTGGTCCCCGAACCGGAGCGGTCCTCCGCGATCATCGCGGAGGAAAGGAGTGTTGATCGTCCGCACCGAATCGGGCACGAGGGCCCAGCCCTCGGCGTCGAGCAGTCCGGGGGAGGCGACAAGATGGTCGAGAATCTGCCAGCGCCCTCGGTAGCGATACGTTCCGAACCGTTCGGGATCGCGACCGGCCATCAGGTTGTACAGCCGGGGCCGAGCCGACCGGGCCGAGGAGAGCACGGCCGAGGCGTCTCCCGAGGTCCGAAGGCCGATCCGGAGCGAATCGTCGTCGGGCTCGTCATTGAAGTCGCCGCAGAGCAAGACGTCGGCCAGTCCCGGATCGGTACGCTCGAGTTCCAGGTAGGCCTCGTACATCGCCCTGGCATACGCAAGGCGCTTAGAGCCCTCGGCGTCGGTCACCCGGCTCGTCCAGTGGCCGACGACAAGCTCCAGCGGCTCCCCCTCGACGATCAGCCGCCCCCGCAGCAGGCGGCGATCGGCCAGGGCCTCGGTGGCCCGATCATCGACGGGCAATCGGGTGATCACGGCCGGCTCGATCCGGCGCCCGCTGATGTTATCGCGGTGGATGACCCCCTCGTACCGCCACTCGGTCGGCAGGCGGTCGTTCAACGCCCGGCGGAGCAGCTCGACGGCCCGGCGATTCTCGACCTCGACCAGAGCCAGCACGTCCGGACCCCGGCCCCCGTCGAGCGTCAGCAGGGCATCGGCCAGCAGGTCGAGCTTGCGACGAAGCGCCGAGGGGTCCCTGGCGAACCAGGAGTCGAGCGGGTCGGAGTTCTTCGGGTCGTCCGTGTCGTCGAACAGGTTCTCGACGTTCCAGGAGACGACGAGGTAGCCCTCCGCCGGAGGCGAGGGGGAAGGGCCGAGGTCGGGGGGCCCTCCCGAGCGATCGAGCAACACCAGGGCGACGAGAATCGCCAGGAGGGCGAGCAGCCACCTCGGGTCCCTCCGGGAGAGCCGGACGATGAGAGCCTGCAACTCGGTCGGGATCGGCCTTTGGGACATGGCGGCAACTCGGTCGATGAGCGTCGGGGGATCGAGGGCCGTCGCCGGCCGCCGGCCGCCGGCCGCCGGCCGCCGGCCGATCGGATCGTAGCCTTGGGCGAGGCCCCCGTCCAGGTCACGAGGAGGATCGCTTGCCGCGAGGAAGAGGTGAGAGTAAGATCGATCATTGTCATTGACTTATCAGTGACACCGCCCGATCTGGGGCACTCGCCCCCGGGAATCGGCGGGACGGGACTGTGGTGGTCCCGGAGGAGAGGGGCGGAACCATGACGACCCTCGCACTCCTCGCCTGCCCCGGCTGGGTCCCTCGGCGCCTGATGTACTCGATCTGGCTCGTACTGGCGGAGCGTTGTCCCAAGCTCCCTGATGGAGGCGTAGCTGCCTCCAGGCTCGACCGATCAGAGTCCCTTCGGCGGATCGACGCGATGGCCGCCTCGGCGATGACCGCCGAGCGAACCTCGCCCGTCCTCCCACCGGCATCCCCTTTGGCCAGGACTTCCGCCGGGTCGGCCGCCCTCGGCTCGGCCTCCGGCGCCATTTGGAGCCATCAGCCGGTATTGATCCTCGACGGTCCCCAGGGAGTCCCTCCCCAGGTTCGGTCGTCGAGAGCGTTTGTCCCGGCCGTGCACCGACGTCCGGCGCGCAGCAACCGGGTCTGGTTCGCATCCCGGTCGGCCCACCGCTCGCCCGGCGTGAACCCGGCCATGCTCCCCGGACGCTAACGGGCGCCTCCTGCCCAATCGCCGCAAAAAAAACCGGTCTCGCGTGTCGCCACCGGGGACGAAATCCGGTGAATAACACCGACCAAGCGAGCGAGACTCCCACCTCGGATCGCGACGAAGCACGAGGACGGCCTGTCCCTCCAGGCTTCCCCAGATCAACGCCGGACGCCCCTTCGCGTCCGACATCTCGACCACCGCGAGCCTCCGCGCCTCGCGGATTCGACGACTCGGCCGGCCGTGGCCGCACGAGCGCAGCCGGCCCTATACGCATCCACTTATATTCATTCCATCGATCGTTCCAAGCGAAGGAGATTCCGATGTTCGCGACCCCCCGCCACAGCCGATCCCGCCGCGCCGCTCGCTTCTCCCCGGCCGTTGACTCCCTCTCGGCTCGCGTCCTCCCCGTGGCCCCGATGCCGACGATGGACCCTCCGCCGGAGCCTCCCCCGGCCGAGATCGCGCCCATCGACCAAGAGATGCTCGACCTGCTCGCCGAGTTCGACGCCGTCTGCCGATCAGGCGCCGAGGATATCTGAGCCCGCGCCAGGGTGACCTTACGCGACGAGGACCGCGAATGTGACGTGTCCGATTGAACCGGAACGATTCCCAGACCGAATGAGGGTCGCGTGTCGTCCGAGTAGGGAGCCAGGATCAGATCGAGAGGACGACCGAGGGGGCCATGGCAGGCAATCGCCGCTCCGATCGGGAGGAGCGTGATGGCATGGCCCCCCCAACTCGACCGGCTTGCGAACAGCTGCCGCCGGGATGGGCATCAAGTTCCCGCGATCAGGGCGATCCGGGACGTTCGAGGCCGTCGAGGAGATCCGACGACTCCCGCGCCGTCCCCGCTCGTTGCCCGACCAGGTTCTCCAACTTCTTAACCATTCCGAGTTCCTCTCGGCGGAGCAGGTCGCGATAGGGATCGATTAGTTGTAAGGCATTCTCATAGAGTTCAACCCGTTCCATGAAGGAGGTGGGTGAGACCGCAGCGAGATGGACGAGGGCGCGTACCCTCCAGAGGGCGATCTCGGCCTTGAGGGACTCAAAGGATGCGTTCCGCCGGACTCGGTCGGGATCGGCGATCCGGCTGTCGGGAGCCGACCGGACGGGATCGGGGTCGGCGTTCCGACCGTCGGAATCCGCCCGGGCCATCTCACGAGCGGCGATGTCCAGCCCCTCCAGGGCGAGTCCGATCATGGGCTCGACCTGGGAATGGTCTTGCAAGGCGATGCCCACTCTCGCTTGCGCGAGGGTGAAATGCAACTCGGCCAACTCGAAGGGAGAAAGGTTTTGGGGCGCCTGGACGAGCTGGAGAGCCCGGGACAGGTACCGGATGGCGGCGGCGTGGTTCCCCTCGGCGTTGGCGATGATTCCCATCCCGAGGTACGCTCGGACGTTCGTTCGATCCAGCTCCAACGCCCGGTGGAACGCGGTCTTGGATTCGACGATCCACTGGTGCTTCTCGGCACCATCGGAGTTTTCCGACTTGGCGAAGGCCACCCGGCCGAGGCTCACGTACCGGTTCGAGTCGGCGACCGTCTCCCGGTTGACAAGGACCATCGCGACCGTGCCGAGGGCCAGGGCCGCCGAGACGGCGAGGCCGATCCGATGGCGGCAGAACCAGAACCGGATGCGTTCGCGACGACTCGGATTGTGCTCGTGGAGCATCGGCCGACGGGACAGGACGGCCCGGAGATCGTCCGACAGCTCGCTCGCGGAGCGGTAGCGGTCGGCCGGATGGTACGCCAGACAGCGACGGAGCACCGAATCCAGCGCATGAGACGCCTGCGGGTTGGCGGATCGGACGGGGGGCCAACCGTCGACCCGAGCCGCCAGCAGGTCGTTGATGGCTCGAGGCAGGGGAAGGTCCGGGGGGGGAGCCTCGGGACGATCGCCTGTGATCAGCTCCCGGAGCACCAACCCAAGGGCATACAGGTCGGCCGAGGGACCGACTTCCTTCCAGCGATCGGGGTCCTTGAAGGCTTCCAGTTGCTCCGGAGCCATGTAGGGGAGCGTACCGCCCCGCAGTGCACTTTCAGCCCGATCGGGGGCGTTCGGGTCGTGCGCCAGGTTGAAGTCGAGCAGCTGGGGCCCCTCGGTGGCCGACAGGAGGATGTTGGCGGGCTTGACGTCGCGGTGCATGATCCCGCGGGAATGGGCGTGGCCGAGCGCGTCGGCCAGGGCGGCGCCGAGCCAGCAGCAGGCGTCGACGTAGGAGCCGCGGCGGGGGAATCCTGGCCACTCCACCTTGACCGAGAGATCCTCCGGCGCGGCCGCCTCGAGCAGTGTCCGGGCCGACCTCCTGGCAGGGGGGATCTTCTCCATCCGGCGGATGACCTGATCGAGCGGCCGACCAGGCCGATAGGGCATGCACAGGCCGCGGAGGCCGGTTTCCTCGTCACGAACGACGTTGAAGACCGGCATGATGTGCGGGTGCTGGAGCCTCCCCATGATCGACGGCTCCTCGCCACGATCGGAGGAGATCTTCAGCGCGCTGAGCCGACCGCCGAGCTCCTCATCGTCGGCCAGGAAGACGCGGGCGGCCCCCCCCTGCCCCAGCACCGAGCGCAGGCGGAACCTCAGGAAGTGTTCGCCGGGCTCGGGGTATCGAGGTGGCGTCCCCGGGGGGACGCCGACGGCCTGGCTGAGCATCCGGTGGTAATTGAGCTGAGAGGCGAGGGAATCGCGCCAGGGGGCGTAGCGTTCGCAGAAGGAGTCGGGATCGGGGGCCTCTCCCGCTTCTTCTCTCAGGCAGAATTCCTCGTAGATGAGGCTGAGCATCCGCTCCGAGTCGGCACCGAGGTCGGGTAGTGCCTCGAGATAATCGGCGATGGCCGGCCGCTGCCCCTCGGCGAACCGGCGTCTCAGGTCGGATTTGACCAGCCCGGCGAGGGATGACGGAGTTCCACCTTGCCGCAGCCAGAGCGTGCGAAGTTCGGCGAATCGGTCCGGTTCGACGTCGGGCCGGCCGATGGTCTCTTCGGTCATTCGCGCCTCCCTCGGTCGGAGAGCCAGTAGTCCCCCATCACCTTGAGCTCGCGCTGGACCTTGCGCACCGACCAGTCGACCTCCTCCGAGATCTCCTTGGTCGAATAGCCCTGACGCGCCATCTCCAGGACGCGACGATGCGTCTCGTCGAGCCGGTCGTTGGCTCGCTGCCAACCCTCATTGGCCACGGCATATTGGCTGGGGGTGGGGTCGGTCGAAGCCAGGGGCAACGGCGCCCCAAATCCCTCCGGCGCGGCATCCAGACTGGTCGTTCGCCGCTGGTCGCGCTTTAGGCTGTGCAACCGGCGGTGCTCGTCAATCACCTTCTGCTTGGCCGCTTTTTCCAGGAAGGCCATCAGCGCCGAGACCGAGGGAAAGTCGAACCGGTCGGATTTCGCAAGCAGGCTCCGCCACACGTCGCTGGCGAAATCGGCCGAGTCATACAAGGAGCGCATCGGCTGATTCAGCCGCCGGCGCACCACTCGGACCACCTTGGGGTAGCATTGCCGGAACAATTCCTCCCAGGCTTGTTCGTCACCCGACTGCGCGCGAGCGAACAACCCGTCGACCGACTGACCCGACGATCCGTGCATCTCAGGGCTCCCACATGGAACCGTCTCGGGCTTGATGGCTTCCATCGTGCAGGAGTGCACGCCCTCACGAACGCGAGCCCATGGACCCCGCCCGTTCCCGTCTAATAATCATGGTGCCACACGTCGGTGTGGAAAGAAAAGGGAAATCCGCGCCAAAGTCGGGGGGCGGAGATCGAGGGAGGCCGCTCGCGGGGGTCGTCCGGCCCTATCGAGGCCGAGCGGTCGGGGTCGGCATCCGGCCGGGCGCATTCGCGATCAGGGCGGCGGGACCGGCTCAGTTCCAGCCCACCACGGCCCCGGCGGGCATTGGATTGATCGGGTACGGAAGCGGCGCCGAGGCGGGATAGTCGCCCTCGGTCAGGAGGCCTCGGCAGGCCAGTCGATAGAGCGGGCAACCCTCGTGCTGCCGAAGCGCCGCCTCTCGAATCGCTTCCGCCAGATCCTCGCGGTTGATCCGACGAGCCGCCACATAGCGGCCCAGCGGGGACAGGCCCGGTCCGCCGAACTTGATCTGAAGCTCGAGGGACTGGCCGCGACGGGCCCGGCCGATCATCAAGCGAATCTCGCCGCGCAGCTCCTCTCGGAGCCGCCGGACAATGTCCCGGACTCGGCGACGGTAGCGCCGGATCGGCAGCGCTCCGACCAGATCACCCCACGGGTCGGCCAGGGCGTCGCTGGCTGGCTGGGAGGCCACGAAGAGTTCGGGATCCAGGGGCAGACGGCGATCGGTGCCGTGCGCCTGGATCAGCGCCGAGGCCGCCGCCGCCCAGACGCTCGAACCCGGATCCCCCCCGGACCACCAGGGGCGTCGCCTGAGGTAGGCCCGGCGGATCCGATCTGCCAGGCATCGGGTTGAGAACTGTGTCGCGAGCACGGTTCCCTCGCCTGCAGGAAAGGGGCGAGCGAGCCTTCGGACTCGGCCCTGGCCGCCCCATCGCGGCGCACTGGGCGGCCCATCCGGATCTCCTCCGCCGAATCGCTAGACCGTAAGACGCGACCCGCGACGACAGGAATTCCGGAAAAGAATCTCGCCTCCCCCCCTCACTCGCCGAAGGCCCCTGCGGAGTCTTCCTCTCCTGCCTGGTGAAGCGCTCCTCCCCTGGATCCCCCGTCCCGGTCGGGCTAGAGTGGCGACGATGGGTCGCCTCGGGCATCCCGACCTCCCGCCCGATCGTCACGAACCCCGGCGAGATGTCATGCCGACCCCCGACCCTCGAGACGACTGGATGGTCATCCGCTCCGACCTGGCCGGACGAATCCGGGAAATCCGGCTGGAACTTTACGGCGAAAACGGCGGCCCGCTGCTGGCCTCCGCGCTGGATCTCCCGTTCCACCGCTGGGCCGAGTTCGAATCCGGAATGGCCATGCCGGGGGAGATCATGCTCCGCTTCCTGATGCTCACTCAGGCCGATCCCCACTGGCTGCTCACCGGCGAGGGGCCGAAGTTCCGATCGTCGTCCTAAGGCCCTCCCCCGGTGCGGCCGGTGTCCTAGAGTCTCCTCGGGGCATCGGCCACCCGATCGACCGGCCCCCGATCCGAGCCCTCGAGGGACGAGACGATGGGAGATCTCATTCTCGAGCTCTGGAAGCAGCTCCGCGACGCCGGCATGCCCGAGGTCATGCTCTTTCTCCCGGACGGCAGCGCCTGTCGCTGCCACTGGGACAACACCGCTCAGATGGGCCCGACTCGGGTCGCCCTGCTCGGCGACCAGGAGCGGAATATCGTCCGGATCGTCCCGATCTCCTCGTGTGCTGGCATCGGCGTCGCGTCTCCGAAGGGGACCGACCCCAACGCCTACCGCGCCGTGATCCAGGACCGCCTCGCCGGCTCCGTCTCCGCTTCCCCTTCCTCCCCGGACGCCGTCGTCACGACCTGAGCGGCGGTCGCATCCCCGGGGATCATCGAACTGGTTCTCGACCGTCTGAGGCACCAGGAGACGTCGACTTCCCCTCCGAGGGGGGGCCGGATCGGACGGCGGCGGCAGCCCCGTCGACCTCGATGCCGGGGAGGGCCGGCGCGGAGGCCTGGCTGGCCCGCTCTGCGATCCGGTGCCCGGGATCCCGATCGCCGACCTTCCGGCCTCGGAGCCGGACGGTTCGTCCGAGCCTTCGGCGCGACGATCCGGATTGAGACCCCTGTCTCGATCGCTCGGCACGCTCCGCCTCCAGATCGGTTGGTGGGAACGTCCCTCGAGGATCACCGCTCGACAGCCCTCCGAGATTCAGGAGGGCAGCGCTCCGGCCAGCTCCTCGATGAATGAGCCGATCCGATCGACCAGCGCTCCCCGAGGCTGGTCCGCTGCCTCGGCGAGGCGACGGACCAGCGCGCTGCCGACGATCAGGCCATCGGCCACCGGGGCCAGCGCCCGGATGTGCTCGGCTCGGCTGATGCCGAACCCGATGCAGATCGGCAGGTCGGTCTGTGTCCGGAGCCAGGAGACGGCGTTGGCCAGGTCGGGGGGCAGCTCAGTGCGTTCCCCGGTGATCCCGGCGACCGAGACATAGTAGATGAATCCGGTCGTCGTGCGGGCGATCGCCGAGGCCCGGTCCCGAGGGGTGCGCGGCGTGATGAGCTGGATCAGGCGCAGGTCGCGATCGGCGACGAGCGTCGCCAGCTCGCCGGCCTCCTCGACCGGCAGGTCCGGGACGATCAGGCCGTCGACCCCGGCCGCCTTCGCCTCGTCGGCGAATCGTTCCGGACCACGTCGGAGGATGATGGCGTAAGACGACATCGTCACCATCGGAGCCTCGACGGGGGCCTCGCCCTCCCCTCCCCGGCGGACGGAGGCGAGGGCCTCGAAGATCGGTCCGAGCCGAATCCCTCCGTCCAGCGCCCGCTGGTAGCTGGCGGCGATCACAGGACCGTCGGCGATGGGGTCGGAATAGGGGATCCCGACCTCGACCATGTGCGCCCCGCGCCGGATCGCCTCGCGGATCAGCGCCGAGGTGGTCGGCAGGTCCGGATCCCCGGCGGTGAGAAAGGGCATCAGGGCGCGGCGGCCCTCGGATCGGAGGCGTTCGAAGAGGGCGTCGATGCGGTTCATGGTTCGTCGGGCCGGTTCGGCCCGCGGTGCGGGGCGGGGGCTTCGGTTGATGGCGGCGCGGCCGGGGGCCAGCCGGTGGATCCGGGGGCCTCGAGCCGACTAGAGTACCACAAACCTCCCCCCCGGCCGATCGTCCCGCGATTGCACGATCGGGAAGAACCGGGCCGGATCGAGTCGAGGAGCATTGTGATGGCGGAGCGACGGGTCGCCCTGGTGACCGGATCGGCCACGGGGATCGGCAGGTCGGCGGCCTGGCGGTTCGCCGAGCTGGGGTACGATGTGGTCGTCAACTACTCGAAGTCACGGGAAGACGCCGAGCAGACGGCCGACGGCGTTCGCTCCCGAGGGGCGGGGGTTCTCGTTATCCGGGCCGACGCCGGGAAGGATGTCGAGGTGCGATCGCTCGTCGAATCGGCCGCCTCGGCCTTCGGCGGCCTCGACGTGCTGGTCAACAACGCCGCGACCACCCACTTCATCCCCCACACCGACCTCGACTCGGTGACCGACGCCGTCTGGGACGACATCCTCCAGCTGAACGTGAAGGGGACCTTCTACTCCTGTCGGGCCGCCATGCCCCTGCTCCAGCACCGGAACGGCTCGATCGTCAACGTCGCCTCGGTCGCCGGGATCGCCGGCTCGGGCAGTTCGATCCCCTACGCGGCCAGCAAGGGGGCGGTGATCACGCTCACCAAGAGCCTGGCCCGAGCCTTCGCCCCCCAGGTCCGCGTGAACGCCGTCGCCCCGGGGCCGGTCCTGACGCGATGGCTCGCCGACCACCAGGACATGGTGGACCAGGCCGTCTCCCTAACCCCCCTGAAACGGGCGGCGACTCCGGACGACATCGCCGAGGCGATCGTCTACCTCGCCGACCGGGCGACGCTGACGACCGGCCAGATTCTCGTCGTCGACGGCGGCCGGACGATGTGATCCCAGCCCGGCTCGGGCCCCTCGCGATGCGACTGGTCGGCCTTGCCTCTCCCCGGCGATCGGGATAAAGTGCCATCTCACCCGTCGACGATCCGCGCCGGCCCCGATCCCCGGAGCCGACCCTCCGCATCGCCCCCCTGCCCGACCGACGCGCGGCGCTCCAGGATGGAGATCCAACCCGATCGGCGCCTTCCGGGCCGCCTCCAGCGGCCAGACCCCGCGGCGCCGACTCCCGGACCAAGGAAGGCAAAGGAGCTGGTCCCGATGCCGATCGTCGCCCGCCCTCGGATGTTCTCCCTCCTCATCGCCCTGCTCGCCAGCGTCCCGGCCGTCTCGGCCGATGAACCCGGCCCCTCCCCTGAGCCGAAGCCGACCCCCAAGGTCGACGGGGTGGCCAACACGGTGAAGCTCGACCTTCAGATCTCGGGGGTCGGCGCCGGGTGGAAAGTCCGGATCAAGCCGGCCCACGCCGGGAGCCGCTTCGAGCCGGTTGTCCGAGAGGTCGAACACGGCGACGACGGTCCCGTCCGGCTCGAGGAGATCTCCATCGACGCCACGAGCCTCACCGCCGACCGCGATTGCGCCCTCGCCATCGTGCTGACCGGCCCGGACGGCGTCGAGCAAACCTTCAAGCGAAGCGTCCGGCTGCTCCCCCAGCCCGACGCCGACACGGTTCCCGAGCTGTCGAAGACCTTCTACCTGAGGACCAGCACCGTCGCCTCGAAGGAGACTCCCCGGCCTCGGCCCGACTGATCTCACCCTCCGTCGGTACGGAGTTCGCCCCGGTGCCGGCCTCGAGCCGAACCGGGGCGAGTTCTCGCGCTCGACGGCCTGATCCGGCCGATCAGGAGTCGAACTCCGAATCCGCCTCGGCAGCGACGTAGAAGGGGAAGAACTCCTGTCCGGCGAAGTAGTCGGCCATGGCGCGGCGGACGGAGCGGAGTTGGTCGAGGAAGTGCGCGTACTGATGCACGAAGCGGCGGCGGCGATCCTCGGGCAGTTGCAGGATGTCGTTGTAATAGCGCTCCCGTGTGATTGGATCGCGGAAGCTCCAGAGCCGCTTGATCTTAAGGCCGGTCTCCTCGTCCTCGTAGGTGAGCTGCCGGGCGTACTGCCGGGCCTTCATCTTCTTCGCGAAGGCAATCAGCTCGGCCTCCGACTCGAAGCCGCCGTGCCGGTCGATCCAGTCAACGATCGACTCGGTGCGGATCCTGGGCCCTTCCTCCTCGCAGAGTTCCTTGAGGCTCGCGACGATCTCGGCCGGTCCCATCGGCGTCTCCCTCCGACGTGCAATCGATGCGCGGTGACGCGGGCTCGCTCGCTTCGCGATTTCCCACAGTCTACGCGAATCCCCCCATCCTGTCGATGGACTTCCGTACAACCCTGGGCCCGCTCGACCGTCACAACCGGTGCGACCGCCAGGGATTCCCGCGCTGATCGGCGACCGATTGACCTGACGGCTCGCTCCCGATAGCGTGGCCCTTCTCGGGGGCCCTGACGCGGTCGTCGGCCCCACCCGGACATCTTCCCGAGGATCGAACCGATGACGCTCCGCACCTGGTTGACCGCCGTTCTGGCGGCGCTGGCGATCACCTGCTCACCGGCGATGGCCGACGACGAGGGCTGGACCTGGCTCTTCAAGGACGGCTCGCTCGACCACTGGATCGTCCCCGAGGGGGACAACGGCCACTGGAAGGTGCTCACCGTCGACGGCTCCCCGGTGATCGATTACGACGCCCGAAGCGAGGCTCCCGGCGACAAGAACCTCGTGACCAGGGAGGAGTTTGGCGACTTCGTCCTGGAATTCGAGTGGCGGATCAAGGAGACGCCGTACATCAACCCGAACATCCCGTATGTGCTCCCCGACGGCACCCACGCCCGGGGCGTCGACGGCAAGCCGCTGAAGCTGGCCCTGCCCGATTCGGACTCTGGCGTGTACCTCCGCGGCTCGAGCAAGAGCCAGGTGAACATCTGGTGCTGGCCGATCGGCTCGGGAGAGGTGTACGGCTACCGGATGGACGGCTCCCTGCCTCCCGAGGTCCGAGCCGGCGTGACACCGAAGACCCAGGCCGACAAGCCGGTGGGCGAATGGAATGCGTTCCAGATCACCATGAAGGGGGACCGGCTGACCGTCGTGCTCAACGGCGTGACCGTCCTCGAGGACGCCCAGCTCCCCGGAATCCCGGAGCGGGGCAACCTCCAACTCCAGCACCACGGCGGTTTCCGGGACGGCAAGTACACCGGGCCGCCGAGTTTGGTCCAGTTCCGGAAGATCCGGATCAAGCCGCTGGACTGAGCGAAAACGACTGCCCGATCCCGAAGGCTCCCCGGGGGGCTCCCCTCCCGAATCGGACGGACGGAGGGCCTCCGGCCCTCCCATGATCCCGGGTCGCCCCGCTCGGTTCGATTGCGACAGGTCGCCGACCGCCCCCGAGGCCGATCGCTGATGGGGAGGTCGGCCTCATCCTGATCCTGGCGATCCGGGTCCTTCCGAAGGATCGCGAGGCGATCTCCTCTCCCGGGGCGGTCTCCTCGATCGTTCTCCCTCCCCGGCCTTCCCGGACCTGGAGTCGGCCGGGGCTCCTGGACGGTCGAGGTCCGTCGGCGGCAATGGCCCGAACGGCCGTCTCGCGAGGGGCGAGGCTCCTCGAGGGAGGGTTGGGAAGGTGGTCCGGCTTGCCGCCCTGGTGCCTCACCGCGTTCCCGATCCGATCGGGCTGCCTCGGGGAATGATATCCTGGTTCGCTTACCCTCTGACCGCCCCGATCGCGGTCGGAGCGCCCGCTCGAACACGGAGGATCGATGCAACCCGTCTCCATCGGCCTGCTCGGCCTGGGGACCGTCGGGGCCGAGGTGGCCCGGCTGGTCGAGGACCGGAACGGGCCGTTCGCCACGAGGGCTGGCCGAGAGGTGGTCCTGAAGAAGGTCGCCGTCCGGGACCGGCTCAAGTCGAGGGGCCTCGCCCTGCCGATCGACGTCCTGTCGACCGATCCGATCGCCGTGGCGGCCGACCCGGCCGTCGACATCGTGGTCGAGCTGATGGGGGGAATCGAGCCGGCCCGAACCGCGGTGCTCGCGGCGCTGGAGGCGGGCAAGGACGTGGTGACGGCCAACAAGGCGCTGCTGGCCGAGCACGGGGCCGAGCTCTTCGCCGCCGCCCGGCGATCGGGGAGGGCCGTGGCCTTCGAGGGGGCCGTCGGTGGCGGGATCCCGATCATCAACACGATCGGTGTTGGCCTGGCGGCCAATCGATTCAAGGCGATGGCGGCGATCCTCAACGGCACCTGCAACTTCATCCTCTCCAGCATGGCGCGATCGGGCCTCTCTTACGCCGAGGCGCTCCGCCAGGCCCAGCGCCTCGGCTACGCCGAGGCCGACCCGACGCTCGACGTCGACGGCACCGACACCGCCCACAAGCTCGCCATCCTCGCCCAGCTCGCCTTCGGGGCGTCGGTGACGACGTCCATGATCCCGAAGCAGGGAATCGATACCTTGCAATCGGCCGACATCCAGTACGCCGCCGAGCTGGGTTACACCGTCAAGCTCCTAGCCGTCGCCCGGGACCACGGCGACGCCGGCCTCGAGCTGCGCGTCGCCCCCCGGCTGGTGAGAAAGGGGTCGCCGCTGGCGGAGGTATCGGGCCCCGACAACGCGATCCGAACGGTCGGCGATCCGGTGGGATCGACCCTCATCTCTGGCCAGGGAGCCGGCGCCGGGCCGACGGCCTCCGCCGTCCTCGGCGATCTGATCGACGTCATCGTCGGCCGGGCCGCGCTGACCGCCCGATCACTGGCCCTCTGGCCCGAGGCGGCTCCCCCTCCCCGGCTCTGCTCCCCGAAGGACGTGCGCGGCCGGGCCTACCTGCGGTTCTCGATCGCCGACCGCCCCGGGGTGCTCGGCTCGATCGCCCAGGTGCTCGGCCGACACAACGTGAGCATCGCCAGCGTCATCCAGCACGACCCCGGCGAGGACGACCAGCCCGACGCACCGGTCCCCCTGGTGATGATGACCCACGTCGCCTCCGAGGCCGACCTCGACGCGGCGCTGGATGCGATCGACCGCCTCCTGGTCGTCTCGCCGCCGAGCGTCCGGCTGGGCGTGGAGGACTGATTGCGACGCCGACGCGACGCCGGGAAATGACTTGTTTGCCAGTGGCGAGGTCGTCATCATACGAGGATCGTTCGCCCCCGGGGCGGACTCAAACAGGGATTCCGAGCCAGCCGACCGGGCCGGAGGACCTCGCCGGTGCCCCCTTTCCCCGAGGTCGAGAGACGGCTCCCGGAGGGGACCGAGCGTTATCATGCCACCCGTCGCCATCATCCCGCCCAGCGAAATCGACCTGGACCGAGTCGTCGCCGACCAGGAGCAGATCCGACGCTTCAACCCCCAGCGCTTCGAGATGGAGCAGCTCTCGGCGATCGTCCACATCGACACCGATGAGCACCTGATCGTTGGCTACAAGGACATCACCGACGACGAGTTCTGGTGCCGAGGGCACATCCCCGGATTCCCCCTGATGCCCGGCGTCCTGATCTGCGAGGTCGCCGCCCAGCTTTGCAGCTACTACTGCCAGGCCGTCCGCCTGGTGCCCGACGGCTTCCTCGGCTTCGGCGGCCTCGAAGACGTCCGCTTCCGAGGCCAGGTCCGCCCCGGCGACCGCCTCGTCATCGTCGGCAAGGCCCAGCGCCTGCACCGCCGCCAGACCATCTTCGACACGCAGGGGTTCGTCGACGACACGATGGTCTACCACGGCCGCATCATCGGCGTACCGATCATCGCCACCGAGGGCGCCCCCGTCGGCGAGCGCGGCGACGGCTGAACCCGCTCATCCCGCCCCTCCCCCGGACGCCACCAGCCGCTCGACCCAGGAGATCGCCTGCTCCCGATCGGCGATCGTCCCCTCGAGCTGCGCATCGTAGGCCCGATCGAGCCATTCCTTGTAGGCCGGCCCCGGCGGAAGGCCGAGCCGTTTCAGGTCGTTGCCGCTGAGCAACGGCTCCGGCCGAATGGGGCCATCCGGCAGCTCCCGAAGGTAGCGCTCGCAGTACTCAACGTGCTCGGCAGGGACGCCGGACGCCTCGGCCTCGGCCCGGAGCAGCACCAGCAGATCCTCGATGCCTGGCTCCGCCAGCAGCCGCTTCCGCCGAGAAACCGGGAGCGCGGCCGGATCGTCCAGGTCCCGATGCCGGGCGACCAGCCAGGAGGCCCGATCCCGCTCGACGTTCGCCAGTCTCAGCCGATCGGCCACCCGCTCGACCACGTCCGGGTCCGACCGAGACGCCTCCAGCAGCAGCGCCGCCAGGGAGATCGGCACCCTCGGATCGTGCGGCAGGGCCTCGAGCACCGCCAGCGTGTGCTCCCAGCGATCCCTCCCCGACCGATCGCTCGGCTCGCCGACCAGCGGAGGCAGCTCCGGCAGAATGGCCGCCGCAAGGCCGACCTCCATGAGCTCCCTCATCGCCGCGGCCCGGCTCGGGTGGACGAGCATCCGCCGCAGCTCCTGGGCGATCCGCTCGGCGGCCACCACCGGCAGTTTCGGCGCCATCGCCACCAGCGCCGCCCTCGTCTCGGGCTCGATCCGGAGGCCGAACCGGCTGGCGAAGCGGACCGCCCGGATCAGCCGCAGCTTGTCCTCCTCGAACCGCGCCGAGGGGTCGCCGATGGCCCGCAGGAGCCCCGCCTCCAGGTCGCGACGGCCGCCGACATAGTCGATCACCTCCTCCGAGATGGGGTCGAGGAACATCCCGTTGATTGTGAAGTCCCGCCGAGAGGCGTCCTCCTCCGGGCTGCTGAAGACGACCGACTCGGGACGCCTCCCGTCGATGTACGCCCCGTCGCTCCGGAAGGTCGCGACCTCGACTTCCCCCGCCCCCTTTGGTCCGAGCACCTTGACCACGCCAAAGCTCACCCCCACCGGCACCGTCCGCCGGAAGACCTGCATGACGCGCTCGGGGGGAGCGTCGGTCGCCACGTCGTAGTCGCTCGGCTCCAGGCCGATGAGCAGGTCCCGAACGCAGCCGCCGGCCCAGAGTGCCCGGTGGCCGGCCTCCCTCAGGCGGCGGACCACCTCGACAGCAAACGATCGCTTGCGCTCGGGGTCCTCGATCCGATGGCCTTGCGCCCCCATCTACTCCTCCTCGCCCGGGGGTTCGAGGGCCCGAATCGCCAGGTGAGTGCCGCCGTAGCGGCGCAGATCCCAGCGGTCGGGATCCGGCAGCAATTCGGGATCCGGCCGGCCTCCAGCCTCGGCGACGATCATCGACCCGACCGGGAGACGCTCCACCAGCGTCTTGAACAATGTCCGGATCTTGCCCGGCTGTTGCTCGTAGTCCCGGTAGGGCGGGTCGATGAAGACGATCACCGGCCCGTCGTCGGCGTCGGGCTCAAGCTGATTGACCCAGGCATACGCGTTGGCGACGACCACCTCTCCCATCCCCTCGAACCGCAAGGTCGCCAGGTTCTTCCGGATCAGGGCGGCGTTCTGCCCCCGCTTCTCGACGAAGGTGGCCGAGGTCGCTCCCCGGCTCAGCGCCTCCAGCCCGAGCGCTCCAGTGCCGGCGAAGAGGTCGATCACCGGTCGGCCGTCGACCTCCGGCCCGACGATGTTGAAGATCGATTCGCGCACCATATCGCTCGTCGGCCGGGTCCGATCCGAACCGCTCGGCCCCTGGATCGTATGCCCGCGCCGGATGCCGGCGATGATCCGCATCGTTCCTCGCCCCTCCTGGATCGTCCGCCTCGCGTCCCGATCGGCCGATGCCCCATTGTCCCATCATACCAGGGATGGCCCGACCGATCAGCCTCGCCCGAGGGCTCTCCCCGGGTCGATCGGCTCGTCCCCGCCCTGCCGCCGGGGATCAGTGCTCCTCGAGCACCCGGCTCCCCGAGCGGAGGCCATGCCGGCTTCAAGAACCGAGCATCCCCTGACGGTCTGCTCGGCCGACCGAGGCGACTCGCTCCGAGCCCTCGATCGTCGGGCTTCCGGAAGACGGTCTCCCTTCTCGGCGGCCAGGAGAGGGCCCCATCGGCGACGGTTCGTCTCCCATGGCGGTTCGGGTTGACCGTCCCGGGCATCCTGGCCATACTCCTCGCTCGGATTGCCCGCAGGATTCGCAACGCCCCGTGTCTGGCCGTCGATGACCGGCAACACGAGCGATGCCCCCTTGACCGACTCTCGGCGAGGTCGACCCCCAGGACGCCTGGGTCGGCCCGACGCGACGGCTCCCGGCCTCTCGGCCCGTCGAACCGCATCACGACCCCGCACCTCCCGACTCATCGACGCGCCCCCAGGAGCGGCTGGGCGATCGACCCGATCCCGGGTCGGGTCCGTCCGGATTCGGGCCGGCTCCACCAACCGAGGACACGGATCGTCATGCACCGGCCCTGCTCCCCGCGCCCGGCCGCGCCGGCCCTGGCGCTGAGGCTCATCCTGCTGCTCCCGCTCGCGATGTCGACGATCGGCCGAGCCGCCCCGGCCGGCGATGACCTGGAGGCCGGCCGGGAGGCACTCGGCCGAGGAGACGGGCCGGCCGCCGTCAAGCTGCTGGAGTCGGCGCTGATCGCCGCCCCCGCGGCCGAGCGGCCGGCCGTGCTCGACGACCTCCGCCGCGCCTACGAACGGGCCGCCTCCCAGGCCGAGGCCGCTGGCGACGCGCTCCGCGCCCGCTCCTATCGCGAGAACCTGCTCATCATCAACCGCTCCCGACGACCGGCGCCGGATCCGGCCTCGTCGCCGGAGGCGACGCCGACCGACTCCCCGGCGGACACCCCCGAATCTCCCGAGCGGTCCGAGCCGGTTCCCTCCCCCGTCGTACCCCCGGCCGGTCAACCGTCGCCGGAGTCGCCCGCCCCCGAGACGATTCCGCCTCCGGCCAACCCCAGGCCTCGCCCAGAGGCTCCGGCCCTCCTGTCCGTCGATCCCGGGACTCCACCACGGTCCTCGCCGGCCCCCTCTCGAATCGATCGGGAGGTCGCCCCGGCCCGGAACGCCGCCCCGGCCGATTCCGCCCCGATGGCCAGCCCGGGATCGGAGGCCCCGACGCCTTCCCCCTCGTCGCCGGCCCCGGCAACCGCGGCCGAACAGCTCCGGTCGGCCGATGCGGCCTTCCGAGCCCAGAAGTACGAGGAAGCAGGAGCGATCTACGCCCGCCTCTACCGGAAGGGAGAATTGCCGGAGTCACACCGCCCGGTGTGGGCCTATTGCCGGTTCGTGGCCGTGGCGAAGCGAATCAACGCCCAGCCGACCAGCCCGACCGAATGGGCGTCCATCCACGCCGAGATCAAGGAGGTCCGCGCCCTGGCCCCCGAGCTTTGGTTCAGCGAATACCTCCGCCGCCTGGCCACCGAGCGTTCGGCCGCCGTCGGCGCGCGGCCCAGCTCCTTCGTCATCCGGGGGCAGTCCGAGCCGGATCCAGACGGCGACTCCTCGTCGGTCCCCAAGTCCTCCCCGGGAGGCTCGTGGCAGGTGATGGAAACCGAGAACTTCCGGATCTTCCATGCCGATGCCTCCCTGGCCGACCGCATCGCCCGGAGGGCCGAACAGGCGAGGGCCGAACTGTTCCGGTACTGGAACGGGGCCGAGACGCCTGCCCCCTGGTCCCCCAGGTGCGACGTGTACGTCTACCCCGACGCCGCCATCTTCTCCCAGATGACCGGCCAGCCGGGAAGCTCTCCCGGCTTCTCGACCATGGGCCTCAGCGCGGGCAAGGTGGTGGCCCGCCGGATCAACCTGCGGGCCGATCGCCTTGGGCTGGTCGAGGCGGTCGTGCCTCACGAGGTCGCCCACGTCGTCATGGCCGACCTCTTCCCGACCCGACAGCTTCCTCGGTGGGTCGACGAGGGCCTCGCCGTGCTCGCCGAGCCGATCGAGGCCCAGGCCGACCGGCTCTCCTCCCTCAATACCGCACTGGCCGAGGGACGCGTCTTCCGATCCGGCGCCCTGATGACCGCCCCCATGCCCGACGGCCGATACTGGGACCTGTTCATCGCCCAGAGCACCTCGCTCACCCGATACCTCATCCAGCTCGACTCCCCGGACCGGCTCGTCTCCTTCCTCCGAGCCTCCGAACGGCTCGGCATCGAGCCCGCCCTTCGCCAGATCTACGGCTTCGAGGGGTTCGACGACCTCCACGCCCGATGGCTCTCCCATGCCCGGCGCGGGGGTGGAACCGAAGCGATCGCCGCTCGGCCGGAAGGCGGAGCGGCCCAAGCGCGATGACGATCGCCTCCTGAAGGCGGATGAGGGATGACGCCGGGAATCGCCGGGCACCGGTGGTCATCCGAGCGTGTCATCCCTTATCGGCCTTCCGGCATGGCCCATTCATTGGCCATCAAGGATGCGTCATTCTGGATCGGTCTCGTCCGGGGTCAGCACGCGAAGCACCTCTCGGTGCAGCTCCGGGTCGCACGAGCTGAGCACGCTCCGGCTGAAGACGATCCCAGGACGGGAGCCGTCGAGGGCCGAGGCGACACCGCCCGCCTCCTCGATGCAGGGGACCAGCGCGGCGATGTCCCAGGGGGCCATCATCGAGTCGAAGGCCACGTGCAAGCGTCCTCGGCAGACGAGGGCGAACTGAACGCAATCCCCCACGAACCGGAACTTGCCGGCCGATCGGATGAGCGTGCCGAGACGGTAGCGGACCTGGCCGGGCCTGGAGACGATGTCGCTGGAGCGGGGGTTGGTGGTCGAGGCGTAGGCCTCGCCCAGCGGAGTCGGCGGAGCCACTCGAACGCGCTCGGCCGGCTCGCCGGGGGAGGGACGCCACCAGCAGCCGAGGCCGATCGCGGCGTAGGTCGTCTCTCCCATGGCGGGCAGGTGGATGACTCCCACGACCGGTTCCCCTCCCTCCATCAGCGCGATCAGGGTGCCGAAGGTCGGCAGGCCAAGCGCGAAGGCGGCCGTGCCGTCGATCGGATCGACGATCCACTGGCGGGAGATCCCCTCCGCCGCGACGCGCTCGGGGAACTCCTCGCCGAGCACGCCGTCACCCGGCCGCTCTCGGCCGAGCACGTCGCGGATGACTTCCTCGGCGGAACGGTCGGCGGCCGTGACTTCGGTGCCGTCCGGCTTGATCTCGACGGCGCAGCGGCGGAACTTCGGCAGGATGACCTCCGAGGCGTGCTCGGCCAGCCGGAGGGCGAGGTCGAGGTCGGCCTGGAGGGACTTCGGATCGGAGGCGGGGCTCATGCGTCGGACTCGGTGGAGGGCGCCCCTCCCGTCGGCCGGGTGGCCGAGCCGGATCGGGGCCGGGGCCGGGGGCGGGGGTGGGAACCGGGGGAAGATCGTCGGGGATCGTCGCCGGGGATTGTACGGGAGAGTTGCCGTCCGTCGAGGGCCTCCTCCCTCGCCCCGGCCGGGTCGGGCCCGAGGGAGACGAGCCAGCCCCCCGCGACCCGCCCTAGCCCCAGGCCCGGCGCCGCCCGGCCCGAGAGTACCAGTCGGCGAGCCGCCTGGCCCGGAGGAGATTCCGGGTGCTCCCAGCAGATGATCCGCCAGGCCCGGCCCTCCCGGAACGCCAGGTCCAGTACGCCGCGATGAACCACGCTCGAGGCGTCCTGGCCCTCGCCGTCGCCGCCGATCGTCCAGGAGATGCGCCCGACGCGCTCGTCGGCCGCCGCGATCCGCCGCGCAAGGCCGCCGTTCAGCCAGGGGAGCAACAGGCCCCGGGCCTCCTCCGCGACTCGGGTCGGCGACGCCGGGATCGTGGCCCGGGCCGCCTTCGCGATCGCCGAGGACGGATCCGATGCCCAGCTCGCCTCCGGGTCGCCAACCACCGCCAGCACCAGGCGGAGCACCCGGGCCGAGAACGGCGAGAGCCCCGCTTCGGGATCGTGTTCCACCCAACCCGGGAGGAGAACGGCCGCCACCCGCTCCGGCTCCGGTTCGGGACGCACCCGGGTGATGCTTCGGACGATCGTCAGCCGATCCGCCCGACGGCGACGGGCCGCTCCGCGGAGCGATTGCCGCTCCGGAGAGGTGCGGATCACATGGACTCGAGGAGCCGGCCAGTGTTCGGGGAGCCGGTCCTTCAGCATGCCGGTCGCCAGGTCGAAGCGTCGGGCGATCCGCTCCATCGCCGGAGACGATGGGCGATAGCACCGTCGTGACGGAGCCTCCTGCTCCCCCGGCCCGGGGGGCAGCGGATTGTCGAGCCCATTCGAGAGGATCAGGTGGCTGGCCGCCCGGGTCGTCGCCACGTAGAAGAGCCGGTCGGCCTCGGCGCGTTCCTCGAGTTCCTCGGCGGACCGAAAGAGCAGCTCTCCCAGGCCCTTCGGGGAGTCGTCTTGCCTCGAGAACGACGACTCCTCGCCCGGCTCGGGGGCGACTCGAACGATCGGCCCGAAGCGGTCGTGCACGACGACCGGCTTCGAGAACGGCGGCGAGACACGGTCCAGGTCCGGAACGATGACGATCGGGAATTCGAGCCCCTTGGCGCGGTGGATCGACATCAGGCGGACGGCGTCCCCCTGCTCCGTGTTGGTCGCGGCCTGATCCTCGCGGGCGAGCTGGCGGAGGTCGGCCCGGAGCCGGGCGACGAAGTCGGCCAGCGGATAGCCGCCGCGGTCGTACTCCCCGGCGAACCGGACGAGCTTGCGGATGTTCCCCCGTTTCCGGTCCCCCAGCGGCTCGGCGGCCACGGCGGCCTCGAAGCCCGACTCGTCGAGCACGCGGTCCAGCAAGGTCGCGATCGGCGCCCGGTCCTTCAGCAACCGCCAGCGGTCCAGCAAGGTCCGGGCCCGGATCGCCCGCCGACGATCGACCCGGCCGAGTTCGGCGACGTGCTCCGCCCGGCGGAGGTTCTGGAGCAGATCCGCCGGGCGGTCGTTGGGCCGGGCGTTGGCCAGCCAGTACAGCCCTTCGTCGCTTAGGCAGAAGATCGGGCTGCGCAGCGAGGAGGCCAGCGAGAGCGGGTCGAACGGGTCCTCGATCGCCGCCAGCAGGTTGACGACGTCGAGCACCTCCTGCTGAGCGAAGAAGGCCGAGCCGTCAACCGTGTGGTAGTCCAGCCCCTCATCGGCCAACGCCTGTTCATAAACGCCGACGGTGGTCAGCGCCCGAAACAGGATCGCCACATCGGATGGCCTCGCAAGCCGCCAGGAGCCATCCTTCGGGTCCGGGATCCGCCACCCCTGGTCCAGTCGATCGGCGATCAGGCGGGCGATCCAGCCGGCCTCGACGCGGCGGTTCGCGGCCTTCCCCTTGCCGGACGTGTTCGAGTCGAACGCCCAGAGAAACTCGACGCTTGGCGGGTCCTCCTCGGCCGCCGGCACGTCGCGCTCGGCGCGAAGGGCCTCCGAGGGGTCGGCGTACAGGTCGTGGAAGAGGGCGTTGACGAAATGGATCACCCCCGGCACGCTGCGGAAGTTCCCCGTCAGCGAGAGGCGGCCGTCCCCGGGCAGGGCCGACCGGAAGCGATCGAAGATCTGCGGCTCCGCCCCCCGGAAGCGGTAGATCGACTGCTTCGAGTCGCCGACCAGAAACAGCCGGCCCGCCTCCAGGGCGTCGCCGGCCAGCGTCTGGACGATCGCCCCCTGCACCGGGTCGGTGTCCTGGAATTCATCGACGAGCAGCAGCGCGATCTCGTCCCGGATCCGGCCCCGGGCGTCCGCGTCCGACTCCAGCAGGGAACGGGCTCGGACGAGCAGGTCGTCGAAGTCGGCCAGCTCTCGACGACGCTTTAGCGCGTCGACCTCTTCAAGCGCCTCCCGAGCCAGTCGGGCGAACCGGACGCCAAGCTCGGCGGAGCGACGAGTGAGGTCCTCGTCCCACCGGATCGCCTTGCGGGCACGATCGACCGCGTCTCGGAGCGTTTTGTAATGGTCGCGCACCGCCTCGTACACGGCGATCGCCGGCCAGTGCTTGCCCGTCCCCCCTCCGGAGACGGTCGCGTGCTCCCGGATCACGTCGAAGGACAGCTCCGGGTGCGGGGCCTCGGGCAACATCGGGATCTCGGAGAGCAGGACCGCCCGGCGCTCCGCCCCGACGGGGTGCTCGCACTCGTACTCCCGCAGCAGATCGAGCAGCGGCCGGGCATCCTCAACGAAGCGACGGAGGAGGGCGGGACGCCCCTCGACCGACCATCGTTCCCGCCAGTGCTCCATCAGCTCCTCCGGGCTGAGCTGCGCCCACCGTCCCGGATCGGCCAGGACCCGGCCGAGCAGCAGGGAGCGGAGCCCCTCCCGGACGGCATCCAGCCCCAGCTCGACCGCGAGGGCGATCAGGTCCGGATGACTGTCGGCCAGCCAGCGGCGAAAGCACGAGCGGAGGGCGTCGTCCCGGAGCGTCGGCGCCACCGATTCCTCCAGGACGGAGAACTCCGGAGGCAGGCCGGCCTGGACCGGGAACCGCCGCAGCAGGTCGAGACAGAAGCCGTGGAAGGTGCCGATCCTCCCCGCCTCGAGGGCCCGAAGCACCCGGCGCCACTGCCCAGCGTCGTCCCCGGCCGAGGCGATCCGGCGCCGGCACTCGGCCCGGATGCGGCCCCTCATCTCGGCCGCCGCCTTCTCGGTGAAGGTGACGGCGACCAGCCGATCAATCGGGATTCGGTTCTCGAGCGCCTTCACGAACCGATCGGTCAGCACCCGGGTCTTGCCGCAGCCGGCGCCGGAGCTGAGCGCCACGCTGACGATCGCCTCGAGGGCCTGCCGCTGCTCCGGGGTGGGGGGGGGAGGAGGGGCGAGCACTCGGGAAGCCAGATCGGCGAGTCCGGGATCGCTCATCGGCCGTCCTCCTCGCCAGGTTGGTCGGGGTCGCTCATGGTCGGGGCCTCCGGCCAGGGCTTGCGGGCCTGCCGGACCTGGTGGATTCGGCAGACGGTGCGGTAGTCGCACGTGCGGTCGCAATCCGGCTCGGCGGGATGGACCGGCAGCATGCCCCGGCGGAGGCGGTCGACCAGGTCGAGCACGAAGCCGACGATCTTCTCGGGGCCGGGCTCCCAGACCTTCCCTGGACGCAGGTCGCCGTCCCGATACTCGGCCATGGTCACCAGGGGGGTATACCCCTTGCCCCGCAAGGCCCAGTAGCCGGCATCCAGCGCCCTTGGAGCCGGCTCGGGGGGAAACGCCCGCTCGACGGCCATCGCGTAGAGCGGCAGTTGCAGCGCCAGTCCCTTCTGCAATTTCGTCCGAGACGGCGTCGAGCCGGTCTTGTAGTCGATCACTCGGAACAACAGGCCGGAGGGGTGGTGCGCCACGTCGATCCGGTCGATCATCCCCTGCAATCGGACCTGCCCTTGCCCCTCACCGATCACCAGCGCCGGGCCGGTCCCCTCGTTCCCGCTGCCGAACTGGAACTCGAAGTGAGCGGGTCGGAGTCCCAGGCCATGGGATTCGGCATACCTCCGGAACTGGTCGGCGTAGGTCTTGCCGACCCGGACCATCCGCTCCGCCTCGATCGCCCGCAAGGCCCGGCCCACGTCGGAGGGGGGCTCCGCCTCGCGTTCAAGCTGGTCACGGACGGCGAGCTCGATGCGGTCGGCCACCGCCTCGTCGAGCGAGATGCCGTCTCCGGGGGGATCGTCCCTCAGCGCGATATGGAGCGACTCCAGCGCCGCGTGCATCCGGCTGCCGCCGAGGGTGCGGTCCTCCTCAAGCTCGTCGCGCTCCTCGATCGGGTCGAGCCGCAGGACGTATCGGAGGAAGAACTGGAACGGGCAGAACGCCATCGATTCCAGCTGGCTGGCACTGAACGCGTACTCCGGCCCGAAGTCGCTTGCGAGTCGGGAGACGATCGCCGGATCGCGGAGCACTCCCTCGTACCGGCTAAGCGGCTGCCGGACCCTCCGCCACGATGCCGCCCGAGCTCTCCGCTCGTTGACCAGCAGGGCGGAGGCCGACGCGAGCAGCGCCGAGCGGTGCTCGGGAGATCGTGCCAGACTCGACAGGATGCTCGGGTCCTCGATCGCGGCCCTCGCCATCGCCCGGACTCGGTGTTCGAGCGGCGATTGCGGCGTCGTCTCCCGCAGTGCGGGGTCGAGCGAGCGGTCTTCCCGGACGATCTCCCTGTCCACGTCCGGCGTAAGCAGCGCCTTGACCTCAGCCAGGAACCCGGAGTCGGACAGAGCCACCCCCTTCTCGTCGGCCGTCGGGTAGGCCAGCGTCAGGCTCCGCTCGGCCGAACCGATGACGCGGAGGAACCGGGCCATCTCCCGGCCGAAGGGGGTCGGTCGGGAGGGAGCGGTCGGGGCCGGGTCGAATGGCAGGCGAAGCGGGCCGATCCGGAGGTCCCGGACGCCGAGCTCGGCCCGCCCCGGCTCGGCGTCCGGTTCGGTCGACGAGTCGTCCCCGGGCTCCGGTTCGTCATGGGAGCCGTCGTCCGGCTCGGCGGCCGGCCCGACGGCGGAACGATCGGGAAACGCCCCCTCGGCCAGGTTCGTCAGCAGGACGTGCCGGGAGACGACCCCGGCGGCCTCGTCGACCGTCGCCATGCGGAGCGCTCCCGACCCCGGAGCTTCCGGGGCCGGCAGATCCCGGAGAATCGCCTCCACCTCGGCGACGAACGCGGCCCAGGTCCAGGGCTCACCGCCGCGACCGACCCCATCGAGCACCAGGCCGTGATCATCCAGGGCGGCGAAGAGGAGGCCCAGCGGCTCCTCGTTCGGGTCGAGCCCCAGGCCCGTCGCCAGCCGGGAGAGGCGGTCCACCTGCGAGGCCCACGGCCCTTGCTGGGCGACCGCATCGATCAACGCCGACAACCTCCCGAACACCGGCCCGGCGATCCCGGCGAGCCAGGAGCGGCGCTGACGGTACCGGCGCAGGTAATCCGGCTTGCCGCCGCTCTGCTCCGCCTCGGGGGAAGGATCTCCCCCCATCCGGTCGATCGCCTCGGCGATGGCGTCCCGGCCCCGGAAGACGCGAGTCTCGCGCAAGGCGGCCGCCGTGGCGGCCAGGGCCATCGGGTGCGCGGCCGCCTCGTTCCAGTCGGGCCGGAGCCGGCCGTTGCGGAGCAACCGGCCGAGGAGGTCGGTATCCCAGTCCTCCACCGGGATGGTCATCGCCAGCCGGAGCGCCTGGACGGCCGCGTCCGAGGCAATTCCCCTCCCCTTCCCGTTGCCCACGGGGAGGCCCCAGGTGCGAAGCTGGTCGAGGGCGATCCTCGACTGCTCGTCCCAGGAGCGCACGAGGATGATCAGCTCCTCCGGCGCCTCCCCCTCGTCCAGGAGCCGTCTCGCCCACACCGCGGCCAGCCGGGCCAGCCCCTCGCCGGTCGAGGCCCCCCGCAGGGCGATCCCCTCGGACCGGTCGATCCGGTATCCGCCCGGATCCCCCTCGCGAAACAGCGCCTGGCCGATCGCCAGGAGGCCGGCCGGCCGATCCTCGGGGGGCTCAATCCGCTCCTCGAGGAATCCCCAGGAGAGCAGGCGCTCTCGGAATCGGGCGGCCGTCGCGTCGACCTCGGCGCGGCTCGGGTCGCCGTCGAAGGTCAGCACCACGCCGAGTTGCCGGATCGAATGCCGCATCGCATCGATCGCCAGCCGAACCGGACGGTCCTCGGCAGGGGGCTCGACCAGGACCAGCCGATCCACTCTCCCCCACGACCGGGGGAGTTCCCGGGTCAGACGATAGAGCGACGCATAGTACGCCTCCAGGCCAGGAGCGTCGACCGCGCCAAGCCGGGCGAGCACCTCGTTGTAGCGACGGTAGATCCGATGCAGCTCGAGCTCGACCGCCCCCGTCGGCGCCGGCAGGTCGTCCGGAGCCCGGCCGGCGGACATCCAGGGAGCGATCCGACGAGCGACCCGCCGTCGGAACCCGGACGAGCCGGCCACGGAGGCCGAGACCGTCAGCTCCCCCTCCCGCCGGGCCCGATCGATCGCCTCCACCAGCGCCGCTCGGGTACCGGCCGGCGAGAGCACCAGCGGCCCGTCGAGCCGATCGGCCCGGAGGGACCGCCACAGATCGTCCCAGCAGTAAACCCGGTCACTCTCCGACCGGGACGGGCCGATCGTCCCCGACGCCAGCGACAGCCGACGGGCCAGACGATCCCTGGCCAGCGGGGTCGGCATGACCCAGGTCGACGCCCCCCACTGCCCCCGCACCCGATCCGCCCAGGATGACCCCACCGGGCCGGTCCAGAGCCTCCGATCGGCGGCCTTGCCCATCGGTCCTCTCCACCGACGACGATCGCTCGCCTCGCCTCTCCCCACTCGACGAAGGTCCCTCCGAGAGGGCGACCGAGCCGAGCACGACGCCCGACATCACGAGCAGGTATACAGAAAAATACCACAGCCGACCGGCCCGGACAATCCGGACCAGCCAGGCAATCGCGCCGTATCCGATCACCCCGGCCAGGGCGGTCGCCGAGGCGGTCATCCGCACCGTCTCGGGCGAGAGCGAGCCTGGGTCGATGTCCTTCGCCTCCAGCAGGGCGGCACCGAGGATCGCGGGCACCGCCATCAAGAGGCTGAAGCCGACCGCCCAGGTCCGGGAGAATCCCAGGGCGAGCGCCGCGGCAATCGTCGAGCCGCTGCGGCTGATCCCGGGCGTGATTGCAATCGCCTGGGCCATCCCAACCAGCAGCGCGTCCCGCCAGGAGGTCTGGGAGGGGCCCTTTTCCCCCTCGGGAAGCCGACCGACGGCCAGGAGAAGCGTCGCGGTGACGAGGAAACCGAAGGCCGGCGCCAGTCGGCTCTCAAAGGCCGCCTCGACCTGGTCCTCCAGCCCCAGCCCGACGACGACCGCCGGCAGGGTCGCCACGCAGGCCAGCAAGACCGACCGGATCACCAGGGCCTGGGCGGGGTTCGAGGTCTCCCGGCGGATGCCCCCACCGACCAGGTCGACGGCTCCTCGAAGGGCCGGCTTCCGGTAGTAGGCGACGATCGCCCCCAGCGTGCCGACATGCAGCATCACGGCGAAAAAGAGCCCGCCCTCGGTCGGCGCCCCCCGGATCGCCTCGAAGGCGGCGTCGGCCACCGAGAGATGCCCGCTGCTGGAAACCGGGAGGAATTCCGTCAGGCCCTGGATCACCGCCAGGGTCAGCGCTTCGAGCCAATCCATGAAGGCGGGGACCTCACTGGAGCCGGCCGGTCGACTCGGCCTCGCCCGAACCGGAAGGGGCGGAATGCCTTCGATCGACAACAAGACTTCGGGCCCGCCTCCCTCGGCGGGCGTTCCCTCCCGGCGGAGCCCCCGATCGGAGGACGCCGGCTCGCCGCTCCTCGGGTCAGCCCCCGGCCCGATCCTCTCGGAGGAGGGGGGCGGCGGCTGCGAAGTACTCCACTCCACTATAAATCGTCAGCAGGACCGCCGCCCAGAGCAACACGTCCCGGGCACTCACCACCCAGGACGGTGCGTCCGGGGCCATCGCCAGGGCGAGCAGCGCGGCCACGATCGCGGCGCACTGGAGCACCGTCTTCAACTTGCCGGCCGACTTCGCCCCAAAGGCCACTCCCTTGCCCTCCATCATGCTCCGGAGCCACTGGATGATCAGCTCCCGGCTCACGATCACCGCCACCATCCAGGCCGGCACCCCGCCGCCGGGCACGGCGACAAGGAAGATCAGCACCGCGGCGATCAGCAGCTTGTCGATCATCGGGTCGAGCTGGCGGCCGAACGCGGTCTCCTGGTGGAGCAGCCGGGCGACGTAACCGTCGAGCGTATCGGTGATCGCCGCCAGCAGGAAGAGAACCAGCGCCCAGCCGAACATTCCGGCATGGATCAACCCGAGTGCCGAGGCGCCCAGGAACAATCGAGAGACGCTCAGCCCGTTCGGGACGTTGACAATCCCCATCGACGTTCTCGTCTTCGGCCCCGGCCCCGCCTCGACGCTCATGGCCCGCCCCCCTCGGCTCTTGGTCTTCGATCCCCTGCCACCCGGCCACGCACGGCCCGAGCCCCTCCCCCCGGTCGATTAGCCCGGCAGGATCGTGAACGGGGAGGCCGGCGGCGCTTTCCTCGGCCTCGGGCGGCTCCGTCCCTTCCGCCTTGGGGAAGCCCCCTCGATCGGCCGGGCGACGAGATCATACCCCTCGCTCGAGAGGATCTCGCAGGAGACGAGGTCCCCCGGCCGGAGGTCCCGATCTCGGACGAACACCAGGCCGTCCACGTCCGGGGCGTCGGCATACGACCGTCCCGACCAGACCCCGGGGCCCAGCTCCGCCGGCGCCGGCGCGTCGATCAGGATGTCGAGCGTCCTCCCCACCAGCGAGGCATTGAACCCGAAGGCGATCGGCTGCTGGGCGGCCATCAGGCGATCCCGGCGTTCCCGCCGAACCTCCTCGGGCAGGTGGTCGGGCAGCTTGGCGGCTGGGGTGTCGGGTTCCAGGGAGTAGGGGAAGGCTCCCAGCCGCTCGAACTTCGTCTGCTCGACGAACGCCAGCAGCTCCTCGAACTCCTCGTCGGTTTCCCCCGGGAACCCGACGATGAAGGTCGTCCGCAGCACCAGACCGGGCATCGCCTCTCGGAGCCGACGGATGATTTCCTCCGTCTCGGCCCGGGTGTGCCGGCGGTTCATCAGCTTGAGCATGCGGTCGTTGACGTGCTGGAGCGGCATGTCCAGGTACGGGATGACCTTCTTGCATCCCGACAGCGCCTCGTACAACTCGTCCGAGAAGTAATTCGGATAGTTGTAGAGGATGCGGATCCAGCGGATGCCGTCGACCTCGTCCAGCTCCCGGAGCAGCTCGGCCAGCCGGGGACGGCCGTAGAGGTCGACACCGTAATACGTCATGTCCTGCGCCACGAGGTTCAGCTCGACCACGCCATCGGCAGCCAGCTCCCTCGCCTCAGCGACGACCGCCTCGATCGGCTTGGTGACGTGCTTGCCCCGCATGTAAGGGATCGCGCAGAAGGTGCAGAAGCGGCTGCAACCCTCGGAGACCTTGAGGTACGCCAGGTGGCGAGGCGTGATGCGGAGCCGGGCCGTATCGTCGAGCGCCCGGATGGGGGCGGGATTGAAGATGGTCCGCTGCTCGTCCAGGCCGCCGAGGATGCGATCGGCGGCCTTGACGATCTCCTCCCGGCCGAAGACGCCGATGATCTGGTCGACCTCGGGCACCTCCTCCAGCAGCAGCTCCTTCTGCCGCTCGGCCAGGCAGCCGGCAACGACCACCCCCTTGATCTGCCCGGCCTGCTTGCGGTCGATCATCTCCCGGATCACCGCCAGGCTCTCGGCCCGGGCGGCGTCGATGAACCCGCACGTGTTGACGATCACGAGGTCCGCGCCGTCCGGCTCCCGAACCGGCACATAGCCGTCCTGCGCCAGCAGGCCGAGCATCCGCTCGGAGTCGACCGTGTTCTTCGGACAGCCCAGGCTGACGAAGGCGAACGTCTTCGGGGGCGCGTCTTGGTCTGATCTCATCCCGGCTCGGCTCCTGGTTGGTGACCCCCCATCATAGGCGAGGGCCACCGCTACCGCCAAGGCCGCCCGATTCCAGGAGCCCGAGGTCCGAGGAATCGATGGAGGAATCGCCGACCACCGTTGGAATCGGTCGGCGCGACTCGGGAAGGCCGGGAGTGCTCAGCCGTTCGGGTCCCCGGCAGGATCGGCCGTGACCTCGTCGGCCGGTTCCTCGGCCGGTTCCTCCGCCTTCGGGGAAACGGGGGCAGGATACCCCGGAGGCCGCTCCGAGGGGCCGGTCATTCCCTTCGGAGCACCGCCCCCACCCCCCTGGACTTCGGGATCGGCCCCCTCTCCCGGGCCCGACACCGGCCCCGAGGGGACGCCGGGATCGGGAGCCCCGGCTTCGGGTCCTTCATCCCCCCCTCCGCAGCCGATCAGGATGGAGAGGGCCATCGACGCCCAGATGCGATTCCGCATGCGATCACCTCGAATTGCTACTGGAGGTCATTGAGGATCAATCCGGTTCGATCCGACACTCGAGGCCATGATGCCGGGGCTCCCCGAGCGGGGCCCGGGCCGCCCCTCGGGACTCGTCAGCCCGGTTCCGGAGCATCCTCCCCCCCCCCTCGAACCAGCCGACCCGAGGATCTCCAGCGCCACGTCGGCCGGGTAGTGTCCCTGGCGAACCGACCGGCAAGGGATCGCCCTAGGCGAAGAACGGTTCAATGTCGCCATCACTGCCGCGGTCGAGGTAGTAATCGAGCGTCGCGACTCCACCCCGACAGGCTCGACCGGCCGAGCTGTGCCCGAAACACCTCGCTCATAACAAAATGGGAGCTGTTCTGCCAGAATCGGTGGCTCGGCTCCGTGCGAGTCCCTTCCCGATCGGCCTCTCCTCCGGTCGATGTTCGTCTCTCCGATGCGGCGGTTGGGCCGCTCGAGCGCCCCGCGCCCCCGCAGCTGGCGACGGCGACCGTATCCAGCTCCAGGCCACGCGAGTTCGACTCAAAACGAACAACACCGATCTCTTCCGACCTCCTCATATGCCAGGTCACGAGATGCGGGATGAGTCCAGATCCGGGCCGGAGCGAGGCCTCCCGGGAGCGATCACCGACGATTCTGACGCCGTCAGGGTTTTCCTTACCCACAGCCGAGTGGACAACGATCGACTGCACATACAACAGTGCTGCTCTCAACCGACCATCGATTTTCGCGAACTCGCCTACTTTTTTCTTGACTTTATTCTATCCCGCGCATGCAATGCGCGATCGCTTGAACAAGCAAGACTCGGCCATAGCGAGCCGCCGGTTCTACGAGAACAGACCGGAGGAGGCTATGCTGCAGACGAAATGCGCGGGCCGAAAGCGGCTCGGCTAGAGATCGTTCGCGGAGCGATTCGGAGTTCTCACCGACGACGAACCTGTTCTTCATTATCGAAGGGCTGGTTCAGCGTCCGCGCATTCCACGGAGGAAACAACATGATTGCAACATTTGCGCTACTAACCGGAATCACAGCACTCGCCCAGTTCCCAGGAAGCACTGATCCGAGGGTCGCCGTCGACCGCAACGGCCAATACGTCGATATTGTTTTCAAGAGCGGCACTGGCTCGCTGATGTAGTTTCTCGTAATGGGGCTTCCCCTGTCCCGTTTGCCAGTGGCAGTCTCCCATGCAACGACGTCGACGACAACGGGAACTCTGCGATTGTATGGATCGCCCCCAACCCGAATAATTCCAACACCAGAACGGTCTACTTGAAGATCAACGACTCCGCACCAATTTTGGTCGACGCAGGGGCTAATGCTCGGGTCGCGATGGGGCGGACCAATGGGACGATCGCCGTCGCATACATCGACACCGGAGGCAGCGTCATCGGTGGCCACGGGATCAACGCCACCACGAATAAAGTGAAGACCTACAACCTGACGGGGACCTTATGCATTCTCTCCCCCCTGCGCCGCGATGTCCGACGTCTCCGTTGGGGGCTACGACACGATCTACGTATTCAAGCAGAAAGTAGCTGGTTTGGATTGGGCGGTCAATTGGATCCAAACACTTTTCTGAGTGAATTCCGGAGGATAGCTGTCGTCACGGCCTATCGAGTTGATCGGCCGTGGTGAGGACTTGCCGATAACCCGTGACGGCCCCGAATTGTATCTGGTATCGGGGCTGTCACGGCGGTTCCCTGCCCGCGTGTCGTTATATCACATCAAATTACGGTTCAATTGTCCTCGTTGTATCATGCCAAGTCACAGTTCAATCTCCGAGAGGATCCGAGACGGCTCGCTCGAGGAGTACCTCCCCCGAGGGGAACGCTCCGGAAATCCACGCCGTCTCTGACCGACTCCCCACCGGGCTTCGCGAACTCTCACCTTGCAAGGAGCTTGCAAACCGACCTCGAACGCCGGTTCTCGACCCCTTTCCGGCCCGGGATGCTCGAGATCCGCCCTGCCAGCATGAGGAAGGTGGCCTGGAGGGTGTCGTCGCCCACACGCGGGTCGCTGAACCGCCAGCGGTAGGCGCCAAGCAGCATCTGCTCGTGCCGCTCGACCAAGACTGCGAAGGGGTCTTTGCCGAATCGGTTCGGATTCGACCGGGAGCAGGAGGACGACCTCGACGGGGCCGCCGCCGCCTTCACCGAGGCGATCCTCTTCGAGCCGTTTGAGCCGGAATACCACTACCGGCTGGCGATCATCGCCAACCGATTCGGCCAGACCGACCGCGCCGCCGAGCACCTCGCGATCCACCGGAGACTCAAGGAGGCCGGTGCCGAGCTTAAGGAGGCCCTGGACTCCTATCTCGACGTCGTCAAGCAGCCCGACGCCGAACCAGGAGCGTTTCGGATCGCCGTCGAGCACCTGGCCCTGCTCTGCGAGCAACTCGGCTGGGAACGGGAAGCGGAGGGCTGGCGGATGCTCGTGCCCGACTCGGACGGATCGCCCGGCCAGACGAACCCCTCGGAGTGACCTCGGCCGTCCTTAACGCGGGCCCGGCGTTCCGACCTCGCGATCAAGATGATCGAGGAGGTGGTCCAGGCCCTCCAGGTTCGCCCGGAGCTGGGCCTCGGCGTCCGCCTCGGGGACGTGGTCGAGGATGCCGACGGGGCCGGTCCAGCCGCTCTCCCGGATCGTGCGGAGCAGGAGGAGGTCCTCCTCGCCCTGGCCGATCACGAGGATCTTGCGGCCCTTCGCCTCGCCGTCGCGGTCCATGCCGTTGAGGTTCAGGGCGAGCAGGTGCGGCCTCATCGCCTCCAGGAGCTCGGGGAATCGGTCAAGGTGCGGGTGGCCGTGATGCAGGTTGTACACGAGGCCGACGTTCGGCAGGTTGAGGGCCTCGATGACGGCAATCTGGTTCTCCGGCTCGCCGAACCAGCCGCCGTGGTTGTAGAGGGCGACCGAGCAACCGACCTTGGCGGCGGCCTCGGCGATCGGCCGGATGCGGTCGGCCTCGGCGGCGATTCGGGCGGCCTGTTCCTCCGGCGAGGAGGTCGGCTCTCCTCCTCCCGTCACCCAGAGCTGCGGGGTCAGGCCCCGGGCGGCGATGCGATCGAGCAGGAACCTCGCGTCGGCGTCCATCGTCCCGGGGAACCAGAGCGCGGTCAGCTCGATGCTGTGGCGGTCGAGGGCCTCCAGCTCCTCGTCGAACGTTGGCAGGTGCTCCGCCCGCCAGTCGTAGGCGAGGCGACGGATTCCGAGCCGGTCGAGCATCGCGGCCCGCTCCTCCGGCCCCCGCTTCGAAGCGTCGAACGGCACGATGCACCAGGCGACCAGATTCTCCCGGGCGAACAGGCCGTCCGGGTCGTCGGCCCCCGGCGCGGTCGAAGACGCGAGCGGCGTCCAGAGCAGCATCGGGGCCAGGATCGCGGTGAACATGGTCGTCAAGCTCCGAGGGACAGCCAGGCTCTCACCTTCCGGAGGAGATCGCGACCGTCGGGAGAGCGGGGTCGGGAAGGATCGATTGCCGGACGCCCCTGAGCGGCCTACCATGACCATCTCCCGGGAGTCCGGACCGCCCCACCTTCGCCGAGCCGATGCCCCAATTCAAGCTTCTCGCCCTCGACGTGGACGGCACCCTCATCGGCAAGGACGGCGTCCTCCGGCCGAGCACCGCCGCCGCCGTCTCCCGAGCCGCCGCCGCAGGGATTCGCCCGGTCCTCTGTACCGGGAGACGCTACCGGAGGGCCTTGCCGGTGGCCCGGCAACTGGGCCTCGACGCCCCGGTCGTGTGCAACTCCGGCGCTCTGGTCAAGGAAACCGGAACCCACGCCACGCTCTGGCGGGCGGGACTCGGTCCGGAGCTGGCCGGGGCGGTGCTCTCCGAGCTGAGACGACTGGGTGAACCGGCGGTTTCGATCGTCGACCACGCCGAATCCCCCCCCGACTTCCTCGTGCCCGCCCGGCCGACCGGCCGCCTCCTGTTCGACGACTTCGTGGAGCGGAACGGGCCCTACGCCCTGGTCGACCCGGACTGGATGAACCGGCCCGGCGACGACTCCCACTTCCACCTCTTCGCCGTCGGAGAACGGGAGGCGATGCTCGAGGTCGAGGCCGCGCTGCTCGACGCCGTGCCCGAGTCGATTCGCACCTTCGTGTTGCACACCTCCGCCTATCCCGGGACGATGTGCGAGATCCTCCACCCCGAGGCCAGCAAGTGGTCGGCCGTGCTCCACCTGGCCGAGCGCTGGGGGATCGGCCCCGAGGCGATCGCCGCCGTCGGCGACGATGTCAACGACCTCCCCATGATCCGGGGCGCCGGCCTCGGCGTCGCCATGGGCCAGGCCCCTGAGGTCGTCCGCCTCGCCGCCGACCTCGTCGCCCCCGAGTTCGAGGCCGACGGGGTGGCGGCCGTCATCGACGAGGTGCTCCTCTCCTGAGGAGGGCGATGGCGAGCGATGCCCGATCTCCACGAGATGCTGCCCGGGGATCAGGCCAATTGACCGGCACCGAGGATCGCGTCCGACCCCCGTCCCTCCTCCTCCATCGGACAAGCGACCGCCATCAGCCGCCCGGTGACGACACCCAGCGAGCCTCAATCACCTACCATCGGCTCGTGAACGTCCTCCCCCACTCGACCTCCCCTCCCGCCGACGGATCCGAGAGGAGGATCCGTCGCCGAAACCGACGAGAGCCCGCCATGCGTTCCGACCCCGAGCCCAGCCACTCCCAGACTCCCTCCCGCTCCACCCCGCCGGCGTCCTGGTCCCGAGAGCCGGAGGGGGACGCCACGATCGAGGAGAACTGGCTGTTCAGCCTCCGTCGGGAGCGGTATCGATCTCGGCGTTCGGGCCTGGTGCATGAGTTCTACGTGGTCCACCTGGCGGATGCGGTCAACGTGATCGCCCTCACACCGGATCGCCGCCTCCTCCTGGTCGACCAGTTTCGCGCCGGCTCCGGACGAGACAGCCTGGAGACGCCTGGCGGGCTGCTCGACCCGGGGGAAGATCCCCTGGCCGCCGGCGCCCGGGAGCTGCTGGAGGAAACCGGATACGCCGGCGACCCGCCGGTGTTGCTCAACACGGTCTGGTCCTGCCCATCGCTGCTCACCTCCCGGATCAGCACCATCCTGATCACCAACGCCCGCCGCGTCTCGGAGCCGACGTGCGACGAGGGCGAGGAGCTGCGTCTGGAGCTCGTCCCCGCTCGGGAAGTCCCCCGCCTCCTCCGGGACGGCCGGATCAGCCACGCGCTCTGCGTTCAGGGCCTGCTCTGGTGGCTCGTCTCCGAACTCCCCGACACCCCCCTGGAGCTCCCCGAGGTCTTCCGCCCGGCCGACCGCCAGCTCAACCTCTCCTCGGTGATGATCGCCGTCTCCGTCGTCGCCCTCGTCCTGGGCTCGATCCGCTGGATCTCCGCGATCGACCCGCCGATCAGTCTCTTCCTGCTGTACCTGATGCTCCTGCTCCCGTCCTACCTCCTCGTCGATCGCGTCCTCGATCCCCGACCCCGCTCCATCCTCTCCCGCTCCAGGCCCCGCCTCGCCCGACGAAGCCTGATCCGGCTCCTCGCCAGCTTCGGCCTCGCCCTGTTCCTTTGGGTCGGAGGGGCGTTGGTGCTCTGGGTTTCCCAGGGCTGATCCTCCCCCTTGAAGCGAAGCCCTCCCGGCTCAGGGCGGAGCACGTCTCAAGCGATCCGGGGGAACGTTCGTGGATCCCGGGCTCGCGAAGATCCTGAACGGAGATCGAGGGCATCGGGTCCGAGGAAACGGGTAGAGCGCCTGGGGAGGGCCCTTGCGGTGGATCGGTCAGGAGGCAGGGCCCGGCCAAGTACCGATCCTCCTCCGGTATCCGAGGCGATGAGCCGGCCGCCGCTCGACAATCGGCCAGCTCACCAGGGCCGGACTCGACCGCCGGCCTTCCGCTTGTCTGGGTCCGATTCGGCCTGGCAGGCTCGGTTGGCTCGATCGTTCGGGAGGTCGGCTCGACCGCCGAGCGAGGCGGCCGACCTCCGCCTCCTCGTCCCGACCGCGGGAGAGCGAGCGACGATCCCGGAGGCGCGAACCGGCAGCGGCGCGATTCAGCCGGCGACGTAGGCGCCGGCGGATCGCCGACCCCGGACGCTGTGGGGGAAGAGCCCTTCCTGGTCCAGGGTGCCAGCGGGATCGAGGGGGATGGGCTGGAAGTCGGTCTCGAACGTGAGGTGGGGGTGAGCCTCTACGTCGGCCTTCATCGCGGGAGAGACCCAGAGGGTGTCGACCTCCAGCGTGTTGGGGATGAAGACGACGCGGGCCTCCTCCGGCCGGATCCGCCAGCACGTCTCCAGGCAGACGCGGAGCACGTCGCGATCGGTGGGCAGGGTGATCGGAATGCGGGCGCGCTCGAGAAAGCACGAGGTGAGCACGTTGATCCGGAAGGGCTCCGGGTCCATCTTCTTCACCAGGCGCTCGGTCGTCAGGTCGGCAAAACCGACGCCAACGATGTTGCCGTGGCTCTCCTCCGAGACATCCAGCACGGCGAGCCGGGTGACCTTCGGCCGGTCGAAGTCGGGCATCGTCTCGACCATCAGGCGGCCGATGACATTGGGATCCATTCCCGCACCGGAATAGTTCTTGCCCAGCTCTCCGACGATCAGCACATCGATCTGGTCGAACGGCAGGCGCCCCATCAGCTCCCGGGCTCGGCGAAGCAGCTGGGGTTCGAGCTCGAAGATCGTCTCCGGCTCCAGGGCGACGATCTCGGCGGGCTCGTCCTTCGCGTTCTCCAGGATCGCCAGGCCAAGCGCGAACCGGGTGTGCTCGACCAGGAACCGGCCGACGGCGGGAAGAACCTCCCGCATGCCGGTCAGGCCGAGGGTATGGACCTGGCTGGCCCCCTCTCGCTTGCCCAGGCCGATGACCAGCATCTTCAGGATGCCCGACTCGTGATCGGCGGTGAAGTCCGTATGCGGCTTCACCCGGTTGAGCAGCACGATGCCGTCGGCCTCGTAGGCGTTCTTGTCGAAGTAGATCGGCAGGCCGACGGGATTCGTCCCGAGGACGACCGACTCCATCTCGGTGCGGACCTCGACCCCCATCCGATCGGGAGTGATGCCATAGCCGGCCAGAAGCTCGCGCTGGCCCTCGGCGGTGGCCCCGCCGTGGCTGCCCATCGCGGCGACGATGAAGGGGCGAAAGCCCATCCCCTTCAGCTCGTCGACCGCCGCCCGGGCGATCGTCGGGATCGCGGCGATGCCCCGACTGCCGACCCCCACGGCGACCCTCCCGCCGGCGGGCACGCGCTCGGCGATCCGGCTCCCCCGGATCAGGCGGCGGACCGTGCCGGCGACGTCCTCGACACAGGGCTGGGGGATCGTCTGCCGGACCCGGGCGATCGGCGGGAACTCCATCGGGGCGGACCCTCTTCGAGCGGTTCGAGGCGGGGGAACGTTGGCGGGAAGAAGCCCACGGGGCTCCTGTCCCTCATTAGAATCGGGCATAACCGATGAGACAAGGTGGGGACGGCCTCCTGGAAGGGGTGGGAGACGCTCCTGGCCACGGCGAGCCGCAAGAATGCGGGGCCTTCGCAACCGATCCGAGCCCTCCTGACCCGGCTCCGGTCCTTCCGGTCGGCTCCCGGCGGCGGCAAAGGGGAATTGACGGCCCCGGCGGGAGGCCGATAGCCTGACGGAAGTCGGGTCCGAGGGGACGGCCGGCCGCCGGAGCCGGGCCCGGGGAGGGTGCGCCGTGGCCTCGTTGTTCGTCGTCCAGGGGGCCGATCGGGGAAAGCGGTTCGAGCTGCCAGGAGGCCCGGCGGCGCTGGGGAGGGAGCGGACTAGCCCGATCCGGCTGCACGACAGCGAGGTCTCCCGACGCCACGCCGAGGTCCGCCCCGAAGGCCCTGAAGGATACCGGATCGTCGACCTCGGCTCGGCCAACGGCACGTTCGTCAACGGTCAGCTCGTCGACCAGGCGACGCTCCGCCCCGGCGACCGCGTGCAGATCGGCTCGACCGTCCTTCTCTTCGACTCCAGTCCGGCCTCCCGAGACGACCTGACCGATCGGGTCGACGTGCTCGCATTGGCCCGGGCCGAGGACCGCTCCGAGATCGTGCGCAGCCTGCCGGTCGGCCACGGCCAGCGGGTGCTCGGGGAACCCGAGTCGGCCAACGAGTGGCTCAAGGTCCGCCTGGCCAACCTCTCGGTCATGTACCAGGCGACCCGGGCGATCAGCCACGTCCTCGACCCGGACGCCCTGCTGCCCCAGATCCTCCAACTGGTCTTCGAGTCGATCGGAGCCGACCGGGGCGCCATCCTCCTCTTCGACGATCGGAGGGAGCTCCACCCCAAGGCCGTCCGCTGGCGAGGCCCGGTGGAGGACCCCGAGGAGCGGATGCGCATCTCCCGGTCGATCGTCGACCACGTGCTCACCGAGGGCCAGGGGGTCATCACCTTCGACGCCCCCGTCGACCGCCGCTTCGGGCCCTCCCAGTCGATCGTCGACTACGGCATCCGGGAGGCGATCTGCGTCCCGGTCCAGGGCCGGCACACGACGCTCGGCGTCCTGTACGCCGACGTCCGAGGCTCCCGAGAAGTCGAGGTCGAGGGACCCGATCGGGGCCGACCGAAGGGGAAATTCACCCAGGAGCACCTGATGCTCATGGTCGCCATCGGCCACCAGGCCGGGATGGCGATCGAGAGCACCAACTTTTACCGAGACAAGCTGGAGGCCGAGCGGCTGGCGGCCGTCGGCCAGACGATCGCCACCCTGAGCCATCACATCAAAAACATCATGCAGGGTATCAAGGGAGGCAGCTACCTCGTCGAGATGGGGCTCAGCCAGCAAGACGAGGGGATCATCCGCAAGGGCTGGGGGATCGTCGAGAAGAATCAGGCCAAGATCTACAACCTCGTGATGGACATGCTCTCCTACTCCAAGGACCGCGAGCCGGCCCTGGAGCCCAGCGACCTGAACGAGGTGGTCGGCGACGTCGTCGAGCTGATGCAAACCCGAGCCGCCGAGCTCGCCGTCACCCTGGAGTGGAGGCCCGCCGACAAGCTCCCCAAGGTCCAGCTCGACCCCGACGGCATCCACCGCGCCGTCCTGAACATCGTCACCAATGCCCTCGACGCCGCCGAGGGCCGGCCGGATCCGAAGGTGGTCGTCTCAACCGGGATCGACCCGACGGCGACCCTCGCCCGGATCTCGGTGGAGGACAACGGCATCGGCATCCCGGAGGCCGAGCAGGCGACCATCTTCGAGGTGTTCGCCTCGACCAAGGGCGCACGAGGCACCGGGCTCGGCCTGCCGGTCTCGGACAAGATCGTCCGAGAGCACGGCGGCCGGATCCTCGTCGAGTCCACCCCCGGCCAGGGCTCCCGATTCACCATCGAGCTGCCGATTCGACCGGCCGAGGAGGCCGCCGACGAGGACGGCCTCGCCACCGGCGGCGACTGATCGCTCAATCGCCCGGAAGAGGGAGCCCCCCTCCGTCACCGGCCGCCTTTCGCCTCGTTCGGCCGGATCCGGACCGCCAGCAGCCGGCCGGCACGCTGGCCGAGCTCCCGCCACCGCTCGGGGAGCGGTCCGGGGGCACTCCCGGCCCGATCATCGATCGGATCGGGACGGCCGTGGGCGTCGACCTGGACGAACTGCATCAGCCCATCCATCCAGTCGTCCGATCTCCCCGCCAGGGGCATTCCCCGCAGGGCGACGACGACCTGGGCCCGGGAGCGATGCACTTCCCTCCCTCGGAGTTCGACGACCTGGCCCACGGGGACCGGCTCGTAGCACCGCAGGTCGAGCACTCGCTTGAGCACGAGGTTGGCCGACTCCCCCACGGCGCGATATCCGGTCGCGTAGGCTGCCTCCAGCGCCAGGGACAGCAGCACTCCGGCGTAGAGGGTCCCGTGGTGGTTGGCATCCCGGGGGAGGATCAGGCGATGCGTGAGGGTCTCACTGGGCTCCTCGGCTGCCATCCCGACGATCCTCCGAACGACCCGAGGGGCGGCCCAGCCGTCCCCGATCGCCCCGAGCCTATCACGGCAGTCCCCAGTCGGCAACTCGGCCCGGCGTGAGTTCCCGGGGCGCTCGGCTCGATTGATCGACGTCGATTCGTCCTGGAGGCTTGGGTGCCTCGAGCGCCGGGTCTGCCCAGGGTTCCCCGATCGAAGCACCGATCGCCGAGCCCCTGGGAGTCGGATCCGACCCGAGTCGAACCGAGGTCGAGTTCCTGACTCCGATCGGGCCGGCACAGGGTTTTCTCTAGACCCTCCGCCTCGGGTCCCTCCCGTGCGATCGCGCCGTCGTCGATCCCTCGCGGTGCGGCCCCGCCAGGGTCCAAGACGGACAAACCACGCCGGAGGCCCTGGGTTGCGAGACGGTCGGCCGACCTCCACCCCTGTCGAAGAGATCGGCAGGCCTGCGCTCCCGGCGAGCACCCCCTCTGAACTCCGGCGCCCGCCCCCACCACCCGAACCTCGACGCCTCCCCCCCCCGGGATCGGGGCGAGCCTAGGCTCGACAGTCTCCCCTCAGGGACCGACCATCCGCGACTCAGACGAGTCCCCGGGAATGACATAGGTTTTCTTCGATCATTCACGGGTTCGACCGCCCTGGATCGCATGCTCGTGGTATGGCTTTCATACTGGCGATCGCCCCCGCTCAGGACCCCGAGTCCACGAGATTCGGTCACAGCGAGGGCGGGGCATCGTAGAGTCGGCGGTTTCGCGTTGATGCGGAGCCACCCCCATGAGGCCCACGATCACCACTCACGTTTAATCAGCCAACCTTGAGCTTATTCAAACAATGACCTGGCTTCCGGCAAGCCGACAGGGTGATTCGAGGAGGTTCGCAGGGCCGGCATCGCCGGCTGGGCGAGCGTCCGCGGTCACCGCGCTGTCGTCGGGCCGGTCGTCCTGCCGATCAGTACTCCTGGTCGGCAGCGGGACGGCCCCGGGCGACGTCCGTCCGGGAGAGCGAGTCGAGGTGCGATCGAGGGTGGACCGGGGAGATGACACATCCGTCGATCTTGGAGTTCCTGGAGCACCTGAGGAGGGAACGCGGAGCCTCGGCCCACACGCTCAGGGGATATCAGGGGGACCTGGCGGTGTTCCTGGAGTTCCTGGGCGAGTCGGCGGGGGAGGACGCCCCGGATCCGCTCGTCTCGGACGGCAAGCGGCTCCGGGCGTATGCGGCCTGGCTGTCGGGCCGGGGCTACTCGGCGGGGACGATCTCCCGGAGGCTGGCGAGCCTTCGATCGTTCTTCCGCTTCCATCGCCGGCAGGGGACGGTGCCGGTCGACCCGACGGCCAGTCTGCGCAACCCGAAGCAGCCGAGGAGGCTGCCGCGCGCGCTTCGGGTCGAGGACGTCATCCGGTTGCTGGAGTCGATCCCCTCGGCGACCCCGCTGGACCTGCGCGACCGGGCGATGTTCGAGACGCTCTACGGCGGCGGACTGCGGGTGGCCGAGCTGGTCGGTCTGGATCTGGACGACCTGGACACGGAGCGGGGGACCGTCCGGGTGCGCGGCAAGGGGCGTCGCGAACGGCTCGCTCCCATCGGGCCGGAAGCGGTTTACTGGCTCGGCCGATGGCTGGCCTCCCGTCGCCCGGCCCGGCCCGACGAACCGGCGATCTTCCTGAACCGATACGGCAAGCGACTCTCGACGCGCAGCGTCGATCGGCTGTTTCGCGCCCGGCTGCTCGCCCTGGGACTCGATCCCAAGGCCAGCCCCCACGCCCTGCGGCACAGCTTCGCCACGCACCTGCTCGACCGGGGTGCCGACCTCCGCAGCGTTCAGGAATTGCTGGGGCATCGTCGCCTGACGACAACCCAAGTTTATACCCACGTTTCTCGGGAGCGGTTGCTGGAAGCCTACCGGAAAAGCTTACCGAACGCCTGAGCCGGGCCCATCCCTCCGGGCTCGCCCTCGCTTTGGCCGCCCCCGAGTCGGGCCGGCCCCCCCGCCAACCCCTCCGCCAAGGGCCCCTTGATGGCCCCGGGACTCTCCCCGCCGCTCCGTCGCGGCCCCGATCGATCGAAGCGGACACCGTCACGTCGCGCCTGCTCGAGTCGGCCGAAGGGCTTCGGCCATCGCGGAAGACGCTGGAGCCCCGCCGGAGATGGCGGCGGCCTCGCATCGAGATGCTCCCATGAATGAGACTCGCATCCTGATCGTCCACCCGGATTCCTCGGCGCGCACGCTGATGACCTCCATGCTCCAGACGCTCGGCGTCCGGTTGGAGGAGGCCGACAGCGACCGGGCGGCCGTGCGCCGCCTCGAGCGGGGGGACATCAACCTGCTGATCGCGGGCGTCGACCCCGACGACCCGGATGCCCTGGAACTGCTGCACTATGTCAAACGGAAATTCCCCGGCCTGCCGGTGATCCTGCTCTTCTCGGTCGCCGACGCCGAGCGCACCCGGGAAGCGCGCCAGCGCGGCGCCGAGGTGGTCGTCCGCTTCCCGCTGCCCGCCACTCAGTTGCGGGCCGCGGTGGCGCAGTTGCTGGGTCAGGCCGAGCCGGCCCCACGCTCGTCGGCCCTCGGGAACGGACCCACCGCGGCGATCGGCCACGGCGGGCCCCTCGGCCCGACGGACGGCGAGAGCGCGATGAACTCGGCCTCACCGGCCACCGTGGAGGCTGACGCCGGCCACGGCTGGACGGTCCTCAGCTCGACCACCGCCCCCCCGGCCACCGCGTCGTGGACGGGGGCAGAGCGGACCGAGGCCGTCCTCGTCGGTGAGGACGAAAGCCTCCGGCAGGCGATCGAGCTGGCCGAGACGATCGCCGCCACCCGGGCCCCGGTGCTCATCCACGGCGAGCCCGGCACGGGGAAGAGCCTGGTGGCCCGCACCCTGCACCACCAGAGCCCTCGCGGACGAGGGCCCTTCATCGAGCTGCGCTGCCTGGGAGACCCGTCCGAGGAGATCGAGCGGGCCCTCTTCGGGGAACGCCCGGCGGTCGGGCCCGCCACCGCTGGCGAGCTGGCCCGAGCCCGAGGCGGCACGCTCTACATCGACGACGTCGCCACCCTGGGTCCCGAGCTCCAGGGCCGGCTGCTCCGCCTGCTCCGCGACGGCGAGTACGAGCCCCTCGGCTCGAGCCGCGTCGAGCGATCCGATGTCCGGCTGGTGCTCGGCACCCGGGAGGATCTGGTCGAACAGGTCGAGCGCGGCCGGTTCCGCCAGGACCTCTACTACCGGATCAGCGTCGTCACCCTGAAGCTGCCTCCACTCCGGCATCGCGGCAGCGACATCGAGCGGCTGGCCGAGCACTTCCGGGCCCGCGCCGCCAAGCGGTTCGACCGGCCGATCATCGGCTTCGCCCCGCAAGCCCTGGTGATGCTCCGACGCTACCACTGGCCGGGGAACGTCCAGGAGCTGGAGGCCGCCATCGAACGCGCGGTGCTGCTCTGCCGGGGCCGCTACATCGAGCCGGGCGACCTGGGCGTTGTCGTCTCCGCGAACCCGATGTCCGGCGGCCTCCGCACCCCCGGCGGCCGGGTCGGTACCGGTCAGATCCGCCCGCTGAAGGAGGCACTCGAGGAGCCGGAGAAGCGGATCATCCTAGAGGCGCTCGAAGCCCTCGGCTGGAACCGCCAGGAAACGGCCCGCGTCCTCGACATCAACCGGACCACGCTCTACAAGAAGATGAAGAAGTACGGGTTGCTCTGCGACGAGGTCGTCTGGGCCAACTGACTCAGGGGGTGGGTCCCCTCCGGTTGGCCCAGGATCGCGACGACGGCCGAGGCCGGGGACGAGGTCTCCGACGTCGGCCGTCGTTGCTTGCGCGCCGGCGCCGATCAGGAGTCAGTCAGCCTCCGAGACCTCGCGATCGACCGGGTGTGACCGACGAATGATGTGGTTCGCGGCCCCTCCGGACTCGCTTACGCCGCCACCGGGTATCCCTCCCGGCTGAGCCTGCCCCAGAACTGCTCCCAGCGACCCGTCGTGTACGTCAACGCTCT
>NZ_RYZH01000069.1 GCF_003977685.1 Tautonia sociabilis | reverse complement strand
CTCGGCCGTTGTCCTCCGCGTTCTGGAATCCACAGTTCTTGCAGCGAAAACACCGGGAGTCGCCGCTCGCCTCGGCCGTTGCCCTCCGCGTTCTGGTCTTTGCGACTTTGCAGCGAACAACGAGGGGACCACCCCTCGCCTCGGCCGGTTGTCCTCCGCGTTCTGGAATCCACAGTTCTTGCAGCGAAAACACCGGGAGTCGCCGCTCGCCTCGGCCGTTGCCCTCTGCGTTCTGGTCTTTGCGACTTTGCGACTTCATGCCATTGCGACTCCGATCCTCTGCCACTCCGCGTTCCCCCCGCTCAGGGCAGCGCCGGCTCCCCCGCTTCGAAGGCCAGCGCCCATCCCGGCTTCGTCACCGGCCGGTGGCCCTCGGGATGGGGCCGGGTGATCGGACCGTACAGGTCCGGGCGCCGGGCGTCGAGGTAGCGGCGGCCCGAGGCGATCGCGAATGCCTCCGCCGTCAGCAGGGCGACGACCACGTCATCCCCCAGCGCGGCGCTCTCGGCCAGCGGCTCGCCGTGGGGGTCGAGGATCATGGCCAGGCCGGGCTTGATCGTGTCGTGATCGACGCCGATCGGGTTGGAGAAGACGTAGAAGACCCCGTTCTCCCAGGCTCGGGCGGGGAGCCAGCGCATCAGCCATCCCCGGCCCTTGGGTCCCTGGAACTCCAGCCGAAGGCGGGCCGGGTCGCGCTGTCGGTTCTCCCACAAGGCGCGGTCGACTGGTCCCCGGCCGGGCATGGTCGAGGGGGTGCAGCCGGTCACGTGCGGGGCGACGATCACCTCGGCCCCCAGCAGCGTGGTCGCCCGGGCGTTCTCGGGCAGGTTGTTGTCGTAGCAGGTCAGGATGCCGACCCGGACCCCTCCCAGGTCGAAGACCGTGTACCCTTCGCCGGGGGAGAGAAACGGGCTGATGAACACATGCAGCTTCCGGTGCCGGGCGATGAATCCGTCCGGGCCGACGACCGCGTACGAGTTGTAGAGCCTCCCCTCCTCGTCGACCTCCACCAGGCCCGCCATGACCACCACGCCCGCCTCCCTCGCGATCTCCACCAGCGCCCGGGTCGAGGGTCCCTCCGGCACCGGCTCGGCCCAGGAGGTGAGGGTCGGGCGGTCGAGGGTCTGCAGCACGGTGTAGCCGGTGATGCAGCACTCATGGAAGCAGACCGCCTCGGCCCCCGCCTCGGCCGCCCGACGGGTCAACTGCTGGATCCGGTCGAGGTTGAAGGCCTTGTCGCCGTCGCGGTGCTCGAACTGGGCGGAGGCGAAGCGGATGTCGCGCATGGGGGGTCCCTCGGGAGAAAGGTTAGGAGGAGGCGGGCCTCCTGCTCGGGGCGTCCGGGTTCCGGATCGCCGGACTCCGGGACGGGGCAGCCTACCGCGCGCCCTCCCCAATGCCTACCCGGCGATCACGACGCGACGCCCGACCCCTCGGCGGACGCCTCTCCGTCCCCCTCAACCGGCTCGACGATCGCCAGCTCGCGGTCGACCGCCACGCCTTCCAGCACTGTCTCGGCCCCCGACGGCCAGCGGACGGTCAGCCGGTCGATCGTCTCGGCCGGGCCGAGGCCGATGATCACGCGGGGGTCGTTGGACGAGAGCATGCTCGTGCCCGATTTCCGCTGGCGGTGGATGGTCGTGCCGCCGGCCTCGACCGTGATGGTCGCGCCGACCGCATCGCGGTTGCTCCGGGTGCCGGTCAGGACGAGCCGGATCCAGTGATTCTCCCCGAGCGGGGTCTCGTTGCGGAGCAGGGCCGGCCGATCATCCTTGTGATTGACCACGATGTCGATGTCCCCGTCGTCATCGAGGTCGCCGAAGGCCACCCCCCGGCCAACGTGCTTTGCGTCGAAATAGGAGCCGACCCCCAGGGTTGACAGCTTGAACCGGCGGCTCCTGGGATCGTCGCCGGGGGAAACGTTCCGCAGCAGCAGCGGGGGCTCCTGGTATTCGTAATCCGGATGATTGGCATCAACGTGGCCATTCACGACGAAGCAATCGGGCCAGCCGTCCGAGTCGAAGTCGGCCAGCGCGCAACCCCAGCCGACCCACGGGCGGCTGTCCTGCGAGAGGCCGTAGAACGGCGTCATGTCGGTGAAGAAGCCGTCTCCGGTGTTGCGGTAGAGCGTGTTGTACTCATTCTGAAAGTTGGTCACGAACAGCTCCGGCAGGCCGTCGCCGTCCACGTCCTCGGCGTCGACCCCCATGCCGGACTGGGCCATGCCGTCGATGTCGAAGGCGGCCCCCGAGGTTTCGGTGGCGTCGGTGAACGTGCCGTCCCCGTTGTTCAGGAAGAGGAAGTTGGGGTTCTGGTCGTTCGCGACATAAAGGTCGATCCAGCCGTCAGCGTTCAGGTCGGCCGCGACGACGCCGAAGCCGTGCCCCTTGTCGGCGTCTCCCCGGCCCACGCCGGCGGCGTCGGTCACGTCGGTGAACCTCAGATCGCCGTCGTTTCGGTACAGGACGTGCTTCACGGTGCGGATCTGCCGGGGATTGCAGTAGAGCCGGATCCCCCGATCCTCGAACCCGCACCACTTGTCGTCCTCAGGAAGGCGCCAGTCACCGTGGATGGCGACGTAGAGATCCAGATCGCCGTCGCCGTCGTAGTCGAGCAGCGCGCCGCCCGAGGCCCAGTTGATCAGCGTCCGCTCGCGCTCGACCACATTCCCCGAGGCGTCCGTCTCGCGGTCGATCACCGTCCGGGCCATGTTCTCGACCCCCGCCTCCTCGGACACGTCGGTGAACGTGCCGTCCCCCTCGTTCCGGTACAGACGGTTCGGCCCGTAGCAGGCGAGGAAGACGTCCTGGTCGCCGTCGTTGTCCAGGTCGCCGACGACGATCCCGTGGCAGAAGCCGTGGAACCCCAGCCCCGACTGCTCGGTGGCGTCGGTGAAGGTGCCGTCCCCGTTGTTCCGGTACAGGCGGTTTTTCCCCTCCTCCGACGAGCCGAGGGGCAGGTAAGTATTCGAGGCGAAGTACAGATCCATCCGGCCGTCGCCGTCGGCGTCGAAGATCGCCACGCCCGAGGCGTTGGCCGTCGGGTAGTGCCGCGTCTCGGTCATGCCGGAGAGGTGCTCGAAGTCGATCCCCGACTCGGTCGCCACCTCCTCGAACCGGAAGGGGCTCGGCTCCTGGGGGATCGCCGGGTTGGCCGCCCGGCGTTCCCTTCCCTCTCCCGAAGCGGTCGGGAACGGGGGTTGCTCGTCCGGGACGACCCGGCCCGAGGCCGCCTCGCCCCCCGGGGGCGGCCCGGCGGGATCCGCCTCCACCCCGCCGCAGCCCCCGCCAACCAGCAGGGCCGCCGCCGCCGTCGCCAACAACCAGCCAATCGGGCCCCCTCGGCCGACCGCCGAGGCCGCCCAGGGCAGGGATTCCGGGTGGTACATCGCAGACCCTGTCGATGGGATCCAAGGTCGATGAAGGCGGGTCGGGCCGGGCGCAAGCCCCTCGGCCCGCCCTCATTGTATCACGATCACCCGGGGCGCCGTCCAACCCGCCCAACCGCCCGCCCCCGATCGACCCCCGACTCGGGCTTGGAAACCGCTGGTTCCTTCCCGAAAATAGGCAAACAAGGCAACGCGCACAAACTGTACGGGCAGCGATCACGACGCCGAGTCAACCGGACCACGAACCAGGGGAACGTCGCGATGCAACGGGATCGAACTCGCATTGGGGCGGCCGCGGTGCTGCTCGTCGGGCTGACGACGATGCTCGGCGCGGCCGCGCCGACGCCGTCGTACCTCGCCGTGCTCCAGCGGATCGACGCCGCCCGAGGCCAGCTCTCGGAAGCAGAGGGAGCGGACAACGCCAATGAAGCGGACACGGACGCCGGCTGGCACACGTTCTTCGAGGCCGTGGTCCGGGAGTTGGAGGCCCAGGCCGTCGCCGAGTCGTCGACGGTCCGACGGGAGCATCTCGAACGCCTCGGCCGGATGCGAGTCGCCCTGGAGGGGTCCGGTTGGGGGCCGGCGATCCGAGTGAGCGAGGCCCTGGGGCACTGGCTGGACCCCCGGCTCGAAGTCTCCCAGGCGCTGGAAGGGCTCGACCGGGCGGTCTCGGAACTGCCCGGGAGGCGCTCCGACGAGGAGGCCGACCGCGCTCTTGGCGGCGATGCTCCGGAGGGAGACGCCGAGGAGTCCTCTCCGGCCCCGTCCGAGGTCGACCCGGAATCGGCTCGGAAACAGCGGTGGGCCTCCTACGTCGAGGACCTGGATGCGGCGATCCGCTCCTACGAGTCGGCCGAGTCGATCGCCGGCCGCCTCAATGGCGTTCGGAAGCTCCGGGGAGGGCTCTCCTCGCTCCGACAGTCGCTGGCCGAGCACCCCTGGGCTCCGGCAACCCGCCTGGCGGATGCCCTCGCTCGGCTGCTCGACCAGCCGAATCTCGAGGTGGCGGCGGACCTGAGCATCGTCCAGCCGTTCTTCGACCGGTCGGTGGTCAAGCCCGAGGTGATCTTCTTCAAGGGGCAGACCTCCTACGTCCAGCCCGGCCCCAAGACCGGCTTCGGCCTCCTGCCCAGCGGCGACGGCATCGCCTTCATGAACAGCCAGTGGAGCTACAGCACGACGCCGCTGGTGGGATTCCAGGAGCAAGTCGCCCAGGATCCGCAGGGGCGCCAGGCCGCCAACCTGTATTTTTTCAGCGCCACGGTCTACAACACCAACCACGTGACCGCGACGACCCTGCTCACTCCGGAGGGCATCACTGTCACTCCCCAGAACGCCCCCTCGATCGACGCCGCGATCGACGCCATTCCGAAGCCCGGGCACGGGCCTCACTTCGGCAGGACCGCCGCCTCGCTGATCGGCCTCGACCGCCAGTCCATCCTCGCCCGGGTCCGGGAGCAGTCTCTCCCCCGGATCCGGGCCGAGGCCGCCCAGGGAACCAACGAGCTGTCCGCGATCAAGGCCGCCCAGCAGGCCGAGGAGACCAACGGCCAGCTCCGCCGTTTCCTTGTCGGGAACCGGACGCTGCGGATCGAGGACGTCGCCGTCTCGGATCTGTCCCTCTCGTCGAACCAATCGGCCGCCTTCGTCGCCGGTGTGCTCGGCTGGGCGGGCGACGACTCCTCCCAGATCGGCGCCGATTTCTCCCAGCCCGACTCCCTCGCCGACCCCGAGACCGGCCTGACGCTCGATCTCCACCTGAACTCGGCCCTAACCAACCTCGCCTCGGGCGTCTTCCGCTCCGAGTCGGTCCAGGAGGTCGAGAACCTGCTCGTGACGATTATTCCCCCCGAGGAGGGAGCCCCGATCGCCGAGGGGATCCAGGTCCGCCAGAACTCCTCGTACCCGGATCTGCTCCAGGCGATCGACGACGTCCGAGCCCGATCCAACCATCCGAACGCCACGGCGATCCGGATCACCCGCCCCGGAGAGCCCCCGGTCTTCGCGGTCGATTCCGAGGGGAACCTCGTCGCCCTGGTCCGGGATGTGACGATCGAGGTCCCCGCCCCGGAGAACGGCAACCGGGGCCTCTTCGCCCTCGGCGGCAACGCCCGAGTCCTCCGCTTCCAGATCGCCGAGGCCACGATCGCCCTTTCCTTCGACCTCTCGGCCGAGCAGGGCGGTCGATCCGTCTCGGTGTCCGGCCGGATCGAACGCGTCGTCTATGGCGGCCAGGACACGACGGTCGTCACCGTCGGCGACCAGGAGGACGAGACGGCCCGCCTCAACCTCCTGAACCGCTCCGCCGCCCTCGGCGCCCTGGCTGGCCAGCTCCAGGGCCAGGAGATCAATGGCGCCTTGCCGACCGATCCGCTCCGGGGCTTCCTCGTCCAGTCGATCTCCGACCCGGACCCGACCGGCTGGCTCCGCGTCGTCCTGGTGCGCGACCCCTCCGAGCCGGCCACCGTTCCCGCCGACCTGGCGACAATCGCGGCCGACTCCTCGTCCGCTCCCTCCGCCGATTCGGCCGAGGCCCCGCGACACGCCCTGACCCCGGACTCGGGCCTGACTCGCTGAGCGGCCAGGCGCGATCCGGAAGTCGGAAGGCCCCTGCCGAGAACGGCGCCCGTCTTCCGGAACCCGAGCGCTCCGATCGGACCGGCTCGTCAGGCCCCCGCCCGCCACGAGACGGCCGATCGGCCGTGCGGCAGGTCGATGCAGACGATCACCCCGCCGTCGGCTCGGCACCAGGTCCCGGACTCGAGCCGAAGCGGCCCAGCGACCTCTCGGAGCGGCTCGGCTCCCCCTCCCCGGTCGAAGGCGGGGGCACCGGCGCGCTGGCCGTCGATCGCCACCGTGAAGCTCGGGCAGGCATACGGGGCGAGGAAGCAGACGCCGGTGGGCCCGGCCTCGATCGCGGTCAGTTCCCGGGCCGCCCAGTAGCGGGCGATCTCGCTGTTCTTCATCCAGAGGAGGTTGTCGTATCCGGCCTCCAGCCGGGCGACGACCTCCTTGAAAATGGAGAACCCGATCTGCTCGCCGTTGTAGTAGATGCCCGGCCAGTGGCAGACGAGGATGGCGGGCTCTCCCCGGGCGATCACCTCGGGGAGCCGGCCGCCCTTGAGGTCCTCGGTGATGAACTGGTCGACCGAGCCGGGGGTCAGCCCGTCCCAGCCGCCGAACCAATCTCCGGTGCAGCCGATGATCGAGACGACGCAGCGCGGGTCGTCGCCGTCCAGGCCCGAGGCGAACTCCACCCGAGGGGCGACGCTCCGGTCATCCGTGTACAGGTGGCGGAAATAGTGCGGGATCTCCGCCCCGAAGACGTCCCGGACCGATTCCAGGGTGGCCTGCGCGAGTTGCGGCAGCGCCCGGCTGCCGAACCCTCCCGGCGTGGTGACTCCCTCGCACGGCAGGCCGGCATTCTTCAGGAGCCGGAGCGCGTACGACAGGTAATCGGCCAATTCGTCAACCGACCTCCCGACGCTCCATCCCCAGTTCTCCATATAATTCTCGGTACGTTCCTCATAGGGCCGGCCGGTCTTCGTGTTGATCACCCAGGTGTGGGAGATCATCTCGGGATGAATGTCCCAGTTCGGCAGCATGAGGGTCCGGACCAGGTCGATGCTCTCCTCCAGTTCCTTCCGGGACCAGCCCGGCATCTCCCGGTCGATCCAGCCCACGCAGGCCGGGTACGGCACGATGCTGTACTTCCCCTTCACTCCGTGCTCGTGGCACCACTCGCCGAAGGTGCGGACGAACGAATCCGGGATCTCCCGGGGAAGCGACCGCCAGTCCTGCGTGTAGTTCTCGGGGAAGACCTCGGCGAACTGCGGGATGCAGAAGTGGGCGAGGTTCACCAGGCAGGTCGAGTCGTCGATGATGAAGCTCAGCGGGACCCGGGCCCTCGGGTTGAGCACCCGCACTCCGTCCGCCGGTCGCGGCCTCGCCCCGGGCTCCTGGGGCATCGCGATCGCCGGAGAGAGGCCCGAGGCGGCCAGGCCGAGCCCGGCCCCCGCGCGGAGGAATTGGCGTCGGGAGGTTCTCATCGTCGTCGGCCTCGGAGGAGAGACTGCGGGGGAGTCTGTCGCCGGTCGCCGGGGGAGGAGGCCGGATCGCCTTACGGCTCGACCCGGAGGCTATGGACCTCGCTCCGCTGGTCGATTCGCCGTAGGACGCCCTCGAACACCTCGACCTGATTCTTGTGCTTAACCCGAACCTTCCACCGGGTCGGCACCGCCCGGCCGCCAAAGCCCCCCGGCGGAGCGTAGTAGAGCACGTACCACCGGTAGACGCCAGGGGGCCCCTGCCCCTTCACCTTGGTCCCCTCGTCCGCGTCGGGGTCGAGCCAGTAGATGTTCTCTGGGCCGAGGCCGTCGGTGTCGTCGACATCCAGCTCCCCTCCCTCGTCCCCCTGGCGATCGGCCCAGTAGATGTGGGAACCGCCGGGCTCGATCACGTGCAGGTCGATGTCGGCCGCCGTGTCCCAGATGAGCGTGAATTGCGGGTCGCCGACCTTCACCTCGACCCCCCGGATCGTCTCCAGGCCCTCGCCGAAGCGAGCCAGGCCGAAGTCCCCCCCGCCGGAGCCGCTCTGGCCGCTCCCCAGCTCAGGGCGGATCGCGTCGGAGAGCAGGCGATCGGCGTCCCGTTCCAGGCTCGGCACCTCGGTCGCCAGCAGCGGCTCGGCCGACAGCGCGGAGGGGTCCAGCTCCATCGCCTCGATCAGGTCCTCGTCGAAGCCGCCGAGCCGGTCGAACCCCTCCTCCGAGCCGAACGGCGTGCCCAGCTCCGTGTCGAACGCCGCGCTGGGTTGCTCGTCCGGCAGGAAGACGACCAGCAGAATCAGCAGGAGCACGATCAGCGAGTGCACGACCACCGATCCGGTCCAGCCGACGAGGAGGTTCTCCAGCACCGGCTTCCGCTCGGCCTCCTCCTCCGGCGTATCCAGGATCGTCCTCCGTCGTCTCAGGCGGACCAAGGGCGAGGCCGGCCGTCGGGGCTTCCGAGGCCGGGTCGGCTCCGGCTCGATCGAGAGGCCCAGCGCCGCCGCGCCGCCGGCCTCCGATCTCGGTTCGGGAGGCCGGTGGCCGCCGTCCTGGGGGGGATTGGGGGGAGTTGCGGCCCGGTCGGCGTCTCGGTGATCCTCCGGCGTCATCCGGTGCCTCCGTTCGGGCCCAGGGGCGGGGAGCGGGACGGCCCGGGGTCGGGCATGCGACGATCGGTCGATTTATCGTATCATCCCCGGGCAACCGCCCGCCTCCCCCGAGGCGAATCGGCCGCCATTCCAGGACGCATCCCGTTCCCCAATCTCCCCTTGCGCCCGCCTCCGATCCGAGCGGCCCGCCTGGCTCAGTCCAGGTGTTCCCGGAAGAACCGTTCGACCCGATCGACGTAGGCCGACCGGTCGTCCTGATACGCCTCGACGTGTTCCACCCCCGGCAGCGTCACCAGTTCGCAGGACGGCCCGACCGCCCTTGCGATCGCCCTGCCGTGCGCCACGGGCACGATGGAATCCTCCTCTCCGTGGATGATCAGGAGCGGCCGGTCCCCCCACCTCGAGGCGAGCCGGACCGGCACGAGGTCGTCGGTACGGACGCCGTAGACCAGATGCGCCGCCGTCAGGATGGCCGGGTTGAACAGGGGAGGCAGCCCGCTGTGGGCGCTCAACTGCTCGTCGAGCAGCTCCGGCAGGTCGCCGAACGGGCTGTCGAGCACGGCGGCGGCGATCTTGGGGTTGTCCAGCCCCTCGAGCAACACCGTCGAGCCGCCCAGCGACCAGCCGAGCCAGCCGACCCGGTCGCTCGGGAAACCCTCGGCCTCGGCCCACCGGAGGACGGCCCGAAGGTCGAGCCGCTCGGCTCGGCCCATCGAGAGCCGGGCCGGGTCGCTCCGGCCGTGACCCCGGAGGTCGAACAGCAGCACGTCGAACCCCCGGCGGTGCAGGTCCCGGCCGACCCCAGCCAGCTCCCCCCAGTTCATTTGCATCCCGTGCACGCCGACGATCAGCCTCCTCGGCACGCTCGACGGCGACGGGACGTACCAGCCTCGGATCGTCAGGCCGTCCTCGGTCACCGCCTCCCAAGGCTCGGCCGGGCCGACTCGCCTCGGATCGAGCCGGCTGGGCACGTTGCTGGGCCTCGTCAGCAGGTGGGCCGAGACAATCGCGATCCCCACGTAGCCGAACGGCATCGCCGCGATCACCATCACCGCGATCACGGCGCCGATCCTGAAGAGCAACCAACGGCGGCGGAGCGGTGCGGTCATGGCGCGGACCTCCGGCGACTCGGGCCGAGGGGAGGGTCTGTCCTCATCTACATCACCCGCCTCCGATCGGCAACGCGAAAACCCCCGACCCTCGCCCTGACCTGCTCCCCTCGATCGACTCGCCCCGACCGATCTCCGATCCGATCCTTCCGATCAGGAGGCCCGACCCATGTCCCCGATCGCCTCGATCGCCCTCGCGATGCTGCTCCCCCCCGTCGTCGAGCAGACCCCAAGCGCTCTGGAGCAGGACCCCGGCGGTTGGATCGACCTGATCGCCGCCGCCGGCCCCGAACTCAAGGGCTGGACCCGAGTCCCCATCCCCCCCGACGCGGAACTCAACCCCGAGACCCAGTGGACCCTCGACCGAGTGGCTCCGCTGGGATGCCCCCCAGCGCAACGGCATCTACCACGTCGAGTGGCGTTTCGTCCCCGTCTCCGACCGACCGACCCGCTACAACTCCGGCGTCAATGCCCGCAACTCCGACGACGGCCGCATCTGGCACCAGGCCCAGACCGGAGACGCCTCCGGCGGCTCTCTCTTCGGCGAAACCCTCGTCGACGGAGAACTCGCCCGAGTCAACACCCGAGACCAACTGACCGAACAGCGCGTCCGGCCCGCCGGCGAGTGGAACACCTTCGAGATCACCTTCGCGGACAGCCGCATGGTCCTCTGGGTCAACGGCGCCGTCTCGGTCGAGTGGAACTCCTGCCAAGTCCCCACCGGCCACGTCGGCCTCGAGGCCGAAGGCGACCGCATCGAGTTCCGCCGCGTCCTGCTCAAGCCGCTCTGATCCCGGCCCTTGCCCGCCCTCGCGCCAGGAATCGAGCAGGGCTGATCAACTCCGGTCGAAGCGACGCACCTGGTGGGGCTGGGGTCGCCTCCTCTCCGGCTCCGCATCGCGAGGATGGCCAATCCCGGACTCCCGGGCCCGGCCACCCGTCCCGCGTCCCGGTCGGAATTCGAGTTCGGCGCGATCGACCAATCGACCAATCAATTAATCAATCAAGCGATCAGTCGTTCCCGTCCTCCGAGCGAGCCGACCCCGATCCGCCCGCCCAGCCTTGATCGGCGCACGACGCAACCTCCGGTGGATCATCCCGATCCACCGGAGGGCGCGTCGTTCGAGTCGGATCACCTGCGGGCGGGGTGCTAGCAACGGCCGCCCTTCGCGATTGCGGGTAGGCCGGGGTGCTAGCAACAGCCGGCCCACACCTCTGGAACCGAGATCCGATTGACGTCGCGACACGGTTTTTCTCGTGTTGCGATTTTGCAGCATCGCCGCCGACCCAGGAGCGAGCGGGGCCCTCCTCCGCCGTCCGGAGGAGGGCCCCTTGCCGGTCAACGACGCCCCGGGGTCCGCACCGAGGCCGGCTGAGGCACGGTGGGCGGTGGGGTCGAGGTCGCCGGGGGGGGAGAGCCCGGGGAGATGGAGTCGGAGGCGAGCTTGCCGAGCAGCACCTGCTCGACGCCTCGAAGGTCGGTCCAGAAGGTGCCGGGGCCGGCGTAGAAGACACCCAGGCGAAGATCGTCGGGCAGGTTCTCGGCGAAGAGGTAGCGGTTGTAGGCGTCGGGACCGCCGAGCGTCTCGACGTACCGCCGATACCGGTCGGCCTGGGCGGCGTTGGTCAGCTCGACCTTCTTGGCCTCGGCCTCGCCGATCGTGGTGGTGATCTGCGCCTGGATCGCGGCGGTCTGGGCATCGAGCTCGGCCACCAGCCGCTCGGTTTCGGCCTCGATCTGCTTGGCCTGCTTCTCGCCTTCGGCCAGGGCCTCGGCGAAGAGCTTCTCCGTCTCGGCGGCCACCCGGCGCTCCTCCAGCACGACCTTGGCTTTGGCCTCCATCAGGTCTCCCTCGGCCTCGGCGGTGAGCTGCTTCTGGTCGTTGGTCAGCTTCACCTCCATGGCGATCTTCGACCGCTGGATCGGCTCCCGAACCTCGGCCGGGACGTAGATATGCCGGGTCAGGCCGAACAGCAGCGTCAGGTTCTTCTCCTTGAGCCGGGCCTCCAGATCCTCCGAGGTGTCGGTCTGGAACGCCTCCCGGCTGTCGCCGATCAGCAGGTCGACCGCCCCGTGGCGAGAGCCGTTGATCCGGGCGATCGAGCCAATGTCCGGCAGCACCACCTGTTCCTCGACCACCTTCAGCACGTTCTGCTCCTGCTCGCTCGCTTTGCCGAAGCGCCGGATGACGTCGGCGGCCTGGTCGGGCAGGATGCCCCAAATGGTGGTGAAGTCGAGGAAGATGTCGAAGCCGTCCCTGGAGAGGAACCAGATTCCCCGATCCTTGCGGTAAACCGGGTCCCGGGACAGCGGCGCCGGCTCTCCGACGCCGACCGCCTTCACCTCCTGGTACTTCGGCTGGCCGTCGGGACCAAGCTCGGCCTCGACCGAGAGCGTCGTCTCGTTGTAGCCGATGCTCAGGATGTCCACCTGGGTGGCGTAGGGGTTCAGGTAGTAGATGCCCGGCTGCAGGACGTCGTCCTGCGTGCCTCGCTTGGCCCCGGTGCGCGGGTCGTCGGAGCGGTTGGTGACCACGCCGACGTAGCCGGCCGGGATCAGCAGGGCGTCTCCCGGCTGGTGCCGCACGCCGCCGTTGGTCTTCACGCAGGCGGAGACGGGCCGCACCTCGACGTCATACGCATACGAGTTGATCCGGTAGCGGCCCGTGGTGAGCACCTTCCGCTGAATGCCGCGTTGCCCTTCGCGATCGGCCAGGTACTGCCCCTGCGGCAGTTGCTCGCCGAACTTGGCGGTGAGAACGCCGATCTCGCCGGGTTTGATGATCGTGTCCGCGATCCGCTCGTACTTGTACTCCAGCGGGTTGATGAAATGGCGGCCGGGGCCAAGCATCTCCTCCAGGATGCCGACCTGCTGGGGCCGGCCACGGTCGTCCCGCTGCACCAGGGTCCCCTTCGGGGCGGTCGGCACGCTCCGGATCGGCGGGAACGGGCCGCGGTAGGTCAGCAGCAGGCTCTCACCCGGGGCGACCTCCACTCGGCAGACGACCCACTTCCAGGCAAACAGATAGCCGCCGAGAGACACGGCTGACAGCAGCGCGGCGGCCCCGATCGCGAGCCGGACGGTGCGAGGGTTCATCGGTGCGCCTCCGCGGTTTGGAACGGGTCGACGGGGATCGTGTCCGGATCGGTGGACTCATCGCCGGCCATTGGGCCCGGCGCCGACGATGGCGCTGGTGATGGCGCCGGGGGCGGGCCCGAAGGGTCGGAAATGAACTGGCCGAAGAGGTCCATCATCGGCCCGTCGGAGTTCGTCAGGATCGACCGGAAGGCCGGGGCCACCTTGCCGAGCAGAACATTGCGCGCCAGCGAGCCCCCATCGCCGCCGAAGGCCGACACCCGAAGCGCCAAGCCGGCCAGGTCCGCCTCGTTCTGGAACCGGATGACGTCCGCCTCGGCCTGGGCCTCCGCGAGCAGCGCCGCCGCCCGGCTCCGGGCCGCCTCCAGTTGCGTCTCGGCCACGGCCAGCCGCTGCTCGCCATTGAGGACGGCGACCTGCTGATCCTGCATCGCCTTGGTCTTCTGCTCGATCACCTGCTGCTCGGCTTCGATCAGCTTCGCCTTCTGCTCAGCCAGCAGATTCTTGACCCGCAGCTCGGCCTGAGACTCCTGCTGGATCTTCTCCTGGAGGAACTGGTCGAGCTGCTGCTTGGCGACCTCCCGAGCCCGCACCGGCGCCCGGATCTCCTCCGGGGCCGACGCCGAGGTCACGGCCACCTGCAGGATGTCGATCCCCTGCTCGTCGCAGCGATCCGACAGCGTCTTTTGCAGGTTCTGCTGGAAGATCTCGCGGTCGTCGCCGGAGATGAACTGTACCGCGTCGAGCTTCGAGCCGTTGACCCGGCAGATCGACCGGGCATACGGCGTGATGATCTTGGCGATGATTTCCTCGTCGATCGCGTCGCCGTTGGCGTCCTCGTTGTAGAGGACGAACACCTCGGCGGCCCGATCCTCGTTGATCCGGAAGGTGACGGCGCCATCGAGCGAGATATTGAAGCCGTCGGCCGACAAAAAGGTGATGTCCGCGTCGTCGTTGAGCCCGAAGATCCGGGTCCGGCAATCGACGACGCTGATCCGCTGCTCGAACGGGTTGATGAAGTACTTGCCCGGCGGCAGGGTCGAGCGCTGGACCCCCCGTTCCCCCTCATCCACGAGCACGACATTCGGGTCCTTCGGCTCGGCCCCGGCCAGCAGCGTGACGACCCCCCGCGACCCGGTCGGCACGTCGACCGGGTCGTACACGATGAACTCGGTCGCATACGGGTTGTACGCCACCCGGGCGCCGGCCTCGATCACCCCGGGGCGGATCCCCTTGAATCCCTCCTCGGCGAGCACTTGGCCCTCCTCCAGCTCGTCGCCGACGAGAGAGATCATCACGGCGCACTTCCCCTCGGGGACCTCGAACTGGTCGGAGATCTCCCAGTCCCAGAAGAAGGGGTTGTAGAAGTAGCGGCCCTCGGTCAGCACCTCGGGTTGCACCCCCTTGGTGTAGCCGAGCTCCTCGGACCAGGCCCGGGCGATCTCCATTCCCGGCTCCAGGTCGCGGCCGACCTTGCGGATCAGGACCGCCTGCTTCCCCTTCCCCACCTCGATGCGGCAGGCCCCATACAGCAGCCAGCCGCCCACCAGGGCGACGGCCGCCACGCCGACGATCAGGCCCGCCCCGAAGCGGGGCGGACCGCCGGCGCCGCGACCGGACTGGTCGCGCCGATCGATCGATGCCATCGGTATGCTCCTCGGTCAGACCCGGGCCGCCCGCCCCCCTCGCGGCACGTTGGTGCGGGGGGGAGGCCGGCCCTCGCCGCGAAGATGTTCGCCGCGGGGCCCTCCCTATTCATACCATCTCCCCGGATCGCCTCAGAACAATCGGCGGGCGAACCGGCCCCTCGGCACGAACCGGCGCCGGGGGAAAACGGCCCCGACCGTCATCGTCGGGGCTGCGATCGCAATCGAGCACTCGGAATCTGGGCGAGGCGGGGGGACCGGGCCGAGCCGACTCGGGGATCCGGGCCGAGGGGGGCCGTCCCGACCGGGATTACTTCTTGCGGTGTCGGATCTTGCTGCGCATGCGGCGCTTCTTCCGACCGACCTTCCGACGGCCCTTTCCTCGACGGCGGCTAGCCATGAGCCCTCCCCTGGGTACTGCGCTTGGGTCTTGATCGGTATCGACGGTGGATCTGCTCCCCCGGAGGGGAAGGAATCGAGTGTATCACGCCCCGGGAGGCCGACTCAACCCCAGGCCAATTTCCCAATTCCCATCCTGAGCCGAAGGGGAGAGAAGGGCCGCGCAGGGTGCGGAATCACTCCGAGTGTGCTCGACAGGCCACCCACTTCCGATCCAATCACCCCTGACCTCAACGCGGGTTTGATGGCCCCACATGCTCGATCCTTAAACCTGTCGTGATCTTGCGCGACCGGCTCCGCTCCGGCGAATCGGCCCTTCCGAAGCCGGAGCTCGGCAGGCCGGAGGGGCTCGACCGCAAGGATTCCGAGTCGACGCATCGTCCACCATCCCTCGAGACAACAGGATCGGCCCCTGGTCCGCGGCGAACGGCCGTCGCCCGCCGCCCCGCGATGACATCGGCGCGCTACGATGCGATGAGGTCGTCGATGACCCGACCGTGCACGTCGGTCAGCCGGAAGGAGCGCCCTTGATACTTGAACGTCAGCCGCTGGTGGTCGATCCCCAGCAGGTGCAGGATCGTCGCGTGCAGGTCGTGGACGTGGACCGGGTTCTCGGCCACGTTGTAGCCGAACTCGTCGGTCTCGCCGTAGGAGATCCCCCGACGGACGCCGCCTCCAGCCATCCAGACGGTGAAACAACGGGGGTGGTGATCCCTCCCGTAGTCGGTCGCGGTGAGCTTCCCCTGGCTGTAGTTCGTGCGGCCGAACTCCCCCCCCCAGACGACGAGCGTGTCGTCGAGCAGGCCTCGGCGCTTCAGGTCGATGACCAGGGCGGCGCTGGCCTGGTCCGTCTCCCGGCACTGGGTCCGCATGCCGCCGGGGAGGCCGCCATGGTGGTCCCAGCCCTGGTGGAAGAGCTGGATGAAGCGCACCCCGCGCTCGGCCAGCCGGCGGGCGAGCAGGCAGTTGGCCGCGAAGGTGCCGGGCGTGCGGGCGTCGGGGCCGTAGAGGTCGAAGGTGGACTCCGGTTCGTCCGAGAGGTCGGCCACCTCGGGCACGGAGGATTGCATCCGATAGGCCATCTCGTACTGGGAGATCCGGGCGTCGAGCGCCGGGTCGAGCGTCTCCTCGACGCGAAGCTCGTGCAGCTCCCGGAGCCGATCGAGCATCTTCCGTCGGCTCGAGTCGCTGATGCCCTCCGGGTTCCGCAGGTAGAGCACCGGGTCGCTGCCCGATCGGAAGAGGATCCCCTGGTGCGTCGACGGCAGGAACCCGCTCCCCCAGAGCCGGGAGTAGAGCGGCTGACCGCCCTTCCCCTTGGTGATCAGCACGCAGAAGGCGGGTAGGTCCTCGTTCTCCGATCCGAGGCCGTAGCTCAGCCAGGCCCCGATCGACGGCCGGCCGGCAATCTGGGCGCCGGTCTGGAGGAAGGTGATCGCCGGGTCGTGGTTGATCGCCTCGGTATACAGCGACTTGACGATGCAAAGCTCGTCGGCGATCCCGGCCGTGTGCGGCAGGAGCTCGCTGACCCAGGCCCCCGACTCGCCGTGCCGGGCGAACTTGAAGATCGATCCGGCCATGGGGAGGGTCGCCTGGTTGGCCGACATCCCCGTGAGCCGCTGCCCCTTCCGGACCGAGTCCGGGAGCTCCTCGCCGGTGTGCTCCACCAGCATCGGCTTGTAGTCGAACGTCTCCAGTTGCGACGGGCCTCCGCTCATGAAGAGCGAGATCATGCGCGTCGCCTTCGGCGCGAAGTGCGGCACTCCCGGCAGGCCGGTCCCGTTCCGGTCGGCACCGCGGGCCTCCTCGCCGGCCAGCAGCGAGGCCAGCGCGGCGGTGCCGACCCCCAGCCCGGCCTGGCAGAGGAACTCGCGCCGGCGGAGCCGGTCCCGGGGATCATCCGATCCGATCGATTCGGCTCGCATCGGCTCACCTCTTCATCTGGCACTCATCGTGATTGAACAGCGCCTGCGCCAGCACCGCGAAGCTCGCCTGCTCGGCCGGGTCGATCTCCGGATCCCTTGGCTCGTCGCCGATCGCCAGGAAGGCCTCCGCGTCGGCCCGGCCCGAGCGGAACTCGTCGAGTTGCTCGCGGTACAGCTCGGCCAGGACGTCCGCCTCCCCGGGCGACGGCGCCCTCCCGGTGAGCGACCGGAACGCGAAGGCGATCCTCCCCTCCAGCGTCTCGTCCTCGTGGAAGGCCCGGGAGGCGAGGACCCGAGCCGCCTCGACGTACTGCGGGTCGTTCAGCAGCAGCAACGCCTGGAGCGGGGTCGCGGTGATCGGCCGATCGACCGTGCAGACCTCTCGGGCCGAGGCGTCCAGGGTAATCATCGACGGCGGCGGCGCCGTCCGCTTCCAGTAGGTGTACAGGCTGCGCCGGCGGCTCCCCTCGCCCCGGTCGCGCTCGTAGGTTTGCCCCGAGTTTTCCTCCCAGATCCCCGGCGGCTGGTACGGCTTGACCGGAGGCCCGCCGATCCGCTCGACCAGCAGCCCCGACGCCGCCAGCGCCGTGTCTCGGATCGTCTCCGCCCGCAGGCGATGGCTTGGCCCCCGGGCCAGCAGCAGGTTCTCCGGGTCGATCTCCCGAAGCTCCGAGGTCGCGGCGGAATCCTGCCGGTAGGTCGATGACATGACGATCTGCTTGAAGAGCCGCTTCACGTCCCAGCCCGACTCGATGAACGACCGGGACAGCCAGTCGAGCAGCTCCGGGTGGGTCGGCGCCCTGCCCTGGTTGCCGAAGTCCTCCGGCGTGGCGACCAGGCCCCGGCCGAACAGCGCCGCCCAGAAGCGGTTGACCGCCACTCGGGCCGTCAGGGGATGGCCCGGGTCGGTCAGCCATCGGGCCAGCCCGAGGCGGTTCCTCGGCGCCCCCGCCGGGAAGGGGGGCAGGCTCTCCGGAGTGGCCGACTCGACCTGCTCCCCCCTCGCGTCGTACGCCCCCCGCTCCAGCAGGAAGGTTGGCCTCGGCTCGGCCATCTCCCGCATTACCATGATCTCGGGGATCGAGTCGACCAGCGCGCTCCGCTCCTTTCGCAGCGCCTCTAGCGCCTCCAGCCGATCGCGGTACGCCTCGTCGCAATTGGCCAGGAAGTAGGAAAACAGCCGCTCGCGATCCGACTCCGAGAGCTGATCGGGAGGAGTCGCCAGCGCCGCGATCAGCGCGTTGCCGTCGGCCAGGTGGGCGACCTCGATCCCCGTCAGCTCCCGCTCGAAGACGTGGATCTCGTCGATCATTCCGCCCTTGAAGCCCCGGTCGCGGAACCGCTGGCCGAAGGTCAGCTCGTCCCCGCCTCCTCCGGTGATGTTCTTGGCCAGGCCATCCCGCACCGTCTCGCAGGAGGCGGGCTCGCCGTTCACGTACAGGGTGATCCCGTCCGCCCGGCTCGACCCGTCGTAGGTGACGGCCACGTGAACCCATTCGTCGATCGGCATGGGATCAATCGCCCGGATGCCGATGGCGTTCCCCGGCCAGAAGTGCACGAGCGAGACGCTCAGGCGCCCCTCCTCGATCAGCAGTTGATAGCCCCGGCTGCCGGCGTCGGTCCAGGCCCGGGAGCGGTGGAAGATGACGGCTCGGTCCTTGACGTCGGGCGTCCTGGCCCAGAGGGCAACCGAGAACGGCTCGTCCCGGGTGAAGTTCCCCATGGGCAGCACGAGGCTATCCTCGCCGTCGAGCCGGAGGCCGCCGCCGAGCTTCCCCTCGACCGCCTCCGGCCCCTCGACGAGCTTGCCCGGCGCCTCGGGGTTGGCCTGGTTGGCGACCGTCTCCCCTTCGGCCTCGTCGAGCGAAAAGGCTCCGATCTGGCCGACCAGGACCGGCTCCCGGCCTCCTCCGGCCAGCCACTCCTCGAAGGCGGCCCGACGCCCCTCGGTGAAGGAGGCGAGGTCGGCCTCGGCCTCGCGGATCCTCCCCTCCAGCTCCTGGACGCGACGTTCCTGGTCCCCCTCGTAGAGCATCAGCGTCGGCGTGGGGATCGCGTCCGTGAAGTGGGAATAGAGCCCCGACTCGTCGATGTTGTCGAAGAAGCTCGCCAGTTCGTAATAGTTCTTCTGGCTGATCGGGTCATACTTATGATCGTGGCAGCGGGCGCAGCCGAGCGTCAGGCCGAGAACGGCGGTGCCGAAGGTGTCCGTGCGGTCGGCGACGTACTCGACCCGGAACTCCTCCTCGATGCTCCCTCCCTCGTTGGTCATCCGGTGCAGCCGGTTGAACGTGGTGGCGAGGATCTGCTCCCGGCCGGCGTCGGGGAGCAGGTCCCCGGCGAGCTGCCAGGTGATGAAGTCGTCGTAGGGCATGTTCTGGTTGATCGCCCGCACGACCCAGTCTCGCCAGGGCCAGACGGCCCGGTAGACGTCGGCCTGGTAGCCGTAGGTGTCGGCGTACCGCGCCAGGTCGAGCCAGCCGATCGCGCGATGCTCGCCGAAGCGGGGGGAGGCCAGCAGGCGGTCGACCAGCCGTTCGTAGGCTCCCGGCCGGTCGTCGGCCAGGAAGGCGTCGATCTCCGCCACCGTCGGGGGCAGGCCGGTCAGGTCCAGGGTGACTCGTCGGATCAGGCGCTCGCGGTCGGCCTCCGGAGACGGCCGAAGCCCCTCCGCTTCCAGGCGGGCCAGGACAAAGCGGTCGATCGGATTGGCCGGCCAGTTCTCGTCCTCGACCTCGGGTATGGGCACCTCTCCGATCGGGACGAAGGACCAGTGCTGCGTCCACTCGGCCCCCTGTTCGATCCACCGGGAGAGCCGATCGATCTGCCCCGGGTCCAGGGACCGGCCCGAGTCCGGCGGCGGCATCTTCGAGAACTCGTCGTCGGTGGTGATCCGCCAGTAAAGCTCGCTCGCGTCCAGGTCGCCGGGCACGATCGGCACGGCGCCCGAGGCCGTCTCGCCGAAGACCCCCTCCGGCAGGTCGAGCCGCAGTCCCGCCTTGCGCGTTTCCGAGTCCGGGCCGTGGCAGTGGAAGCATGCATCCGAGAGGATCGGCCGAATCTCCCTCCCGAAGTCGACCCGATCCCCAGGCCCCTCCCCCCGGGCGATTGGCCCCGGCACCGACACGGCTCCGCCGCAGCAGAGCCCCAGGACGATCGCCGCCAGGCGGGCGTTCCGTCGCGTTGTTCCCGTCTTCGATTCGTTCCCGGTGCGCACGATCGAGGTCCCCCCGGGTCGCGATGCGGGCCGGGCCGATCCGCCGCCCGACCGGATCGCGGGCCGGGCGCGGCTCGTCCCCACGCTCAAATTTTATTGAATCTCGCCCCCGCGTTCGAGGCCCCTTCGTCCCCTCCTCGGAGGACGCCCGGAACTCCTGGGTCCTCGCTGATGCGACGATCCTCGATGGAAGCCCCCCAGACCAGAGGGGTTCCTCGCCGGTGGCATCCCGCCGAGGGCCGCTGTACCATCATCCTCCCCGGGGGGCCGACCTCCCCGATCGGTTCCTCTTGCCTCCCCAGCGATCCCAGCACCGTCCTGCCATCATGCCGATCTCGACCGCGATCCCCTGGGCCTCCCCCCTCCTGATCGGCCTTGCGATCGGCCAGGACGATCCCGGGTCCGGCCGCCCCCATCCCTCGGAGAACCCCGGCTCCCCCCTGATGCTGGCCGGCGAGTGGGTGCCGGACGACCCCCGCCGAATCGACTTCGCCGGGCTCCCCCGGGTGCCGGGGAGGCATGTCGTCGTGAGCGACGTCCGCGACCGAGACGGCGTGAACCAGCACAATTATCTTGTTCGTTTCGACGACCGCTACTGGATCATGTGGAGCGACGGGCCCGGCGTCGAGGACCGCGTCGGCCAGCGGGTCCGCTTCGCGACCAGCCCCGACGGGCTCTCCTGGAGCGAGCCGGCCGACCTCACCCCCTTCCCTCCCGGCTCCGGCCCGGATTCGCCCCATTACGGCTCCCGGAGCCAGCTCGGCCTTCGATGGATCGCCCGAGGCTTCTGGCCCCGGGACGGGAGCCTCCTGGCCCTCGCCTCGCTCGACGAGGCCGCCGGCTTCTTCGGCCCGAGCCTGGCCTTGCACGCCTTCCGCTGGTCTCCCGACGATCGGCGCTGGGAGCACGTCGGCATTGTCTCCCAAAACGCCATCAACAACTTTCCCCCCGAACGGCTCCCGACGAGGGAGTGGATGATGTCCCGTCGGACGCACGACTACAAGACGGTCGGTGTTCAATTCCTCATTGGTGGCGTCGACCGGATCGATCGCTGGGAATCCGTCCCCGTGCTGGGATCCAGCTCCTCGCTGTCGGCCGAGGAGCCGATCTGGTGGACCCTGCCCGACGGCAACCTGGTGGCGCTGTTCCGGGACAATCGCCGCAGCGGGTTCCTCTACCGCTCGTTCTCGACCGACCGGGGCCGCTCCTGGTCCGCCCCAGTCCGCACGAACTTCCCCGACGCGACCTCGAAGCTCCACGGCCTCCGGCTCGACGACGGCCGATTCGTGCTCGTCTCGAACGCCAACCCGGCGAAACGAGACCCCCTGACCCTCGCCGTCAGCGACGACGGCCTCGTCTTCACCCGCCTCGGCGTCCTGGCCAGCGGCCGACACGTCGACTACCCCCACGTCCTCGAACACGGCGGCCACCTGCTCGTGGCCTTCTCCGGGGGGAAGCAGTCGGTCGAGGTCCTGAAGATCCCGATCGAGGCCCTCGACCAGATCGAGAACGATCCCCCCGTCGCCTCGGGCCAGGAGTGACCTCGACCTCCACGGACTCGGTCCTCGGCGGCTCCGACCTCCCCCCTCGATCGTTCCCAATCGACCGCCCAGCCAGGGAATCACGACCCGGAATCCGAGAATCCATGGCCCGCTTCCGGAGCCCCCTGATGCGTTCCTCCGCTCTCTTCCTTGGGATGCTGGCCAGTCTGACCTGCCCTCCTCGGCTCCCGGCAGAGGACCTTGCTCCTGACGGTCCCCTGGCCCTCGCGATCGAAGAACCCGCCTTCGAGGTGCAGCCCCTCTTCGACGACGAGCGCTTCCCCAACGTCCTCGTCACCCGGGATGGCACCGTCGTGGCGACCTGGGGGAGCCGTCGGATCCGAGTCCGACGCAGCACCGACGGCGGTCAATCCTGGGGCCCCGAGATCCCTGTCGCCGACGGCATCCACGGCGGCGGCGCCCTGGTCGACGAGCGCAGCGGCGACCTCCTCCTGTTCGTCCACCCCGAGCATCCTCCCCGAGACGGCGAGCCCGCCCCGCGCACCGTCTACCGCAGCCAGGACGCCGGGGAGACCTGGGCCGAGGCCGAGGCCACCTTCCTCGACGACGCCAACGGCTTCCTCCCCTCGCTCCACATGTGCGAGCACGGCCTGACCCTCACCCGGGGGCCGTTCGCCGGCCGGCTCATCCGTCCCGCCCGCGTCTATCGAACCAGCCCCGACCGCTACGCCACCGCCATTTTCAGCGACGACGGCGGCCTCACCTGGCGGGCCTCCTCCCCGTTCCCCCTCCGAGGCACCGGCGAAGGCGCCCTGCTCGAGCGGTCCGACGGCTCCCTGCTGTATAGCGCCCGCCGCAGCTTCTTCCCCGAGGACGAACCCTTCCGCCCCGAGCGCGCCTTCGCCCGCAGCGTCGACGGCGGCGCCTCCTGGCGCGATCCCTTCCTCTCCTTCGTCCCCGACGGCCCCAGCTACCGCGGCGAGCAGCGCCGGGGAGCCAATTACAACGCTCACTTCGGCATGATGAGCGGGTTCGTCCGCCTGCCGGTCGAGGGCCGAGACATCCTCCTCTACAGCAACGCCGACCACATCGGCCACGAGCGCATTCGCCTGACCGTCTGGGCCAGCTTCGACCGCGGCCGAACCTGGCCCGTCAAGCGGCTCGTCCACGAGGGCCCGAGCGCCTACTCCTCCCTCGCCGCCGGCCGACCCGGAACCCCGAGCGAAGGCTGGATCTATCTCCAGTACGAGTTCGGCGACGAGCAGGCCCAGTACGTCGGCGGGAAGGTCGCCCGGTTCAACCTCTCCTGGCTGCTGGAGGGGGAGCTGACCGAAGACGGGTCGGTCCCCGACTGGATCCCCGCCAATCGCCGGCCCGCCTCCCTCCGCCCTCCCCGGGTCCTGACCGACCCCGGCCCCGAGTACGCCGGCTCGACCCGGCGGTTCCAGGGCATCCCCAGCCTCGCCCGAAGCCCCGGAGGGCGGCTCTGGGCCACCTGGTACGGCGGCCCGACCCCCGGAGAGGACCAGAATAACTACGTCATCCTCGCGACCAGCGGCGACGACGGCCGCTCCTGGTCCGGGGAGCGCGTCGTCATCGACCCCGACGGCGACGGCCCGGTCCGCGCCTTCGACCCCCAGCTCTGGCTCGACCCCGACGGCCGCCTCTGGGCCTTCTGGGCCCAGACCATCGGCCACTCGGCCTCCGTGGGAGGCGTCTGGGCGATCGTCACCGACGATCCCGACGCCGAGCACCCCTCGTGGTCCCCTCCCCGGCGGCTCACCGACGGCGTCATGATGGGCAAGCCCACCGTGCTCTCCTCCGGCGAGTGGTGCCTGCCCGCCTCCACCTGGAGAGAGACCGACCACAGCGCCCGCATCGTCGTCTCCACCGACGCCGGGGAGACCTGGCAGGTCCGGGGAGGCTGCAACGTCCCCAGGGAGGATCGCGCCTTCGACGAGCACCTGATCGTCGAGCGCCGGGACGGCTCGCTCTGGATGCTCGCCCGCACCCGGTACGGGATCGGCGAGAGCTCCTCGACCGACCGCGGCCGATCCTGGACCGAACTGGCCCCCACCAGCATCGCCCACCCTTCGGCCCGGTTCTTCCTCCGCCGCCTCGCCTCCGGGAACCTGCTGCTTGTGAAGCACGGGCCCCTCGACCAGCAGACCGGCCGCTCCCACCTCACCGCCTATCTCTCCGACGACGACGGCCGCTCCTGGTCCGGCGGCCTGCTCCTCGACGACCGCACCGGCGTCTCCTACCCCGACGGCGTCCAGGCCGACGACGGCTCGATCCTCATCATCTACGACTACTCGCGCGTGCGCGATCGAGAGATCCTCATGGCCCGCTTCACCGAGGACGACATCCTCCAGGGGGCCTTCACCTCCCCCAAGTCCTCCCCCCGGATGCTCGTCAACAAGGCCGAAGGCCCCTCGCCCGATTGACCCGACGACCCGCTCCTCAGTCCTCCCGCTCGGGGCGATCGGCCGAGATCGCCCCGAATTCCTCCTGAATGCGGATATGATGGTCCGTGAATCGGGTGTTCCGCATCACGCTCGGCCGCCGGGGCATGTGGCAGTCGATGCAGCCCCGCCGAGGGTCCACCGGGCACGCCGAACTCAGCGACGGTTCCGGGCCTCCGGAGTGGCAGGAGAGGCAGACCGCCTCGTAGCGCGCCGGGCCCGGGTCGGCGTTCCGGTGCGGGTCGTGACACCGGACGCAATCAAACTTCGCCTCGGCGGGAGACTCGAGGAAGCAGGCGCTCCTCGCGAACGTCGTCGCCTGGAACCGGACGGCCGAGGGATGGCCGGACTCCGGCAACGTCCTCCCCCCCGGCGGCCGGTGGCAGTCGCCGCAGAGCCCGACCACCTGCGCCGCCGAGGCCAGCCTCGGCCGGGCGATCGCCGGGTCGGGAAACCCGCGATCGACCGCGATCAGATGATTCCCCCCCGGCCCGTGGCAGCGCTCGCAGCCGATCGCGCCGTCGGCCACCGTCGGCCCGAGCCGGGCCTTCGCCTCCCGATGATTCGTCGTATGACAATTCAAACAGGCCCGCAGATCCCGATCGGATAGCGGCAGCCCCAGGGAGCCGGCGGCCCCCTCCGGAATCGCCGGGTGCCCCGTCGTCAGCCCCCAGCCCTCCTCCGTCCCGTAGTGCGAGAGGCGAAGCTCCACAAACCGGCCGGAGGCGTCCACCCCCACCGGCGTCAGCCCTCTCGTCCCCGAGCCCAGCAGGAACCGGATCTCCGCCTCGAACCGATCGCCCCGAGCCTCCGTCTCGACCCGCACCCGATCCCCGGCCCGACGGATCCGGTGGACGACTTCGGAAGCCTCCGGATCGGGGATCGCCCCCTCGGACTCGGGCAGGGAGCCGAGGTCCGGCGCGGCGTGGAACGTCCGCGCGTGGTGGCTCTCCCGCTGCTCCCGAGCGATGGCGCCGTGGCACTCGACACAGCGATCCGATCCCACGAATGGCGACGGCTCGGCCCGCATCGGGTCGTCGGCCCATCCCAGCAACCGAGCCCGCTCCCGCTCCGAGGCAGCGAGCCCGAGTTCCCCCCGCTGCAAGGCCGCCCGGGATCGCAGCCAGCTCGCCTCCGGGTCGTCCGGTTCGAGCGTCGCCAGCACTTCCCCGGCCAGATCGCCCCTCCCCGAGGCCAGCAGGGCCCTCGCCCGCAGGAGCCGAGACGAGGAGGCCGGGAACGGTCCCCGGGCCTGATCGGGGGCGATCCGGAGCGACCTGCCGAGCGCCTCGGCGGCCGACTCGGGGTCGAGCAGCTCGAGCCGAGCCCGGCCCTCGATCGCCCCGGCGACCGCCTCCCACCCCTCCTGCCCGCCGAGCCTCCTCGCGTACGAGACCGCCCGCTCGAACTCCCCGGCCTCCAGCGCGCCGAGTCCGAACTCGACGAGCGTCTCCGCGTGCGCCGGGTCGAAATCCTCGGCCATCTCGAAGGCCGTCCAGGCGTCCTCGAGCCTCCCCTCGCGCCGGAGGAGCGTGCCGATCAGGAAGAGATCCTCGGCCTCGAACGCCTGCCGATCGAGTCGGTCGAACAGCCGGCGGGCCGAAGCCGCGTCCCCCCGTCTCGCATAGGTCCGGGCCAGGATCCGAATTGCGTCGGGGTCGTCGCGATGCGATCGCAGCCGGCCTCGTGCCTGCTCCGCGGCGCCTTCATAGTCGCCGAGATCGTAGGACGCCCGGGCGATCGCCAGGGGATCCCCCTCGGGGCCAGCTCGCCGGCCCCAGGCCCACCATCCCCCCGCCGAGACGGCGAGCAGGAGCAGGCCGGCGATCGGCAGCCATCGCGCCCGGCGTCGCACGGTTCCGGCCCCGCGGGATGGCCCCGGACGACCCGAGCCGAGGGGCCTCCCCCGACGGACCGGACCGGATCGTCTCCCGGGCGATCAGGTGTTCGGCTTCTTCTGAGCGGCGGCCAGCGGGCGGAGGACGGCCAGCATCGTGTTCAAATGAGCCAGCCGGGGCCCGAAGCGGTCGACGAACTCGGAGAGGGCGAAGTCGCCGTCCACGAGGTTCTCGTGGTACTCGGCGATGTAGTCGGCCAGGTCCCGCAGCAGGGAGGCGTGGACCTGCTCCAGCTTCCCGAGGGAGTCCTTACACACATCGAGCACATCCGAGTGGCTGGTCTGCCAGCGCTCCAGGTCGGCCACCTGCCGGGCGCGCTGCTCACGGGCGGCCTGGGTCGTCTCCTTGATCAGTTCGAGCTGCTGCCGCTGGGCTTCGAGCGTCTGCCGCTGCAGTTCGATCGTCTGGGACTGCAGGTTGATCATCAGGTTGAGCAGCGCCACCGGGTCGCTGTTCGCCGGATAGGGAAGAGCCTGTCCCGTCGGGGTGATGTCCATCCGGTAGGTCCACGGCGGCGAGTTCTGATTATCGCTCGAAGACACCCCGACCTCCTCTGGAAGGTATCGGCCCGAGAGATGAGGAAGAACTGTCGACGGGATGATGACTCATCGGCACTTGGGACGTCGCCAGTCCAGCCGGCCCGGGCTTCCAGAAAAGTATACGGCCGAAGGCCGAAACGGGACAGGTCAACCCGTCCGGGTCGGCCGATTGGATCGATTCGGGGGAAGGTGCCGGTTGTTCTGGATGAACGCCGGGACCGGGGCTCATCCCAGCGCCCCGAGCGCCTCGAAGGCGTCCGCCAGGCCGTCCACGATGTCCCCGGCGATCAGCCCGACCTCGCCGCTGTGCTGTCGGGCGATGTCTCCGGCCAGCCCGTGGGCGTGCACGCCGAGCACCGCCGCCTCGAACGCCGGCATCCCCTGGCCCATCAGCGCGGCGATGACCCCCGTCAACACGTCCCCCGCCCCTCCCGTCGCCATCCCGGGGTTGCCCGTGGGATTCACGAACAGGCGGCGGCCGTCGGTCACCACCGTGCCGGTCCCCTTGAGGACGACCACCAGGTTCTTCGACCTCCGGGCGAAGGCCACCGCCTTCCCCTCCCGGTCGGCCTGAATCTGAGCGATCGAATCCCCGGTCAGCCGGGAGAACTCTCCCGGATGAGGGGTGACGACGATCGGTCGGGAGGCCGTCGCGAGCAGTCCCGGCGCCTCGGCGAGATTGTTCAGCGCGTCGGCGTCGAGGACGGCCGGGACCCCCACCTCCTGCACGATCCAACGGACCATCTGCGCCAGGCCGCTGGACTGCCCGAGCCCCGGCCCCACGGCCAGCACGTCGGCCTGGTCGATCAGCCGATTGAGCGCCGGGGCCGAGGCCGGGAAGTCGATCAGACCGTCGCCGTCCTGAGGAAGCGGGTAGGTCATGTAGCTCGGCTCGAACGTGGCGACGACCGGCGCCACCTCGCTCGGAGAGGCCACCCGCACCAGCCCCGCCCCCGACCGCAAGGCCGAGGCCCCGACCAGGCCCGCCGCCCCGGCCATCCCCCTCCCGCCGGCCAGCACCAGGACGTGGCCGAACATCCCCTTGTGCGAGTCGGCCGGCCGCTTCCCCAGGCTCGGGACCGCCGAGATCCGTTCGACGTCGACGCTCATCTCAGGCTCCTGCGCTGGTCCTCGATCGCCCCCGACCCGTTGTTCGGCGTCGGGTCCAGGCCGATCCCCGCCGAGGGGGGTCGTCCCAGCCGGGCAAGCCCGGCCCGTCGGGCGATCAGGGCGGCGACGTGGCCGCCGTTGAACCCGGCGTCAATGTTGACCGTCACCACGTTCGACGAGCAACTGTTGAGCATCCCCAGCAGCGACGCCAGCCCGTTGAAGTGCGCCCCGTATCCCACACTCGTCGGCACCCCGACGATCGGGCAATCCGTCAGCCCGCCGAGCACGCTCGGCAAGGCCGCCTCCATCCCGGCCACGGCCACCAGCACGTCGGCCCCGCGCAGCTCGTCCAGCCGGCCAAAGAGCCGATGGATGCCCGCCACCCCCACGTCGGCGACCAGGGCGACGTCGCAGTTCCACGCCTCGGCGGTGGCCCGGGCCTCCTCGGCCACGGGTAAGTCGCTGGTTCCCGCCGTGACGATCCGCACCACCCCCAGCTTCTCTGGCTCGGGGCCCTCGCGTCGGATGCGAAAGGTGCGGCCGACGGGGTTGTGCTCCCCCTCCGGGAAGGCCCGCTTCAGGTGCTCGGCCGCCTCGGGATCGACCCGGGTCACCAGGCACCCCTCCCCCTGCCGCTTCATGACCCGGAGGATCCCCTCGATGTGCTCGGCCGTCTTGTTCAGGCCGAAGACGACCTCGGGGAAGCCGCAGCGCAGGCGGCGGTGGTGGTCGATCGTGGCGTACTCGCCGACCTTCTCGAACGGGGACGGCCACCGGATCTGCCGTTCGGCCTCGTCCGGGCTCATGGCCCCCGATCGGACGGCCTCCAGCAGCGACTTCAGGTTGTGCGCGTCCATCGAGCCCTCGCCTCCCACCCCGATCGCGGCCCCCTCGGGCGATCCCGTCGGGGCGCCCGGACGACCCCGCCTCGATTCCGTTGTATCCGCAGCCTCCCCCGCCTGACAACGCTCCGTCGCGCCGACCGCC
>NZ_RYZH01000068.1 GCF_003977685.1 Tautonia sociabilis | reverse complement strand
CTGGCCATAGCGACCGCAGGCGGTCAGGTTGGTCCCGCCCCGGAGGCCATGGTCCTTGCAGTCGGGGTTCTGGCAGCAGAAGTGAGCCAAGGATTCCATGGGGGCACCTCATGGTGGGAGGGCTTCAACTCGTTACCACCCCATAGGTTACCGTGCCGCCCAGGGAGCCTTCAAGTTGGCTGGGACACCAGGGGCGGGCGGCGGAGGTTTCAATCGCAAGTGACACAGTCTCGGAAGGCCCAACTGGGCTGCCCCAAAGTTATCGGTCATTTCTGATGCCGGCCGGTGCTTCCCCGGGAGAATGCCCGACGAGGAAGCGTACGCTCAAGAGCCGATACCCGCCCTCCAGCTCTTCCGACCATGCCGCGTGGTACCGGCCCGCGGCGTCGGCCGCAAGGCCGACGTCGCTCCCGTGTGCGATCGAATAGACTCCGTCGAGCGGCGACGCCCCTCCATCCCGATGGGAAGTGGTCAGGGGCATGCTCGGGCCGAAGGTGAGCCCGCCGTCGAGCGAGGCCGAGACCCGCCAGCAGTCGCGGCGGATGTCGCGCCAACTCACCGCCACGATTCCGTCCTGGCCCACGGCGACGTTCGGGTGGGACGCGACGAAGACGTCGTGCTCCATTACGCCGTCCAAATCGTCGACGCGGGCCGGGGCCGACCAGGTCTCGCCCCCGTCCCGCGAGGCGGCGAGCCACACCTCGGACCGACCCGCGGCCAGGTCGGTCCAGGCCACATAGGCCACCTGCCCGCCGCCCGCACGTCCTGCCCCCGCGGCGATCGACGGCAGGTCGGGCAGCGCGCCGTCCGCTAGCCAGTATTCGTATCTGGCCACGGTGGCGATGGATACGCTCCGTCCGCCGTCCGCGCTACGGAGCAGCTCCACGTACTTCGGGAGCGCCTGCGGCGGGATGCCCTCGGACCCGGCCGGCCGGTGCATCGACTGGTAGACGGCGAGGGCGGTGCCGTCCTCCAGGACGACGGCGCCGCCCGGGAAGGTGATCGGACGGTCCGGCTGGCCGTCGTCGGGCGGGAACGCCGGGGGGCGGAGCGTGCGCCCCCCGTCCTCCGAGCGCAGGAGCGGCATCGGCCCGCGGCGGCCCGAGTGGCGGGCGAAGTGCCCGAAGAGGTAGAGGCGGTCGCGATGCGGCGAGGCGGGCGAGACGTCGACCGCCATCGCCGTCAGGTCGACGAACGGGGCCGGCCCTGCCGGCTCGTGCCACGACAGGCCGCCGTCGTCGGAGCGGTAGAGCCAGAGGCCGCCCTCGGCGTGGTCGTGGGTCGCGGCGAAATACGCACGATCGCCCCGACCGAACGCGCCGCTGTGCTCCGAGCTGAAGGCCGCCCCCGAGTCGGTGAGGGTCCGCCTCCAGCTCCCTCCCCCATCGTGCGAGACCGCGACGAAGCCGGTCGCCCCGGGCATGGCGCCGCGCGGGCGGATGAGGGCCCCGCAGATCATCAGCCGGTCGGCGTCGGTCGGGTGGGCGACCACGTGCGACCAGGATGCGACGCCGTCCGCATCCTCGGCCACGACAACGGTCGGGGAGACCTCGATCTGCTGGGCGGTCGCCCCGGCCATCAGGACGAGGCACGAGACCGCGGCGATCGAGGCAACCTTTCCCTGGCGGCATCGATCGTATGCCATTTGTTCCCTCATCCTCCGGCCCCCGGTCCCGAGGCCGCTTCGCTCGGGTCTGCGAGCGGATCCGGTCCGCCGGGGGGCGTGCTGGGGGCCGGGTCGCTCGGGTCGCGGCCGGCGCAACCCGCGGCCCCGAGCGAGAGCGCGGCCAGGTACATCGCCAGGAGGGCACGCCATCGGCGTGTGATTGTCATGGTCTTCAGGTCCATCGTCTGTCCTCCGGCCCCGTGTCCGTGTCGCCGTTCAGTAGGCGTCGGCCGAGACCACTTCGCCCCCGGCCCGGGTGGCGAGCGCCTGGAAGACGGGCACGCGGGTGCCCGCGGCCAGCAGGTAGTTGCCCGTGGCCGCGTCGTAGAGGATGGGCCCGCGCGAGCGGTAGTCGTTGGTCGGCCCAAAGGAGTCGATCGAGTCCTTGAGGAAGCGGACCGAGCCGTCGCAGAACGCCGCGTTGATCCCGCCCGGGTGCTGGCTGGACGGTGTGGCGGGCGAGCGGACGCGATTAGGCGGGTTGTTGTAGACGCCGTCGAAGGTGTACACGCCGTGCGTCCAGGCGCCGTAGATGGCGGCGTAGTACGGGGCGAGCTGTGGGGTCCGGGAGGCGGCGTTCGGGTAGTAGGAGTGCGCCCGTTCGTCGAAGAGCAGGGTGTTGCTCGTCCCGTCGCGGATCTCGGCCAGGCGGACGCTGCTGGAGGCGAAGATGACGCCGTTTTTGTTCGCGCGGGCGCGTCGGATCTCGGCCGGGTCGAGGCTCGACGGCGAGGAGGCCCAGATCCCCGAGACGCCGCGATAGCTCGTGTGCTGCTGCGTCCAGGTGCCGGCCGGGCGGGGCGGGGGGTACATCCACGCCGCGCTGCCGACGCCGACCGAGGCCGCGGCGTCGGGGATCAGCGGCGTGGCCTCGGAGACCGTCGCGTCGCTCGGGCACCAGAGCGTGGCGATGCCGGTGCCGACGGCCGTGAGGTTCTCGTTGCGATAGGCGTTCAGCTCGAAGTTGATGGCGTTGAAGATCGCCTGCTGCTCCAGGAAGGGGCCGACCCGCTCGAAGACGCTATGGTCGTTGTGCGGGACCCCGCTGGCCGGGTTGGCCCGCACGGGGAAGCCGCCGGGCGGGAGGCAGCCGTGGCTGCTCTCGTAGTTCATGGCGGCCAGGGCCAATTGCTTCAGGTTGTTCGAGCACTGGGCGCGGCGGGCCGCCTCGCGGGCGGCCTGCACGGCCGGCAGCAGCAGGGCGATCAGGACGCCGATGATGGCGATCACCACCAGCAGCTCGATCAGAGTGAAGCCCGCACGATCCCGGGCCTGATTCCGACTCGCGTCCATCCGGTTTAGCCTCGTCGTGAATGGGTGGCGTCAACTGGGGCGCGGCACAACCCGAAGGGTTCCCGCGTCGGCCTGATGCCGGGGGTTCAGCCCGGAAATGAGTTCGAAACGCCTCGTCAGCCCCCGGAGGCGAGGCCGGGGAAACGCCCGTAGGAGACGGCACGCCAGGCCCACTCGAGCGGCCCGAATCGGTAGCGAGCCATCCACAGGACGCTGAGGGCCACCTGCACGGCGTAGATGACCAGGGCCAGTGATGTCGCGGTCAGCGGGCCGAGCCGGCCGTGGAGGCCGAGGCCGTAGCTGTAGAGGATCGTCGTGCAGGCGACGGTCTGGAGGATGTAGTTGGTCAGCGGCATCCGCCCGACGGCCGCCAGGGGCCGGAGGCATCGACGCCCTCGGTCTCCCCGGCAGAGCAGCACGATGCCTCCGACGTAGGCCGCGACGAGGGACAGCCGGTTGAGGATGAAGGTTAGGCCGACGAGGACTCGCCAGGGCGTGACCACCGTGCGGTCGATCGACCGGATGCCGGTCGCGAAGACCACGCCGCAGGCGAACCCCAGCAGCAGGCCGCCGACGGCCAGGCGGCGGAAGGTGGCGGCGTGCCGGCCGGCGTCGCGGAACAGGCCGCGACGGCCGGCGACATACCCCAGGAGCATCGTCCCGCCGTAGTTGCAGAGGCTCCACCAGTAGGCCGACTCCCCGAGGTGGGTCCGGATCAGCTCCCGCCAGCGGTAAGAGACCTGCTCCCCGTAGCTCCCCTGCTCGAAGAGCCGCGCCTGCGCGGCGGACCGGGAGGCGGGGTCGACGTCGCCCATGGAGGACGGTAGTTCGAGCATCAGGGCGGCGTAGCGGTGGGTCAGCTCCCCGGTGAGTAGCAGGCACGCGATGACGACGAGCACCGCGTCCAGGAGGCGGGACCACCGGACCAGGGGCAGGGCGAGCCCGAGGATCGCGTAGGAGTGCAGGATGTCTCCGTTCCAGAGGAGCACATAGTGGGCGATCCCGACGAGGAACAGCGACGCGATCCGACGGTAGTAGACCGCGAGCCCGCCGCCGCGGGCGTCGGCCCGCTCCATCTGGAGGGCGAAGCCGACGCCGAAGAGGAACGAGAAGATCGCGTTGAACTTGCCCACGACCAGGGACTGGATCAGCCAGTCCGCCGCCCGGTCGTAGCGGCCGGGGAAGAGGTCCAGACCGGCGTCGGCGGCCGCCCAGGGCTGGCCGAACGCCGGCATGTTGGCGATGAGGATGCCCAGCGGCGCGAAGCCTCGGAGGGCGTCGAGCGAGACGATCCGGCCCTCGGGAGGGACCAGGGACATGCGATCCGGGGCCGCGGCACGAACGTCGTCTCCATCTGCCATTCCTGGCCTCCCCTCCGAGGAATCGCGATCATCGCCGTGCCGCGCCCCGGTCGATCTCCGGACGACACGCCGGGGAATCGACCGGGCTGCGGTGGATCGTCGTTCACTCCTCTCCCGCGACCGGGATGGAGAAGGTGGCCAGGAAGGAGTCGCTGTCGAAGGACGTTCGGAATTCCTCGGGGGCATCGACGTTGTGGTAGGCCTCGAGGACCCAGGTGCCCGGCTCGTACAGGTCGAGGGAGACGCGTCCTTCGGAGTCGGTCTCGACGGAGGTCTCGGCGGCCCCGCTCGGGTTGAGCGACGTGCTGGCGGCGAAGACCTTGATGCCGGCGACCGGATCGCCGTGGAACAGCACACGGGCACGCACCGGCTCGTCGGGCGAAAAGCCCTTCGGGCCCGGCGTCGATTCGAGGACGATCTCCAGCGGGTGGCCGAGCGGCGCGATCGGGCCGGCCGGCGCGTCCGGGCCGCAGAGGATCAGGGCCTTGGCGCACTGGACGCTGCGGGCCGAGAGGTCGAGCTTGGCCCCCTCGGGCAAGTCGACCTCGTCCTTGGGCAGCGGCTCGAAGGAGCGCGACCCGTCGGCCTTGGTGTACGCGGTGAAGATGGACGGCTTCCGGGTGGCCTCGACCTGGTAGACGCCCGGCTCCTCGAGCGTCGGCTCGTTGGCCTGGAGCGAGCGGCCCGAGAGGGTCAGGGCCGTCGCCGAGCCCGAGGGCGGGTGGAGCCGGTAGGCGGCCATGTCCTCGGCCGCGACCAGCTCGTCGACCGGCAGCAGGTGGCCCCAGCCGATGAAGACGGTCGTCTTGCGGCCCGGCTCGACGACCGGTCGGGTGGCGATCACGCGGGTGGAGTGGGCCTGGGCCGCGCCGGCGATCGAGAGCAGCAGCGCCGCGGCGAGCAGTCGCTTGGCGGTCATGAGTGGGTCCTCCGGGCGAGAAAGGGCGGCTTCCCGCTCCCCATCGGCGGGCCGGCCGGGATCGGGGTCATTTCAGGGAGTCGAGCGCCTCGCGGGCGAGTGGGGCGTCGAGGGGATCGAACTTCGGGTTGGCCTCCAGGGCCGTCGCGAGGTGGTCGCGGGCCTCGTCGCGGCGGCCGAGGGCGAGGGCGATCATGCCGGCGTGGTGGCGGATGCTCGGGTCGCGGGTCCCGGTGCGCAGCGCCCGGGCGATCGCCTCGGCGGCGCGGTCGTGCTCGCCGCGGCGGTGGAGCACCCAGGCCAGGGCGTCGTGGCCCTCGATGTCGTCGCGGCCCTCCAGGGCGGCCTCGGCCAGGGCGAGGGCGCGGTCGAGGTCGGACCCCCGGTCGGCGAGGTGCAGGGCGAGGGCGCGGCGGTGCTCGGGGCGGTCGCCGGCCAGCTCGGCGGCCCGGGCGTACATGCGGTCGGCCTTGCGGGCGTCGTCGATGGACGTGTAGAGGTCGCCGAAGGCGACGAGGATGGCGGGGTCGTCGGTGCGGGCGGCGACGCCGCGCCAGGTCCGCTCGGCGCGGTGGGCGTCTCCGCGGGCGGCGTAGACGCGGGCCAGGCCGTCGGTTGCCGGGCCTGCGAAGAGGCGAGGGTCGGTTTCGTTGTGGGGGACGCCCAGCTCGTGCAGCTTCTGGTGGGCGCCGTTGATCAGGGCGATCGCTGCGCGGAACTGCTCCTCGGCCTGGTCGATCGCCCCTGCACGCAGGGCAACCCGCCCGAAGGCGGTGTGGTACTCGGCCAGGGCGTTGGCGCCCTCGATTGAGTCGACCGAGCGGATCTCCTTTCGGCACGCGGCGACCGCCTCGGCGGCCCTCGCCAGCGCGGCCTCGGGGTCGCCGTTGACCTCGGCCAGCCGGGCGAGACAGCGGAGGGCCTCGGCACCGGCAGCCTCTGCCCCGAGTTGGTCGAGCAGGGCTTTGGCCTCGTCGTAGCGGCCGGAGTCGATCAGGGCGGACGCCTCCGCCACGGCGGGGGCAGGCTCGTTGGCCCCCTGGGCTGCCGATCCTGCCGGGATCGCGACCAGCCCCACCAGGACCAACGCGGAGCAACAGTGGACGTGTCGATTCATCGCTGTGTTTGCCAGTGGTGCATGGGATCGTCGATCGCGAATCATCCGACGATGGGGTAGCGTCCCAGGGCCTTGCGGCCGACGGCCCCGACGAGGACGGCCGGGAGGACCAGCCCGGCCAGCCCGAGGGCGACGCGGCCGGCCACGCCCGGCAGCGGCTCCTCGCGGAAGGTGAACGCGGGGATGGCGTCCAGGTCTTTCGGCCCGATCGGCTCGGCCCGGAGGATCCGGGGGCGGAAGAAGGCGCGGTAGGACTCGTGGAACGCCTCGACCTGTCCGGCGAAGTGTCGGGCCCGGGCGGCGCCGGTGCCGGCGACGTCCTGAAGGGCCTCGACCGTGACGATCGCCGGGGAGAGGAAGCGGAGGCGGTCGACCATCGCCTGCTGGCGGGCGAGCTGGGCTTCGAAGCGGCCTTGTATGTCGCGGACGCTGGCCTCGACGGCCTCCTGCACGGCGAGGGCCTGCACGGCGTACTCGTCCGCGTCGACGTCCCCGCCGGCCAGCTCCGGGTGGTCCTCGAAGTAGCGGGCCTTCAGCCGGGAGCCCTCGGCCTGGGCCTCGTCGGAGGCCTCGCGGAGGGCTTGGACCAGCTCGGCCCGCGACGGGACGGGATGCACCGCCTTGACCGCCACGTTGACCAGGGCCGGCACCACCGCCACCAGCGCCAGCCAGATCCCGGCGAGGATCAGCGCGTTGGCCGACGAGCCCCGGCCCATCGCGTTGACGGCCACGGCCAGCGCGAACCAGAACGCCCCGTAGGCCGCCACCACCGCCATCCAGAGCCCCGCCCTCGCCAGCACGCCCGGCCCCGACGCGCCGCCCCCCACCGCCAAGCCGACCATCGAGATCGCCACCGCGAGGCCGACGACCAGGAGCCCACGCAACAGCACCTTCCCCAGGACGACCTGCCGCAGCGACACCGGCTGCGAGAGCACCAGCGCCAGCGTCCCCCGCTCCTTCTCGGCGGAGAGCAGGTCGAAGCTCAGGGCCAGGATCGCCAGCGGGTAGAGGACGACGATGACGAAGCCGAGGTCGAAGCGGCCGGTGAGCAGGTGGGTGGGGTTCTCGATCTCGTCGGCGCCGTCGAGCGACTGGCGGCCGTCGGTCGTCACCTTGACGTAGGACGGCAGCAGGTCCGACTGGCCCACCACCAGCGCCGCCAGCAGCCCCGGCGGCATGGCGGCGTAGCGGGCGCCGGAGGAACGGCCGACCTCCAGGGCGCCCACGCCGATTGCGTCGCCGGGCGAGCCGAGGCGTCGGCGCAGCTCGTCGAACCGGGCGGCCTCCTCCGCTGCGGCGGCTTCGAGCGCGGCCCGGCGGGTCTCGGCCCAGGAGGCGCCGTTGAGCGCCCCGTAGGCCACCACGGCGGCCAGCAGGCCGGCCAGGGCCCAGAGGGAACGGTCGGCGGCCAGCACCCTGGCCTCGTGTCGCATGATCCGAGCGAGCATCGGCGAAGCACCCCCGGTGCCGGTCGGCGGCCTCGTTTGGGAATCCCGTCAATCGATGCGGAGCGTGCGTGCCGACCACGCGGCCGCGGCGGCCGCGACGATCGTCCAGAGCCCGAGCGCCAGCCAGCTCGGGCCGAGGCGGGCGATCGTCCCGGCGACCGGTGGCGGCTCGAAGCGGAAGCGGGGCATCTGCCCCCACAGCTCGGGGCCGGCCTGGTACATGAAGCCGAGGTCGGCGCCGTTGGTGGCGAGGTCGTCATTCAGCAGGCGGACCAGCTCGCGTCGGTGCGCCTCGGCCGCCTCGGCGAAGGCGCGATGCTCGACCGCGTCGGTGCCGGCGAGCCCCATCGAGAGCGAGCGGATCGCCAGCGTCGGGGCGAGGAAGCCGAGGGCCGAGCGGGCGGCGTCCTGGTGATCGAAGGTGGACCAGAGGGCGTCGTAATGCCGGTCGAAGACGGCGTTGCCGTGGTCCTCGCCGGCCTGCAACGCGACGCCCTGGAAGTTGATCGGCAGGTCCTCGACGAAGTCGACGTCGTACCGGTCCAGCAACTCCTCCTCCAGCCGGCGGATCCGCTCGTCCTGCGGGTCGTGGCCGTCGACGCCCTCGCGGATCTCCCGGTCGATCGCCGAGGCGAACTCCAGGGCCGAGGGGGTTGGGTGGAGCCGCCTTGCCAGGTCGGTCGCCAGGCGGGGGGCGACCATCGTGTTGAGGATCCAGAAGCCCAGCAAGGCCACCAGGGCCGATCGGCCCGACTTCGCCCGGATCGAGGCGAAGAGCGAGACGGCGAGGAACATGGCCAGGTAGAGCAGGTAGCCGGCCGCCAGCGCCGCCGCCCTCGGCCAGGCGGCCCCGGCGTCGTCCCCGACCCGGGAGAGCAGCACCGCCCCCACGACGACCGCCGGCAGGACGATGATCCCCATCGCCGCCGCCAGGCCGATCGCCTTGCCGAGCAGCAGGTCCCTCGGCCGGACTCCGAGGCTGAGCACCTGGCGGAGCGTCCCCTGCTCGCGCTCGCCGGCGACGGCCGGGAAGGCGAGGAAGATGATCACCAGGGGCAAGAGCACCTGGAGCACGCTCGCGGCCGTCAGGTCGCCGAACCGCTCGAGGGCGGTGGCGTCGCGGGCGGGCCGGTAGTCGACCTCGTTGCGGCGGTGGGCCTCGACGAAGACGGAGATGCCGGTGTAGGGGTCGACACCCGGGTCGACGAAGGCCAGCGACGACTTCGGCTTGAACAGGTGCAGCCCGTAGTGGGCCGCCGAGTGCGGGTTCTTCTCGCCCTGGCCCTCGAACCGCTCGCGCGAGTCGGCCTCGGCCCGCGCGTGCTCGCGGGAGATGTCGCGCCACCCTTCCCAGCCGACGGCCAGGGCGCCGACCATCAGGATGCCGACGACGGCCGCCGAGGCCCGGAAGCGGCCGTCGCGGGCCAGCTCGACGAACTCCTTGCGGGCGATGCGGAGGATCATGGGAGAAGCCTTGTCGGCGGTCAGTCGTGCATGTGATCGAGGTAGATTCGCTCCAGGTCGGCGTGGCCGACCTCGGCGGTGTCGAGCAGGGCGACCATCCGGCCCCGCTTCATGATGCCGACCCGGGTGCCGGTCTCCTTGGCGCGGAACAGGTCGTGGGTGGCCATGAGCACGGCGACGCCGCGGTCGCGGAGCCGCACCAGTAGCTCGGAGAACTCGTTGGAGGCCTTCGGGTCGAGGCCCGAGGTCGGCTCGTCGAGGAGAAGCACCTCGGCCTGCTTGGCCGCGGCGATGGCGATGCCCACCTTCTGTCGCATCCCCTTCGAGTAGGTCGACACCCGCTTCCGCGCCGCCTCCTCCGTCAGGCCGGCCTGGGCGAGCAGCTCCAAAAAGCCGGCCGTCGCGTGCTCGCGATGGCCGGCCAGGGCGGCGAAGTAGGCGAGGTTCTCCAGCCCGGTCAGGTTGCGGTAGAGGTTCACCTGCTCGGGGATGTAGGCCAGATGACGCTTCGTCTCCAGCGGGTGCTCGACGACGTCGAGCCCCTTGATCCGCGCCGAGCCGGAGCTGGGGCGGATGAAGTTGAGGAACAGGTTGATCGTGGTCGTCTTGCCGGCGCCGTTGGCCCCGAGCAGGCAGAAGATCTCGCCGGGCCGGACGGCCAGATTGAGGCGGTCCAGGGCGAGGTGGCCGTTGTAGGACTTGGTCAGGTCGGTCGCTTCGAGCATGGTCGTGAGCCGATCGGGCCGGGGAGGTCTGGGATTGTGTGGCGTCGGCACGGCGGAGCAAGGGGGCGGGCTCGTCGGCGTCGGGCCGAGCCGGGCCTTGGGGCCAGGCTGCGGGAATCGGCGATCTCGATGGCGTTCCTGGAGAGCAGGCCGATGACGCCTCAATTGTCGTCAGTAGCCCGAGGGGGGCGGGTAGGTCCGCTGCGGCTCGGGCATGGTGCGGTTCTTGACCCGTTCGATGTCCTCGGTCGTGGGGCGCTGGGCATCCCTCAGGTCGTAGGCGAGCCGTTGGGCACGCTCCCAGTCGCCGTCCCGGGCGTGATCGATGATCCGGGTGAAGGCATCCCGCTGGTCGACGCCGAGGGCGCCCTCGGCGTCGAGCCGCTCGACCACCTCGGCGGCCCGGTCGAGGGCGGCCCGGTCCTGCGTCGAGGTGGCGGTCGCCAGGCGGAGGACCAGCTCGCGATGCTCGGGCTCGACCTGCGGCTGACCGCAGCCGGCCGCGGCCAACACCAACGCGGCGAGCGGCACGATCCGGCGTCGAGGCCACCCCTCAGAAGGCGTCGGCACTGATCACCTCCCCTCGCCGGCAGGTCGCCATCGCCGCCCAGGCGCGCTGGTTGATCGTCTCCTTGACGAACCGCACGCTGCCGTCTCCCAGCAGGACGTTCGCCCCGCCGGGGTGCTCGGAATACATCTGGCAGACGTGGCAGGATCGCGCGTTCGGCGGATGGATGATGTCCCCCTCGACGGCCGAGGGGCCGCTGTGGGTCAGCACGAGCGTGGCCGCGTAGTCGCAGGTCGAGAAGGCGAACTGCGGGGTCGGGCAGACGGCCGCACCCGGCACGACTCCCACCCACGTCTTGTCGCTGAGGATCGGCGTGTGCTCCCCCATGAACAGCGTGTTCGAGAGGCCGTCGCGGACCGAGGCGATCGTCGTGGACGAGTTGCGGAAGAACGGGCCGTCGGCGATGCGACGATGGTCCTCGACCTGGAACCTCCAGGACTCCTCGTTGCCGGCGTTGAGGACGTAATGCGACCGGGAGAACCGGGCCAGCTCGTCGCCGGGCTGGTCAAGCACACTGAAGGTGCGGCTGTCGTCGCTGACCGAGGGGCAGAGGAAGGTGGCCAGCGAGGTCGCCGCCCCGGTGGTGTTCTCGGGGAGCCAGCAGGGCAGGTCGACGTTGAGGGCCTGGTAGAGCGGGCCCTGCTCCATGGACGCCAGCAGGGCGGTGCCGTAGGCCCAGCCCGGGCCGGCGTCGAGCGTGTCGGGGTCGGGCACGCCGTGCACGCCGCCGCCGCCGGGCCGAGTCATGTAGCCGGGCGGGAAGCAGGAGAAGGTGCTCTCGTAGTTGTGCATCCCCAGGCCGATCTGCTTGAGGTTGTTGGTGCACTGGGCCCGGCGGGCCGCCTCCCGGGCGGCCTGGACGGCCGGCAGCAGCAGGGCGATCAGCACGCCGATGATGGCGATGACGACGAGCAGCTCGATCAGGGTGAAGCCCCGGCGATTCGTGATGAGCATCAGGTCGAATCCCTTCTACGAGACCTCGCATGAGTGGCTCGCGGCCGGAGGACACGCCGACCGACGGAGCCATGTACCTAGAAGGAGCCGGCCATACCGATCGAGTTCCCGGTAATACTCGTCGTCCCATGCCCCGGGGCCGATCCCGGCTTCGGCGATCTCCTGCTCCGGTGCACTCTCGGTGTCGGCCCGATCGTTCCGAAGGCGCCGGTAGGAGACACGGAGAACGAGCCGGGGTAGGTGGTTGCGAAGAACAGTCCATCGCGCCAGCCGTCCGCCCTCACTCACGCACGGCTCGCGCAGCGATGGGGTGGCTGGACCCCGGACGCAGGGGCGCCGTCAGAGGTCCCAGGACGCCGTGCGGTCGGTCCGGATGACCAGCCGAGATCGGGGCCCGAACCGGACCTCGATGGGCTCCGGGACGCGACGGGTGAGGTCGAACTCGATGGCGGTGATCCCGTTTCGGTCGTCGTTGGGCTCGACCAGGGTGACTTCGAGCCCCGGCCCGAGGATCGTGGCCGGCCCCTCGGCCCCTCGCCCGGGCCGGTAACCGATCGCCTCGAGTTGCCGGATCAGGTCGAGCCGGCCGTCCCGGGGCAACGCGATCGTCAGGCCGGTCACGTTGTCCAGCAGCCGCTGCGGGCGGAACCGAGGGGCGAGGAACCGCGACCGCGCGATCCCCAGGCCGTCGGGCCCCCGATGGGGGTCGAGCCAGGGGAAGAACCCCGGGTGATATTCGCTGAACCAGACGTCGAGCCCGGGATGGCTCTCGGTCGTCTTGCGGTGGACGACGTGGTACCAGGGGATCGGCTCATCGGTCCCGGACGTCCAGTCGACGAGCGATCGTTCGACACCGTCGGGGTAGGCCTCGGAGAGCCGCCGATAGACGCGGTCGATCGCGCCGGGCTGCTCGACGGTCAGCCCGAGCCCGCACTTGCCCGCGGGCTCGCCGAAACGATTCTCGGGCCCGAGCAATTCGAGGTAGGTCTCCCGGCCCCGGACGTAGAGCGAGTCGCCGACGGCGGGGTAGTCCCTCAGGATGTTGGTACGGCTTTCCGGCGTATATGACGGTCCAAGGCCGAGGTTGACACGTCCTGCCGCTCCTCGGACCAGATCGCTCGCGTGAGGTCGTCGACATGCACCGGATGGCGGATGTAATCCAGTACCGACCAGACCCGATCGGTCAGGCCGATCGCCATCGCCGGCGCGCGTCCCCCCAGCGAGCCGTGGACCCGCACCCAGTTGTAGAGGTCCCGCCACAGCCGCAGCGGCCACTGCAACCGACGCCCGTCCCGCGAGACGCACCGGCCGCGACGGGCCAGCCGCGCCTGCTGGCCCCGCAACGTCCCGTTGAGCCGCTCCAGGTGCGCGGTGTTGATCGTCGTCCCGATGCCCAGCTCGGCCACCCGGGCCCTGATCGCCCTTAACCGGCCGCACAACGCCTTGGTCCGCACCCGGATCACGCGCCCGGAGGCGTCCCGCACCTTCTCCACGACCCCGGCCAGCAGCCCCGGCGGCGGCTTCAGCCCGGGCTTCTTCTTCCGCCCGCGCCGCCGCTTGCGGCGGCGATGCAGGACCTCCCCGAAGACCTGCAACAACGCCGCGGGGTACGGCAGGTGGTTGTCCAAGAGCAGCAGAGGCGGCACGGAGCCGGCCGGCAGGCACAGCGCCACCGACGCCACCAACTCGGCGGCCGTCGCCAGGTCGCGCGGCCCGAGCCGCAGGTCGATCAGGAACCGGCTGACGACCGCCAGGGCCGCGTGAACCCAGGTCCGACCCAGGCCGCGACGGCCCCGAGCAGACCCGCGGCGCCCCCCCTTTGCTCGGGCGTCGGGCTGACCCGGCCGTGCAACTCGTCGAGCTGGACCGCCTCGGGCGGGGACTGGAGCCGGTCGAGCTGCAGGCGGTGGAAGTCCTCGGCACGGCGGCCGGCCGGCTCCAGCAGCCGATCGACGGTGCGGGGGTCGACCTCGCAGATGTCGGCCGTCGCCTCGACCGAGCAGCCGTGGCCCAGGCACTTGACGATCCGGACGACCGTCGCCTCTGGGAGCTTGGAGTACCGCAGCAACGTCCCCTGCCTCTCGGTGAAGCGGCGCCTGCAGGCCGAGCAATACAGGCGGCGAATGTCCTTGCGCTTGCCGGTGTACTCGACGGCCGAGAGGTTGCCGGCGGCGAAGCGATTGAAGTGGGAGCAGTCGGGGTTCGGGCAGGCGAAGGCCGCCAGCGAGCCGCCCGGCTTGGTGTCGTGGTGGTCTGGGCTCAAAGGTTTGCGTCCCATGGCCGGTCTCCGTGCACCGGGTCAGGACGGGTCCGGATCGCAAGCAAGGCGTCCAACTTCAGCATAGAAAGCCCGACAAACCGTGCCAACATCCTGAGGGACTACCCACCGTAACTCGTTCCCTGGAAAGGAAGTCCAGGAGAGCGGGCGGCGAGTCACGCCCTATTGATACCCCGGGCCGAAGTGCTGAAGGCGCCGGAGGGGACCCAGAGCATCTCGACCGTACCATCGGGGTTCCAGAGCACGGCCTGGGACTGGCCGTCGTTGAAGTCGCCGACGATCTGGCCGAGGTCGTTGATCCCGAAGCTGTTGCTGAAGGTCGTTCCCGAGGTCGGCGGGGCGAGCGTCTCGATGGTGTAGCCGCCCGAGCCGTCGGGCATCCATCGCACGGCCTGGGTCGCCTGGCCGGACTGGGTCCGGGCCGCGCCTGCGACGACGACGCCGTCATTGATGGCGTTGGCGAACTGCCTGGCGCCGTTGGATGTGTTGCTGCCGCCGAGGAACGGCAGCAGGGTATACGAGTCGGCCGGGTCGCCCACCTGATAGACGAACCCCTGGCGGTCGAGGCCGCTGTAGCGGTACACGCCGACGACCTGGCCGGCATTGTTGACGGCGTTGGCGTTGGCGCCGAGTCCGACGCCCTCGGGGTTGAGGACGGCCGTGAAGCCGAGACCCGGCTGCCAGACGAAGGCCCGATCCGAGAACGAGCCGGTGCCGGTCGACACGCTCCCCGTGCCGACGATCACCCCGGCGTCGTTGATGCCCGAGCCGCTGGTGAAGCCGCCACCCAGGCCGAGGTTGCCCAGGCTCGTGGCCGTGCCGCCCTCGAAGAGGAAGGCCTCCGAATTACCTGGGACGTTGGACAGGCCGGTCGCCTGGCCTGCCTCGTTGATCGCGTTGCCCTGCGACCGCGGGTTGGTTGCCGGCAGGGCCGGGATCGTCTGGATCGTGAACCGGAGCCCACTGGCGTCCGCCGCATCGGGGAGGACGCCGAATGACAGGATGAGGGGGGCGAGCAGGCTCGAAATGCGTGTTCTGTGTGTCATCGCGAGATCGACAATCCTTGAGGTACTCCCCCTCGAATGCGGGGGGCGATCGGGAAGGGCACGGGAGCGGACGAGGCTCAGGGCCGATCGACCATTCGGCTGGCCGACGCGCGACGTCGGCGGACGATCCCCGTAGCGGCGGCCGAGACGACGCCGAACGCGGCGAGGATTGCGGATGACGGCTCCGGGACCACGGTCAGCACGAAGGCGCGAGTCTGGCCCTCGAACGTCCCGAAGCCGACGATCTGGCCCCGATCGTTGATCCCTTCCGCGCTGAGCAGTCGCCAGCCGCTGCTGGAATCGATCAGGCCGTTGAGGTCGAGGATCTGGCCGTTTCGCCAGAGCACCGCGGCGCCGCCGAAGCTGGGGGCGTTGTCGAGCCGGGCGACGTGGCCGACGATCAGCCCCGAATTGTTGATGTCGATCGCCCGGGCGTGGACGAAAGTCGGCTCGTCGGCGAGCAGGCCGAGGTCGACGGAGGTCGAGCCATCGTAGAAGAAGGCGCGGGTGCGGCCGGAGACGGGGTCGCTGTAGCGGCCGACGGCGTGCCCCAGGTCGTTGATCCCGAACGCCTCGCTGAAAACCCCGGCGGCCGGCGAGCCGATGGTCGTCGCCATCGGCACGCCGGCGGCGTTGAAGGTCCAGAGGGTCGCCTCGCTGGCGGTGTCGGAGGCGTTTCGGGCGACGCCGGCGATGGTCCCCGTGTCGTTGATCGCGAAGGCGCGGCCGAAGCTGCTGGTCGTGCCCAGGGGCGTGCCGAGGTCGATCAGCGAGCCGCCGCCGTCGGTGTAGAAGGCGCGGACTGCCTGGCCGTTCGACGCCGCGCCGACGACGCGGCCGGCGTTGTTGATGTCGTTCGCCACGCCCCCCGAGCCTCCGGGCAGCGTTCCCAGGTCGGAGAGGGTCCCGCCCTCGAAGCGGAAGGCCTTGCTCGGTCCGTTGCCGCTCTCGCCGACCACCACGCCGTTGTCATTCACCGCGAACCCCCGGCCGAAGGTGGGCACGCCCGGCAGGATGCCGATCTCGACCGGCTTGGCCTCGCCGATCGTCCAGACATAGGGAAACAACTGGGTGCCGGTGCCCGCCTTGCGCGAGTTCCCCGAGACCTGCCCCCGGTTGTTGATATCCAGGGCGAAGTTGACGGCACCCCCCGGGAGCGTGGGGACCGCCTGGACCGTGTAGCGCGGCACCGATTCCGCACGGCTCTCGGTCCCTGAAGCCAGGGTCAGGGCGGACAGCGTCAGGAGCACGACGGAGGGGACCGGGGACGAAACGAGCCTCATCGCGGGTTTTCCTCAAAGGTGATCAGTAATGCAGTCGAGGATCGAATCAACGCGCCGGTGCGTTGTTCGGGATCATGGGCCATCCGGCCCGGTGGGACTGGTCGCGGGGGCAGCAGGACCGTGGTCGTGGTCGTGGTCGTGGTCGTCGCACGGGGCATCGACCCATTCGGGGAAGGGGTCGGGGAGGTCGGTCGCGGCGACGGGCCCCAGGCCGTCGAGCTCCTCGGCGGTGAGGAGGCAGGCGTCGAGTGATCGGCAGATCGCCTCCCGGTCGAGGTCGATGCCGATGAAGACGAGTTCCTGGATGCGATCGCCGACGGCGGGGTCCCAGTCGTCAAGCGCGGCCTGGCATTCGTCGGGGTCGTCGGGCCAGTCGGACCTCGGGGTCGCGGAGAGCCATCGCCCGCCAGGCCCGGTTCGGCAGGCGCCGCCGGCCAGGGAGTAGAGGCCGACGAAATCGGGCCGGGTGGCCAGCCAGAAGGTCCCCTTGGCCCGGAGCAGGCCGTCCCAGTCCTGGTCGATCCAGGCGAAGAACCGGGCCGGGTGGAACGGGCGTCGCGACCGGTAGACGAAGCTGGAGACGCCGTATTCCTCCGCCTCGGAAGCGTGCTCGCCCCGCAGCTCGGCCAGCCAGCCGGGGGCGGCGGCGGCCCGGTCGAAGTCGAACTTGCCGGTGTCCAGCAAGACCGAGAGCGGCACGCGCCCGAAGGTGCTGTGGACTAGCTCGGCGGTCGGGTTCAGCCGCCGGAGCAGGGCCTCGACGCGGGCCAGCTCATCGGGCGAGACGCGGTCGACCTTGTTGAGCACGAGGACGTCGGCGAATTCGACCTGCTCGACCAGCAGGTCGGAGATCGTGCGGTCGTCCTCCTCGCCGGCCGCCATGCCGCGCTCGAGCAGGTCGTCGGTCCGCTCCAGTTCGAGGAGGAAGGCCGCGGCGTCGACCACCGTGACCATGGTGTCGAGCCGGGCCACGTCGGAGAGGGCCTGGCCCCGCTCGTCCTCGAAGGTGAAGGTCTCGGCCACATGCATCGGCTCGGAGATGCCGGTGGACTCGATGAGCAGGGCGTCGAAGCGGCCCTCCCGGGCCAGGCGGCCGACCTCGACGAGCAGGTCCTCGCGGAGCGTGCAGCAGATGCAGCCGTTGGTCATCTCGACCAGCCGCTCGTCCACCCGGCTCAGCGCGGCGCCGCCCCGGACGAGACTCGCGTCGACGTTGACCTCGCTCATGTCGTTGACGATCACCGCGACCCGACGTCCCTCGCGGTTGGCCAGGATGTGGTTGAGCAGCGTCGTCTTCCCGGCCCCGAGGAAACCGGAGAGGACGGTGACGGGCAGCTTCGCCTCGCGTTCCATGTGCGCTCGCCTCGATGGCCCAAGATGCCCCGATCGATCCCGATCAGCCCGCCGCCCTGATCCCGATGGCCCGCCAGCGTCGGGCGAGCGACTCCCAGGCCGGGGCCATCTCCTCGGCGGTCACGCAGGCCTTCCGCCAGGCGGCGACGCAGCGCCGCCGATGGTCGAGTCCCAGCTCGAGGAGGGCCCAGCGCTCGTAGGAGACGATCGCGTCGAGGATGTCGCCGACGAGGGTCGCCTCCCTTTCCGGTTCGGACGGCCCCGCCACTGCCCGGAACGTCGGGACCGCCCCGCCGCTCAGCTCCGAGGCGAGGAGCGTGGGCCGGCGGGTGTAGGCCGGTCGGAAGTCGAACCGTCGCAACACGACCCCGCCCAGGCCGGGCGCCCCGAGGTACAGGCCCGACCCCCAGAGAGCCAGCAGGCGGCCCGCCTCGTCGCGCCTCGCGTACCCGTTCGACCCGCTGATGCCCGGGGCCACCGGATGACGCTCGAAGCCGTATCGGATCAACGCATTCCCCCCCGGGAGGCGGATGTCCTGCCCCCAGCACCACATCTGCTGGTCCAGCATCCGGGCCGCCTGGCGGCGGAAGTCCGGGGGCATGCGCAGCGATGGGGCCGACTCCGGCGGGCCGATCGGGCTGCGAGCAGACCTCTTCCTTCGGCTCATTGCGAAACCTCGACCGCCTGTCGACATCATCCGGGGTGGCCGGACCAGGCCGAGGGCCCGGTCGAATGGCACGCGACCGGCGCATGCCAGCCGAGGCCCGGGGCCTCGGTAGGGGCCGGACGATGCGTGGGTTCGTTGTCCCCCGAAGAGAGCCGGTCACGCGGGTCGAGTTCCCACCTCCCGCGGAATTTCTCAGGGATGGGCACCTGCATCTGGGAAAGCGTCACCGCTCGCCGTTCGTTCTCGGGAACTCGCCGGGTTTGGCCGGATCCCTACAGGGCAGGACGAGCGATGGGGGACCGCACTCGATCGAGCGAGATGTCGACGACCTGTACTCCCCGAAGCGAACCCTCCCCCCCGACCCGGAGGTCGTGCCGCGATGGATGTCGTCCAGCTCGTTGGCGTGAAGAAGGCCCACGTCGACCCGGCCGGGGGGCGGTGTGCCGTCCTCGACGTCGAGCGTTGGGTACTTGGCGCGGGGGAGCAGGCGGCCCTGCTCGGGCACAGCGGGAGCGGCAAGACGACGCTGCTCCACGTGATCGCGGGGTTGACGCTCCCGGACGAGGGCTCGGTCCGCGTCGCCGACTGCGAGCTGACCGGGCTCGACGAGCCGGCCCGCGACCGGTTCCGTGCCGGGGCGATCGGCTACGTCTACCAGACGCTCAACCTGCTCGACGGCTTCTCGAGCCTGGAGAACGTCCTGCTCGGGATGACCTTCGGCGGCAGGCCGCCGGACGAAAGGCGTGCCCGGGACCTGCTCGACCGGGTCGGCCTGGGCCATCGGCTCCACCATCGCCCGGAGGCGTTGTCGGTCGGCGAGCGGCAGCGGGTTGCCGTGGCGAGGGCCCTGCTCGCGAGGCCGACGGTGATGCTCGCCGACGAGCCGACTGCCCACCTCGACCCGGTCAACCAGCGGCAGGTCATCGACCTGATCCGCTCGGCCTGCCGCGAGGAGTCGGTCGCCCTGCTGCTTGTGACCCACGCCCCGGACGTGGCCGAGGCGTTCGAGCGGGTCGAGTCGATCGAGTCGTTCAACCGGGCCGCCAAGGGGATCCCGGCGAAGGAGGTGGCGTGATGAGCCTCTGGGCGATCGCCGTGCGAGGGCTCCGCGTCCGGGCGCTGTCGACGACGTTGACCGGCGTCTCGCTGGCGATGGGCGTCATGCTCGTCGTCTGCGTCCTGGTCGTCTACGGCGTGGTGGCCGGAGCGTTCGAGCGGAACGCCAGCCTCGGCTACGACGTGATCGTCGGCGCCAAGGGGGGGCGGCTCCAGCTCGTCCTCAACACGGTCTACCACCTGAGCACGCCCGTCGAGAACGTCCCGTACTCCTACTATCGGGAGTTCGTCGAGGGAGAGTTCGCGCCCTATGTGGTCTGGGCCATCCCCTACTGCCTCGGGGACAACTACCGGGGCAACCGCGTCGTCGGGACCGTGCCCGGGCTGTTCGAGGTCGAGTACTCCCCCGGCCGTCGTTATGCGATCGCCAAGGGGCGGAACATGCGGCAGGACGGCGCGTTCGAGGCTGTGGTCGGCGCCGTCGCCGCGAGGCAAGCCGGCCTGGCCGTCGGCGACCGCTTCCGACCGACCCACGGCGTCGAGGACGACGGCCAGGGGCACGAGCACGAGGAGTTCGCCGTGGTCGGCGTCCTGGCCCCGACCGGCACCCCGAACGACCGGGCGCTGTTCGTCAACATCGAGGGCTTCTACCTCCTCGACGGCCACACCAGCCACGATCGCGAAGGAACAGTGCCCGATCGCCACGACGACGAGGACGTACACGACCAGGACCATCTCCACGCGGAGAACCAGCCGACTCACCTCGAAGGCGATGACCACGAGCATGGCGGCCACGAGCAAGCCAACCTCGGCGATCACGGCCAGGACGCCCATGCCAACGGCCACGCGGAGCCGGACGATCATGGGCATGGGCACGACCACGGCGAACTGGAGGCGACCGCGCCTGCCGACCATGACGATGACGATCACGATCACGCGGGGCATCAGGGCCATGATCACGGCCCGGTGCCGGTGGAGCAGCGGGAGGTGACGGCGATCCTGGTCCGGACTGCCAACCCGGTGGCCTCGGCGCTGCTGCCCAACCGGATTAACGAGGGCCCGGTGGCGCAGGCCGTCTCGCCGGCCCGCGAGATCCGAGGTCTCTTCGAGGAGGTCGTCGGGCCGATCCAGTGGGCGCTGCTCGGCCTGGCGGCCCTGGTCGTCGTGGTCGCGGCGGTGGGCATCCTCGTGAGCCTGGTGAACTCGATGGGCGCCCGCAGGCGGGAGATCGCCGTGATGCGGGCGCTCGGCGCCCGGCGTCGCGACGTGCTGACGATCGTGCTTCTGGAGTCGCTGCTGCTGGGGGTCGCGGGCGGGGCGGCAGGCTGGCTGCTCGGCCACGCGCTGCTCGGGGTGGTCGGCCCGCTGGCCGCCGCCCGGACGGGGATCGCGGTCGGACCGCTGTCGTTCGCCGCGGCGGAGCTGGCGATCCTCCCCCTGGTCGCCCTGCTGGCGACGCTCGCCGGCTACCTCCCCGCGCGGATGGCCTATCGGACCGACGTGGCCCGCGCCCTCGGCTCGTCGGCATGAGTCCCCCGCGGTCGGCCCGCAACCCGGCGAGACGTGCCCATTTGTCCCTGGATCCCGCCTGTGGAGCCTTTCCGATGAACGACCGTGCCGATTCGCTGGTCGACGCGATCGAGGCCGATCTCGCGAAAAACTACCGGCCGATCTGCCCGTCGGCGGTGATCGCCATGATCCTGGGCGTGTCCAGCCTCGTGATGGCAATGGCGGTGTTCGACATGGACCTGGTCGTCTACTCGGCCGTCCCGGCGCTCGGGATCGTCGCGGGGATGCGGGCCCTCGGCTCGATCGCCCGCTACGACCTGGGGGGCCGCCGCCTGGCCTGGGCCGGCTTGTCGGCCTCGTCGCTGGCGCTGGTTGGCGGCCTGTCGGCGGCGGGGTATCGCCACGCCACGGAGGTCCCGCCGGGCTACGAGCGGCTGGGCTACGAGCGGCTCCAGCCGGGCCCGGGGGAAGTCGTCCCGCCCTCGGCCGAGGAGGTCGACGGCGAGCAGGTGTTCATCAAAGGGTACATGTACCCGACGGCCCAGCTCGACGGCATCACGGAGTTCGTACTCTGCCGGGACAACGGGTCCTGCTGCTTCGGCGGCCAGCCGAAGCTGGCGGACATGATCCAGGTGACCCTCCCGGCCGAACGTGCCGTCTCGTATCGCCGCGGCCTGGTTTCGGTCGCGGGCCGGTTCCGCGTCGAGCCCGACCAGGCTCCGGGCCAGCTCGGGAGCATCCTCTACCACCTCGACGCCGACCTCGCCCGCTGACCCGCGTCGCGCCCGCCTTGACCCGAGCGACGGATTCGAGAGGACGGTCCATGTGCGGAGGACTCTGCCCCGGCGGCTCGATCGACCTCTGCGCCGCCGTGCCGCCCCTCATCTTACTGGTCGCCGGTTACGCGATCCTGGTCCTGGACCTTGACCGCCGTCATTCCCGGCGTGCGCGGAGGCGTGTCTCCTCGGCGATGCGACGAACAACCGGCCCGCGGCCGCCCGCGAGCGGGTCCGGTGCGTCGCGGGGTCGACGCCGACCTCACCGGCAGCGGACCGCAACACTCCTCCACCCGTCCCGATCGCGAACGAAGGACTCCGACCCATGAGTCTCGCCGCCCTGCGCCCCTCGATCGACCGGATCGGCGTCGCCCTGTCGGCGTCCTGCGCGGTCCACTGCCTGCTGACGCCGCTGCTCCTGGCCGTCTCCTCGGCCGGCCTCCTGTCCTGGCTGGCCGACGAGCGGCTCGAGCTCGGGCTCATCGCGGCCGCCCTGCTCATCGGCGTGATCGGCATCGGGACCGGGTGCGTCCGCCACCGCAGATACGGCCTGATCGCCCTGCCCGCCGTCGCGATCGCACTGATCGCGGCGAGTCGACTGCTGGAGGAGTCGCCCGCGGAGACCGCGCTGGTCGTCGTCGGCGGCCTGACCCTTGCCGCGGCCCACGTGGTCAACCTGTACTTCTGCCGCCGATGCGAGTCGTGTTCCCCGGTCGCCTCGTCCGGTTTCGATCCCGAGTCCGGTGTCGCCTGAGCCGCTCGGGACGCGGCAGTGCCCTGCGTCGACAATCCCACCCGGGTGCCGATCGACCGTGGACGCCGGGAGGAACGCGGGAACTCATGGTCGTCGAGCAGCACTCTCCAGTCAGGGGATCCGGCATGCGGTCCCTACGCAACGGGGGCGACGGGCCTGGTCGCATCCCGGGAGTGCTCCTCCCCCTCGAAGAGGAGGCGTCGCCATGACTCCGACCCCGGACAGGCCGCCCCGATCCCGGCTGCACGCCCGCTCCGGCTGGGCCGGGCTCGTGCTCACGCCGGTCGCCTGCGGGATCGTGCTGGTCGTCACCTCCGGGGTCCTCGGCCACCGGACCGAGGGGCTCGGGCCGATCATCGCCCTGAGCGGCGCGGTCTGGGCGGCGCTCGGACTTACCGCCTTCGGCTGCACGGCCCACGGTCGTCGGCTACCCTGCGCGCTGGCGATGCTCGCCCTGGTCCTGGTGGCGATTGGCGTCCCTCGGACGGATGGGGTATGGATCGGTCCGGGGGTGGCCCTGCTGGCGCTCGGCCTGGCGCTCAACGCCCGGTATCTCATCGCCGGTGAAGAGCTCGAGCCGGTGGACTGTCGCTCTTCACCCCGGAGTCCGCCCCGAGAGGCAATCTCGTCTGGGGATCGTTCTTCCGAGGAGGCGACGCCCCGTCGTTAGCGAGCCCGGTGCCTCGAAGTTGGCCACGCACCTCGGCCGGCGGTCTGGTTCGGATCAAAAAGCGGACGCGCGATCGCCGTCCCGAACGGGATCCGTTGCGTCGGGAGGGTGTTGTGGCGTCTCGGCCTCGCCGACCGGTCCCACCGCCCCGCCTGGATCGGCCGGGTCCGGGGTGAGCCCGATGGGCGTGGATGTGTCGGACGCGGGCTCTTCGGGGGCATCCGGCCAAGGTCGGATCCACCGCGAGAGCCCCGAGAGCAGGGCGATCAGCGTCAGGGCCCCCGCCATCTCCGCCGGCGAGGCGTCGTGCGACGGCCAGGAGGGCAGCCCGGAGAGCCATCGCCAGGCGAGGATCTGCACCAGCACCGCGAACCCGGCCGAGGCCACCGGTGGGACCGCCCGCAGGGGCGCGATCAGCCTCGACGCACCGGCCAGCACCACCATCCCCGCCGCGGCCATCAGCCCGGTCGACACCGCCGCCTGCCAGCCGAGGTAGAGCCCGGCCAGGCCGAGGACGGCGAGGATTCCCCCCGGTCGCCGGGCACCCGGGAGGAGCATCCCCCCGACGATCAGCCCCGCCAGGTGGCCGATCAGCCCGCTGGCCGCCTCCGCCGCCGAGGGCCCCGACCCCGGCAGCCAGCCGGGCCTTGGGTCCGAGGGTGGCACCGGGTGAAGGTCGGCCGCGATCATCGGCCCGAGGTAGCCGATCGCCGCCGCGAAGAGGACCAGTCGAATCGGGATCCGCATGCGATCCGCCGCGATCAGCGTCACGCACAGAACCGAGCAGAGCAGGACCGCGTGGTAGGCGAACAGCCCGATCAGGTCCCACTTCGGATACCAGAGGATCCAGACGACCCCGTTGTAGGAGTTCGGCTGGCGGACCGGGACCGACCCGCCGCCGGAGAGCAGCTCCAGGAACAGCAAGGCCAGGACAACCGAGCCGGTCGCCGCCTCGACCAGCGGATAGCGCGGCGAGATCGGGGCCGAGCAGCTGTTGCAACGCCCCAGCAGTCGGAGCCAGCCGACGATCGGCACGTTCTCCCGGAACGTCAGCGGCGTCTGGCAGGCCGGGCAGTGCGACCTGCGGCCCCAGAGCGACATCCTCCGGGGCATCCGGTACACGACCACATTCAGGAAGCTGCCGATGGCGGCGCCCAGCATGAAGAAGAAGACGGCGGTGATGGCGCGGAGGGTCGCGATGCTCCGCTCGTCGTCCTCGGACATCTCGTCGATCGGCTCGATGCCCAGGGCGCTCAAGGATCGGCCCGAGGGCGAGACCGGGGGCATCGCGTCATCATCCTTCGCCTCCATCCCTGCGAAAATCTCCGGGAAGGGGGGCAGCTCGGGGAGTCCGTCCTCCTGTACCCTCGCCCGTGAGAGGCCGACGACTAAGAGGAGGAGCGCCCCCGCCCCGGTCAGGAGGGGTCGCCGGTTGCGGCCGATCGGCCTCCGGGCCTCGGCATCGCCGGGGATCGCGCGGAGCGAGGCCCGGGTGCAGACACGCGCAAACTCCAGGCAGAGCCGACGAATCGACTCGGCGTCGCCGAAGGCCGACCCGTCTCGTTGGGGAGGTGCGTAACAGGCCCAGTCGGCTAGGCGGATGAGCTGGTGTATGGCCGAGCGGGCCGGCACGTCGGGCAGGTCGGCAGCGGTGCGGCCGTACCACTCGCGGAGCGTCCATGAGCGTGGCCGTCCCCGTCCCGACAGGGCGGCCCGACGTTCCAGGAGCCGGACCGTCGCGATCACGCGGCGCCGAGCCTCTCCCCGGAACGCGACCCGCCAGGCCAGCGTCGCCATCGCTGCCGCGATCCAGATCCTCGCCATGAGGAGGAGGCCCGAAACGAGCACCACGGCGATCGTCTCGACCGGATGCTGCCCGATCCATCGGGCGGTCACCCGCACACCGCCCCAGAGCCTGGCCATCAACGAGGGCTCCGGCCCGAGCACCTCGAAGCCGGGCGTCGCCTCGACGACGACCCACTCCCGGCACGGCAATTGGACCTCGGCCCAGGTGTGCAGGTCGCGAGGCATCAGCACCGGCGTCCAGCCCGATTCCTCGTCAAAATGCCGCGGGTCGGCGTAGAGCCCCTGCACGAACCGGGTCGGATAGCCCAGGCTCCTCAGCAGCATGCAGGCGGCCGTGGCGAAGAGGTAGTCGTCGCCCCGGCGCCGTTCGAAGAGGAAGTGGGCGACGGCGTCTTCGCAATCAACGGGGAGGATCGCATCCGAGTCCCGCTCGTATCCCGTCCGCAGGCGGGAGACGATCGCCTCGACCTGCGGCCATCCCCGTCCGATGCCCTCGGTCCATCGGCTCGCCAGCTCAGCGATTCGGGGGTCCGCTGGCCGCCGCTTAATGCCCCCCGGCGTCTCGACAATCGCATCAAAGGTCAGATACCTCGGCATGGCGTAGGACGGCCCTGGCGGGAACGCCAGCCGGCGGAGGCGGGCCGGGTCGACCGTCGGGGTCCGCGTCTCCAGGCTGGTCTGCTTCGGAAGGTACTCGGCCCGGTAGCGGAGGATGCCGTCCTGGGCCAGGGCGAAGAAGTCGGGCCGTTCAATCAGGTCGATCCGGAAGCGGTCGCAGCCGGCCGGCAGCGGGAGCTGCGGGGCCTCGACGTTGCCGACGACGACCTCGTGCCGCACCACCCCGGCGTCGATCCCGCCGTCCTCCCCCGGGATCTCGATCCAGCCCGCGAAGCCGAGCCGGAGGTCGACCGGCTCCTGCCCGACCGCGGGCTCCGCCCAGGACCGGCCGTCGAAGTCGTCGTAGGCCATCAGCCGGATGTGCACCGGCGTCTTCCCCCGGACGGTAAAGGCCGCGTCGGCCGTCCCCTCGGGCGGTTCCGCCCTGCGACGGCGGCCGCCGCGGACGGCGGAGAACTCGCGGGTCGGGTCGGACTGGCGGGATCGCTCCTCCTGCATCTCCCCGCCCGGGTTCTCGACGGCGACCGCGAGGCTCCGCTTCGTGTTGATCTCCTCCGGGTCCCCCCACTTCTCGTTCGAGGCGTCGAAGAGCGACAGCTCTCGGGTCTCGAGGAAGAGGTCGCTGTCGACGGGGCCGGTGGTCGTCGGGTCGTCGACGCCCCGGGCCAGGTTCGGGCCATCCCCGACGCCGGAGCGGGCCGAGGGGTCGCTGATGGTCGAGCCGCCGGAGGTCGGCAGCAGCTCGCCGAGCACGCCGATCGTCCGTCCCGGGCCGACGACCAGCACCGTCATCCCGCCGACGAGCAGGCCCCAGACGACGATCGCCAGCACCGGCGGCCGGCGGTTGGTCCCCTCCAGCAGCTTGACCTGGAGAACGCTCCAGTAGAGCAGGATCAGCCAGTAGCTCCCCAGCAAGGCGTACAGTGCCGAGAGCGCGTAGAGCACCCGATGCTCGGCCAGCACCGAGCTGAAGAGCATCGCCGCCAGCGTGAGCCCGCCCGAGAGCCGCAGGCAGACCGGGTTGCCGGACAGCGCGATCGCCGACAGCGCCGCGTCCCGCATCAGCAGCACGAGCAGCAGCTCGTAGGGCAAGCCCCCAGACCCGAGGAGTGTCGCCCCCAGGTCCAATGCCCAGAGGGCGGCGATCATCAGCGAGGCGGCGATCATGGTGGCGGCCGACGGCACCGACTCGGCCCGCCCCCTGAGGCCGAGGAACCGGTGGATGCCCGCCGCACCGGCGATCAGGAAGGCCACCTGGGCAAGCCTCAGCCAGCCGGGCACCCCCGGGCGGTCGAGGGTGTACTCCGCGGCCAGGGCCGCGATCGCCGCGAGCACGAAGCCGAGCCGGACGAGCTGGCGTCCCGAGCGGGTCTCTTCAGTTCGCATCGAGGACCTCCCGCCAGGCGCGGCGGAACTGGCCGCGGACGTCGTCCGCGTCGGTGAGCTCGATCCAGGGCCGGATCGGCAGTCGGGAGGCAGCCACGCCGTCCTCGCCTCGGCGGCGCTCGAACCCCCCGGCCCGGAGGACGATCGCCCGGGCCGACCGGGGCCAGATGGTTGCGACCCCCGGCCGGTCGAGGCCGCGGTCGGTGGTGATAACGACCTGCAAGCCGTCTCGGAATCGGCGGGCCGGACGGGAGGCAAGCATGGCCTCAATCGCCGTCGACGGATGGGCCGGGATGCGCGCGAGCGTGTCCATGAGACGTTCCCGCTGCTGGCCGCCGGAGCCGGTCGACACGGCCCTGTCGCCCGCCAGCAACTCGACGAGCGCGCCCCGGGCCAGGAACGCCTCGACCAGCGTCGCCGCGACACGGATGGCCCATTCCCGAGAACCGTCGGGCCCACGGCCGCCGTGGACGGCAGGGTCGACATCGAGCACGACCTGGAGGTGCAGGTTGGCGCTCGCCTGGCGCTCGCAGACGATCAGCCGGTCATGCCGGGCCGACTGGGCCCAGTGGATGCGTCGGAGCGGATCCCCGCGGACGTAGGGCCGGACGCCGAAGAAGTCGCCAGTCTGGCCGGCACGGTTCAGGTAAGTCAGGCCCTCCCGCGTCCGGTCGCTGGCGGCCGCCTCGGGGATCGCGTCGATCGGGAAGGCGAGCGGCCAGACGACGAGGCTGCCGCCCGACTCCAGCGGCCGTTGCGCCTCCCAGAGCCCGAACGGGAAGCCCGTCCGCAAGCAGGCCGTGCCGACCGGATACTCGCCCCGGACGCGGGGGACGTACGGGAACTCGAACTCGGTCGTCCTCCAGCCCGGCACCACGGCGAGGTTCGCGACCGAGTCGTCCGCCTCCCCGCCGTGCAGGCGGAGGCCCCAGGAGCCGACGGGAAGGTAGTTCGTCACGACCAGCCGCGCCCGAGTCCCCTTGCCCTCGACCGTTCGCCGGTCCTCGAAGACCAGGCGGCCCCGGAGCGCCATCAGGCTGAGCTTCGGCCAGATCAGCCCGAGCCCGATGACCGAGCCGACGCCGATGAGCAGGACATAGGCCCTCGCGTGCACGAACCAGCCGCAGAGCACCGCCGCGACCGCCGCCATGAGCAGGCTGCCCAGGGGATAACGCCAGGGAAGGTAGACATTCACGAAGGAGAGGTGGTCCGCCTCGACCAGGATGTGCCGGATGCCGAGCAGCCACCGATGGATCCGCGACCCGCCCGCCGCGGTCCGGTCTCGGGGTCTCGCCGATGCACTTCGCCCCGCCATCCCCATGCCTCCGGGTCGATCCGAGGACTGCCCCCGAAAAACACCTTCGACCTCGACAATTCGTCCCCCTCCCAGGGCCCCGGGGGGCCGTCAGGCCGGCGACCATTTCAGGTCGCTGAGCCGAGCCCGCAACACCCGGCGTGCCCGGTTGAGCCGAGACCGGACGGTCCCGATCGGGATCCCCAGCCGCTCGGCGATCTCCCCGTATTCCTGCCCCTCCTCCTCGCGGAGCTGGAACACCACGCGGTACGACTCGGGCAGCTCGTCGAGCAGCGAGAGGACCAGCTCGGCGAATTCCCTCCGCTCCGCCGCCTGGTACGCATCCGCGCGGGGGTCGCGCTCGGATCGGCACGAGCAGGCCCGTTCCTCGTGCCGTCGCCGTCGTTGGCGCGATCGGAGGATCTGGAGGCTCCGGTAGACGACCGCCCTGGCCAGCCAGGCCGCCGGGTCCTCCGGGCGCTCCGGGAGGCCCCACAGCGCGAGCATCGACTCCTGCACGGCGTCCTCCGCGAGGTCGTCGCAGCGGACGATGCGACGGGCGACGCGGTGGAGGCGATCTCGCATCGTTTCCGCGCAATCCGGGATGAGTTCCGGCCCGTGTGAGAGACCAAGAGCCGTGTCCGCATCGCGACCGGATTCTCGGCGGCCGTTGCCCGCGTGGCGATCCGTCGCGACGGCGACCGTACTCCATCCTCTCGGCCTCCGCGGGGGATGCTCCGTCCGGTCGTTTCGGGGCCGATTGCTCGATTCGATGCTCATGGGCGGCCTGGTGCTCGCGACGGGAACGCGGTCCGAGGAGGGCCCCCCGGCGACCGAGGGGCCG